>NZ_LMKU01000020.1:0-7487 GCF_001421635.1 Sphingomonas sp. Leaf25
GCCCGGTAGCTCGTCAGGCTCATAACCTGAAGGTCACAGGTTCAAATCCTGTCCCCGCAACCACCGCCATAGAACTACACACGCCGCCCTTCGGGGCGGCGTTGTCGTTTGTGGCCCACCCCAGCAGATCTGACACTTTCGCAACGACCTCCGCTTCCGGACCGCACGGCTCGTCGGGGTAGATCGTCACGCTCTCGATGAGCGTCGACAGGATCTCGGCGGCTTCGCCGCGAACGGGTTCATCGTCGAGCGTCTCGCGCAGCTTGCTGACCTTTTCCTCAAACAAGCGCATCAGCGTCGGGTGCGGGAGAACTGGTGAAGCCGGCTTGTTGGGCCTGCGCTGTGCCACTCTGGCCTCCAGTGCGGCCTTTTCGTTTTCTCGGTCCGATAGCAGCTTGATCAACGTCGGACTGGCAACGCCAGCGAGCATGTTTGCCGCCAGATTGTCGATTTCGCGCGTGACGATGGTTAGCCGGTCGCTTGACGTACGTTCCTGGTCGATCATCGCCTGGTTCAGGCGCTCCATCTCGCGCGCAAACTCGTCGGCAAACAGCCGCGCATGCTCTTCGGTGAGCAGATGGTGCTGGAAGACTGCGAGCGTGGCTACTTCGAGCGGCCCCTTGCGTACCGAAAGTCGGTTTGTGCAGGTGCCGCGCTCCTTCTGTCCGGCGCAGCGGTAATAGTCCTTGCCGGAGATGGTATAGCCTGCGCCGCAGCAGCTGCAGCGGATAAGCCCGGAGAGCAGATGCTTCTTACGATTCTGGCGGGCTACCGGCACCTGTGCGTCGGTACGGCGGCGTCGTTCGATTTGCTCACTGACACTATCCCATAGCGTGTCCGGGATGATGCGCTGTTCGGGCACGGCCACTTCCACCCACTCGGCGCGGTCGCGCAGCCGGTAGCGGCGCTCGCGCTGCTCACTGTCGGGGTTGCGACGCCACTGACGACGCCCCCAGACAAGCCGCCCAACGTAAAGCGGGTTGTTGAGGATGCCGACCGCCTTCTTCGGGTCCCCACGAATGGTCGACGCATTCCACTGCCCACCGCGAGGTCCGGGAATGCGGTCGGCGTTAAGGCCAGTAGCGATCTGGATGGACGAGGCCCCCGCGGCAAACTCGGCGAAGATACGGTCAACAACGAAGGCCTTGTCTTCGTCGACCTCCAGCAATCCTCGAATGAGTTCGCCCCGACCGTCGAAGCTGATCACCCGCTTGTAGCCGTACGCCCGGCCGCCCGCGAAGCGCCCGGCGAGTACTGCGGCCTCCATGCCGCGCACGGTCTTGTCGATGAGGTGCTTGAGGAAGATCGCACCCAGCAAACCCGCCACAGCGAATTTGATCTCATCGACGTGACCTTCGGAAACCGTGTGCAGCGCGACGCGGTGGTACATCAGCTTCTTGCCGAGGAACGCGACGTCCTCAGCGTCGCGCGCGAGCCGGTCGAGTGCCTCGCATACGACGAGATCGACGACACCTGTCTCGACGTCGCGCAGCAGCTTCTTCAAGCCGGGGCGGTCGCGGCGATAGCCGGACTGCTCGGGGTCTAGATAGGTCGCCACCACCGTGCCGCCGAGATAATCGACCAGCTTCATACAGGATGCCGCCTGGTCGGCGCTCGATGTCGCCGTCTGCATCACCGTGGAGTGGCGACCATACAACGCGATACGCGGCAAAGTCTTAATCAACATGAGAAGCGATCCATCAGTCTTGTGCGGGATTGGTCTCGACCTGTGTCGAACGGTAATGTTCGCGGGCGGCTTGCCGGGCGATCAGCCGGACCAGGTCTTCCAGACCGGGGGCAAGGGGAGGGCGCGCGCCGCCGTCGTCCGAATGCTGCCGATCTGCTGAACGCAGCGGCATAGGGGAGGGCGACGCGCGATCCATGTATCAAGCTGTCGCCCGCTTCGATGTTCGCCAGCCATGTCAGTCGCGGGCATTCTCCAGACGTGCGACATCCTGCGCGCATCAGATGCGGGTTTGATAGCGGGAGGGACCGTGATCCAGCAGTTGCCGGGGAAAAGGAGATTGGTTTATGTCGACGTTGCTGACGCTTGCGCTTGCTTATGCGGCCTTCCGGTTTCTCCCTGGCGTCCTTGCGGAGTTCGTCGCCACGTTGATCGGCATCCGGCTCGTCGTCTCGAATCACGGAGCGCGAAAGCGGCTCCTGGCCCCCACTGCAACTTCTGTTATCACCGCTTCGACCTGGGACCGGCGTCCGACCAGAGCAGAGCGTCGGGCATTGCAGCATGCGCTCCACGCAGCGCTTGATCTGACGACGTTCACCAGCCTGCTGCCGCACGTCGCAGTTCGCAGCTACAAAATCGTCAACTTCATCGGACGTGCGTAGAGCACAGCCTTCCGCCGTGCTCGCGGCTGACCGACCGGCGCGGACAGTAACGTCGGCGGGGCCGCATACCGGAATCACGGGCTTCGTGGCTTGCGGTGAACAGGGCGGGATCCGCTGCAGCGTGGATAGGTGCTGCAGCCGAGAAACAGCTTGTTACTGGTCTTAGCGGCATTGGCCCAGCGTTTGACCATCGGCGCGCCACAGGCTGGGCAGACGACCGGCTGACGCTTCGCCGTCTTAGGTCTCTTCTTCGCCTTTGGCGGGGCCACAGTCTGCGCAGGCGACGGCGGCACTTTCGACAGAGCGAGCAGAGCCTTGTTGTCGATCCCGAGCAGTTCCAGATCCATCGCTGCCTGGTCACGGTCGTGTAGCGCGTCTTCGACCTGCCGGTCGACCAGCCAGACGCGCTTGCGAATCTTCGACACGCGGTGCTCGAGATCCGCGCACTGCGCGCGGAGCGCATCCTCGGCGTTCGCGATCTGACCACGCATGGCGGTCATTCCCGCCGCAATCGCACCGTCGAGAAGCGGTCGATTGCCCACGATGGAACGTTGCGCCTTCACCATGATCCGGTCCCGCCAGAGCAGGAGCGCCGCGCTGCGCGCTTCGCCCAGGTTAAAGATAGTGCTCAGAACTGCCCGGGTGACGTCCGCCGCCGTCGCGACACCGTGCCGCACGAGATGCGACCGCAGGTTTTCTCCAATGCCGGGAACGCCGGCGGTATCGAGCGGCATGGTCCGCATGCGTTCGATTGCTGCTCCGCTGACGGCGCGCTCCGTCACCTGCGCCAGCAGGACCGGCGTGCTGGCTCGTAGCCGGTCCCAACCGATCAGGTTCTGCTGCAGCTTCTCTGCCCGCGTGTTGATCTCCCACACGCCAAGATCAATGCGCCAGCGGTCCAGAGCCTGCGCTGCAGCAGCCTGAGCAGCATTGTACCGCTCGACGAACACGCGCCTAGTACGCTGGTTGTCCAGACCAAGCTGAACCTGCAACGCAGCGATCGGCCCCGCTGGGACCTTCCCGTCCTGGGCGAGGAGTTTTACGGCCGCCTTGCTTGGCACTACATTGCAGCGCCGCCACAACGGCTGGATATCCTCTCCGGCATGGTCCCTGGCATATTGTACAACCCGAGCAACTTCATGGTGAAGATCGGTGCGGACCGGCTGCAGTGCTGATCCGCCGGGACGCGATGCCGGAAATAAAGACTGTCCCAGTGCTTTCTCGATCCTGCACCACGGGCACGGCACCGCAAGCGTGGGAATGATATGTGCAGAATTGTTCAGGCAGCGGACCAGCCCTGCCTCGAGCAGCGCGAGTTCGCTGACCCATTCCTGGGCTGTCGGTCGTGGACCCATTCTCAATGCAAACGCGCGCTCGAAGAGAGTCCGGATACCAAGTGGCAAGTCGCGCAGGGTCAGCGCGGCGGGCGGCGGCATGCTGCCGACGTTGCGGATCAGCGAATAGGCGAAGCGCGCTTGGGTGATCGCGGTTTCCAGCGGAATGCTGCGCCCGTTGCGCACGCCCGCATGAGGGTGGCGGCCGAGTGCCAGCAGCTGGAAGATCATGACGGCCAGACCGAAGGCGTCGTGATCAACCGTACGATCGACCTCGCCGAACCGCATGCCCTGCAATTCTGATGGCGTATATTCCGGCATGCCGACCCGGCAGCGATGGCCTGCGACCTGAAAGCTGTCGGCGTCGATCAGCGTCACCGTTGCACGCTGCGACACCAGAAAACCTGCGCTGTTGACGTCACCAATCACGGCACCGCCAGCATGAACCTGAGCGACGACACGCGCCACATTGGTCGCGGTACGCACGAGGAAAGCCCAATCCGCGCGCGCAAACCGTTCGCGGCGCGATCCGCTGGCGAACAATTCGAAGATCGGCAGGCTGTCGCTTACCCGCCGCATGGTGAAGCCGCCCAGGCTACCATCCGCGCGGTGCACGATCTGTAACGGGAAAGTGACACTCACACATTTCTCGGCCAGCCGCGCCGCGATCATTGCGCGAACCTTTGCCTCGTGTGCGGCATCGGGCTGCAGGTAGAGCTTGATGGCGCGGGACGGATCGCCACGGACGGCATACACCTCACCCTCGCCGCCACGGCCGATCCGCTCCCCTGTCGCTACGGGAACGCCAGCGCAAAGCAGGGCAGGGGCATTCACCGGAGTGCTGCGACCACCAGCGTCTTGTCGTCGTCGGTACGAGCGTTGACGCTGTCGGAGGAGAGGAAGTCTGCCAACTGCGCGCTGAGCCGCTGGTTGCGACCGACGCAAATGCTGGACGCGACCGGGCCGAAAATGCTGCGAAAGAACGGCGCATGCGCAGCCTTCCCGGCGAAATCGAGCGCCAGGCGTTCAAGTCCGTCGGTCAGGACGGCCACTCGATCGACGGCGATATCGGTTACGATGCCGATACGCAGGCGGACGGCATCATCGGTCAGGAAAAAAGTCGTCGAGGCGTACTGCCCGCTTTCGGGCCAGCTGAGTGCAATGATCTCGTTGAAGCCGGCGCACTGGGCGACGACGGCACCATCCCCGACATGCGCGGTGAGGGTCGAGATGCCGTTCGAGATCGCCAGGACCAGGGTGGCCGCGAATGCTCCCATGGCACAGCCACGCCGGTCGGCATGGACGAAGATCGCCAGGCGGACCTCCGCCACCCACATTTCCATCATGACCGGCGAGGGCAGGCGGCGATGGCGGCCGACCCACTTGGCTGCGCGCCGCGACAGCACACGGGTGGCGATCACAGCGCCCAAACGACCGTAGCGGGTGCTGCCAGCCCCGTCGCAGGCGATCGCGATGATGAAACCGGCAACCGTCAGGACACGATAGGCGTCCTGAAGGCCATCGCCGGTGGTGACGTGCGCAGTGCCGCGCCGCGACGCTGCTGCCCAGGTCCAATCAGGCATGGCTTAGACGATGGTCGCCCAGCCCGCCGGACCCGCGGGATTGCTGAGCGCGACCGCCTGGCCGACGCTGGAACGCGAGATCGCCGACAGCGAACTCGACAGCCAGCGAAACATGTCGCCGAAGGCCAGGCCATTGAGCGCCACCGGCGCCTTGACCGAAATCTGCGACAGCGTCTTCATGTCGGCGCCTCCGACGCCGACCGCGAACAGGGAGAAGCTGTTGCGGCTCTCTCCATCACGGATGCGGCGTGCGGCCCGCTCCCAGCTGTCCGTCGGCGCGCCGTCGGTGACGAGGAAGATCCACGGCCGGTAGGTGGCGATCCCGTTGCTACGGTATTCCGCCTGGCGAGCGGCCACCAGGTCCACGCCCGTCTCGATCGCCTCACCCATCGGGGTAGAGCCGTTGGCGACCAACGGCTGCGGGTAGAAGGTCTGCGCCGAGCCGAACTGGGCGACGACATCGACCTTGTCACCAAAAGTGATGACCGCGACATCGACGCGCCGGCTTGCGAGGCGATCCTCGCGCAGTTCCTCGGCGAACTGCTGCAGGCCGCGGTTGGCTTCGGCGATCGGATCGCCCTTCATCGACCCCGAGACGTCCATCAGGATCAGGCAGGCGCAGCGCGCCTCCGGGTTATCGGCGAACTCGATCGCCCCGAAGGGCGCCTGCTCGAAATCGTCATGCAACATGTCTGCACTCCATCATGAGCTGACAGGCGCCACTCGCCGGCCATCGCTCAGGGCAGATACATAACCCACTATATCAGAATGTAAAGTGCTCGGCGCTAAAAAGCGCCATAATAGCTAAGCTCCGCTATCGGCGCAGTTTTCCGTCCTCGACGAAAACAAAGCCCGGACCCGTTTCGTGGTCAATATCAGCGATCAGCGCCACCCGCGCCAGATCGGTCATCAGTCGCCGGCTGCTGATCCAGGTCCACAACGCGCCCGCCGCCGTCGCCATATCCACCACCAAGCGGGCACCGGATCCTGCCAGGTCGTCAGCCCAGAGCTGCGAGAGTTCGTCTCGACGTACCAGCCTCACTCGACCCGACTCCGCGGCGATCCAAGCAGGCGAAGCAAGCGTGTCCTGCAATTCGCCGGACACGATCACGCTCAACAGATCCTCCGGTGTGGCATCGCCTCGGCTGTCGGCAGCAAGTCGGCTCGCTATCGCGCGCAGGAAGCTGACCTCATTATTGCGGGCCAACATAACCGCCAGGCTTGCGGGCAGATGGGCGTCCAGCAGCAAGAGCCCGACGGTCAGTCTGCAGCACTGCCGCAATGTGTACCCGCGGCGCAGTGATTTGTCCTCGCTCAACGAGGAAGGGAAATCGTATCGCGCAAGCTGCTTCAGCCGTGATCTCAGTCGCGCGCGGGCATCGTCGTTCAACTCGACGTAAGGGTTGAAGTCGGCTGCGTCAGGTCGAGCGGACAGGACGATGAAGGCAAGATCCTCGAGGTGGCTCGACGACAGGCGTTCTGAAGGCACCTCGGTCATAGCCAGACGCTACCCAACATTACCCGGCTCCGAAAGGGCTTCGGTTGCACCGTCCGCGGTTCACTCAATGTCAGAAGCGGTGCCAGGATGGAGCAACATCGATGTTCAACCATCCGTCGCCGCTCTTGGCGACGTTCGCGATGGTGATACCCTGCAACGCGGCCGCCGGGATTACCAGCTGCTCGAGAAGTTCACCTTGAAGTGCGGTCTCTATGGTCGCAGGCAGCTGTCCCCGGCAGGAAAAGGTACACCGGCGCGGCGTATGCTCACGATACTGCCAAGAAGGACCGATCTCACTGCGCTGTTCGATCTCGATCAGCAGGTTTCGTGAGCGTCGGGCTACCTGGACCAGGTTGACGCCGGTAGCAGCGCGCACCTGCCGTAGTAGCGGATGATCGAAGCGGAGAATAGCGGACGCCTTGGCCCACACAAGATCCTCGATAGCGGCATCGAGCTCCTCCGGTTGCACATTGGCTTGCTCGAACAGCGAGGTAGAGGGTGAGGACAGGGCACGGCGCATCGCGTCGGAATAGCCAACGGCGGCGTGAAAGGCGAGACTTGCGGACTCGCGGCGGGCCCTGCACCCTGTTGCCGGTTTCATAAGCATGGTGGCTGCTCGATCCTAAAGCGCCCAGCTTTGACGACATTATTGGTGGATTACAGCCTGAAGCGTCCCGGGTTTCCTGGAGGCATTTAGGTTTGGGTCATGCGGCCATATCGAGTTCC
>NZ_LMKU01000021.1:0-10315 GCF_001421635.1 Sphingomonas sp. Leaf25
CTTGCTCATTACCGATGCTCCTACTCACAAGTGGGAGCCTCCAGGAAACCCGGGACGCTTCAAGACCGAGATCAAGGCAGTCGAAGTACGCAACCGCCACGACCGCGTCATCGCTGCCATCCAGCCCGATCATCGCGGCGGGTTCACCATCAAGATCAAGCCGATGACCGAAGCGCATCCCAGCTTCCGCCTCGAATACGCCCGCCTCGTCAACGAGCGGTTCGTCGAACTCGTCAAGACGTGGTTCGATCGTGGCGCCGCCTGATCCCTTACGCTTATCCGGAGAAAGCAACATGTCTTCCACCGAACAGGTCAAAACGTGGTTCGGCTCGGTCGAACGCTGCATGGGCAAGGATGACAGCAGCGTCCTCGCGCAGCTCCCGGTCGGCATCTATCCCAACCCCGAACCTGCCTGCGCCACCTGCCCCGCCAAGGACTGGTACCTGACCCGCAAGGGTCTGCGCTGCTATTGCAGCGAGAAGAACGTCGTCGCCTGGGTCTCGAACGACGACCCGGTGATCGCCTGCGACGCCCGCGAACGGCTTATCAAGGAAGAGAATGACAACGTTAGGTGAAAAGCGATCCAGCGGCGCACACCGCTGGACGCCAGCTCGTCTCCTGAAGTTGCAGGGTCAAGACTATGCGGCTGCTAGATATGCGTCCTACAGGCGCGCTCGTTCAATGGTGCGCATAGAACGGTGTCGATGATCAGGCTGCGAGGATACGAAGTGACACAGGAAGAGACACTGCAACTTCTAAATGCGTAAGGCCCGCCAGTCCCGAGTTCACTGACGAGGATCGGCGAAGATCGGCTCGGCAACCACCACGAGCCTCGGACCAGTTCACTGAAGCGGATCTTCTGCTCATCGCTGGCACCGAACATAACCAGCATCGTACTGACCATCGTTGCCTCGGATGTGCCATCCTCCTTGAAAAAGCGCGGACGGCCTTCAAGGAAGTAGACATCCGCTTCTGTAGCTAGGATTGCGTGAAAGAACTTTGTGTCGGTTTTCGCGGGCACGAGGCACAGGACCGTAGTTGCGTTGCCCTTCGCCCACTGGTCGTGCCCCCGCTTAACCCATTTGTCCTGCGACGACCAAGGCGGGTTAACGAACGCCAGCCGCCCGGCCCACTCATCCCGAAGGCCGTTGTGTCCCTGGCGAACGTCCAGATACGCTCCGGGCCTCACCGCGCTCGCCTCGTGCCAGCATGGATCGAAGTCGATCGGACCAAAGCTATCTTCGATCGCGCGGATCAATTCTGGTGACGTGAAGCGGTTGTCACTCTCCTTCTGTTTCACCTCGGCCGCACGCCGCCGCTCGTCCGTTTTCTGATCCACGGCTTTCTGCTTGCTGGACGAAGTGCCCGCTGAAGTCATGGTTCCCAACATTCGGCGTAGCATCTGCTTTGCAAAGCCGACGATCGATGGTGCTTCTCTCGTAGGGACCTGCGCAACGATCACGTCAGACGTGGTTGCGCGCGTGAATTCCTCAGCAGAAATCGACATTGGAGTCTCCTCTTGGATATTGAGAAGACCGTGACACCTGACAGTCTGGTCCGACCCGTTACCGGATCCACTGCCTCCCTGCTCGGGTAGGCATGCAAGCCGCGTCGACGACGGCTTGCGTAAAGCGAGTCAGGTACTCTCGCCTTTCTTGTCGACTCAGTCGCTCCTCGGGAGTCGACGACGTCTCGACGCAACGGTTGCCCGTGGGCGCAACAATATGATCGCGAACCCGGCCAGTCAACCGGGAGGAACTGAGCAGTTGGTTCATTTTGACCCACAAGTGGACGTTCAGGCTGCCCTGCTCGCTTCCGAGCTTCGGTCGTTCATTCATGTAGACTGATCCAGTCGCCGTAAGCGACGTGTCGAGGACGCAGATCGGCTAAAAGTGGGACATTCCCGACGTTCGCACGCGACATATCAAACGACAGCTCTCGCCAAGAACGGACGCTCAGCGGTTGCGTGACCAGCGTCGCAGGTTGGCTGGAATTGGGCCGGTAGCCGACAGGCAACTTTCACGGGTTACGGTCTTATCGACCGTCCAGAGCGCCAGGCTACTCACACATCATGCCATTCGAGGCAGCCCGCTCCGGCCAGGAAATGCTTCAAGATGCGGTCCGACGCGAAAACGAGATCGCGATCACGTACGGCTTGCTCCGACTTTTCGCCGTGAAACAGGTTGCAACGAACTTGATAGAGCGTGCGCAACAGCTGTTCCCAACTTGCCGTGGCGCCGGCCACCCATCCCACAGGCTGCCGCTTCACCTGTCGAGCGTCGCACTCAATCAATAACGCTATGCGGTCGTAGCGTCGAAAAGCATCGAAGCCGAGCTTGGCACGGACGTGCGCGACATTGAGCACCGGCCAGTTCGCGGCGAACGCGTCGACCTCGAACTTGAAGTCCGGACGATCGACCAAAAGCTGATCATATGCCGCGATCATACGCGGTTCGGCCGCAAGCGCGTTGATCATTTCGTAGTCCCGCTCACATCCCGTGACGGCCGCCATCCATCCGTTGAATCCCATCCATCGGAATATGAACGCCATCATAGAGGGCGGTTCGCGATCCGCGCGATTGAACAGCTCGCGAGAAACCTGATATGCTGAGGGATCGAGAGTCTGATAGTGGCTGAACCTCGCCATTACGCTGCGCCGTCTTTGCGAAATCGGACCGATCGGCCGAGTATTTGTTGCCACGTCATGCCGATTCCCCCGCCACGATAGTTCGCACAGCCCGCAGTTGCTCTCAACCGCGGAGGCCACCGGGCCGCGACGAAGCTCCAAGGAAATTCCATCCAAATTGGATCGATCGAGACGATCCAATGCCGGTTTTATCCTCATTCTATTCTACTTGACCACGAAGGCGGGGTCGCGGACAATTAGAGAACATGACCTATGATTTCTCGTCGCTCTCTCCTGCCGATTTCGAGGATCTGACCCGGGATTTACTTGGTCGGGAATTGGGTATCCGCTTCGAGGCGTTCCCCGACGGACCCGACGATGGGATGGACGGCAGACACGCTGCTGCAGATGGCAATGTGATCTTGCAGGCCAAGCACTATTATCGGTCCGGCTTCGCCAAGTTGAAGGCGAAAATGAAGTCTGAGCGTGCGTCGATCGATGCGCTTCAGGCGAAGCGATACATCCTTGCCACATCGGCGGCGCTCACCCCGGCCAACAAGACGCAATTAGGTGAGGTCATCGGCCCAGCGCTCATCAGTCCCGGCGACCTATTCGGCCCGCAGGATCTCGAGGCGTTGCTGCGCAAATTTCCAGACATCGAAACGGCCCACCCGAAGCTCTGGCAGCAGAGTAGCGCGGTCCTGAAAAACCTGATCACCGGAGCCGTCGCGGACGCGCTCCCAAAGCAGGCCGCTATTCCTCTTACGCTCGCGAAGTTGCTGCCGGCATCGAACGCCGCCGCGGCGTCGACTAAGCGCGACACCCTCTTCATCATAAAATCCTCGCCGATCGACGATGAGTTCGCGCTCTGGCTTGCACCGAAGTTGGAAGCCGAGGGCTATCAGGTTTTCGCCGACATTCTCACGCTGGAACCAGGCGATCGCTGGCGCCGAGAAATCAACCAAGCACTAGAGAACCGAGCCGCCAAGGTTCTGCTCGTCAGCAAGAACGCGACTCTCGACGATCCTATCGTCCAGGACGATATCGACATAGCGCTCGACGTGGCCGAGCGTCGCGGCGACAAGCGGTTTATACTTCCGCTGCGACTTGAAGCAGGCCGAAAGGTCAAAGGCATCGGCGACACGGTTGCTGTCGATTTCGTTCGCGGATGGGGCGAGGGGTTGATGTTGCTCCTGGACGCGCTCAAGCGGCAGAAGGTTCCCCGCCATGCGGACGCCGTGCGTATCAACCCAAATTGGGAACTGTTCCGGCGACGCGGCGCGATCCCACTCATCAGCCAACCGGAACGGCTCACGTCCAATTGGCTCCGCGTCACAGAGGCGCCTGACACAATCTACTATTACGAACCCAGCGGTGCCTCCGATCCTGACCAGCTGAAACGCGCGCTCGCTCGCTATCCCTATCCGACCGCGATCCAAGGACGCGGATTTCTCAGCTTTGCCAAGCAGGCTGAAATTGATGAGGCGTTCGAGGAAATCGGTCGCTTCCGGGTGAAGCGATCCATCGCGCTCCTGAAATTTCTTGACGAAGGTCTGCCAAAGCTGGGCATCGAACGTCAGGTGGCATCGAACCTCCTGATGGTCATGATCAAGGAGGCGTGGTTCAAGTTCTGCGATATCCGGGGCTTGATCCACTATTCCTACTCGAACAGCGTGGGATTCCACGCGTCCCCGGCGCTCGCTCCGGTGGGCACGCGTATTCCATGGGGAAAGCAGGGGGACAGGCGCTCTTCCATGCTGCGCAACATTGCCAAGGGGCATATCTGGCAGTTCGGGGTGACGGCGCTGCCGGCAACTTGGCCGTTTTGGCATATGAAGCTCAAGGCGCGCGTACTCTTTGCGGCCGACAATGGCACGCCTGAGGGCCTTGCCATCGACGACCCGAAAAAGATGCACAAGCTCCGGCGATCGATATGCAAGGGCTGGCGCAACAAACAGTGGCACGGGCGCATGCTGGCCTTCCTCGAAATGCTTTCCGGGGACAGTGCCTTCATCAGGCTGCGGCTTTCTGCAGAGCATGACTTGGTGATCGACGCCGCGCCGGTCCTTTTCTCGTCACCGGTCAGCACGATGCTACCGAACGAAGCCGATGCCGATGACGAGGAGACGGACGTCAGCACGCTTGGACGTCCCGAGAATGACGACGAGGAGAACGAGGCGTGAAATTCCCCGAACCATCGCTCATCGTCGACCACCTGGACGAACCCGCGCTCGAATTTGCCCATGGCGAACGCAGCCCGCATCCAAAGGACGGGCTGTTCCTCTACGGCCCGCACGCGAAGAGCAAAAAGGCTCGCGAAATTCGTGTCGGTGTCGTCGGCACGGTCGACGGCATCGGCCATTTCAGGAGCTGGGCGCGCAGCATCATGCAGGTTGTCGCCGTTCCGCCGCCCGGAAAGGGCGAGAAGAAGGACCGGCTCCACCTCGCGAACTTTCCGGGTCTGGAAGAGACGTTCGGCATCACCTTCGACCCGGACGAGATCAGCACCCTGTCGTTGCAACTCGCAGACATTGATCGAGCGACCCGCATCGAGAATCTAAACGAGGCGGTCGATAAGGTCGCGCGGCTCTACATCGACCGGGTCCGCAAGCACCTCAAGAATGAGGAGCAGTCGGTCGATGTATGGGTGCTCGTCTTGCCCGAGATCGTCTACGAACGCTGTCGGCCAGGGTCCAAGCGGACCGGACTTGCCATGGAGGCGGGCGATTTCGGCCGCCGTCAAAAGGCAAAGGCCAGTCTGCCGCTGCTTGCTGGGGTGATCGATCAGACCAACGAAGACATCTTCAATGACGTCCCTGACTTCCATCGCCGCATAAAGGCCGAGTTTCTCACGATCGCGCCGACCCAGCTGGTGCGCGAGACGACGCTCGCGCCGCATGCCTTTCTGAACAAGGCCGGCTACCCGCTTCGCAAGACCCAGGATGCCGCGACCCTCGTGTGGAATCTCGCGACCGGCCTCTATTACAAAACTCAGCCCAAACCGCCGTGGCGGCTAGGCTCGGTGCGCCCGGGCGTCTGCTATATCGGCATGGTCTACAAAAGCCTGCCCGACGATCCCGATGGCCACGCCTGCTGCGCGGCACAGATGTTTCTGAACGAAGGCGACGGCGTGGTCTTTCGTGGCGCGAACGGGCCATGGAAGACGGGCGATCATGAGTTTCATCTGAAAAAGGATGCGGCCAAGAATCTGCTGAAGCTCGTTTTGGCAACCTATAAAGAAATGCACGGTGAGGCGCCGAAAGAGCTCTTCATCCATGGTCAGACCTACTTCAACGGCGAGGAATGGCAGGCCTTTTGCGAAGCAGCGCCGAAAGGTACGAATGTCATCGGTGTCCGCATTCGCACGACCGGCGGGGAAACCAAGCTCTTCCGGGATGGCGACTATCCAGTACTACGCGGCACAGCGCTGTTGCTCGATGACCGGGTCGCCTACCTGTGGACGACCGGCTACGTTCCTCAGCTCGACACATATATCGGCCCAGAAACGCCCAACCCCCTGCATGTCACGGTCATGCGCAGCAAATATCAGCTGCCCGCCATCCGCACCGTGCTCGCGGACATCATGGGGCTCACCAAGATCAATTATAACAGCTGCAACTTCAACGATGGGCTGCCGGTCACCGTGCGGTTCGCGCGCATGGTCGGCGACGTGCTGACCATGGGCTCGGCGAAGGGCGAGGAAAAACAGCCCTTCAAATTCTATGTTTGACGCCGCTGTAGGGTTGAGCTCTCCCGGCCGTCGGAGACCACATTCTCGCTTCTACTATAGCCCCGCCAACTTCTTCTGCACCGACATGATCTGCACGATCAGGGCGACGCACAGCAGGATCAGCAGCAGAACCGTCAGCAACATTAAGGCCTGGACGTCGTCATAGTGACATCGATCCCACGGTGTGCACGTCCAGGGAGACCGGATGATTCCCCAGCATCGCGGCAAGAGGATTATTGCTGTGGTCAGCGCGGCAGCGAACAGCGGATATAGTCGCGTGCGCGCAATCAATTTCAGCTTGGTTCTGAGTGGCCCATTATTATCTTTGTCTGTACTGCCCTTTTCAGCCATCACTGCCGCGACGTCGGGCATCCAGACTGAAAACAAGGCTGCCAAAATCGCCAGAACCAGCGCGGAAGCTGCGAGGGCATCCGCCGCCTCACTCATTTGAGGCTGTCTTTTAGATACTTATAGGAACCGACGTCGATCGTATATTGCGTCAAGCTGTCGCCGGTCCGTCGCACTGGAGTCTTAGGATCGGTCGACGTCTCCAGACGGGCATTGAGCAATTCCACCAGGATCGGATTGAGGATCACCACGGTGTATGGCTCTTTGCCGTCGCCCTTACAGTCCACGATAACCTGCTTCAGGGCCGGCTCGATCTTCTCGCGCAAGGCCAAACGGTGCTTGGCCGCCGTCGCCCGCATGAGACTCCGCGCCGCACTTGGCGTGATGTTGAACAGTCGCGCGACTTCGTCCGCGACGGGCGGTTCGGTCGGATAAGCAGTCAACATGAGCCGGACGAGGCGTCGTTCGCGGACGTCAGCGGCGCTGGCGAGCGTCGCGACACCGGCGACCATGTCGAGAAACTCAAGGATCGCCGCGGGCGCAAACCTGGCGATCTCCTTTTCGAGGTCGGCAGGCTTGCAGCGCAAGGCATCGCAAAGGAGCGGCAGCAACGCGTCAGGAATTTCGACTTCGGAAGAGAACTTCAATTTAGCCATGACGGTATCCTACAGCGGACGGGCGCTTGGCTCCATAGGTAGCGCTACCGCTATTCTACCTAGCGCTGCGCCTAAAGGCCGTTGGCGACAGCCTCCGCAATAAAATCGCGATAGGCATAATCTATCAGGTCACGCACCAGTTCGAGCAGACCGCTCGTCGGAAAGCCATCAAACGGGTCGCCGTGCGCCAGCATGTTGCGGCGCTCGGCCAGCGTGGGATGGGTCGAGCCGGTCAATTGACCGATCGCCGTCCCGTTGCAGCGCGTGACCATCGGAATGTCGGAATCGGTAAGGCGATCAACCTCGACCATGTGCTTGAGCAGGTTCGCGAAGTTGCGTTTGCCCTTGGAAACCTTGCCGCCGTAGCGGTCCATGACGGCGAGCTCAAGCGCGACCAGTGCCGCCAGTTCACCTGCTTTGATCAGGGTAATATCGATCCAACCCAGGAGATAAAGCGTCTGAGCGCGCGCGAACTTTGCCTGAATGATCTGCGGAATCCCCTGGTTGATGCCGAAGCCTTCGATGAAGGTCCGCCACGCGGCGGGGTGGCCGAATGACCGAAACGCCCCGGCGTTGCCTGAGGCCGGCCATGGCAGAATGACCGGTACGTCTCGATCCTGAAGCGCGATGTGGGAGAAGTCGACCATCAGTCAGTCGCCGCGGTATGCGTCGTGCCGGCCTGTCGAGACATTTCTGCAGGCAGACCGACCCTCGACATTCGCGCGCGCTCAACCATCGGCGGGCTCGACGGCGTCGATGTAGAAGGCGCCGCCCTTCCAATCGCGCGTAACGCCAGCTTCCTCGGCCTCCTCATATTTCGCCTTGCAAAAGCAGCGGACTTCTCCATCCACCTGGATCTTGACGACGAGATCCTTCCCTTCGGGCTCATCATCGGTGAGGCCAATGACCCGTCGTTCGAGTAGGATCGCTCCATCGTCGAGGCGCCCACCGCGCAGGCGATGCGACACGATCGCGGGCACTTCGCCGCGCCCGTAGGTCGCCGACTCCGGGTAAAAGCCGATTTCGACATCGGCGGAGGGAACATCGGTAGGGATGTCGAACGACCGCGGCAGAATGCGGCGTGCGGTGATCCTGCCCCATTCGCCCAAATCACCGAACCGCTTGAAGCCGTGGCGTTGCCAGAAAGTCCAGGAGCTCCGCGGCGAGCATTCAATCGAAAGCACATTCACATTGTCGTCGATCGCCCGCTGCAACGACGCTGCAAACAGCGCGTCGCCCAGCCCCTGCTGGCGACAGTCTTTGCGGACGCTCACAATGTCGGGCGCGTAGTCGCCCACTTGCACTGCGATCGGCTCATCGCCGCGGCGAATGACCCAGAGATCGCCATGTTCGAGCGCGCTTTCTATGATTCTCCGGTTGCACCAGAAGCCCTCACCATCCTCGGCATATTCCTGCTCCAGCCAGCCGAGGACACTGGCAAGGTCCGCAGCTGTGGCCATGACGACCTCCATCTTCCCACATCTCCCATAGACCGCCAGCGTGCGTGCAATAATATCACCCCAGCATGACAGACCCGGCTTCATTTTCCGAACGACATGGCTTTTGCGGCGCCGATGTCGAAATCACCACCCTGGAGGATGCTCCCGAGGGGGTTCGCGCCGCGGTCGTGATGCTCGGTTACGCGGCTGGCAGCCTTGGAGCCTTCCAACTTCTGCCATCCGTTCATCACGGTGGCAGCGCTTTCCGTAGGCTCGGCCAAGCGCGGTTCGAGAGCCGACTCTATCGTACGGCGCTTGGTGATTGAGACTCCGGTCCTGCGATTCTGCGGGGAACTGCACGCGACAATGACACCGTAACTGATCATCCCTATCTGCAGGGATGACGTTCGAAATGATGAGCCCTGCAATGCGCCCTTCCACACGTGCCGAATATGCCAGCCAGTGGGCCGATGAGTCTGCACATCTAGATAGCTTTGGTATCTACCGGGATTTGGCTAATCTGATCTCCGAGCGCCGTGTTCTTGAGATCGGTTGCGGGACCGGCAGAGGGACCGCGCAGATCGCGAAGGAAGGTGCCGTTCTCGCCATCGACAACAACGACGTTCTCCTCGCTGAGGCACGCCGACACAACGCCGGTAGCAAGAACGTCGCCTTCTGCCACGCGGATCTTTTCGACATGCCGGATACCGCTCGCCGAATGATCGCCGAGTTTGGTCCAACCGTGATTGTAGGATGGTTCTTGGGCGGCAGCGGCGCAGATGTCGCCGTTCATACCACCGAGCAGCCGGAATTGGTTGCAAAGGGCAAGCTTTATAGGGAGAAGATCGAGGACATCATCACCGCGGATCCGTTTCTTGTACCATCAGTGGAACACATACACTTGGTCAATCGGTCTGGCCGTATCGCCGAGTGCTCGGACGGCGAGGTGATCGAGGCGACGATAAAGGACTATGACGAGCATGTCTTCCACCGATGCGGCTTCGCCGTAGCCGAAGTGAGTCTCTTTGACTGGCCCCTGCAGGGAAGCCGCTTTCGGTATGGCGCTGCGGACAATCCCAACTTGGCCCCTGGCACCGTGATTCCCACTATCACCGCCATTTCGGCGCGCCGGCGATAAGCTGCCCGCTGTCTCAACCGCAGGGCATCTCCTGCCACCTTCCTCCGGGCGCCTTCCTACCGGCCCCAACGCATCGTGTGAAATGCCCCGCTTCTTTCAGAAAAGCTGCGCGCCTAAACAATCGTCTGCCGTGATTCCCTTCGGTCACTTAGGGCCGCTCACAGGCGCTCCAAGAGCGGACGTTGGTTCAGGTATAGCCCCTTAGCCGAAACTAGGCCGGTAGCGGACAATTAGCTTTTCGTGTGACAAGCGGGTGAGAGCAGCCTGGCGGCCAACCGCTCCATACGCGGACATACGATCAGCGCGGCATTCAACTGAAGCGTCCCGGGTTTCCTGGAGGCTCCCACTTGTGAGTAGGAGCATCGGTAATGAGCAAGA
>NZ_LMKU01000022.1:0-12568 GCF_001421635.1 Sphingomonas sp. Leaf25
CCGTGTCGTTCGCTGTTCGTTCGGGCCTGGCGTACGCAAAGCGCACTTTCGTGCAGTGACCCCCGATTGCCGAGCCGTGGACCCCGGAACAAGTCCGGGGTGACGAAAGTGGCGGCCGTTTCGGCCGAAAATGACGAAGACTGGCCGGAAATGCTGAACGTCGATCGGCCCTAGAACAGAAATTCATCCGCCACGTCATGGCCCGGCGCGGCACCCGTCGTCGCCGGAACGGTGGCGGGCAGCGTCAGGCGCGGGGCGGGCGCGAACGGCCTGATTCCGAACGCCGGATGGATTTCGGACGGAAAATACAGCATGCCGTCCTTCACCACCATCGCGATGCGGTGCAGTTCCTTCAGGTCGCGGGTGGGATCGCCCGGCAGCAGGAGGAAGTCCGCCAGCTTGCCGCGCGCGATCGACCCCAGTTGCTGGTCGCGGCCCAGATAGCGTTCGGGGGCCAGCGTCGCGAGGCGCAGCACTTCGGGGATCGGTATCCCCGCCTCGGCATAGATTTGCAGTTCGCGGTGGAGCGACAGGCCGGTCTGGTCGTCGGTGCCGGGCAGCAGGCGGATGCCGCGATCGTGCAGCAGCTTCAGCGTCTGGCGCACCTTCGCCATCGCCCCGTCATAGGCGGCGGCATCGGCCGGCCCCGCGATCGGGGCGATCGCCTGACGGCGGCGGCGTTGCAGTCCGATCGGCAGATGGTCGATATAGCCCGCGACCGAAGGATTGGCGATTCCGTCGCGCCCGCCCATCAGCAGTTCCAGCGTCACCGCCGTCGGATCATGCGCGATATTGCCCGCGACCATCCGGTCGATCGTCCGCCGCACGCGCGGCGACGCCAGGTCGAGCGTCGCGGTGCGGCGCATCGCGGTCAGGCGCAGCGGGGTGCGGGTATCCTCGCCCAGGGCCAGCACCCAGCCCAGCATGAGCTGGTTGATGTGCGTCACCTCGTCATAGCCCGCGTCTATCATCGCGTCGGCATCGGTGAAGGCGGGAACATGGCCGGTCACGCGCATCCCCAACCGGTGCGCCTCGCGCGCGATCGCGGGCACCCACGCCGGGTTCATGCTGTTGTAGAGCTTGATCTGCCAATAGCCCCGCGCGGCATACCAGCGGACGGCATCGATCGCCCCGGCGGCGCTGTCGGCGACGATGCCGAGCCGCGCGGAATAGGGACTGCGCCCTTCGACAAAGCCGTTGGCGGTGATGCGCGGCCCCGCCACCTCGCCCGCGCCGATGCGGCGGATCAGGTCGGGCAGGAAGCCGTTGTCGTTGCCCATGTCGCGGACCGAGGTGACGCCGGCTGCAAGATACAGCAGCGCGGAATCGAGGCCGACATGCGCGTGCATGTCGTGCAACCCGGGCAGCAGCGTGCCGCCCGCGCCGTCGATCATCGCCTCGCCGAGCGACGCGGGCACGTCGAGGGGCTGGATGCCGGTGATGCGCCCGTCGGCGAACACCACCGACACCGGAGGCCCGAGCGTCGCGCTGACGGGATCGAACACGCGCACGTTGCGGATGCGCACCGGTGCGTCGATGCGATGGGCGAAGCGGCGCTGGAGCGCGGCGTAGCGCTCCGCCGTCAGCCGCGTCGCCAGCGCGGCGAGTGCCGGCACGTCGCGCTCATGCCCCTCGCGCACCGTCGCGCCGCCGGACCCCAGCACCGCGAACAACGCCTCGTCACCATCGAGCAGGATCAGTTCGGGCGTCAGGTCGATGCCGCCGATCGCATAGGCGTGATAGGCGGTGCCGCCGATCGTCTGGACCCCGAGCCGCTCGATCCGCACCTGCCCGCCGGGAAGTGCTGGGAGCGTGCCGCCCGGTGCCTTCAGCAGCGCGCGGGCATAGAGGCCGAGCGCCCACGGGCTGGCGGCCTGCCCCAGATACAACGCCTTGCCATCAAGCTTGCTATCACGCGGTCCGCCCGCGTCGGTCCAGCGGGCGACCGCGGCATCGCGGGCGAAGCGTTCGTGAACCGCGCCGCCGAACGTCCCCGTGCCGTCGAGCGTCCAGCGGCGCGGCAACCCGTCGCGGTCGAGCTCGATCGCCTCGTCCATCGTCGGGCCGCGCCCGTTGTTCTTGACGTCGTGATGGGTCGCGACGCGATCGCCGCTGCGCGTGACGGCGACGCTGCCGACCTTTTCGCCATTGGCGATCACCGACAGCCGCTCGTGCGTCTGCGCGGCGGCCGGCGCGGTGCCGGTCAGCAGCGCGGCGAGGAGCAGGCGCGCCATCATCGGCCGCACGTCCGGTACAGATGCGCGGCGGCGGCCAGATCCTGCACCGCATGGCCGAGCGATTTATAGAGCGTGATGTCGGTCGGGCCGGTCCGCCCCGGCTTGCGGCCCAGCAGCACCTCGCCGATCTCGGCGACGATATGGTCGTCGGTGACGAGCCCGGCGTCACGCGCGACGAGGAATTCGGCGGCGGCATCGCGCGCCGAGGCGGTGCTGTCGGCGATATAGCGGCTGCGCATCACCAGCGCGCTGTCGACCTCGACCGGGCCGGGGCCGCTCGATCCGACGAGGTTCACATGGGTGCCGGGCCGGACCCATTCCCCCCGGACGACCGGCTCGGCGGCGGCGGTCAGCGTGCAGATGACGTCGGCCGCGCCGCACGCGGTGGCCAGATCGTCGGCGCGTTCGCACGGCAGCTCGGGAAAGGCGGCGACCACCGCGTCGGCGCGTGCGGCATCGCGGCCCCAGACCAGCACCCGGCCGAACCGGCGGACCAGCGGCAACGCTCGCAAATGGGTATGCGCCTGTCCGCCGGTGCCGACGATCAGCAGCGTGGCGGCATCGGCGCGGGCCAGCGCGTCGGTCGCGACCGCAGTGGCGGCGGCAGTGCGGATATGGGTGATCTCCTCGGCATCGGCGACGGCGACCGGCCGGCCCTCGACCGGTTCGAACAGCACGACGAGGCCCCGGTGACGGCGCTTGCCGGGTGCCTGTGGGTCGGCGAAGACGCTGATCGTCTTGGTGCCGAACATCTCGTGGTCGCCCAGCGCGCCGGGCATCTGCGCGAACGTCCGCCCCGGTCCCAGCGACAGCATCGTGCGCAGCAACTGGCGGGTGGTGCCCGCCGACAACGCCATCATCGCCGCGCGCACCACGGCGATGCAGTCGCCGTACCCGAGCCCGGCGCGCACCGCCGCGCTATCGAAGATCGCCAGTTCGTCGCGTAGCATCCCGGTTCCCCAACGGCCTGTCGGGCATCAGCCTACCCCGAGAAACGGGCAAATGCTTGCCGATCGATCGCATCCATGGTCAAACGGCGGCCGGTTCAATTCGCCTTTCACCGGAACTGTGCATAATCATGGCTGACGCCCTCGACCGCCTCGACCTCAAGATTCTCGACCGGTTGCAGATCGACGCCTCCGAATCGTCGAGCGAGATCGCCGACCGGGTCGGCCTGTCGCAATCGCCGTGCTGGCGCCGTATCCAGCGGTTGAAGGACGAAGGCTATATCAAGGCGCAGGTCGCGGTGCTCGATCGCGAGAAGTTCGGCGAGAGCATGTATATCTTCGCCCAGCTCAAGATGGGCCGGCTGAGCGACGATGCGCGCGACCGCTTCATGCGCGCGATCGAGGATATTCCCGAGATCACCGAAGCCTATACGCTGTTCGGCGAGATGGACGTGATGCTGAAGGTGCTGGCACCCAGTATGGGCTGGTATCAGAATTTCACCTTCCGCACGCTGCTGCGGCTGCCCGGCGTCGAGGATATTCGCTCGATCGCCACCCTGTCCGAAGTGAAATGCACCCACCGGCTGCCGCTGCCCGCCGCATGACATGCCGCCGCCGGGGCGGTTGCCGCGAATAGGCTATGCGCGTCCCCGCGCGAAACGCGCCGCGCGCGACCGGATTTCGCGGGCGTGGCGCGCTAGGCTGATCGCCGGAACGAGGGAGGCGGCATGATGGCTCGAAGAATGCGCAGGGGTATGGCACTAGGATCGGTGCTGCTGCTGACCGGCGCGACCGCCCCCGATGGCGCGGGCGAGCCGCGTCTGGTCGTCCTGCTCGCCCCCGGTGCGCCCGACGCGGCGCGACACGTGCCGTTCGTCGACGTGACGCTGGAGGCGCAGGCGATGCACGCCGCGCCGGGCGACGCGCTGTTCGAACTGCCGCTGGTCGCCAGTACCGTGGTGACGAGCGGGCGGGACCTGCGCGCGCTGACGCTGGCCGATGCGCAGGGGCCGATCCCGGTGACGACGCAGGACGTGGCGCAGGACGGGTCGAACACCATCCGCCGCTGGCGCGCGGGTCGCGCGGTCGACGGGGTGGTGACGGTGCGCTACCGCGTGCCGATCGACGCGGCGGCACCGCCGCTCGCGCTGCCGCAATATGAGATGCGGACCGAGGGCGGCACCTTCTCGGCGGCGGGCAGCGCCTTCCTGCTGCTGCCGACCGACGGCAAGCCGCGCCGGGCGGAGGTGCGGTGGGACTTCGCGGGCTATGGCGCGTCCGGCGTGGGGGCGTCGAGCTTCGGCATGGGCCATGCCCTCACCCCCGCCGCGATCCCGGCGCAGCGACTGGCATCGGCCTATTACATGGGCGGCCGCCCCGGCGTGACCGGGCCGGAGCGCGACGGCTTCTTCGCCGCGTGGCAGGGGGAGCCGCCGTTCGCCATGGCCCCGCTGATGGGCTGGGCCGCCGCGCTGCACCGCTATTACGGCGGCTTCTTCGGCTATGCCCCGCCGCGGTTCGGCGTGTTCGGGCGGACCAATACGCGCAACCCGGGCAGCGGCATCGGGCTGACCGACAGCTTCGCCTATACGTTCAACGCCACCTCGAAGCCCGACGACCTGCGCACGCTGCTGGCGCACGAGATGCTGCATAGCTGGGTCAATTCGCTCGACGGGTCGATGGACGCGGCGGGCGGGCTCGACCGGTCGTGGTTCGGCGAGGGGCTGGCGGTACATTACCAGCGGGCGCTGCCATACCGCGCGGGCATGATCTCGGCGGCGGATTTCCTGACCGACCTCAACGAGACGGCGGCGCGCTACTATACCAACATCAAGATCGCGACGCCCAATGCGGCGATCGCGGACGGCTTCTGGCGCGACACGCGGGTGCGCGTCCTGCCCTATGATCGCGGATCGCTGTATTTCGATACGGTCGATGCGCGGATCCGGGCGCGCTCGGGCGGGCGGCGCTCGCTCGACGACATCGTGCGGACGATGCTGCGCACCCGGCGGGACGGCGGCAAGATGGACGAGGCGCTGTACCGGTCGCTGCTGGCGCGGGAGCTGGGGCCGGGCGGGATCGCCGATCTCGACGCGATGCTCGGCGGGGCGACGATCCTGCCGCCGTCCGACGCCTATGGGCCGCGCTTCCGCCGGGTGGTCCGGCCGCTCCGGCGCTATGATCTGGGGTTCGACATGGCCTCGCTCCAGAGCAGGCCCCGGATCGTGCGCGGCCTGAAACCGGGGTCGAACGCCGCCGTCGCGGGACTGCGCGAGGGCGACGAGATACAAAACGGCTTTCCGCAGGATGCGCTGCAGGGCGATCAGCAGGCCTATGTCACGCTGGACGTCGCACGGGCGGGGCGGACGTTCCAGCTCCGCTATCAACCGAGGGGCGAAACGGTCGATGCGTATCAATGGGTGATGGCCGGTCCGCCACGACGCCCACGATAGGCGCGACACGACCCCCCGTCAGGGGACGGAATCCGCCGGCGCGCCGCGTGGCCGCAGGACGTACAGCGCCAGCAGGCATCCGACGACCGGCAGCAGCAGGACGCCGGCCGTCAGGTCCGGTCCGTCCGGCGCGGACGTCATCGGCGATGTCGTCAGGGCGACCATCGTGCCCGACACCAGATTGCCGATCGCCGCGGCGGATTTGAGCGTCGTCAGGAACAGGCCGACGGGGGTCGCCTCGTTGGTATCCCCGCTGGTTTCCGGTCGCTGGGCGGCAAGCGCGAGCATCGCCCAGAGCGCGAGGTTCGTCGCGGCCAGCGCCATGCCCAGCAGCATCAGCAACACGGTGCCGCCAATCCCGCGCGAGGCGATCACCAGCCCCAGCATCGCGACGATCGTCATCGCATGGCCGATACGGGCGATCACGATCGGCGGCAACCGGCGCGACAGCGCCATCCACCCCGGCAGCGAGAGCGACTGGCCGAGCGTGATCGTCGCCAGCGCCGGCCCCGCCCAGCCCGCATCCTGATGCACCGCCTGTCCGAAGAACGGCAAGGTGCGCAGGAACAGCGGCACGATCCCCGCCTGAACGGCGGCCACCAGCAGCGTGCGGCGAAACGGGCCATGCCGCCACAGGGCACGCAGGCGGCCGCCCCGCGATACCGGCAGGGGGTTCGTACACGCCGCCGGCCCGCCCAGATGCCGTGTCGCGAACCACGCGGTGGCCAGCGTCGCGACATAGATCGCCCCGCCAACCAGCGCCCCGGTGGCAAAGGCCGCCTGCCGCGCGGCGGCGCCGGCCGGCGCGAGGCTCCAGGTCGAGGCGAGCGCGACCAGCGCCGCACCGCACGCGCTGAAGATCAGCCGGTATCCCGACACCGACGTCGCATCGCGCGGCGTCCGCGCGACCCGCACCAGCAGCGTGTTATGGCCGACGTCGCACAGCGAATAGCCGATGCGGCACAACAGGATCGCCGCCGCGATTGCCGCCGGCCGGTCGAGCGCGAACACCAGGCAGAAGCCGATCGCGCACATCGGCGCGCCCATCACGATCAACCGGCCCAACCGGTCGCCGCCGCCGCGCGCATCCGCCCACAGCGCCACGGCCAGATCGAACAGCGCATCCCACAACAGCGTCGCCGCCAGCAGGCTGCCCGCCACCAGCGGCGGCAACCCGGCGATCGACACCAGATAGAACAGCATGAAATTCTCGAAGCTGGTCCACACCACGCTCTTGCCGAGATTGCCGATGCTGTAGCCCAATTTGGTCGGCAACGAAGCGGAGGCGGGCGGGGACGGCATGGCGACGGTCCATACCCCGGCGCGATTTCATTTATTTGACATTTTGTAACTATATTGACCGTTGCATGTCGCGACCGCACCGCCCGCCGATCCCGCTCAGCGAACCGCAACGCCGCGTGTTGATGCAGCTTCGGATCAACGGCACCGCGCCGCGCACGCATCTGGCCCGCGCGCTCGACATGAACGGCGCGACGATGACCCGGCTGACGCAGTCGCTGCTGGCGCTGGGACTGATCGAGGAGCTGGAATCGCCCGAAGCGGTCGCGCGCGGCCGGCCGATGGTGCCACTGACCGTGTCGGGCCATGGCGCCTGGGCGATCGGCGCGACGCCGCATCCGGGGTGGCTGGAACTGGTGCTGGTGGATTTTCGCGGCCGGCCGATCGTCCACGACGCGACGCCGTTCGACAGCCCCGATCCGCATGTCTTCGCCCGCGCGGTCGAGGCGCGGTTGCAGGTGCTGGCGGCATCGCACGGCTTCATGCGCGGCAAGTTCCTGGGGCTGGGGGTCGCGGTGCCGGGCTATGCGCTGCGCGGCGACCGCAACCGCCGGGCGGTGGTCGATCGCGTCGCGGGGTGGGACGATGTGCCGCTGGCCGACATCATGGGCGACGCGCTGGGCATGCCGGTGTGGATCGAGAATGACGCGAGCGTCGCCGCGCTCGCCGAATTCTATCAGGACGGGATCATCGGCCGCTATCGATCGGTGCTGACGCTGTTCCTGGGGCACGGCATCGGCGGCGGCCTGGTCGCCGAGCGCGACCTGTTTCTGGGCGAACACGGCAATGCGGGGGAGGTCGGACGGCTGTTCCCCGCCGATCGCGACCGGCCTTCGGGCATCGACCTGTTGCGGACGTTCCAGGACGAAGGGGTCGCGGTCGATTCGCTGGCGGAGATCGACGCGCTGATGGAAACGCACCGACCGATCATCGATCGCTGGACAAGGCGGGTGATCGACCAACTGGAACAGGCGGTGCTGAGCGGCATCGTCTGGCTCGATCCCGGCGCGATCGTCGTGTCGGGCGCGCTGCCGCTGCCGCTGTTGCGCACCATCGCGCAGGGGCTGGACGAAATCGGCCGCAACCGGAGCGACCGGTATCGCGCGATGCTCCCGCCCGTCCTGGCATCCCCCATCGGCAGCAAGGCGGTGGTGATCGGCGCGGCGATGATTCCGATCCATGCCGTGACCACGCAACAACCGGCGATTTAATTGCGCGTAAGTAAATAAAACTGTCATCCCCCACGCCCAAGGCGGCCGCCAATCGAACCATCGGGGGCTTCATCATGCACACCAATTTCCTGGGCGGGGCCGCGCTGTTCGCGCTGCTCGCCGGCACCACGCCGGCCGTGGCGCAGACAACATCGGGCACGCCGACCACCACCACCACGGACGATAGCGCGACCGACGACGCGCCGGCATCGGACATCATCGTCACCGGATCGGCACGCCAGCAGCGCCGCTTCGACGTATCCTATGCGGTCAATTCGCTGAGCCAGACCGAAATCCAGAAGATCGCGCCCAAGAGCATGACCGATCTGATCGGCACGCTGCCCGGCATCCATGCCGAGGCGACCGGCGGCGAGGTGCAGAACATCACCCGCGTTCGCGGCATCCCGACCGATCGCGGGTTCCTATACTATCAGCAGGACGGCCTGCCGCTGTTCCAGGAACTGGACGGCTATTTCTTCAACCAGGGCGACGGCATGAACCGGCTCGACCTGATGACCGACCGGGTCGAGGTGGTGCGCGGCGGCCCGGCGCCGATCTATGCCAGCACGGCGGCGGCGATCGCCAACGTCATCACCGTCACCGGCACCGCGACCACGCGCGGCAAGGCGCAACTGACGCTGGGCGATACCGGGCTGTACCGGCTCGACGCCTATCAGGCGGGTCCGGTGTCGGACGACACCTATTACGCGGTCGGCGGCTTCCTGCGTCATCATGACGGCTATCGCGATTCGGGCTTTCCGTCCGATCGCGGCGGGCAGATCCGCGCGAACCTGCGCCACGATCTCGCCAACGGCTTCGTCAAGCTGTCGGCGCAATATACCGACGACCACAACCTGTTCTATCTGTCGATCCCGACCGCCGATCCGCGCAATCCGTCGGTCAGCCTCGACCCCTATATCGATTATTTCACCGGCACGCTGAACAGCCCGGCGCTGCGCGACGTGAACATCAAGTACCGCGACGGCGCGGGCGTGCTCCAGAACCAGCGCGGCGACCTGTCGAACGGGCGGCACCTGCGCTTCGGCAATGTCGCGCTGACCTATGAAGGCGATTTCGGCGACTGGCACGTCTCGGCCAAGGGCGGGGTGACGCGGGGCAAGCTGCATTTCGACGCCTTTTACTCCACCTCCAACCCGGTCGACGCGACGACCTTCGCCAGCAACTACCGCGCCGCCGCGACCACCGCGTTCGGGGCGAATGTCGCCCGGCTCGGCTACAGCGTCGCCGGCACCGCCGGGCAGAGCGCCTACAACCCCGCCGCCGATTCGGGGCTGGTGATGCAGGCGCAATACCGCTCGGTCGAGAACGACTTCCATTCGACGCAGGGCGATGTGTCGGTGACGCGCCGGTTCGACACCGCAATCGGCACGCATGACCTGCGCGCCGGCGTCTATGGCTCGCTGTGGGGCCAGACGACGTTCAATGCGTACCAGAACCTGCTGGTCGAGGTGAAGTCGCGCCCGCGCACGCTCGACCTCGCCGCCTATGACGCCGGCGGCAGCGTGCTGGGCTATGTCACCGATCACGGCGCGCTGGCCAATGCGGCGACGCTGGGTGGGGGCGGCGCCGACGGGCAGCTTGTCGCGCTGTACGGCACCGACACCTGGGACGTGACCGACCGGCTGCGCATCGATGCCGGCGTTCGCCACGAATGGTACAGCTATGACGGGTTCGGCCGGCTGAGCGCCGCCTATAATCTGGGCGATCCGACGACGCTGGCCGACAATGCCACGCGCGGCTTCACCGGGGCGATCGGCACGCTGAAACTGAAGCAGCAGGCGACGAACTGGACGGTCGGCGCCAATTACGACGCGACCGGCAACATCGGCGCCTATCTGCGCGCGTCGCAGCTCGAGGTGCCGCCCAACACCACCATCACCCTCAACTATCCCACCGCCGCGATCGTCGCGACCAAGGCGAAGCTGTACGAGGCGGGCGTGAAATTCGCCGCCGGCCGCTCCTATCTCTACGTCACCGGCTTCTACACGCGGTTCGATCCGCTCAACGCCAGCTTCGCCGCGTTCAACCCGGCGACCGGTCGCGCCGATCAGGTGACGAACTTCATCGGCACCGCCGAGACCAAGGGGCTGGAAGCCGACGGCCAGCTCCGCCTCGCCGGCCCCTTCTCGCTCGCCGGATCGGTGACGTTCCAGAACCCGCGCTACCTGAACTTCAGCAGCAACACCGGGGCCGATGGCAGCCGGGCGAGCGGCAAGCAGATCATCCGCGAACCCAAGCTGTTCCTGAACGTGCGCCCGACCGTCGACTTCGACGTGAGCGGCGCGGCGGTCAGCGTCTATGGCCGCTATGACTATGTCAGCCGGCGCTATACCGATTTCTTCAACAGCACGGCGCTGCCCGCCTATGGCGCGTTCGGGCTGGGCGCGACGGCGAGCAGCGGCGATTGGCAGGTGCAGCTCGTCGGCGACAACATCACCAACGCGCACGGCTTTACCGAGGGGAACACCGCCGGCGACCGCTTCGGGCAGGGTGTGCCGACCGCCATCTTCGGGCGGCCGCTGTTCGGTCGCAACCTGCGCCTGATCGTGAGCCGCAAGTGGTGATCCGCCCGTTGTTCGCCCCGCTCCTCGCCGGTATCGTCCTTGCCTGTGTCGCCACTTCGGCGGCGCAGGCGGGGCCGGCCGACACGATGCGCCGCATCGCCGATCCTAACGGCGGGATCATCGCCATCGCCCATCGCGGCTGCCATGCCGCCGCGCCGCGCCGGGGGCTGGGCACCGTGCCCGAAAACTCGCGTGCCGCGCTGCTGCGCTGTGCCGAGCTGGGCGTGGAGGTGATGGAAACCGACGTGCGCCGCACCCGCGACGGCTATCTCGTCATGGTCCATGACGACAGCGTCGACCGCACGACCGACGGCACCGGCCGCGTCGCCGACCTGACGCTGGCGCAGATCCGCGCGCTGCGGCTGCGCGACGACGAAGGCGGCGCGGGCGCGGCACCGACCGGCGAGCGCGTGCCGACGCTCGACGAACTGCTGGCGCTGGCGAGGGGGCGGATCGTCCTCAACCTCGACGTGAAGGATGCGATCTATGGCGAGGTCGTCGATGCCGTCGTCCGTGCCGGTGCTACCGACCGGGTGATCGTCAAGACCTTCGCCGGAATCGGCTCGCCCCCGCTGGCGGCGATGTCGCCCTATGACCGCGTGCCCTTCGCGCCGATCCCGATCACCGGCGATCCGGCGGCGGGCGACGTGCCGGCGATCATCCGGCGGCAGGCGGCGGGGCGGCGGCGGCCGATCGCAGTCGAACTGCCCCGGCTGCCGCTGGCGAGCCTGCCGGCCAGCGTCGCGGCGGCCCGGCAGGCGGGCATCGCCGTCTGGGTGAACACGCTGTTCGAAGGCTTCGTGGCGGGGCTGGGCGGCGATGCGGCGGCGACGCGCGATCCCGACGCGGTCTGGGGCCGACTGGCGAACGACGGCGTCCGCCTGATCCAGACCGACGCGGTGGAAGCGCTGCTCGACTGGCGACAGACCCACGGCCGCGCCCGGCGGTAGGTGCGGGCAAGGCTGGCGTCACCGGGTAGCAGCAGCGGCGGCCAGCGCCCGGTAGAGCGTGGCATGGTGGCATTGGAGCAGCTTGGCGGCTTCGCGCACCGATGTGCCCTCGCCCACCAGTCGTTCGCCCAGCGCGATCTGGTCGGGGGTCAACCTGGGCGGGCGGCCGAAGCGCACCCCCCTCGCCCGCGCCGCCGCCCGCCCGCTGCTGGTGCGCTGGTGGATCAGCTCGCGTTCGAACTCGGCGATGCCGGCGAACACGGTCAGCACCATGCGACCGGCGGGCGAGGTCGTGTCCGCCCATGGCTCGGCCAGCGAGCGCAACCCCGCCCCCGCCGCCTTCAGCGTCTCGGCAATGTCGAGCAGGTCGCGGGTGGAACGCGCCAGCCGGTCGAGCCGCGTCACCACCACCGTATCGTCGTCGCGCAACTGGTCGATCATCCGCGCCAGCTCGGGCCGGTCGCGCTTTGCGCCCGACACCTTCTCCTCGAAGGTCCGGCGGCAACCGGCTTCGGCCAGCGCGGCGCGTTGCAGCCGCAAATCCTGGTCGTCGGTCGAGACACGGGCATAGCCGATCAGCATGTCGCGAATATGTATCGGAACCACCGCATTCGGCAACCGACTTTTGCGACACCGCAACGTGCGGAAACGCGGTCGGCGGATCGCTGTCGCGAAACTTAGGAGTTGCGCGACACGGCGGGAAAAGCCCGCAAACTCGCCTGTCGATTATCGAAGTCGATGTCAGCGGCCCATCAAAGCTGACGTCATCGAACAGCCTTGAGAGCAACTGGATAGTGATGGGCAGCAGGTCCTCCGCCACCTATGTCAATCGGCGTCCAAAAAGGACCCCCTATCGGCGTGCAAAAGGGACCCCCTTCGTCGAGCA
>NZ_LMKU01000023.1:0-17143 GCF_001421635.1 Sphingomonas sp. Leaf25
ATGGGCTTCGTCCATCTCGCCTGCGCCATGATCTGGCTACGATAAATGCAGACGCGGCCTAGTCGGGATCGGCATTCCGCTTCGGCAGGGGAAATTCCCCTCGAACCCCCGCGTCATTCCCGCGCAGGCGGGAATCCATATGCGCCAACGCCGGTGATCGAACCAGGTCCGCTGCGTCTATGGGTTCCCGCCTGCGCGGGAACGACGAAAAAGCGTGGCATTGGCTAAATGTCGATCGGTCCTAAAACTCAGCCATAGGCGCGCCAGAAGAACACGGCGGTGACACTCGCGGTGACGAACAACGTCCACGCCCGGATCTGTCCGGCGGTCAGCCGGCCGGTCAGCTTCGCGCCGAGCCATCCGCCGAGAATGCCGCCGAGGATCATCGGGATACACGCCGCCCACGCGACGATCCCGGTGGCGATGAACACGATCGCCGCCGCGCTGTTGGCGGTCGCCAGCATCAGCGTGCGCGGCGCGGCCATCGACTGCACGCTCTGTCCGGCGAGCAGGCCATAGGTCGCCGTCACCATCATGCCGACCCCGCCACCGAAATAGCCGCCATAGACGCCGAGCAGCACCTGCGCGACGATCAGGGTGGCGGGGCCGATCGTCACCCGGTCGTGCAGCCACGCCGCCGCGCGCTGGCCGAGCGCAATGGCGAGGAACGCGACCAGCAACAGCCACGGCACGATCACATCGAACAGGTCGCTCGGCGTCCACACCAGCAACAGGCTGCCGAGCAGCCCCGACACGAAGGTGATCGTCGCCAGCAACCGGATCGGCAGCCCGCCCAGCGGCCCCAGCCCGTTGCGATAAGCCCATGCACTGGCGATCGCGCCGGGCTGCAACGCCACGTTCGAGGTCGCGTTGGCGACCGATCCGGGCAAGCCGAGCGCGATCAGCGCGGGCATGGTGGCAAAGGTGCCGCCGCCGGCCAGCGCGTTCATCGCGCCGCCGGCCATGCCAGCACCGGCGGCAAGTGTCAGGGAAAGGGAATCGAGCATCGCCGCCGCTAGAGCGGATGGCGGACCGACTGTCGAGGGGCGGGCATGACGCCGCCCGGATCAGAAGCGGAAGGCGGTGCCCACATAGACCGCCTGGCTGTCGCGGCGATCGGGATCGACGCGCAGCATGCGCTCGCGTTCCGAACGATAGCGCACCCCGGCGGTCACATCGAGGTTGCGGGTCAGCTTGTACGATCCGCCCATGTCGAGCGAATAGCCCTGCGGATCGGCGATCAGCGCGGGCTGGTCGGCCAGCGGACGATCGCTGCTGGCACCGACGCGGGCGGCGAGCTTGCGACCGGTATAGCTGACGCCCAGCCCCATCTGCTCGCGGCTGCCCGGCTGTCCGGCGAGATCGAGCCGCGCCAGATCGCCCGACACCGCGAATCGCTTCCAGCCGACCGAGACGCCGAGGTTGTAGGCTAGCGGGTTGAGCGTGGGCATCGGCGCCGCCGCCGCAACGCGGTCGGGCAGGCGGTTGGGCCGCAGCGTCCGCGACCGCACCGCGACCTTGACCGTGCGATTGCCGATCACCGCGCCTTCGGACGGGGTAAACTGAAATCCGGTGGCGTTGAGGCCGGTGCGCGACAATGCGGCGACGAGTCGCGGATCGGCCGACGCGGGCGTGAACGAACCGATCCCGGTCAGCGGCATTGCTTCCGACGACAGGCGCTTCAACACGCGCGGCGAGCGTTGCTCCTGCGCGAACAGCGCAGGCGACGCACCAAGACCGGCGGCGATCATCGCCCCCAATCCCACGCTCATCGCTATCCGGCTGCCCGTCATGGTTTCCTCACTCCCCGCTAATGGCGCTATCACGATTCGGTTGCGCCATTCCACTGGTGCAAGTCGCTTTCCCGCCACCTGTTGCATCGAACCCACATATTTGTCGGAGTTGATGTGGGGTGTTGTTCGGAAACTCGCGAAAGGGCGAGTTTCCGAGCGGGCCGGCACCGCATTGGTCCAGCCGCGCTGGATCAATCCCTCGCAAAACGCATCACGCTTGCCGCGATAGCGTCACCGCCTATAGAAGCGGGCGGAACCGCCATATTGGCCTGTAGTCAAGGAATCCGCCGATGAACCGCCCGCTGCTTCTCGCGTTGCTGGCAACGATCGCCCTGCCCGTGGCCGCGTGCAGCGGCGGCAAGGGCCGGGTGTCGGGCGATCTCGCCGCGTCCAAGGTGACGACGATCGGCGTGAACAGCTATCTGTGGCGCGCCAGCCTCGACACGCTGTCGTTCATGCCGCTGACCCAGACCGATTCGAACGGTGGCGTCATCGTGACCGACTGGTACGTCAATCCGCAGACCCCGACCGAGCGCACCAAGGTGACGGTGTCGATCCTCGACCAGGATCTGCGCGCCGACGCGCTGCGGGTCGCGGCGCTGCGCCAGATCAACCAGAACGGCCAGTGGGTCGAGGCGCCGGTCGCCGCCGCGACCGTGCAGAAGCTGGAAGACATCATCCTGACGCGGGCGCGCGACCTGCGCCGCGGGGCAGTGACGGGCTGAGCGATACCCTTATGACTTCCCGTTTCATGCCCACAGAGGCCGATGCACGCTGGCAGGCCGCGTGGGACGCGGCCGGCACCTTCGTCGCCGACGATTCGTCGCCCAAGCCGAAGCGCTATGTCCTTGAGATGTTTCCCTATCCCTCGGGGCGCATCCACATGGGCCATGTCCGCAACTATACGATGGGCGACGTGCTTGCGCGCTTCCTGCGAATGACGGGGCATGAGGTGCTGCACCCGATGGGCTGGGACGCCTTCGGCATGCCCGCCGAGAATGCGGCGATGGAAAAGAAGGTCCATCCGGGCCAATGGACCTATGCCAATATCGCGGCGATGAAGGCGCAGTTGAAGCGGCTGGGCCTCGCGTTCGACTGGTCACGCGAATTCGCGACCTGCGACCCGGAATATTACGGCCACGAACAGGCGCTGTTCCTCGAACTGCTGAACGGCGGTCTGGTCTATCGCAAGGAATCGGCGGTCAACTGGGACCCGGTCGACATGACCGTGCTGGCCAACGAACAGGTGATCGACGGGCGCGGCTGGCGCTCGGGCGCGCTGGTCGAGAAGCGCAAGCTCAGCCAGTGGTTCCTGAAGATCACCGACTTCGCCGACGACCTGCTCGCCGGGCTGGGGTCGCTCGACGAGTGGCCCGACAAGGTCCGGTTGATGCAGGAAAATTGGATCGGCAAGTCCGAGGGGCTGCAATTCGCCTTCGCGCCGGTCGCCCCGTTCGACCAGCCTATCGAAGTCTATTCGACGCGCCCCGACACGATCTTCGGGGCGAGCTTCGTCGCGATCGCCGCCGATCATCCGGTCGCGCGCTCGCTGGCCGAGGGCAATGCGGAAGCCGCCGCCTTCATCGAGCTTTGCAAGCAGGGTGGCACGACCGCCGCCGAGCTGGACACCGCCGAGAAGCTGGGGTTCGACACCGGCTACCGGATGCGGCACCCGCTCGACCCGGCGGCGACGCTGCCGGTCTATATCGCGAACTTCGTGCTGATGGACTATGGCACCGGTGCGGTGATGGGCGTGCCCGCGCACGACCAGCGCGACCTCGACTTCGCGCGCAAATACGGCCTTGATGTGCGCCGCGTGGTGGCCGACGGCGAGAATGCCGATCCGGTGTTCGCCGGCGACGAGGCCTATACCGGCCCCGGCCGCCTTGTGAACTCGGGGCCGCTCGACGGGCTGGACGTCGCCGCCGCGAAGCGTTTTGTCATCGACCGTGCCGAAAGCGAAGGCTGGGGCAAGGGCACGACGGTGTGGCGCCTGCGCGACTGGGGCGTCAGCCGCCAGCGCTATTGGGGCACGCCGATCCCGATCGTCCATTGCGACGCCTGCGGCGTGGTGCCGGTGCCGCGCGAGCAACTGCCGGTCAAGCTGCCCGAGGATGTGTCGTTCGACATCCCCGGCAACCCGCTCGACCGGCATCCGACATGGAAGCATGTCGACTGCCCGGCATGTGGGAGCCCGGCGCGGCGCGAGACCGACACGCTCGACACCTTCGTCGATTCGTCATGGTATTTCATCCGTTTCGCCAGCCAGCCCGACGACAAGCCGTTCGACCGCGCGGTCGCCGAAAGCTGGCTGCCGGTCGGGCAATATATCGGCGGGGTCGAGCATGCGATCCTGCACCTGCTCTATGCGCGCTTCTGGACCCGTGCGCTCAACCATGTCGGGCTGATCGACCTGAAGGAGCCGTTCGCGGGACTGTTCACGCAGGGGATGGTCACGCACGAGACGTACAGGTCGGCGGATGGCCGCTGGCTTGCCCCCGCCGAAGTGACCGACGGCATCGAAGCCGCGACCGGTGACGCCATCACCGTCGGCCGCATCGAAAAAATGTCGAAGTCGAAGAAGAACACGGTCGATCCCGAACCGATTCTCGATCGCTACGGCGCCGATGCCGCGCGCTGGTTCATGCTGTCCGACAGTCCGCCCGAACGCGACCTGCCGTGGAGCGAGGCGGGCATCGAAGGCGCCGAACGCTTCGTCAAGCGCGTCTGGAAGCTCGTCGCAGGCTATACCCCCGGCGGCACCAGTCCGCAGGCGCTGACCCGCGCGGTGCATCGCACGGTCGCGGGCGTCGCCGCCGATATTGAGGCGCTCCAGTTCAACAAGGCGGTGGCCAAGCTCTACACGCTGCTCGGCGAGGCGGAGAAGGCGGATGCGGTGTCCGACGCCGATCTCGACGCGCTGCTGCTGCTCGTCAGCCCGATGATCCCGCACCTGGCGGAAGAGGCATGGTCGCAACTGGGCCGTGCCGGGCTGATCGCCGATGCGGCGTGGCCGGTGGTCGATCCGGCGATGCTGGTCGACAGCGAATCGACGATCGCGGTACAGGTGAACGGCAAGCTGCGCGACACGATCACGCTGCCCAAGGGCGCGTCCAAGGACGTCGCCGAAGCCGCCGCGCTGGCGAGCGAAAAGATCGTCCGCGCATTGGACGGCAAGACGCCGCGCAAGATCATCGTCGTCCCCGACCGTCTGGTGAATATCGTCGCATGATCCGCATCGTTGCCTCCGCGCTCACCCTTACCCTGCTGCTCGGCGGCTGTGGCTTGCGGCCGCTATATGGTGGGGGCGAGGCGGGCGTGGTGCGCCAGACGCTGTCGGGCGTGGAGGTCGCGCCGATCGCCGGGCAGAACGGCTGGCTGGTCGCCAATGCGCTGCGCGACCGGCTGCGCGCGGAGGGGCCGGCGCGCTACCGGCTCGAAATCCGGCTCGACGATGACATCACCGGGCTGGGCGTGCGGCGCGACGATTCGATCACGCGCGAGCGGCGGACGCTGCGCGCGCGCTATCAGTTGATCGACCTGTCGAACGGCGCGGTGACGCTCGACGCCACCGCCGGATCGGACGCGGGCATCGACGTCGTCACGTCGGAATATGCCACGATCGCCGCCGAACGCACCGCGCTCGAACGGCTGTCAGTGATCGTCGCCGATCAGATCGTCACCCGCATCGCGCTCGGCACCGAGCGCCAGCGCCCGTGAAGCTGAAACCCGAGCAGGTGGGCGCCAAGCTCGACCGGCCCGGCCCCGATCTTCGCCTCTACCTGTTCCACGGCCCCGACACGGCCGGCGCGATGGCGCTGGCCGCGCGGCTGGCCAAGGGCGTGGGCGAGGGGGCCGAGCGCGTCGACATGGACGGGGCGATGCTGAAAGCCCGCCCCGGATTGCTCGCCGACGAAGCGGCCTCGATGTCGCTGTTCGGTGACAAGCGCCATATCCGCGTGACCGGCATGGGCGAGGAATCGGTCGAAGCGGTGACGCTGTTGCTGAACGCCGCGTCGGCGGGCAACCCGGTCGCCGCGATCGCGCCCACCGCCAAGGCCACGTCGAAGCTGGTCAAGCTCGTCACCGCCTCGCTCAACGCGGTCGCGGTCGCCTGCTACGTGCCCGATGCGGCGCAGGCGGCGAAGCTGGCGGTGGCGCTGGCGCGCGAACAGGGGGTGCGGCTGCTCGGCGACGTGCCCGAACGGCTGGCGGCGGTGACGATGGGCGACCGCGCGGTGCTGGCCAGCGAGATCGAGAAGCTGGCGCTGTACCTCGACGCCGCGCCCGACCGGCCGCGCGATGCCGATGCCGAGGTGTTCGACGCGATCGGCGCGTCGATCGCCGATGCCGAGGCGAACAACGTCGTCGCGGCGATGATCGCCGGCAATGCCGCTGCGGCGGCGCTGCCCGAACCGCCCGGCGGCGGCGCGATCCCGCTGCTGCGCGCGGTCGCGCGGCGGCTGCTGTCGCTGGCCGAGATGCGCGCCGACATCGACGACGGCCAGCCGGTCGATCAGGTGCTGGAGCGCCACCGCGTCTTCTTCAAGGAACAGGCGACGACGCGCGACGCGCTGCGCCGCTGGGATGCGCCGCGCCTTGCCCGCGCGGTCGAGCGGGTGCGCGATGCCGAACGTGCCGCCCTGTCGGGCAGTGGCCTTGGCGAAGTGATGACCGCCGCCGAGGCGATCGCCATCGCGCGGGCGGCGGGGCGCGGACGATAAAAGCATTTGCGTGGCGGAAAAACCGCTGCTAGGGGCACCCTCCTACCAGCCTCAGGGGGCTTCCCCGAAGGTGACTGTGCGGTCGTGGCGGAACTGGTAGACGCGCAACGTTGAGGTCGTTGTGGCCGAAAGGCCGTGGAAGTTCGAGTCTTCTCGACCGCACCAATTCCCCCGGCGGGTGCCGGGGGTGATCCCCCGATCCAGTCAATTATCGTCGCCGGACGGTCGCATGTCGCGCAGCAGGCGCATGCCGTTCTTGCTATCGCGCAATGCCGCCTCGCGCAGCGCGATATTGACCGCGCAGACGTCGGTATCCTTGCCCTTGTCGGACAGCGCATTCTTCACCTGATCGGCGGATAGCCCGGTCCGCGTGCGGATCGTCGTCGCGATCGAGGATGGGAGCGTAAAGCGGTAGGAACCATCACCGGCGTTCCGGTCGTCGGATTCGAGAATGATGCGGTGGACCAGCCGCTGTTGCCGTTCGCGCAGGCCCTGATTCAGCAGATTTGGATCGCTCGATACCACGAACCGCCGGCATTGCGCGGGAATGGTCGGCGCCAGCAGGCGCATCGCGTCCAGCTCGAACGCGGCGACGTCGCGCAACAGGTCGTCGGGTGCCTTGGCGAAACCGGCGAGCAACCGCTGCTGGTACAGCGTGTCGACCGCACGATCGGCCACCGCCGGATCGACGTTTCCGGGAAGCGGCGCGGTCGTCGTGCGGATCGCCTCGGCCAGTTCGGGATGCTCTTGCCGCAACGCTGCGATGCCCTTGCCGGTCATATGCTGCGCCAGCAGGTTCGCATCCGAGGAAAGGGTGGGGATGACGACGGGTGCCTGCTCGCGGGGATCGTCGGACGGGCCGCTCAGCACCCGCACGGCGGCGACGATGATGATGAGGACCAGCCAGATATAGAAGCCGATTCGCGGATTGTCCGACGCCGGCCTGTCCCACTTGGCGACGCGAACCGGGTTCATCCATTGCTCGGCATCGGGATAGCGTTGGCGGACGACCAACAATAGTTCGCGCACCCGCCCGCCGGTCGTCCCCCAGCGATGCGGCCCATCGTCGGAACGGACCAACTCGACCCACGCGCGATGCAGCCGGTGGCCGGGATCGCCGACCAGCGTGGCGAAGCGGATCGCGCCGATCCGGTCGACGATTTCCCGCGCGTGCGGGGACAGCGTATGATCGTCGCGCCGCGCGATCCAGCCGAACACGGCGGCGGCCCGTTCGAGCAACGGATCGGAGCGGGGAATCGCAATGGCAAGATGCTCGGCGAACCAGCGCTCCGCCCCCACCGCGAAGTCGATCCGTTCGAGCCGGGGGTCGGCCAGCAGCGCATAGCCATGATGGGCGATCGCCGCCGCTTCCTCCGCCGTCGACGGATCGTCGTGGCCGGGGAACAGCAGCGCTTCGAGCGCGCGGAAATGATGGTCGATCGCGGCGTCGCGCTCGGCTTCGACCGGGTCGACCCTCGCTTGCGGCAAGGGTTCGGGTTCCGGGGTGAAAAACCCATCGGCAACGATCTTGTCGTCATCGGAATCGTCGTCGAGATCGGGCAACATCGCCACCGGATCGGCCACCCCGGCCAATGCCGCATCACGCGCGTCGCGCAGCCGGGCGAAGCCGGCGGGATCGGCGTCGACATCCATGCCACGCAGCTTCGCAGCATAGGCCCGGCGGATCGCGCTGCGATCGGTCGTCGGCTCGATCCCGAGCGTCCGCCAGATGCCGCGGCTCACAGGAAGCGCTCGCCCTCGATCTGGTCGAGGACCTGGGTGAACGCCGCCTGCGCCTCGGCGATCACCCGCGCGTCCTGCGTCTCCAGCGCGGTTTCGAACTGGCCGAGCATCTGGCCGATCGCCGTCCGCCGGTCGCCGAGGAAGGATTCATACGCGCGCCTTGCCCGCGCCAGCAGCGCGGCGTTCACCGCATCGTCGCGCGGATGGACTTTCAGCGCCGCCAGCGCCTTGCGACGCTTCTCCAGCTCGGCGGGGTCGGGGGCGTCCTCGTCGTCGACGATCACCAGATTGCGGCTCTGCCCCGTCTCGGCCACGGTCACGTCGATTTCGAGCAGGCCCGAACTGTCGTAGCTGAAGCGGCAATCGATCGCGACCATGCCGGCGGGTTTGGGCGGCACCGGCACCTTCACCTCGCCCAGTTTGACGTTGGCCGAAACCTCGCGCGCCTCGCCCTGATAGACGCCGAACACCACCTGCCGCTGGTTGTCGGCGACGGTCGAAAAGGTCGACGACCGGCTGATCGGCACCACCGAATTGCGTTCGATGATCGGCGCGAACAGCCCGGTGCGGTGGCCGCCGCGTCCGTCCGGCTCGCTGGTATCGACGCCCAGCGTGAACGGGCAGACATCGGTCAGCCGGATTTCGTCGAGCGCGGCGTCCTTCGCGGTCAGCCCCGCCTGCACCGCCGCGCCCAGCGCCACGGCATGGTCGGGATGGACCGTAATCGCCGGAAACCGCCCGAACATGCGGGTGACGGCGCGGCGCACGATCGGCATGCGTGTCGCCCCGCCGACCAGCACGACTTCCGACAACGTATCGGCGGCGATGCCGCTGTCGCGCAGCGAGCGCAGCACGGGTTCGCGGATGCGCTGGATCAATCCCTTGGCATGGTCCTCGAACTGCGTCGAGGTGACGGGCGCGGTCAGGGTCGCGTCGCCGGTGGTGACGGTCAGCTCGGCGGTGTCGCTATCGCTCAGTGCCCGGCGCGCGCGTTCGGCGGCCTGCGCGAGCAGCGCGGCGGCCTTGTCGGGTGGCAGCTTGCCCAGCACCCCGTCGGGGTCGAGCCGCGGGCGGGCGAGATCGATCAGGCAGTCGTTGAAGTCGTCGCCGCCGAGGCGATTGTCGCCGGCCGAGGCGCGAACCTCGATGATGCCGTCGAACATCTCGACGATCGACACGTCGAACGTGCCGCCGCCCAGATCGAACACGAGGAACGGTTCGCGGTCGGCGCGGTCGGCGATGCCGAAGGCGAGCGCGGCGGCGGTCGGCTCGTTGATGAGGCGGTGGATGGTCAGCCCGGCGAGGTCGCCCGCCCGCCTCGTCGCCTTGCGCTGGCGATCGTTGAAATAGGCGGGGACGGTGACGATCGCGCCGGTCACGGCCTCGCCGGTGAACGCTTCCGCATCGCGTTTCAGGCTGGCGAGGACCAGCGCCGACAGCGCTTCGGCATCGAACGCCTTGCCGGCGAGGGTGACGGTTTCGCGCGTGCCGATGCGGCGCTTGAAGCTGGTGACGGTTCGGTCGGGGTGCGTCGCCATCCGGTCGCGCGCCGGCCGACCGACCAGCACCGCCCCGTCGTCGCCGATGCTGACCGCCGAGGGGGTCAGGAACTCGCCCAGCGCGTTCGGCACCATCACCGATGTACCGCCCTGCCAGATCGCGCAGGCGCTGTTGGTGGTGCCAAGGTCTATTCCGACGATCATGCCCGTCCCTTTCAATCGGACCGGGTGTAGCCGCTTGAAAGTGCCACGCAACACTCAGTCGCGGTTGAGGCGTACCGTGACCTGCGGATCGAGCACCGACATGATGAAATAGGCCCCGGCCTGTTTGACCCGCGCCCACCAGCCCGATCGCGAGCGATGCAGTTCGCGCGTCACCCGTTCGCTGCGCGCGACCTCGCCGTCCATATAGGCGCGCAGGTGCGCGGCGAAGGCGGCGTCCTCGACGCGCAGCATCAGTTCCATGTTGAGGAACATCGATCGCACGTCGAAATTGGCCGATCCGATATGCACCGCATCGTCGGCGATGAACAATTTGCTGTGCAGCTTGGTCGGGCGATATTCGTACAGCTCGATGCCGTGGCGCAGCAGGTTGCGATAGGTGAAGCGCGCGGCGAGGATGGCGATGGCATGGTCGGTTTTTGCCGGCACGACGATGCGCAGCCGGGTGCGTTCGGCGGCGCGGTCCAGCCGGCGCATCATCAGCGGTCCGGGCGCGAAATAGGCGGCGATGATGTCGATCCGCTGCCCGCGTCGAATCTCGTGCTTGACGGTCCGCGCCCATGGCGACAGCCGCCTGGACGGCCCCCCCAATAGCCAGCGGATTGGCCCGTCATGCTCGCTCCACTGGTTCAGCATCCGCGACAATTTGCGTAAAGGGGCACCGGGAAGCTGGATCCATGCCTTGAGCGCATCGAAATATCCCGCCAGCCGCCCAGCGGCGGGGCCGTCGACCAGCAGGCCGATGTCTCGCCACGCCTGATCCGCCTCGGTCCCGAAATAGGCATCCTCGATGTTGAACCCGCCGACGATCACCCGCGCCTCGTCGGCCAGCGCCAGCTTCTGGTGGTTGCGCAGCAGATAGCGCCGGCCCAGCCGCGGCACGAAGACGCATACCTCGCCGCCCGCCGCGCGCAGCGAATCGAAAAAGCCGCGATTGGCCGCCGCTTCCGCGCCCAGCCCGTCGACGATCAGCGACACCCGCACGCCGCGCCCCGCCGCCGCGACCAGCGCATCGCGTACCCGCGTCCCCGCCCGGTCCTGTTCCCAGATATAGAACAGGATGCGCAGCGACCGCTTCGCGCCGTCGATCAGCGCCAGCAGCGCGGTCATCCGCTCCGGCCCTTCGGTCAGCAGCGTCAACCGGTTGCCCGCAACGGTGAACACGGGATGCGGGGCAGGGGGCATGACGACTCCGAAGGAACGATACGATCGGGTAACGGTGCGGGCGGCCGATCAGTTTCATTGACTTTTCGGACATGCGCCCGTAGGGGCGGTGCTTTCCGATACCCTCCGTTTTACAAGGAAGGCGTTTCATGGCGCGCGTCACCGTCGAGGATTGCGTCGACAAGATCCCCAACCGGTTCGATCTGGTCCTGCTGGCCGCACAGCGCGCCCGCCAGATTTCGGGCGGTGCCGAACTCACGCTCGATCGCGACCGCGACAAGAACCCGGTCGTCGCCCTGCGTGAGATCGCCGAAGAGAATGTCACCCCGGACCATCTGCGCGAATCGGTGATCGGTTCGATGCAGAAGGTGCAGATCGACGACGAGGAAGCGCCCGACGAACTGGGTTCGCTGGCCGCATCGGCAGAGGCGCTGCGCCTCACCGCTGCCGCGCCGCCGCGCAACCAGAATGTCGGCGGCGACTACGACGGCTGACGCCGGCACGATCCCGCACGAAACGAAAGGGCGGTCCTTCGGGGCCGCCCTTTCGCGTTTCTACGGCCGCCGCGCACCCGGTCGGCTACCCAGTGCGTCGAGCGCGTCGCCGTTGCGCCGTCCCCAGTCATAGAGCAGCGTGACCGGCTCGACGAAGCGCAGACCCAGCGGCGTCAGGCGATATTCGACGGCGGGCGGCATCACCGCCTGGACCTCGCGCGCGATCAGGCCGATCGCCTCCATCTCGCGCAGCGTCTGCGTCAGCATCTTCTTGGAAATGCCCGGCAGGCTGCGCAGCAACACGCCGGTCCGCGCCGCGCCGCCATGCCGGGCGTGCAGCGTATGCAGCACCATGCTGGTCCATTTGGTCGCGAACAGCGACAATACCCGGCGCGGCGCGCAATCCTCGCGCCATTCGTTTTCGTCGCTTCCGGCGTGCATGGCTGGATACCTTTTGGTGCCTGGGGTCGGACCCGGTGCCGTCTTCAACATCATATGCCCGCTGCCTAGCTGGGGTGCATCACGATGAAAAGGAACGATGAATGACGGGCAGGACGGCATTGGTAGTGGGCGCGAGCGGCATCGTCGGTGGCGCGACGGCAGCGTTGCTGGTGCAGAAGGGCTGGAGCGTCCATGGCCTCGCCCGCCGGCCGGTCGCGCAGGACGGGGTGCAGCCGGTTGCCGCCGACCTGCAGGATGCGGCGGGCACGGCGCAGGCGTTGCGCGACCTTCGCCCCGACGCGGTGTTCATCACCACCTGGGCGCGGCAGGACAGCGAAGCGGAGAATATCCGCGTCAACGGAGCGATGGTGCGCAACCTGCTCGATGGCCTGCCCAAACCCGACAGGCCGCGCCACGTCGCGCTCGTTACCGGGCTCAAACATTATCTGGGGCCGTTCGAAGCCTATGGGCAGGGCCATCTGCCGCAGACGCCGTTCCGCGAGGAACAGGGGCGGCTCGACGTCGCCAATTTCTATTATGCGCAGGAGGACGAGCTGTTCGCCGCCGCCGCGCGCGACGGCTTCACGTGGAGCGTCCACCGGCCGCATACCGTGATCGGCAAGGCGGTCGGCAATGCGATGAACATGGGCACCACGCTGGCGGTCTATGCGACGCTGTGCCGCGAGGCGGGGCAACCGATGGTCTTCCCCGGATCGGCGGCGCAGTGGAACGGGCTGACCGACATGACCGACGCCGGGCAGCTTGCCGACCATCTGCTGTGGGCGACCGAAACCCCGGCGGCGCACGATCAGGCGTTCAACGTCGTCAACGGTGACGTCTTTCGTTGGCAATGGATGTGGGGCCGCATCGCCGAATGGTTCGGCGTCGAGGCAGCACCGTTCGACGGCACCGTCCGTCCGCTCGAAGCGCAGATGGCCGATGCCGCCCCGCGCTGGGCGGCGATCGCGCAGGCGAACGGCCTGATCGAACCCGATCTGCACCGGCTGGCCTCGCCATGGCACACCGACGCCGATCTCGGCCGCCCGATCGAGGTCGTGACCGACATGTCGAAAAGCCGTCGGATGGGCTTTACCGGCTACCGCGCGACCGACGCCGCCTTTTTCGCGCTGTTCGACCGGCTGCGCGCCGAGCGGATCATTCCGTAACCGGCTCGGGGGGCGGTGCGTCGCGCCGCCCCTTGAAGTTGCTGGCGATCACATACCATTCGGACGAATCCTTGCGGCTTGCCGGCGGCTTGGCGTGCTTCACCGTCTGAAAATTGCGTTTGAGTTCGGCGACCAGTTCGTTGTCCGCGCCGCCCGCCAGCACTTTCGCCACGAAATCGCCGCCGGGGCGCAATATCTCGCAGGCGAACATCACCGCCGCCTCGACCAGCGCCATGGTGCGCAGGTGATCGGTCTGCGGATGGCCGACCGTGTTCGCCGCCATGTCGGACAGGACGAGGTCCGCCTCGCCGCCCAGTTCCTCGCGCAACCGCTCGGGCGCGTGATCCGACAGAAAGTCCATCTGCAAAATGGTCACGCCGTCGATCGGGTCGACCGGCAACAGGTCGATGCCGACCACCGTCGCCTCGGGCCGGTTCTTGCGCACCACCTGCGTCCAGCCACCCGGTGCGATGCCGAGATCGACCACCCGCTTCACGCCGCGCAGCAGCTTGAAGCGTTCGTCCAGCTCGATCAGCTTGTACGCCGCGCGGCTGCGATAGCCCTCGGCACGTGCCTTCTTCACATACGGATCGTTCAACTGGCGTTCGAGCCAGCGGGTCGATTGGGCCGAGCGGGCGCGGGCGGTGCGCACGCGCTGGCGGCCGGGGGGGAGTCCGCGGGTCATCGGGTTCCTGCCATCAAACGACGCAGGATTCCTTCGCGAATCCCACGGTCGGCGATCCCTAGCCGCTCGGCGGGCCATAACGCCAGAATCGATTCGAGAATCGCACAGCCCGCCACGACCAGATCGGCGCGTTCGGTGCCGATGCACGGCACCTGCCCGCGCTCGGCCAGCGTCATGCCGGCCAGTTGCCGGCTGACCGCCAGCATCGACTGCGCCGGCACGATCAGCCCGTCGACCTGCGACCGGTCGTAGGTCGGCAGCCCCAGATGCACGCTGGCGAGCGTCGTCACCGTGCCGCTGGTGCCGAGCAGTCGGCGCGGCCCGTCGGCCGGCGGCAGGCGCTTGGCGAACGGGGCGAAACTCTCCGCGACGCACGAGCGCATCCGGTCATAGGCGCCGGAGGTCATCGGCGCGGATTTACCGCTGCCCAGACTTTCGGTCAGCGACACCACGCCCCATGGCGCCGAATGCCAGTCGAGCACGCGCGGCACCGGCCCCGTGGCGTCGAGCAGCACCAGTTCGGTCGATCCGCCGCCGATGTCGAACACCAGCGCCGGGCCGTCGCCCGGCTCCAGCAGCGCATGGCAGCCGAGCACGGCAAGCCGCGCTTCCTCCTCGGCGGTGATGATGTCGAGATGGATGCCGGTTTCGTCGAACACCCGCCTTACGAACGCCGCGCCGTTGCTGGCGCGACGGCAGGCCTCGGTCGCGACCGAGCGGGCGAGCGTCACCTCGCGGCGCTTGAGCTTTTCGGCGCAGATCCTCAGCGCGGCGACGGTCCGGTCCATCGCCACGTCGGACAGGCGGCCGGTCGCCGCCAGCCCCTCGCCCAGCCGCACGATCCGCGAGAATGCGTCGACGACCGCGAAGCCATCCCCCTGCGGCCGCGCGATGAGCAGCCGGCAGTTGTTGGTGCCAAGATCGAGCGCGGCATAATGACGCGCACCCGGCCAGCGTGGCCGCGCTGGCGAAGAAGTTGCCTGTCGGGGGGCATCGGGCGCTCCCCGGTGCGGCAACCGGGCGGAAACATCCCCCATGCCGTCACTCGCTTTATGGTCTGTCCGTCACGGCATCCGGCCGCTCGGTGGTTGGCAAGGAACGTAGCGGAACGCCCCGCGAACGACAAGGCGGTGCGACGAACCGCGTTGATTTTGCGTTGACACCGCAAAATGGGCAGCCTATCGGAGCGCCCTCGCTGTGACGCTGCCCTGTCGTCTAAAGGTAAGACTACGGACTCTGACTCCGTTAATTGAGGTTCGAATCCTCACGGGGCATCCAGCGCTTTTCCCGACCCATCGCCATCCCCCGCCGAAACCGGCTGGCTGAACCGCGTGCGTAACGGTATCCGGGGTGGGCCATGAGGATCGCGATCATCGATACCAGCACCACGCGCGCGGCGATCATCGCCGAAGGGCTGCGTGAGGCCGGGCTGGACGATCAGGTGGTGATCGATCCGGCAGGACCGCTCGCCCGCCAGATCGAGGCGTGCGCGCCGCAGGTGGTGCTCATCAACCTCGAAAATCCCAGCCGCGATCTGCTGGAGGATTTCTTCGCCATGTCGCGCGCGCTCGACCGGCCGATCGCGATGTTCGTCGACCAGTCGGATGCCGAAAGCGCGCTGGCGGCGGTCGATGCGGGCGTGTCGGCCTATGTCGTCGATGGCCTCGCCAAGCAGCGGATCAAGCCGGTGCTCGACGTCGCGATCCGCCGGTTCCAGGCGTTCTCGCGGTTGCAGGCCGAACTGGCCGAGGCCAAGACCGCGCTGGCCGATCGCCATACGATCGACCGGGCCAAGGCGATCCTGATGCGCCGGCGCGCGATCGACGAGCCGGCCGCCTATGCGCTGCTGCGCGGCCATGCGATGCAATCGAACCGGCGGATCGCCGAAGTGGCGGAGGCGATCGTGACCAGCGACGCGCTGATGGGGGATTTGCCGTGAGCACCGAAGGCTTTCGCATCGGCTTCCTGCCGCTGGTCGATGCCGCGCTGCCGATCCTCGCGCACGAACTGGGCTTTGCCGAGGAACAGGGGCTGGCGCTGGACCTTGTGCGCGATGTCACTTGGGCGACGGTGCGCGACCGGCTGCTGTATGGCCATACCGATGCCGCGCACATGGTCGCGCCGCTCGCCATCGCGACCAGTCTTGGCCGCGACCGGCCGGCGACGCCGCTGGCGGTGCCGTTCGTGCTGGGGCTGAACGGCAATGCGATCACCTTTTCGACCGCGCTTGGGCAGGCATGTGGCCTTGGCGATACGCTCGGCGATCCGCGCGCGGTGGGCGCGGCGCTGCGCGAGGTCACGCGGACCCGGCGGTTGCGCTTCGGCGTGGTCCATCGCCATTCGAGCCACAATTACATGCTGCGCTACTGGCTGGCCGGTGTCGGCATCCGCCCCGATCATGACGTCGAGATCGTCGTCACCAGCCCGACCTTCGCCGCCGACGCGCTGGCGGCGGGCGAGGTCGACGGCATCTGCGTCGGCGAACCGTGGAATTCGATCGCGGTCGATCGCGGCGTCGGGCGGATCGCGCTGGCGACCGCGCAGATCTGGCGGCGTGGCGTCGAAAAGGTGCTGGCGATGCGCGCCGAGGTCGCCGCCGAACGGCACGATGCCACGCTGCGGCTGATCCGCGCGCTCCACGCAGCCGCCGCGCATTTCGTCGAGCCCGACACGGCGGAGGCGAGCGCCGCGATCCTTGCCCGCGCGTGCTATCTCGATGCGCCGGTCGATGCGGTGCTGCGCGCGATCACCGATCGCATCCGCCTCGTCGCCGGTGGCGTGCCGGTCCATTATCCCGACTTCATGTTCCAGTATCGCGAGGCGGCGAACTTCCCGTGGCGCAGCCAAGCGGCATGGCTCTATGCCCAGATGGCGCGCTGGGACGGACGCGGCCACGATCCGGCCGACGCTGCGGTGGCGGTCGGCACCTTCCGCCCCGACCTTTATCGCGCGGCGCTTGCCGGATCGGGTGCGCCGCTGCCGGGGGCCAGTTCGAAGCTGGAAGGGGCGCTGGGCCAGGCGATCGGCGCGGGATCGACTCAGGGGCGGCTCGTGCTCGGCCCCGACGGATTCTTCGACGGGCGCGCGTTCGATCCCGACGATATTCCGGGCTATCTCGCGTCGTTGCCTTGATCCGCTGACGCGAATGCGGTTCCGGCAATGGCGTCGGACACGACATAGCAGCGACATGCCTCTCCAATGCCGGGGGGGTT
>NZ_LMKU01000023.1:17170-17329 GCF_001421635.1 Sphingomonas sp. Leaf25
GCCGGAACCGCGCTCCGCACGACACCCCGCATCATCCGAATGTTGCACCTGCGAAAAGGGGCTTGTGCGGAACCCGCGAATCAGGCAGCTTGATGGGGTTCCGGCAATGGCGTCGGACACGACATAGCAGCGACATGCCTCTCCAATGCCGGGGGGGTT
>NZ_LMKU01000023.1:17343-56152 GCF_001421635.1 Sphingomonas sp. Leaf25
CCCGCTGACGGACCACCGGACGCGAGGCGTCCGGTATCCGAACAGAGGCAACGAAGCCGCCAGAACGCGCCCGAGATGGGTCGTCGTTCTGGCGGCTTTTTCATTTTCGGGCTCATGGGGGAGCGCAGGGCATGGCGACGGCATGGAACGGGGCGAAGGACACGCCCGACAGCTTCTGGAACAGCGGGCATACGCCGACGCTGATCGCGGCATTTCTCTATTTCGACTTCGCGTTCATGGTGTGGGTGCTGCTCGGACCGTTGGCACCTGAAATCGCCACGACGCTGGGGCTGACCCCGGCGCAGAAGGGGCTGATGGTCGCGGTGCCGACGCTGGCCGGCGCGCTGTTGCGCGTCGTCAACGGGCTGCTGGTCGACCGGATCGGGCCGAAGCGCTCGGGCGCGATCAGCCAGATCATCGTCATCTTGGGGCTAGCCACCGCATGGATGCTCGGCGTCACCAGCTTTGCCGGCACGCTGGCGCTGGGCGTGGTGCTGGGCTTCGCCGGGGCGAGCTTTGCGATCGCGCTGCCGCTCGCCAGCCGCTGGTATCCGCCCGAGCATCAGGGCAAGGCGATGGGGCTGGCCGGCATGGGCAATTCGGGCACGGTGCTCGCCGCGCTGTTCGCGCCTGGCCTCGCCAAGCTGTTCGGTTGGAACGCGGTACTGGGCCTCGCCTGCATCCCGCTTAGTCTCGTGTTCGTCGCCTATATGGCGATGGCCAAGGACCCGCCGAACGCGCCTGCGCCCAAGCGGCTGGGGGAATATCTGTCCCCGCTGAAGCAGGGCGATGCGTGGTGGCTGATGGGCTTCTATGCCGTCACCTTCGGCGGGTTCGTCGGCCTTGCTGCCAGCCTGCCGATCTATTTCACCGACCGGTTCGGCCTGTCGACGATCCATGCCGGCTATGCCACCGCCGCCTGCGTGTTCGCCGGGTCGCTGGTGCGGCCGATGGGCGGCGCGCTGGCCGACAAGGTCGGCGGCGTGAAGACGCTGATGGCGGTGTTCGTGGTCGCCGCCGTCGCGCTGGCCGGGGTGGCCAGCGTCACGACGATGCCCGCCGCACTCGCGCTGTTCGTCATCGCCATGCTCGCGCTGGGGGTGGGCAACGGATCGGTGTTCCAACTGGTGCCGCAGCGCTTCGCCGCCGAGATCGGCGTGATGACCGGCCTCGTCGGCATGGCCGGCGGGGTGGGGGGCTTCTACCTCGCCTCCTCGCTCGGCCTCGCCAAGCAGTGGACCGGCAGCTTCGCCCCCGGCTTTCTCGTCTTCGCCGCGCTGGCGCTGGTGGCGCTCGCCGGGCTCGTCGTGGTGAAGGCGGGATGGCGCGCGCGGTGGGGCACCGCCCAGGGCGTGAGGATCTGATCGCCATGCCGCGTATCGCCCCCGCCACCCTCCTCCTGCTCGGCATCGCGTCGCCGGCCATGGCCCAGAGCGTGAAGCCGCTCGTCGACGCCCGGCTGCGCTACGAACATGCCGATCAGGACGGCCTGCCGCGCACCGCCGACGGGGTGACGGCGCGGGTCCGTGCCGGACTGTCGGTCAGCGACGGCCGCTGGTCGGCGCTGGCCGAGGCGCAGGGCAATCTCGCGATCGTCGGCGATTATTTCGACGGGCTGCACCCCGATGCCACCCGTCCGCTGATCGCCGATCCGCAGTCGATCGGCCTCTACCGCGCGCAGGTACAGTATCGCGCGCCGGCCATGACGCTCACCGCCGGGCGGCAGCGGATCGTGATCGACGACGAACGCTTCGTCGGCGCGGCGGCGATCCGCAACAACGGCCAGACGTTCGACGCGGTGCGCGCCGAACTGACCCCGGCAAAGGGGCTGAAGGCCGACGTGACCTATGCGTGGGCGGTGCATACCGTGTGGGGCATCGACGGCACGGGCGCGCGGCAGGGGGTGATCGAGGGGAACAATATCCTCGCCAACCTCGGCTATACCACGCCGATCGGCACGCTGACCGGCTTCGCCTATCTGGTCGATCAGGACGAGGCGGCGGTGCAGGCCTATCGCCTGTCGAGCCAGACCTATGGCCTCCGCTTCGCCGGCAGCCGCGCGATCGGCAAGGCGAAGCTTGGCTATCAGGCAAGCTGGGCGCGCCAGTCCGATCATGGCCGCAATCCCAACGACTATAGCGCCGATTACTGGCTGGCCGACGCCTCGCTCGACCTTGCCGGACCCCGGCTCGGGCTGGGCTACGAAGTGCTGGGCGCCGACGACGGGCGGCCGTTCACCAGCTTTCAGACGCCGCTTGCCGCCGTGTTCAAATTCAACGGCTGGACCGAGAAATTCACGCCCAAGCCCGCCGACGGCCTGCGCGACCTGTATGCCAGCGGCGGCTGGGGCTGGAAGCAGGTCGGCCGGGCGAAGAACGTCAGCGTTCAGGCGATCTGGCACCGGTTCGAAAGCGACCGGCTGGTCCGCCATTATGGCGATGAACTGAACTTTCTCGCGCAGGCGACGCTCGGCCGCACCACCGCCAGCGTCCGCTACGCCGATTATCGCGCCGATCGCTTCGCGACCGACACCCGCAAATTCTGGCTCCAACTGGACTGGACGATATGAAGCACGACCCCATTCAATTACCCGAGGGCGACGCCCAGGAACACTTGGTCGTCGTCGGCAACGGCATGGCCGGCTGCCGCGCGGTCGAGGAACTGCTGGCGCGCGATCCCACGCGCTACCGTGTCACCATCGTCGGTGCCGAACCGCTGGTGAACTACAACCGGATCATGTTGTCGCCGGTGCTGGCCGGGGAAAAGACGTTCGACGACATCGTCATCAACGGTGCCGACTGGTACGCCGACAACGCCATCACCCTGATGAGCGGCGATCCGGTCGTCGCGATCGACCGGGATGCGCACACCGTCATCAGCCGCAGCGGACAGACGCTCGCCTATGACCGGCTGCTGATCGCGACCGGCTCCGATCCGTTCATCATTCCGGTGCCGGGCAAGGACCTGCCCGGCGTCGTCAGCTTCCGCGACATGAACGACGTCGGCACAATGCTCGCCGCCGCCGAACGCGGCGGATCGGCGGTGGTGATCGGTGGCGGCCTGCTCGGGCTGGAGGCGGCGCACGGCCTGTCGCTGCGCGGCATGAAGGTCACGGTGCTGCACATCATGCCGACGCTGATGGAACGCCAGTTGGACGAGGCGGCGGGCTGGCTGCTCAAGACCGCGCTGGAGGCGCGTGGCCAGACGATCCTGACCGGCGCGGACACCGCCGCGATCGTCGGCGACGGCAAGGTCGAGGCGGTCCACCTGAAGGACGGCACGGTCATCCCCGCCGATCTGGTGGTGATGGCGGTCGGCATCCGTCCCTCGGTCGCACTTGCCCGCGCGGCGGGGATCGACGTCGGGCGCGGCATCAAGGTCGACGACCATATGGTGACGAGCGACCCGGCGATCCTCGCGGTCGGCGAATGCGTCGAGCATGACGGACAGGTCTATGGCCTCGTGGCCCCCCTGTGGGACATGTGCCGCTCGCTGGCCGACGCGCTGGTCGGCGCGCCGAGCGGCTACAAGCCTACCGCCACCTCGACCAAGTTGAAGGTCGCCGGGCTCGACGTGTTCTCCGCCGGGGATTTTTCCGGCGGCGACGGCGCGGAGGACATCGTGCTGCGCGATGCCTCGCGCGGCATCTACAAGCGGGTGGTCGTGAAGGGCGACCGCATCGTCGGCGCGGTGCTCTATGGCGATACCGCCGACGGCAACTGGTATTTCGACCTGCTGAAGAAGGGCACCGACGTCGCCGACATCCGCGACGCGCTGATCTTCGGCCAGGCCTTTGCCTCGGGAGGGGGGCAGGCGGACCCTAGGTCGGCCGTTGCGGCGCTTTCCGACGATGCGGAAATCTGCGGCTGCAACGGCGTGACCAAGGGCAAGGTGCTGGCCTGCATCGACGGCGGGGCGGGCAGCCTCGACGCGGTGCGCGCCGGGTGCAAGGCATCGGCGAGCTGTGGGTCATGTACCGGCATCGTCGAAACCCTGCTGGCGCTGCGGCTGGGCGACGCGGTCGAGGCGGGTCCCAAGACGATGTGCAAATGCACCAGCTTCGGCCACGACGATGTGCGCCGCGAGATCGTCGCGCAGGATATGCGCTCGATCCCCGAAGTGATGCAGAAGCTGCACTGGTCGACGCCCGACGGCTGTTCGTCGTGCCGCCCGGCGCTCAACTATTATCTGCTGTGCGCGCTGCCCGGCGTCTACAAGGACGACCAGCAGAGCCGCTTCGTCAACGAACGGATGCATGCCAACATCCAGAAGGACGGCACCTATTCGGTCGTGCCGCGCATGTGGGGCGGCCTCACCAACCCCCGCGAGCTGCGCGCGATCGCCGATGTAGTGGAAAAGTTCGACGCGCCGATGGTGAAAGTGACCGGCGGCCAGCGGCTCGACATCTTCGGGATCAAGAAGGAGGATCTGCCCGCCGTCTGGGCCGATCTCAACGCCGCCGGCATGGTCAGCGGCCATGCCTATGGCAAGTCGTTGCGCACCGTCAAAACCTGCGTCGGTTCCGAATGGTGCCGCTTCGGCACGCAGGATTCGACCGGGTTGGGCGTCAAGATCGAGCGCGCGACATGGGGGTCGTGGATGCCGCACAAGTTCAAGATCGCGGTGTCGGGGTGCCCGCGCAACTGCGCCGAGGCGACGATCAAGGACTTCGGCATCGTCTGCGTCGATTCAGGGTACGAACTGCACGTCGGCGGCAACGGCGGGATCAAGGTCCGCGCGACCGACCTGTTGTGCAAGGTGGCGACCGAGGAGGAGGCGATGGACATGTGCGCCGCCTTCATCCAGCTCTACCGCGAGGAGGCGCGCTATCTGGAGCGGACCGCGCCGTGGATCGAGCGGGTCGGCCTCGCCCATATCCAGTCGCGGCTGCTGCCCGACGCCGGTGTCCGTGCCGAATACGCCCGGCGGTTCCGCTTCTCGCAGCAATTCATGCAGGACGATCCATGGGCGGCGCGCGTCGCCGGGGCCGACCGCGAACAACACGCGCCGATGGCGCGCTTCCAGCCCGCAGGAGCGATGGCATGACCCCTGATTTTCTGGCGGGCGAATGGCTCGACATCGGCTGGGTCGATGAAATCCCGCTGCGCGGCAGTCGCACGGTGCAGGTCGAGGGTGGCGACGACATCGCCGTGTTCCGCACCGGCGAGGACAAGGTGTTCGCGCTGCTCGACCGCTGCCCGCACAAGCATGGCCGGTTGTCGCAAGGCATCGTCCACGGCGGCGCGGTGGCGTGTCCGCTGCACAACTGGCGCATCAGCCTGTCGACCGGCGAGGCACTGGGCGAGGACAAGGGCTGTACCCCGACCGTGCCGGTCAGGATCAGCGGCGGCCGCGTCCTGCTGTGCCGCGCCGGAACGCTGAAGGCGGCGGCGTGAACGCGACCAACTTCCCTCTCCCCTTCAGGGGAGAGGGCCGGGGAGAGGGGCCTGTCCAATGTCCGAAGCGCCCGTGACTGCCCNNNGCTATCAAAACCACCTGCGCCTATTGCGGCGTCGGCTGCGGCATCCTCGCCACCCGCACCGGCGAGCGCGCGGTCCAGATTGAGGGCGATCCCGACCATCCCGCCAACCACGGCCGGCTGTGTTCCAAGGGCACCCACCTCGGCCAGACGGTCGGCCTTGAGGGGCGCCTGCTGCATCCGATGATCGGCAAGCGCCACGCAAGCTGGGACAAGGCGCTCGACCTCGTCGCGCGCAAATTTCAGGACACGATCGCCCGCCATGGTCCCGGCAGCGTCGCCTTCTATGTCTCGGGCCAGTTGCTGACCGAGGATTATTACGTCGCCAACAAGCTGATGAAGGGCTTCATCGGTTCGGCCAATATCGACACCAATTCGCGGCTGTGCATGTCGAGCGCGGTCGCCGGCCACACCCGCGCGTTCGGTGAGGACATCGTTCCCGCTACCTATGAGGACATCGACGCCGCCGACCTGATCGTACTGGTCGGATCGAACACCGCATGGTGCCACCCGATCGTCTATCAGCGGATCCGCGCACGGTGCGATGCGGGCGCCAAGCTGGTCGTCATCGATCCGCGCCGCACCGAAACGGCGGACGAGGCCGATCTCCACCTCGCCATCCGTCCGGGCAGCGACGTCGCGCTGATGAACGGGCTGCTCCACTGGTGCCGCGACGCGGGCGTGCTGGATCAGGATTTCGTCGCCGATCACCTCAGCCTGCCCGACGATTTCTGGGAGCGTACCGGCGCGGGCAGCGACCTGTGGTCGGTCGCGCGCACCTGCGACCTGCCCGTCGCCGACCTGCGCCGCTTCTACGAGCTGTTCGCCGCCACCCCGCGCACCGTCACTATGTTCAGCCAAGGCGTGAACCAAGCGCTGGCCGGCACCGATCAGGTCAACGCCATTCTCAACGTCCATCTCGCCACCGGCCGCATCGGCAAGCCCGGCGCCCAGCCCTTCTCGATCACCGGACAGCCCAATGCGATGGGCGGACGCGAGGTCGGCGGGCTCGCCTCGACGCTCGCCGCGCACATGGACTTCGCCGAGGACAACCGCGCCCGCGTCCAGCGTTTCTGGGCCTCGCCGACCATCGCCACCAAGCCCGGACTGAAGGCGGTCGACCTGTTCCGCGAGCTGGGCAACGGCCGGATCAAGGCGCTGTGGGTGATGGCGACCAACCCCGCCGTATCGATGCCCGACGCGACCCGCGTGCGCGAGGCGCTGGCGACCTGCCCGTTCGTGGTGGTCAGCGACGTGATGGCCGACACCGACACCGGCGCCTTCGCCCATGTCCGCCTGCCCGCCGCCGCATGGGGCGAAAAGGACGGCACCGTTACCAATTCCGACCGCACCGTCAGCCGTCAGCGCGCGATCTTCCCGCTGCCCGGCGACGCGAAGCCTGATTGGTGGATCGTCAAGGAAGTCGCGCGGCGCATGGGCTGGAAGACCGCGTTTGCCTATGATCGCCCCGCCGACATCTGGCGCGAGCATGTCCGCCTGTCGACCTATCAGAACGATGGCGCGCGCCTGTTCGCGCTGCCCGGCCGCGCCAATGGCGGCAACGTCGCCTATGACGCGATGACGCCGTTCCGCTGGGGCGGCACGCCGTTCGCCGATGGTCGCTTCTCCACGCCCGACGGCCGCGCCCGGCTGGTGCCGGCGGTGCAGAAGCCGCTGCCCGCACCACTCAGGGACTGGCCGCTGACGCTCAACACCGGCCGCTATCGTGACCAGTGGCACACCATGACCCGCACCGGCCTCGCGCCCAAGCTCGCCCGCCACCGCGAGGAACCGCTGGTCGAGGTCCACCCGGCGGACGCCGACCGGCTCGGCATCGTCGACGGCGGCCTCGCCCGCGTGGCGACCCCGCAGGGCGACAGCCTCTACCGCGCGCGCGTCACCGATGCGCAGCGCGTGGGCGAACTGTTCGTGCCGATCCACTGGACCGACCAGACGTCGAGCGGCGGGCGCACTGGGCTGTTGCCGCGTCCGCTCGTCGATCCGGTGTCGGGCCAGCCCGGTTTCAAATCGACCCCGGCAAGCGTCGCCGCCGTCGCCACCCGCTGGCGCGGCTTCCTGATCGTGACCGGCGACCCGGCGCGCCGCCCCGACTGCCTGTGGGCGACGCGGGTGACGGTGCCGGCGGGCAGCCTGTGGGAACTGGCCGGCGACGGCGATCCGCTGCGTTTGGACACCTGCCTGCCCGCCGGCGAGCGGATCGAGGCGATCGACGCCGCGCGCGGTACGCGGCGGGTGGCGGTGCTGAACGACGGCCGGATGGTCGCCGCGCTGTTCCTGACCGAAACCGGCGAATTGCCGACGCGCGACTGGCTGATCGACCAGCTCTCCGAACCACAGGTCGCGCCGACCGTCCTCGCCGGCCGCGCGCCGGGGGTACAGGTCGATCGCGGGCCGATCGTGTGTAGCTGCTTCGACCTCGGCCTACGCACCATCGTCGCCGCGATCCGCGACCGGCAGCTTGCCGACGTCGCCGCGATCGGCGCGGCGATCGGCGCCGGCACCAATTGCGGATCGTGCCGCCCGGCGCTCGCCCGCATCCTGTCCACGGAGAACACCCATGCCGCATGACGATTTCCCCGCCGGCAGCGTCTGGCTGGTCGGTGCCGGCCCCGGCGATCCCGATCTGCTGACGCGCAAGGCGGCACGGCTGATCGCCACCGCCGACGTGGTGTTCCACGACGCGCTGGTGGGGCCGGGCGTCCTCGACCTGATTCCCGACGGCATCGACCGGATCAGCGTCGGCAAGCGTTCGGGCCGCCATTCGAAGGATCAGGGGACGATCGACCGGCTGATCGTCGCGGCGGCGCTTGCCGGCAAGCGCGTCGTTCGATTGAAGGGCGGTGATCCGGCGATCTTCGGCCGCACCGCCGAGGAACTGGCGGCCTGCACCGCCGCGGGGATCACGGTCCGCATCTGCCCCGGCGTCACTGCCGCCAGCGCGGCGGCCGCCTCGGCCGGGGCCACGCTGACGCTGCGCGGGTGCGCCCGTCGCCTCACGCTCGTGACGGCGCATGCGAAGGCGGGCGAGCCGCTCGACCTCGACTGGGCGACGCTGGCCGCGCCCGACACGACGCTGGCCGTCTACATGGGCCGCGCCGCCGCGCAGACGGTGATGCAGCAACTGATCGCCGCCGGACGCAGCGCCGATACCCCGGTGCTGGTGGTGGTCAACGCCTCGCTCCCCACCGAACGGATCATCCGCGGCCGCCTGTCGTCGCTCGCCTTTCTGGTCGAGGCGATCAGCGCGCACGATCCGGCGATGCTGATCGTCGGCGAAGCGGTCCGCGCGACGCTCTCGGCGGAAGCCCCCGCCGACGCCGACCGGGCGGTTGTAGCCTGCTAGGCGGGATCGACATTCGGCGTTGGCAGGGGGATGTATCCTCCAATCCCCCGCGTCATCCCCGCGCAGGCGGGGATCCATATACGCCGACGCCAGTGAAGGAACCGGAGCCGCTGCGTTTATGGGTTCCCGCATGCGCGGGAACGACGAAAGGCATGGCATCGGCTGAATGTGGGTCCATTCTGTGCCTTTTGATTCGTCCGCATGAAACCGTCGCCCCGGCACTCAAGCGGCTCTCGTCCCGCGCCATCTCCGGGAGATTCCGGCCTTCGCCGGGATGACGTGTGTTTCGGAGCGGAATCGAACCCTTACCGCCCCAGCTTCATCCCCAGCAGCACCAGCTGGTCGCCGGTCACGCCGAACCAGTGCGGCACGCCCGCCGGGATCAGCATCACATCCCCCTTGGCGAGCCGCCGCGTGGTGCCGCCCTCGATCCGGCTGCCTTCGACCAGTCCGGGCGCGCTCGCCTTCGGCTCGACCATTGTGCCGCCCGACACCAATGTGCCCGCGCCGTCGAGGACGATCGCATATTCCGCCGCATCCGGGTGGACGGCCGGCTTGCCGGGTCTGGCCCACACCTCGATCGCCGCTGTGCTACGCCCGTCCTGCACCAGCGGACGATAGGCGAAGCCGCTGCCGCTGCGCCGCATCTCGGCGCGCATGTCGGCGATGGCGGTGTCGATCGTGCGCTGGTCCGCGAACGGCGTGGGAGCGGGCGATGCCTGCGCGACGACGATCCCCAGCAGCAGCGCGCCGATCATGCCGCGCGCGCCAGCCGCACGGTCCGCCCCTCGCGCGCCGATCGATAGATCGCCTCGATGATCGCCATGTCGCGCAACCCTTCCTCGCCCGACACGATCGGCTCGCGACCGCTCACCGCACAGTCGGCCAAATGGTCGAGCTGCCCCACGAACTGGTTCGCCTGAACGTCGGGCGGCATCACCTCGCGCTCGCGCCCGTCGCGGCCGGTCCACATCCGGTTGCCGTCATAGCGGGTGGCCGGCTCCAGCTCGATCCGGCCCTTGTCGCCCATCAACAGGATGCGGTTCTGGTTGGCGCTGTACATCGACAGGCAGCCCGCGATCGCGCCCGAGGGAAATTCGAGCGTCCAGTCGATCATATCCTCGACCTCCGCGAAGCGCGGATCGCGCCGGTCGGTCGATTCGCGCGCGGTGACGGCGACCGGTTCCTCGCCGGTCATGTAGCGCGCCGCCTGCAAACTATAGACCCCCATGTCCATCAGCGAGCCCCCGCCCGACAGCGCGCGTTTCAGCCGCCACGCGCCGGGATCGCCCTGCACGAAGCCATGTTCCGACCGGACGAAGCGGATTCTCCCCGCCGCACCGCTCCGCGCCAGCCGCATCGCCTCGCGGTTGAACGGTTCGAAATGGCAGCGATAGCCGATCATCAGCTTGCGGTTGGCCGTCTTGCATGCGGCGATCATCGCTTGTCCTTCGGCAACCGATACCGCCATCGGCTTCTCGCACAACACATGCTTGCCCGCCCGCGCCGCACGGATGGTGTACTCGGCGTGCAACCCGTTGGGCAGGCAGACATAGACGATGTCGACGTCCGGGTTGTCGCGGATGCTGTCGAAATTCGCGTAGGAATAGATCGATTTGGGCGACAGGCCATGCTCGCGCGCGACCCGTTCGGCCTTGGCGCGGTCGCCGCTGACCACCGCCGCCAGCCGGCTGTGGGCGCACTTCGCGAACTGCGGGATGATGACGCCGAGGCCATAATAGCCAAGGCCGACGATCGCATAGCCGAGCTTGCGCGTCGGCTGCCCGATCGCGGGGGCGGCGAGTCCCAGCCCCAGCATCGCCGCCGATCGCAGCACGTCCCGGCGTTCGATCGTCATCGCCCGTATCCCTCCTGACCGCGTTGTCAGCCATGCTACCGCGCGGTGCCGGGAAAGCTCAATGCTTTCGTATGGTTGCGGCAAAATGGGCGCAACGGCCCTTCTGCACTGCAGCAAATTCGGTTCCCGCCCATCGCTTTCCGCTTGAGGGCAAGGCCCGGCTGCGCCAACGTCGCATGCCATGGATATTCCCGCGCTTTACGCCCAGTTGATCCACGAGATCGGCGACGGCACCGGCATGGCCGACAGCCTGCTGCACGTCCATGCCGGCATGGCGGTACTGCTCGCCACCCGCGTCATCACCGGGCGGCGGCTGTCGACGCCGGTCCCGTTGCTGGTCGTGGCGCTGGCGGAATTCGGCAACGAACTGCTCGACCGGTTGCACTATGGGTCGTGGCGCTGGGGCGATACCTCGCTCGACATCGTCAACACCATGTTCTGGCCGACGATGCTGTTCGTCGGACTGCGCGTCCGCAACCGGCTGGAACGCAAGCCCGCTGCGATGGAATAGGGAACGTCGCCCGCTTCCGAGCGATTGATCGCCCGAGGAGAGTTTCCATGGCCGACACGCCCGCACATCCCGCCGTCGATCCCGAACGGACCGAACCCCGTAACGCCTTCGACCGGCCCGACGGGCGTACCGGGCAGGAATATGACCGGACGCGCGATGCCGATCAGGCCCGCGCCGACGCCGGCCCCGCACCGTCGCTGAACGCGCAGGATGGCCGCGACCTGCCGCCCGACAACGGCCGCCGCGCATGGATCGCCCCCAACGGCGAAGCGCACGGCAGCGGCATGGGCGCGGGCGGCGGCGCGGCGGGCGAGGATTTCGACGAAGGCTCGCCCGGTGCCGCCCCCGAAATCCCGCAGGCCGGGGCAGCACCCGACCGGGAGTAGGACCACTCCCCTCCCTCGAAGGGAGGGGAGCAATACGCTTCCCTACGCCTCGGCGATCAGCTTCGCCGCGTCCGCCCCGGCCCAGTCCATCCCGCCGACCACGCGCCACACTTCCTTGCCGGCGGCATCGTACAGGATCGTCGTCGGCAGGTTCAGCCCCATGCCGCTGGTGAACTGCAGCTTCGGGTCGCGGTAGCCGACGAGCTTCAGCCCGCGTTCGGTCAGGAACGGTTGCACCTTCGCCGGCTCCAGATCCTGCGACACCGCCACGACCGAAAGCGTATCGCCCGCCTTCGTCGCCAGTGCATCGAGCGTCGGCATCTCGCGCACGCACGGCGCGCACCATGTCGCCCACACGTTCAGCAACAGCGGCTTGCCCTTGAACGTCGCCAGCGTCACCGGCTTGCCCGCCCCATCCTCGAAGCGATAGGCGGGCAACGCCTCGCCCTTGTGGCTGCGGTCGATCTTGCCTGCGGCTTCGGGAACGGCGGCGGTATTGGCGGCGGGAACGTCGGGAACGGTGCCGTCCTCGACCGGTGCTGCTTGCTCCGGCGTGCCGGCGCGTTTATCGCAGCCGCCGACGACCATCGCCAATCCAAGGAGAAGCGCGATTACTGGGCGCATGACAGGCTCCAACAGCATGTGGGGAGGACGCTTCGCCGAAGGTCCTTCGGCCGTGATGCGCGAGATAAACGCCTCGATCCCGTTCGACAAGCGGATGTGGCGACAGGATATTGCCGGATCGAAGGCGCATGCGACGATGCTCGGCGCGCAGGGGATCGTCGAGCCCGACCATATCGCCACGATCCTCGCCGGGCTGGACGCGGTGGCCGACGACTATGCCGAACATGGCGTGTCGGACGATCTGACCCTCGAAGACATCCATATGCAGACCGAGGCGCGGCTGGCCGACAAGATCGGCCCCGTCGCTGGACGGCTGCACACCGCGCGTTCGCGCAACGATCAGGTCGCGACCGATTTCCGCCTGTGGGTGCGCGACGCGATCGATTCGGTCGACGCCGCGCTCGGCCAGTTGCAGGCCGCGCTGCTGGTCCGCGCCGAGGAACATGCCGCCAGCGTCATGCCCGGCTTCACTCACCTGCAAGTCGCGCAGCCGGTGACGCTCGGCCATCACCTGATGGCGTATCACGAGATGATCGCGCGCGATCGCGGCCGCTTCGCCGATGCCCGCGCGCGGTTGAACCGCAATCCGCTCGGCTCGGCGGCGCTGGCCGGCACCGGCTTTCCGCTCGATCGCGAGGCGACGGCGAAGGCGCTCGGCTTCGATGGCCCGACGCGCAACTCGCTCGATTCGGTCAGCGACCGCGACTTCGCGATCGAATATCTGACCGCCTGCGTCCAATGCTCGCTCCATTTGTCGCGCCTCGCCGAAGAGTTCGTGATCTGGGCGTCGCAGATGTTCGGCTTCGTCAGCCTTTCCGACCAATGGTCGACCGGCAGCTCGATCATGCCGCAGAAGCGCAACCCCGATGCCGCCGAGCTGGTGCGTGGGCACTCCGGGCGGATCATGGGCTGCATGACCGCGCTGATGGTGACGATGAAGGGCCTGCCGCTTGCCTATTCCAAGGACATGCAGGACGACAAGCCGCCGGTGTTCGAGGCGACCGACCTGTTGGCACTCTCGATCGCGGCGATGACCGGCATGATCGAAAGTGCCACCTTCCGCACCGACCGGATGCGCGCCGCCGCCGAAACCGGCTATTCGACCGCGACCGACCTCGCCGACTGGCTGGTGCGCGAAGCGGGCGTGCCCTTCCGTGAGGCGCACCACATCACCGGCCGCGCGGTGAAGCTGGCCGAGGGCAAGGGCTGCCGGTTGGACGGCCTGACGCTCGACGATCTGACCGGCATCGACGACCGCATCACGGCGGGCATCTTCGACGTGCTGAGCGTCGACGCCTCGGTCGCCAGCCGCAAGAGCTTCGGCGGCACCGCGCCCGAACGGGTACGCGAAGCCATCGCCGCCGCACGGGCGGCTGGCTGATGCGCGCCCTCGTCCCCCTCGCGCTGGTGCTGGCGCTCGCCGCCTGCGGATCGCGCCGTGATCTCCGCCCGCAGGAAAACGCCGCGCTCCCGCCCGCGCCCTATGGTGCGACCGCGACGCCGACCCCGGCCGAGCTGCTCGATCCGACGACGCAGCAACGCCCCTCGCGCAGCGACGAACTGCTCACCGAATCCAAGGCGCGCGGCGACGACCCTTTCGTCCTGCCGCCGCGCTAAGGCTTGATCCGCCCGCCCCGTACCGTCGCCCCAGCGAAGGCTGGGGCCTCTCGCGGTTCCTGTCGCGCGATTGCCCCACGAAATCCCGGCCTTCGCCGGGATGACGCTTGTTGTAGGGCGGATGGATCGGACTCCGACCTGCCTCCTTCATCCCCCCAGCCTTCGCTGGAGAGACGAATGGAGGGTTTGCGCACCCGTCTCCCTCTTCTAGAAGACCCGCCCATGGACAATTTCACCCTGAACGGCGGCATCCTCCATGCCGAGGACGTGCCGCTGCCGATGATCGCGCAAGCCATCGGCACCCCGGTCTATGTCTATTCCACCGCGACGCTCGAACGGCATGTCCGCGTGTTCCGCGACGCGGTGGCGGGGCTGGGCAAGGGCGAGCCGCTGGTTGCCTTCGCGGTGAAGGCCAACCCGAACAAGGCGGTGCTGGCGACGCTGGCGCGCGCCGGCATGGGGGCTGACGTCGTCTCGGGCGGCGAACTGTACCGTGCGCTCGACGCCGGCATGGCACCTGAAAACATCGTGTTCTCGGGCGTCGGCAAGACCGCCGACGAGATGGCCCGTGCGCTCGACGCCGGCATCGGCCAGTTCAACATCGAATCCGAACCCGAACTCGACATGCTCTCCGCCGTGGCAAGCGCCACGGGCAAGACCGCGCGCATCGCCATCCGCGTGAACCCCGACGTGATCGCCGGCACCCACGCGAAAATCTCGACCGGGGGCAAGGAGAACAAGTTCGGCATCGGCTATGACGCCGCCCTTGCCGCCTATGCCCATGCCGCGTCGCTGCCGGGGGTACAGGTGCGCGGCGTCGCGGTGCATATCGGCAGCCAGTTGACCGACCTCGCGCCGCTGGAGGCCGCGTTCGGCCGCGTCGGCGCGCTGATCGCCGATCTGCGCGCCGCCGGCCATACCATCACCCACGCCGACTTGGGCGGCGGCCTCGGCGTCCCCTATGATCCCGCGAAGCCCGTCCCGCCGTCGCCCGCCGCCTATGGCGCGATGGTCGCGCGCGCGACCGCCGGCTGGGACGCGCGGCTGATGTTCGAGCCCGGCCGGCTGATCGTCGCCAACGCGGGCGTGCTGCTCAGCAGGGTCATCCGCGTGAAGGCGGGCGCGAGCGCGCCGTTCGTCATCGTCGACGCGGCGATGAACGACCTGTTGCGCCCCAGCCTCTACGATGCCTATCACGACATCCGCGCCGTCGCCCCCACCGGCGACACCGCGCCCGCCAACATCGTCGGCCCGGTCTGTGAGACCGGCGACACCTTTGCGCTCGGCCGGACGATGGACGTGGTACAGGCCGACGATCTCGTCGCGTTCATGACCGCCGGCGCATACGGCGCGACGATGGCCTCGACCTACAACTCGCGCGCGCTGGTGCCCGAGGTGCTGGTATCGGGCGACGCCTTCGCGGTGGTGCGCGAGCGTCCGCCGATCGAGGCGCTGGCCACCGCCGACCGTCTACCGCCCTGGCTGTGAACGGCCTGCCGATCCTGCTGCGCACCGCCGGGCTGGCGGTGATCCTGAAAGGCGAGGGCGAGGCCGCCGACGCCAAGCGCCGCCTGCTCGAACGCAGCGGCGCGACCGTCGTGGAGGACGCCGCCGACGCCCGCATCGCCATCGTCGCGATCGAGGATGAGGGCGAGGCGCGCGCCGCGATCGATGCGCTGAAGGCGCGCGGCGTGCTGGTCAACGCGGTCGATCGCCCGGCCGATTGCGACTTCACCCTGCCGGCGATCGTCGACCGCTCGCCGGTGCTGGTCGCGGTGTCGACCGGCGGCGTCTCGGCAGGCCTCGCGGCGGCGATCCGCCAGCGGTTGGAGGCGGTGCTGCCGCCGAACCTCGGCCGTCTCGCCGAAGCGCTCGGCGCGGCACGCGGACCGCTCCGTGCCCGCTTCCCCGACGGCGGCGACCGCCGCCGCGCGATCGGTGCGGCGGTCGCGCCGGGCGGCGCGCTCGACCCGCTGGTCCCGCACGGCGCCGGCGCGGTCGCCGACTGGTTGGACGGCGCGGCCATGGTCGCCGGACAGGTGGTGACGATCCGCCTGCGCTCGACCGACCCCGACGACCTGACGCTGCGCGAGGCACGCTGGCTGGGGCAGGCCGACCGCCTCCATGCCGCGCCCGCCACGCCGCCTGCGATCCTCGCCCGCGCCCGCGCCGATGCGGTGCGGCTGGACGGGCCGCCCGCCGATCCGCCGCCGCCCGGCCTCACCGTGGTGATCGCATGACCGGCCGCGCATGGGTCATCACTGCCGGCAAGGCGACGCGCATCCCCCCCGAAGACGCTGCCCATGCCCAGGGTGATTTCGTCTGGGTCCATCTCCATGGCGAGGGGGAGGCGATCGCGCCATGGCTGCGTGGGCAAGCCGGCCTCGCCGACTATGTCGTCGAGCCGCTGACCGCCGTCGAGACGCGCCCGCGTTGCGACGCGATCGGCCACGGCGCGTTCGTCAACCTGCGCGGCCTGTCGCAAGACGAATTGTCGAGCGCCGATCCGCTCGCCTCGGTCCGGCTCTATGCCAGCCGCGGCCATGTCCATTCGGTCACGCGCCGTCGCCTGTCCGCGCTCGAACCGGTCATCGCCCAGGTCGAAAGCGGCCGGATCGCCGATCCCGGCGACCTGATCGTCGCCTTCGCCACCGCGATCACCGAGGAACTCGACCCGCTGATCGCCGATCTGGGCGACACGCTCGACGCCTGCGAGGAAGCGCTCGACCCGACGCGCATCTTCGAACAGCGCCGCGACGTGACGCGCACCCGCGTCCGCGCGATCGGCTATCGCCGGTTTCTCGTGCCGCAGCGCGCCGCGCTCGAAAAGCTCGGCACCATGCCCGGTGACTGGCTGGGGGCCGACGATCGCCTCCACCTGTCCGCTGCCGCCGATCGCGCCGCGCGCATGGCCGAGGAGGTCGATGCGATCCGCGAACGCGCCGCGCTGATCCACGAAACGCTGACCGACCTGCGCGCCGAACAGCTCGACCAGCGATCCTTGCAGATTGCGATCGTCGCGATGGTGTTCCTGCCGCTCACCTTCGTCACCGGCCTGCTCGGCATGAACGTGGAGGGCATCCCCTTCGCCAAGGAGCCATGGGCCTTCGCCGGCGTCGTCGCGCTGTGCGCGGGCATGAGCGCCGGCATCGTCGCGTGGTTCCGCCGCCGGCAGTGGATCGGGCGGTAGCGCTCCGCGACTTCGGACGGATGGACATTCAGCTTTGGCGGGGGAATTTGCCCTCGCCCCCCTGCGTCATCCCCGCGCAGGCGGGGATCCATACACGCCGACGCCGGCGATCGAATCGAGTCCGTTGCGTCTATGGGTTCCCGCCTGCGCGGGAACGACGAGAAGCCGTAGCATTGGCTGAAGGTCGATCCCGCTTGGATTGTTCGAAAATGCGCTGAAACGCATTTTGCGCTTCCACGAATTTTCAGACAGCCTTTCAAATATCCTGCACCAGCCGCCCGTACAGCTCGGGCCGCCGGTCGCGGAAGAAGCCGAACGCCGCGCGGTGGCGCTTGACCCGGTCGAGGTCGATCGTCGCGGTGATGACCCCCTCTTCCTCGCGGTCCAGCTCGGCCAGCACGTCGCCGCGCTCGTCGACGATGAACGACGTGCCGTAGAAGGTCTGGTCGTGCTCCACGCCGATCCGGTTCGCCGCCACCACCGGCACGACGTTCGACACCGCATGGCCGACCATCGCCCGCCGCCATAGCCGCGCGGTGTCGAGGCTGGTGTCGTGCGGCTCGCTGCCGATCGCGGTCGGATAGAACAGCACCTGCGCGCCCATCAGCATCATCGCCCGCGCGGTTTCGGGATACCATTGGTCCCAGCAGATGCCGACGCCGATCTTCGCCCGATCGCTCTCGGCCGGCCCGTCCCACACCTTGAACCCGGTATTGCCGGGGCGGAAATAGAATTTTTCCTCATAGCCCGGCCCGTCGGGGATATGGCTCTTGCGATACACGCCCTGAATGCGACCGTCGGGGTCGATCATCGCGAGGCTGTTGTAATGATGCGGCCCGTCCGCCTCGAAGAAGCTGGTGGGGATATAGACCTTCAGCTCGGCGGCCAGCGCCTGCATCGCCTGCACCGCCTTGTGGTCGGCGGTGGGCTTGGCATTGGCGAACAGCCCCTCGTCCTCGACGCGGCAGAAATATTCGCCCTCGAACAATTCGGGCGGCAGGATCACCTGCGCCCCCCGCGCGGCGGCCTCGCGCACCAGCGCGCCGACATGGGCGATGTTGCGGTCGATGTCGGGCGTGAAGCCCGCCTGGATCGCGGCGACGGAAATCTGGGTCATGGGTCTTCCTTCAAGCCGGAATCTGCTGGCTGATGCAGTGGAAGCTGCCGCCGCCGGTCAGGATATGGTCGGCGCGCAGCCCGACGACACGGTGGTTCGGAAAGATCGCCTGAAACGCCGCGACCGCCGCCTCGTCGCTGCCGGTGCCATACAGCGGCACGACCACGGTGGCATTGCCGATATAGAAGTTCATGTGGCTGCCCGGAATGATCTCCTCCTCGTCGGACAGCACCCGGCCGGGGGAGGGCACGCGCACCACCTCGACGCCGAACGCCTCCGCGCGCTCGGCCGCGTCCTGATAGACGCGCCAGTTGGGATCGTTCTCGGCGGGTTCGGGCAGCGCCAGCCGGTTGGGTCCCACGAAGCGCGCCAGATTGTCGACATGGCCGTCGGTATGGTCGTTGAGCAGCCCGTCGCCCAGCCACAACACCCGGTCGTAGCCCAGATCCTCGCGCAACCGCGTCTCCGCCGCCGCCTGCGAGAAATCGGGGTTGCGGTTGGCGTTGAGCAGGCATTGCTGGGTCGTGACGACAAGGCCGGTGCCATCGCCGTCGATCGCGCCCCCCTCGACGATCCAGTCGTGTTCGGCGAGTGCCATACCCCGCTCGGCGGCCAGCCGCGCGCCGACATCGTCGTCGCCGGGCAGGTCGTATTTCCCGCCCCAGCCGTTGAAGCGGAAATGATGCGCGGTCCCGTCGCCGCCGACGATCGCCCCGGTATCGCGCAGCCAGATGTCGCCGATGCGCTGCACCGTGACGTCGGCGAACGGCGCACGCGCGCGGGCATCGGCGGCGGCGGCATCATCGGCGGCGACGAGGATCACGCGCTCGCCTGCGCCATCGGCATCGACCGCGCGGGCAAAGGCGACCACTTCGTCGCGCGCCGGATCGAGGTCGTCGAGCCACAGCTCGGAGTGGCTGGGATAGCCGATCCAGACGGCGGCGTGGGGGGCCCATTCGGGTTTCGGCGGTGTCATGCGCGCGCAGATAAGGGTTCGCGCGGGCAGGGCCAAGGTGATTCGCGGCGTTGGCGCCGACCCGCCCTATCCCGGCGGCGCGACCGGCGGGCCGTACCCCCACTCCCATGCGCCACGCTCGCCGCAATAGCCGTCGCGGCACATCGCCACGCCGTCCAGCATCCGGCGAACCCTCTCGCCCGCCTCGCACGGCGCGCGCCCGTCGACGTCGAGCCGCACGGCCGGCGGCGGGCGTTGCCGGTCCAGCAGCCGGACGTAGCGCGCGACCTGCGCCGGCGTGCTGGCCTGGCCGTTGAAGACGATCCGCCCGTCGCGCTCCACCCGGATACGGACCAGCACCGGATCGATCCCCCGCATCAGCCCGGATTGAAGCGGCCAGTCACGCTCGCGCGCGATGCAGGACTCCGGCGGCGGCCCCGAACAGCCCGCCAGCGCCATACACACCAACGGCAGCGCGATGCCGCGCATCGCTACCGGCGGCGCCGCCGGACGACGACGAACAGGACAACGGGCGTGACATAGACCCACATCGTCAGCACCGCCCAGACCATGGTCCCTTCAACGGTGCGTTCCTCGCTGAACGACGGCCACAACGGCACCTCCAGAAACAATAGGCTCAGGATCACGATCGGGGCGGCAACAGCGAACCACAGGATACCGACCAGCCAGAGCAGCCACATCGAGACGCGGTTGCGCTCCTGCGCCATCGCCTTAATCCGCCAGCCCCATCGACAGCAGCAGCAGGAAGAACGCCAGCGACGTCAGCGATACGACATGGACCAGTGCCACCGTCCGCCACAGCGCGCTAAACCGGCGCAGTTCATAGCCATGGCGGAGCTGCTTATACATATGCACCGGCGGCACGAGGAACAGCGCCGTCCACGCGATCGTCCGCCCGAAGCCACCCAATGCCCAGCCGACCAGCGTCAGCACCACCACCAGCAGCGACATGAACGCGATCGAATAGGTCGCGAACACCGCATGATCGTACAGGCCGAAGCGCCGCCGCCACGCGAACATCGCCCACAGGAACGGCAGCGCCATCGGGATCAGCGCCCAGCTATATTTATACCCGCTGCTTTTCATCTTGTAGAACAGCAGTTTGGGATTGGCACGGGCCAGCGCGATCTTGCGTTCGATCCAGTTGCCCATCGCGGCGGTGTCCTGCTGCTCCAGCAGCCGCGATCGCACCCGGACCCGTGCGGGCATGGCGTCGCCACCTGGCAGGAAGCGCGCGGCCGTCTGAAGGCCGTTGAGTTCACCGCGCATCTGGCGGATCTTGCGATCGACCGGCGCGGTATCGCCATTGGCCTTGGCGACGGTCGCCCGGTTCGCTTCCAGCCGCGCCAGTTCCTCGCGCGCCTTGCCGATCGACAGGTCGATTTCGTGGCGGGGTGCGGCGAGCGCGGCGGTATCGGCCGTCTTGTCACCGGGGGCGAACCATCCCGGCACGTTGCCGACGACGAGGAACATCAGGAACACCGAGAACAGGAACATCGCCATCGGCGTCACGAACTTCGCGCGTTCGCCATCGACATAGCGCCGCGTCAGCCGCCCCGGCCTAAACGCCAGCATCGGCAGCGTCGTCCAGAACTTGCCGTCGAAATGGAACACCCCATGCAGCACGTCGTGCGCGAAGCCGGTGATGTCGCGGTGGAGATGCGCCGCCTGTCCGCATGCCTGACAGAACTCGCCGGTCAGCACCGTCCCGCAATTGGCGCAGGCGCTGCCGTGCAGGTGGTGCGCATCGGCATGCCCGTGCGCGCCGTGCCTCTCGCGTTCGATCGCGCGGGCCGCCATGCCGCCGGTGACGAACGCCCCGGCATCCTCGATTCCGTCCATATGCCCCGTCCCCCCGGTCGGTGATTATTTCGCAGCACGACTCCGGTCGCGGATGCCGCGGAATTCGTCGCCCGCCACCCAGTTCGGCCATGCGGTGGTGTTCCCCAGCGCGCGGCCGATGGTGTAGAACAGGCTCAGGTCCTGCGCGACCCCCGCCCAGTTCCAGTTCGGATCATATTCGTCCTTGGGACCGTGATAGCGGTTGTCGGTATAGTCCTTCGCCGCCGCGGCCCCCGCCGCCTTGCCGCCCTGCACCAGATCGTCGCCCGAATCGACATACAGCATCGGCACGCCGTGCTTCGCGAGGCTGAAATGGTCCGATCGGTAATAATAGCCGTTCTGCGGGGACGGATCGGCCTCCGCCACCCGCCCCTGTGCCGTCAGCGCCCGGTCGAGATAGGCGTCGAGCTCGGACTTGCCCTTGCCGACCACCACCACGTTGCGCGCCGGCCCCGCCACCGACAGCGCGTCCATGTTGATCCCGCCGACCGTCCGGTTCAGCGGATAGAGCGGATGATCGCCATAATAGGCCGATCCCAGCAGCCCCGATTCCTCGCCCGTCACCGCCAGATACACTTGGCTGCGCTCGGTCGCGCCCGCCTTGGCATTGGCTTCCGCCAGTGCGATCAGCGCGGCGGTGCCGGTGGCATTGTCGACCGCGCCGTTGCAGATGTCGTCGCCGTCGGCCGCCGCCTCGCAGCGGCCGAGATGGTCCCAGTGCCCGGTGAACAGCACGACCTCGCCCGGACGCTTCGTGCCGGGCAGGATGCCGACGACGTTCTTCGACGCATGGCGGCGGACCTGATTGTCGAACGCCACGCCCGCCTTCACCCCGGTGAGCGGCACCGCGCGGAACCCCTTCGTCTGCGCGGCCCCGACCAACTGGTCGTAATCCTTGCCCGCACCCGCCAGCAGCTTCTTCGCGGCGGCGAGCTGCATCCAGCCGATCGCCTTGCTCTGGTCCATGTGGTTGTTCGCGGCATCGGCCACCTGCTGCGCACCCGTCCAGCTCGACTGGACGACGTTCCAGCCATAGGCGGCGGGCACCGTGTCGTGGATGATGATCGCCGCCGCTGCGCCCTGCCGCGCCGCTTCCTCGAACTTGTAGGTCCAGCGCCCGTAATAGGTCATCGCCTTGCCGCCGAACGTGCCGGTCAGGCTCGGGCTGGCGTAATCGGGATCGTTGACGAGGATCAGCACCGTCTTGCCGCGCACGTCGGTGCCGGCATAGTCGTTCCACCCCTTCTCAGGCGCGTTGATGCCATAGCCGACGAACACCACGTCGCTGTTGGCGACCACCGATTTCGGCGTCACCTGATAGGTCGCGACGACCATGTCGGGGCCGTACTTCAGCGCGATCGGCCCGCCCGCCCCGGTGAAGGTCAGCGGGGTCACGTTGCGGCTGGTGATCTCCACCAGCGGCACGTCCTGGAACCAGCTTCCCTTGTTGCCGGGTTTGAGGCCGACCCTGGCGAACTGCTGCGCCAGATAGGCGAGCGTCTTGTCCTCGCCCGGCGTCCCCGGCGCGCGCCCCTCGAAAGCGTCCGACGACAGGACGCGAGTCGCTTCCTTCATCGTCTCGACCGAAACCGGCGCGGCCGTGGTTTGCGCCAGCGCGGGCAGGGCGGCGGTCAGGCAGGCGGCAAGCAACAACGAACGCATCGAACCTCCGTGGGGGAAGCAGGGTGCGCCGGTTGTTGCATGTGCGAGAAGCCGGGGCAACGCCTTGAGGAATCACGCCCTCTGTCCCACACCCCCCGTCATTCCGGCGAAAGCCGGAATCCATGGATGGGGTGACGGTCGCGGCTCCATCGAAGCCGCCCGTGCCCATGGATTCCGGCCTGCGCCGGAAGGACGGTGGAGCGTCAGCCAAGCCCTCGTCATTCCCGCGAAGGCGGGAATCCATACACGCGACCGTAGCGATCCTGCCGAGGCGCCGGCGGCTATGGATTCCCGCCTGCGCGGGAATGACGAAGGAAAGGGGGGTTCCCGCCGTCATTCCCACGACGGCGGGAGGACGAACGCGCCGCCTCAGAACGTCAACCGCGCCGTCACCCGCACGTCGCGTCCGGCCAGCGGCGCATAGTCCTTCAGGAAGCTGGCATGGCGGCGCGCCTCCACGTCGAACAGGTTGTTCGCCGACAGGGTGATGCTCGTCGAATTGCCCTTGCCGAACGGCCGCAGCGCGACCGAGGCGTTGACCATCGTATAGGCCGGCGTCGTGGTTTCCAGCACCGCGACCCGGTCCTGCGCGGTCACATGCTCCACTTCGCCGCGCACCTGCACCAGCCGTCCCTGCGCCTCGACGCCACCCAGCAGCCGCAGCGGCGGGATGCGCGGCGCGGGTCCGGTGTCGACGATCGTCGCGCGGGTATAGTCGGCGACCCCGTCGACGACGATCGCCGTCTCGCCGAACCGCGCGAGACGTGCCGATGCTTCCGCCTCGAACCCCCACAGCCGGGCATCGGCCTGCGAATACTGGAACACCGGCAGGTCGTCCTCGATGTCGCCCGTGGGGTTCTCGTAGATGAAGTTGCGGAACCAGTTGTGATAGGCCGACACGCCGAAGCTGTAGCCGTCGCCTGACCCCTTGAGCGTCGCCTCGATCCCGTCGCTGATCTCCTTGACGAAGCCGGGATCGCCGACCTCGAACGCCTGCGTGCCGGCGTGCGGGCCGTTGGCGAACAGCTCCTCGGCCGATGGCGCGCGCTCGGTATGGCTGGCGTTGACGCCGAAGCGGACGCTACCCGCCACCCCGACGCTCGCCCCGAGCGAGCCCGAGAAGCTGTCGAAGGCGCGCCGGATATTGTCGTTGCCCAGCGTCGCATCGGCGGCGGCCCGCGCGACGGTATATTCATAGCGCCCGCCCGCCTCGGCGCGCACCGCGCCCAGATCGACCGACTGGAGCGTGAACACGCCGAACTGCTGCGTCTCGCTTCTCGGCAGGAATTTCTCCTCGCCGACGATGTTCAGGTCGCGGATGAACATCTGTCCGCCCACCGCGCCGCGCCACCCGCCGCGCGCCGCCTGCACCAGCTCCAGCCGCGCTTCCATCCCCTGGTTGTAGAAGGTGGTGCCGATCTCGCCGGTGTCCTCGATCTCGTCGTGGCGATAATCGGCGAAGCCGGCGCGCAGCCGGATCTTCTCCAGCACGCTGCCGCCCGTCTCCACCTCGGCCCGCAGGTCGGCGCGGGTCTGCTGGACGTGCAGCGTCACCTCCTCCGCTTCGCCGCCGGCGATCGCATAGCGCACCGGCACCCCATAACGATTGTCGAGGTGGCTGACCGAAAAGCCCAGATTGCCGGTATCGGTGATGACCGACGCACCGCCGGCCACTTCCCACATTTCCGACGCCGAATTGGGCAGCTTGCCCTTGAGGTCGGCCAGCTCGCGCACTTCGGGGTCGGCACTCGCCGCCGCCTGCGCGCGAAGCGGGCGCGACAGGATGTAGCCGCCGGTGTCGAGGTCGTCGGTCTTGCCATAGGTGCCATCGACGTGGAGCACGACCTTGTCGCCGACCGGCACGTCGAGCGCCGCCGATCCGCTACGCTCGTTCGCCGCCGATCCATAGGTGGCCAGCGCCTCGACATGCACCGGCTCGGTCGGCACGCGGCGCGGGATGCGGCTGTCGATCACGTTCACCACGCCGCCGATCGCCGACGATCCGAACAGGAGGGCCGATGGCCCGCGCAGCACCTCGATCCGGTCGGCGGTCAGCGGGTTGATCGCCACCGCATGGTCGACCGAGGTGTTCGACACGTCGAAGCTGCCGATCCCGTCGGTCAGCACGCGCACCCGCTCGCCCTGAAGCCCGCGCAGCACCGGGCGCGAGGCGTTGGGGCCGAAGCTGGTCGCCGAGACGCCGGGCTGGCGCGCCAGCGTCTCGCCGATCGTAGGCCTGAGTTCGCGGGTCAGTTCCTGTCCGGTCAGCACGCTGGTGCCCGACAGGATGTCGGCCTGGTTGCGCGCGAACGGCGCGGTCACGACGATCTCGGCCGGGGCCTCGTCATGATAGGCATCGCCCCGCGGCACGGCGGCCTGCGCGGCGGCCGTCTGGGCCTGCGCGGCGGCGGGCAGGATCAGCGCGACGCTGGACAGCCACAGGGCGGAACGATTCATGGGGCGATACTCCGGGAAACAGGGGGACATGCCTGCCTAGCGTAAGATGATACAACGTATCAACAAGATTGTGCGCTGCGGCAACCTCGCCTCGTCGCATCCCCTGGCCTTGCGCGGGCCGGCGTTTGCGGCCACCGTCGGCGCCATGACGACCGAACCGATCGAGGAGGGCGAGGACGATCGCCGCTATCGCGCGCCCGCGCTCGAAAAGGGGCTCGATATTCTCGAACTGCTCGCCGGGGTCGCGACGCCGCTCACCCTCACGCAGATCGTCCAGCGCCTCGGCCGTTCGCACGGCGAACTGTTCCGCATGGTACAGGTGCTGGAATATCGCGGATACCTGACCGCCGAACCGGGCGGGGAGGGCTATAGCCTGAGCGACCGTCTGTTCTCGCTCGGCATGAACCAGCCACGCACCCGCTATCTGATCGAGGTAGCGCTGCCCGAAATGCGGCAATTGGCGCAGGATACCGGCCAGTCGTGCCATCTCGCGATGCACACCATGGGTGATATGGTGGTGGTGGCGCGGATGGAATCGGGCGAGCAGCTCGGCTTCTCGGTCCGCGTCGGCTATCGCCGGCCGCTGTTGCAGGCGGCGTCGGGCGCGGTGCTCTATGCGTTTCAGCCCGGCGACGTGCGCGAACGCTGGGAAGCGCTGCTCGACCCCGTTCCCGATGCCGCGACGCTCGCCGCCTTCCGCGTCCATGCCGACGAGGTGCGCGCCCGCGCCGTCGAACGCACGCCCAGCCGCTTCGTGGCCGGCGTCACCGATCTTTCGGCCCCGATCCTGCGCGGCGGCGCGGCGGCGGCGGCACTGACCATGCCCTATCTCGCCAAGCTGGGCGAACCCGACGGTATCGACGCGGCGGCGGCGGCGGTGCAGGCGACGGCGGCGCGCATCTCGGCCGGCCTCGTCGACGGCGATCATCACCCGTAGGACGGAACAGCGATCGGCGAGGCGCTTGACTTCTCCCCTCCCTGACAAGGGAGGGGCCGGGGTGGGTCGGCCGGTTGTGGAACGGCTCCTTATCCTCACGGGCCAACCCCCCCCCAGCCCCTCCCTTGTCAGGGAGGGGAGCAATCTTGTCTGTGTTCCACGTGATGGTCGATCGGACCTGGAGGGGGGCTGTCCTACAACCCGTCCATCCTGCAACCTCCGCCCCGCGCCGCGATGGTGCGCCCGGCTGTCCCGCCCGGATCGGCGCAAGGCGGCCCGGGGAACATGGCGTCGCAAGTGTAAACTTTGTAAACTTTGACCACATGATGGACGACGAACCGTACCAGACGCACCCGATTTGACAGTTGCGAAAAAACCAGCTTCACATATGAAAATGATGCGACGGCGGTAAACGCTGTCGGCAGCAGATTTCAGGGGTGGATCGACCGGTGCCGACCAGCCCGTTCCGCTTGGGGGCTAGGGGAGAGCGCGGCGCATGACGATCATTACCCGGATGTCGGTACACGACATCCGTTTCCCGACCTCGGCCTTCCTCGACGGGTCGGACGCGATGAACCCGGAACCGGATTATTCGGCGGCCTACTGCATCCTCGAAACCGATGTGCCCGGGCTGGAGGGGCACGGCCTCACCTTCACCATCGGCCGCGGCAACGACCTGTGCTGCGCCGCCATCGCCACGCTCGCCCCGCTGGTCGAGGGGCTATCCTTGGAAGCGATCGCCGCCGACGGCGCGGGCTTCTGGCGGCGGATGACCGGTGACAGCCAGCTCCGCTGGGTCGGCCCCGAAAAGGGCATCATCCACTTGGCCACCGGCGCGGTCGTCAACGCGGTCTGGGATCTGCTCGCCAAGGCCGCCGGGCTGCCGCTGTGGGACTATGTCGCGGGCATGACCCCGGCCGAACTGGTCGGCCTGATCGACTTCCGCTACATCACCGACTGCATCACCCCCGACGAGGCGCTGGCGCTGCTCACCGCGCGCGCCGAGGGCAAGGCGGAGCGCCGCGCCACCCTGCTGGCGGAGGGCTATCCCGCCTATACCACCTCGGCCGGCTGGCTCGGCTATTCGGACGAAAAGCTGGTCCGGCTGTGCCATGAAGCGGTGGCCGACGGCTTCACCCACATCAAGCTGAAGGTCGGCGCGAACCTCGCCGACGATCGCCGCCGCGTGGGACTGGCGCGCGAGGCGATCGGCCCCGACCGCGACCTGATGATCGACGCCAATCAGGTGTGGGAAGTGGGTGAGGCGATCGACTGGGTCAACGCGCTCGCCTTCGCGCGCCCCCGCTTCATCGAGGAGCCGACCTCGCCCGACGATGTCGAGGGCCACCGCGCCATCCGCCACGGCGTTGCTCCCATCCAGGTCGCGACCGGCGAGATGTGCCAGAACCGCATCGTGTTCAAACAGCTCATCATGCGCGAGGCGCTGGACGTGGTGCAGATCGACGCCTGTCGGCTGGGCGGCGTGAACGAGGTGCTGGCGGTGCTGCTGATGGCCGCGAAATACGACCTCGCGGTATGGCCGCATGCCGGCGGCGTCGGCCTGTGCGAATATGTCCAGCACCTCTCGATGATCGACTACCTCTGCTTCGCCGGCACCAAGGACGGCCGCGCCGCCGAATTCGTCGATCACCTCCACGAGCATTTCGTCGACCCGTGCGTCGTCGAGAACGGCGCATACCGCGCCCCGACCTTGCCGGGCTATTCGATCGAGATGAAGCGCGCCTCGATGGACGCGCATCGCTGGACCGGCGGCATGCCCCAAACCTCCGACAAGTGACTTGTATTGGCCGGCGCACTCGGCCAAGGTTTACCTGACACCGTAGGACAATACGGTCGGGGGAGAGCGATGCAACGGCAACGATTCATGGCGGCGGCCTGTGCCGTCGCAGCGTGCATCGGCACGGCGGCGGCACAACCGGCGCCGCTGCCGACGATGGCCAGCCGCGACGGGCGCCACGCGCTGATGGTCGACGGCGCGCCCTATCTGATGCTCGGCATCCAGGCGAACAACTCGACCAACTATCCCGCGATGCTGCCCCGGCTGTGGCCGATGGTGCAGCGGCTCCATGCCAACACCGTCGAAATCCCGGTGGCATGGGAACAGATCGAGCCGGCGGAAGGCCGCTTCGACTTCTCCTACCTCGACGCGCTGCTGCCCCAGGCGCGGCAGGCCGGCGTGCGGCTGGTGCTGCTGTGGTTCGGGACGTGGAAGAACACCTCGCCGGGCTATGTTCCGGCATGGGTCAAGACCGACAATGCCCGCTTCCCCCGGATGCGCACCCCCGACGGCAAGGCGCATTACGCGCTGTCGCCGCACGGGGCCAATACGCTGGCGGCCGACCGCAAGGCGTTCGTCGCGCTGATGCGCTATCTGCGGGACAAGGACCCGCAGCACACCGTCATCATGGTCCAGCCCGAGAACGAGGTCGGCGTCTATCAACAGAACCGCGACTTCTCGGTGGAAGCCAACCGGCTGTTCGCGCAAGCGATCCCGGCCGATCTGGCGAAGCGTACCGGCAAATCGGGAAGCTGGGCGCAGGCGTTCGGCAAGGCCGCCGACACCTTCTTCAACGCATGGTACACCGCGCGCTACATCGATCAGATCGCGGCGGCGGGCCAGCGCGAGAAGGACCTGCCGATGTATGTCAACGCGGCGGTCGGCGACCCGTTCGGCACGCCCGCGCTCAGCGGCGGGGCCAGCGGCGGCCCCGACTGGGGCGTGATGGACGTGTGGAAGGTTGCCGCCCCGCACATCGACCTGATGGCGCCCGATCTCTACGGCCGCGATCCCAAGGGCTATGTGAAGTTCCTCGACCATTATGCGCGTCCCGACAATGCGCTGATGGTGCCGGAAACGGGCAACGCCGCCGATTTCGCGCGTTTCCTGTGGCCGGCGCTGGGCAAGGGCGCGATCGGCTGGGCGCCGTTCGGCTTCGACGATACCGGCTATGCCAATTATCCATTGGGCGCCAAGGCGCTCGACGACGCGACGCTCGACGCCTTCGCCGTCAAATATGCGCTGATGGCCCCCCAGGCGCGCGGCTGGGCGCGGCTCGCCTATGCCAACCCGACATGGGGCTCGACCAAGGGGCTGGAGCCCGCGCAACAGCGACAGGTGATGGGCCGTTGGCAGGTCGATGCGATCTATGAGGAATGGCAGTTCGGCGATCGCACCTCGCCATGGCTCAAGAGCGATCCGGTGCCCACCGCCGGCCAGCCGGTCGGCGGCCTCGCCGTCATTCAGATCGCGCCCGACCAGTTCCTCGCGGTCGGCAGCGACGCCCGCCTGAAGGTGTCGCTCGCCGCTCCGAAGGGCAGCGAGCAGGGCACGATCCTGCGCGTCGAGGAGGGCAGCATCGACGACACCGGCCGCTTCACCCCGATCCGGGTGTGGAACGGCGACCAGACCGATTATGGCCTGAACTTCACGCAGCCGACCATGCTGCGCATCACGATGGGGACGTTTCGCGGATGAAGACCTTGTGGAAAGCCGCGCTGCTGGCGGCGTCGGCGTGCGCTGCTCCGGCGTTCGCGTCGGACGTCAAACAGGTGCCCAACGGCGTCGTCGTCACCCCCGATGCCGGCCCCGCGAAGCGGGTGCGCGTGCTGGTGTACGGCGATGACCGGTTCCGCGTCACCGCCTTTCCCGGCACCGACACCGACCTGCCCGACAGCCTGATGGTCGTCGCGAAGCCCACCGGCAGCTACAAGGTCGCGCAGGCGAACGGCATCGTCACCATCACCGCCGCGCGCGGATCGGCCGAGATCGATCTGGCCGATGGCGAGGTGCGCTTTCGCGACGCCACCGGCAAGGTGACGCTGGCCGAGGCCCCGCGCGCCGCCTTCGTGGCCACCACCGCCGACGGCAAGCCGTTCGTCGCGACCCGCCAGCAGTTCAATCGCGGCACGACCGAAGGCTTCTTCGGCCTTGGCCAGCACCAGAACCGGCAGATGGACTATCGCGGGCAGGACGTGGAGCTTGCCCAGCACAACATGGACATCGGCATTCCGTTCGTCCTGTCGACCAGCAATTACGGCGTGCTGTGGGACAATAACGGCATCACCCGCTTCGGCGATCCGCGCGGCTATGCGCTGGTCGGCGACCGGCTGAAGGTGACGAGTGGCGGCAAGCCCGGCTGGACCGCGCAATATTATCTGGGTGACACGCTCAAGGTCACGCGCAGCGAACCCACGATCAACTATCAGTTCATCAAGGATCAGGCGAACTATCCGGCGGAGGCCAAGGCGCAGACCGTCGCCGCCACCACGGGGCAGAACACGGCGGGCAACGCGGTACAGTCGCAGCGCGTCGTGTGGGCCGGACAGGTCATGCCGGACAAGACCGGCCTCCACAAATTCCGCCTCTATTCGTCGAGCTACGTCAAGGTGTTCGTCGACGGCAAGGAAGTCCTGAACCGCTGGCGGCAGAACTGGAACCCGTGGTTCCACAATTTCGATCTGCCGCTCACCGCCGGCAAGGCGGCCGACGTGCGGATCGAATGGGAACCCAACGCCGGCTATATCGCGCTCTACGGCAATGATCCGCTGGAGGCCCAAGACCGCAACTCGCTGTGGTGGTCGTCGGACGTCGGCCGCGCGGTCGATTATTATTATGTCGGGGGCAGCAACCTCGACGGCGTGGTCGCGGGCTATCGCGCGCTCACCGGCAAGGCCGTCATGATGCCCAAATGGGCCTATGGCTTCTGGCAGAGCCGCCAGCGCTACGAAACGCAGGAGCAACTGCTCGGCGTCGTGCGCGAATATCGCAAGCGGCGCATCCCGCTCGACAACATCGTGCTCGACTGGTTCTACTGGCCCGAGGACCAGTGGGGCAGCCACGATTTCGACAAGGCGCGCTTCCCCGATCCGGTGGCGATGGTGAACGAGGTCCATGCGAACAACGCGCAGATCATGATCTCGGTCTGGCCGAAATTCTATCCCAACACCGACAATGCCAAGGAATTGGCGGCCAAGGGCTATCTCTATCGCGGCAACCTCGACGCGAACGAGGTCGACTGGGTCGGCAAGGGGTATCGCAACACCGACTACGACCCCTATGCTCCCGAAGCGCGCGCGATCTATTTCCGGCAGATGCGTGAGAAGCTCGTCGCCAAGGGCTTCGACGCATGGTGGATGGACGCGACCGAACCTGACATCCATTCCAACCTGTCGATCGAACAGCGCATCGACCGGATGGGTCCGACCGCGCAGGGGCCGGCGGCCAGCTTCTTCAACAGCTTCCCGCTGGTCCATGCCGAAGGCGTGGCGAACGGCCTGCGCACCGCACAAGCCGGCCGGCGGCCGTTCATCCTGACCCGCTCGGGCTTCGGCGGACAGCAGCGCACTTCGTCGGCGCTGTGGTCGGGTGACGTGGCGGCACGCTGGGACGATCTGCGCGACCAGATTTCGGCGGGCACCAATTTGTCGATGACCGGGGTGCCCAACTGGACCCACGACATCGGCGGCTTCGCGGTCGAGGATCGCTATAGCAAGGCCGATCCGCAGCATCTCGCCGAATGGAAGGAGCTGAACCTGCGCTGGTTCCAGTTCGGCGCGTTCAGCCCGCTGTTCCGCAGCCATGGCGAGACGCCGAAGCGCGAGATCTATGAACTCGGCAAGAGCGATCCCGCGCTCTACGCCGCGCTCGTCGACTATACGAAGCTGCGCTACCGCCTGCTGCCCTATGTCTACACGCTGGCTGCCGACAGCTATGCGAAGGACGGCACGATGATGCGCGGGCTGGCGATGGATTTCCCCGCCGACCGGCGCGGATGGAATGTCGACGACGAATATATGTTCGGCCCGGCGTTCCTCGTCGCCCCCGTCACCCAGTTCAGGGCACGCAGCCGGCAGGTGTATCTCCCCGCCGGGGCCGACTGGTACGACTTCGCCACCGGTGCGTTCGCGCGTGGCGGACAGAGCGTCACCGCCGCCGCACCGCTGGCGCGGATGCCGCTCTACGTCCGCGCCGGATCGATCGTACCGACCGGCCCCGACGTGCAATATACCGGCGAACAGCCGAACGGCCCGCTCGTCCTCCACGTCTTCACCGGCAAGGACGCTTCGTTCGAACTATACGACGACGACGGCAAGAGCGATGGTTATCAGCAGGGTCAGTCGGCACGCATCCCGGTGACGTGGAACGAGGCCGCCCGGACCCTGACGATCGGCGCGCGCGCCGGCAGCTTCCCCGGCATGGCACCCACCCGGCAGGTATCGGTCCGCTTCCACACCCCGGGCAAGGCGGTCGCGCCGAGCTTCGCGATGAACCCGGCGACGACGCTCACCTACACCGGCCAGCCTGTCACGGTGCCGCTCAAGCGCTGACACGGCCCTAATCGTCATTCCCGCGAAGGCGGGAATCCATACACGCTGTCGCTGCTGATAGAGCCGCCGGCGGTAGCGGCTATGAATTCCCGCCTTCGCGGGAATGACGACGGACGGTCCCAAGAACGGTACGCCCCGCGCGACAATTTGCGACAACTCCTGCGTTGCGCAGTCGTCGATCGCGCCTATGACTTGTCGCCAATGCAACTTTCGGACGACCGGACGGTTTGACGCCCGGCGCGTCCGCGCCGACCTGTTCTCCTGAAGGTGCCCGCCTTGATCCGACTGCCCGCGTGTCCGCCCGTCGCCGGACTGTTGCTGTTGCTGTCGCTCGCCGCCTGTGGCGCCAAGGAGGAGTCGGCCGACAAGAAGGGCAACCGCGGCCCGACGACGGTCGGCTTCGTCGTCGTCCGCCCGACCAGCGTCGCGCAGACGACCGACCTCGCCGCGCGCGTCGTCGCCTATCAGCAATCCGAAGTCCGCCCGCAGGTCGCCGGCATCATCCGCCGCCGCTTCTTCACCGAAGGCGCGCTGGTCCGCGCCGGGCAGACGCTCTACGAGATCGACCCGCGCCTCTATCGCGCGCAGACCAACGAGGCGCTCGCCAACCTCAACAGCGCCCGCGCCAATGCCGAGGCGAGTCGCATCCGCGCCGAGCGATACCGCCCGCTGGCGGAGATCGAGGCGGTCAGCCGCCAGGACTATACCGACGCCGCCGCACAGGCGCGGCAGGCGGCGGCGGCGGTCGAACAGGGTCGCGCGCAGTTGGAAACGGCGCGGGTGAACCTGTCGTTCACCCGCGTGCCCGCCCCGATCACCGGCCGCATCGGCCGCAGCTATTTCACGCAGGGCGCGCTCGTCACCACCGGACAGGCCGATCCGCTGGCGGTGATCCAGCGGCTCGATCCGATCTTCGTCGACATCCAGCAATCGAGCGCCGACCTGCTGGCGCTGCGCCGTTCGCTCGCCGGCGGCGGGGTCGTTCCCGGATCGGCGGCGGTCCGCCTGCAACTGGAGGACGGCAGCACCTATGGCGCCACCGGCACCGTCCAGTTCGCCGAGGTGATGGTGAACGCGCAGACCGGCACCGTCACGCTGCGCGCGCGTTTCCCCAATCCGAACGGCATCCTGCTGCCCGGCATGTTCGTGCGCGCGCAGTTCGCGCCCGCGATCAACCAGCGCGCGATCCTCGTGCCGCAACAGGGGCTGAAACGCGATCCCAAGGGGCAGGCGACGGTGTTCGTCGTCGGCCCGAACGACACGGCGGTACAAAAGGTCGTGCAGGCCGAACGCACCCAGGGCGAATATTGGGTCGTGACCGGCGGCCTCAATCCGGGCGACAAGGTGATCGTGCAGGGCACCGCGAACCTGCGCCCCAATGCGAAGATCAAACCGGTCCCGGCCAGCGCCGCACAACGCATCGCGCCGCCGCAGGGCGATCAGGACGGCAATACGTCCGCCCCTGCGAAAGCCGGATAACCCATGTCACGCATCTTCATCGCCTTGGCCCGGATCGCCTGACGCATGTCACGCATCTTCATAGACCGCCCGATCTTCGCATGGGTGATCGCGATCATCACGATGCTGGCGGGCATCGGCGCGATCCTGTCGCTCCCCATCGCGCAATATCCCGACGTCGCCCCGCCACAGGTCAACATCCGCGCGACCTATCCCGGCGCAAACGCCGATACGATCCAGAATTCGGTGACGCAGATCATCGAACAACAGCTCACCGGCATCGACGGCCTGCTCTATTTCAGCTCGCAAAGCTCGTCGCGCGGACAGGTGACGATCAGCGCCACCTTCGACAAGGGCGTCGACCCCGACATCGCGCAGGTGCAGGTCCAGAATCAGGTGCAGCAGGCGCTGTCGCGGTTGCCGCAACAGGTGCAGCAACAGGGCATCCGCGTCACCAAATCGAACCCCGACTTCCTGATGATCGTCGGCATCTTCGACGAAACCGATCAACGCACCAACGGCGACGTGTCGGATTTCATGGAGGCGAACCTCGTCGAGCCGCTCGCGCGGATCAACGGGGTGGGGGAAACCAACGTGTTCGGGTCGCAATATGCGATGCGCATCTGGCTCGATCCGTCGCGGCTCGCCTCCTATGCGCTGATGCCCGGCGACGTCATCACCGCGATCCAGAACCAGAATACCGAAGTGGCGGCAGGCGAGCTGGGCGGCCAGCCCTCCGGCCCCGAACAGCAATTGAACGCCACCGTCACCGCCCAGTCGCGCCTCCAGACCCCGGCGCAGTTCAGGGCGATCATCCTCAAGACGTTGCCCGATGGCGCGACCGTGCGCCTGTCCGACGTCGGCCGGATCGAGCTGGGGCAGGAGAATTACGCGGCCTTGAGCCGGGTCAACGCCCACCCCGGCGCGGGCCTCGCGATCAGCCTCGCGCCCGGCGCCGACGCGCTGGAGACGGCGGAACTGGTCAAGGCCGAGGTCGAGCGCCAATCGGCCAAATTCCCCACCGGCTTGACCTTCGCCTATGCCAACGACACCACCGCCTTCATCGAACTGTCGATCGAGGAAGTGGTCAAGACGCTGGTCGAGGCGGTGATCCTCGTCGTCATCGTCATGTTCGTGTTCCTGCAAAGCTGGCGCGCGACGCTCATTCCGACGATCGCGGTGCCGGTGGTGCTGCTCGGCACCTTCGCGGTCTTCTATCTCGCTGGCTTCTCGATCAACACGCTCACGCTGTTCGGCCTCGTCCTCGCCATCGGCCTGCTGGTCGACGACGCGATCGTCGTGGTCGAGAACGTCGAGCGGCTGATGGAGGAGAACCCCGACCTCACCCCGCGCGAGGCGACGATCCAGTCGATGCAGGAGATTCAGGTCGCCTTGGTCGCGATCGGGATCGTGCTGTCGGCGGTGTTCCTGCCGATGGCGTTCTTCGGCGGCTCGACCGGCGTGATCTACCGCCAGTTCTCGGTCACGATCGTCGCGGCGATGGTGCTGTCGGTGTTTGTCGCGCTCATCCTCTCGCCCGCGCTCACCGCGACGCTGCTGAAGCAGAAGAAGCGCGGCGAGGACGGCAGCCTTGAGGGCGGCTGGCTCGAACGCAAGCTGCCGCGCGTCGCGCATGTCGGCGAACGCTTACGCAACGGCTTCAACAGCCGCTTCGACAAGGGTATCGACAAATACGAACGCGGCGTGATCCACGTCATCGACCGCAAATGGCTCTATCTGCTGATCTATGCCGGCGTCCTTGCCATCCTCGCGCTGCTGTTCTTCCGCCTGCCGACGTCGTTCCTGCCGACCGAGGATCAGGGCGCGGCGTCGATCCGGTTCCAGTTGCCCGCCGGCTCCACCCGCGGCCGCACCGAAGCGGTGCAGCGCGAGGTCGAGAAATATTTCCTGACCTACGAAAAGAACAACGTCCGCACCCTGCTGGTCGTGGCCGGCGGTGGCGGGGGCGGCGCGTCGGGGCAGAATACGGGGCAGGGGTTCATCAACTTCACCGACTGGTCGCAGCGCAAGGGCAAGGAGAACGGCGCCGACGCGATCGTCGACCGTGCGTCGTCCGCCTTCCGCAATTTCCGCGACGCGCAGGTGTTCGCGCTGCTGCCCCCCGCCGTGCGCGGTCTGGGGCAGGCGAACGGCTTCACCATGCAGTTGCAGAACGCCGGCGGCATGAGCGCGGCGCAATTCGCCGAGGCGCGCGACCGGCTGCTCGCCGCCGCCAGCGCCGATCCGATGCTGACCGGGGTGCGCCTGTCCGAACTGCCCGATATCGCGACGCTGAACGTCGACATCGACCAGCAGCGCCTCTCGACGCTCGGGCTGACCCAGGGCGACGTCAACAACACGCTGTCGACCGCATGGGGCGGGCGCTACGTCAACGACTTCATCGATCGCGGCCGGGTGAAGCGCGTGTTCGTGCAGGGTGACGCGCCCTATCGCTCCGAACCCGCCGACCTGTCGCAATGGTTCGTGCGCGGGTCGAACGGACAGATGGTGCCCTTCTCCTCCTTCTCGCGCACCGGCTGGACCGTCGCGCCGACCACATTGTCGCGCTTTCAGGGGCTGCCCTCGTTCGAATTCCAGGGGCAGGCCGCGTCGGGCGTCAGCTCGGGCGAGGCGATGGAGCGCATCGCCGAACTCGCCGGGCAGATCCCCGGCACCAGCGTCGCCTGGTCGGGCCTGTCGTTTCAGGAACGGCTGTCATCGGGACAGGCACCGCTGCTCTACGGCCTGTCGATCCTCGTCGTGTTCCTGTGTCTGGCGGCGTTGTACGAAAGCTGGTCGATCCCGGTCGCGGTGCTGCTCGTCATCCCGCTCGGGCTGATCGGCGCGATCGCCTTCGTCACGCTCAGGGGCCTCGAGAACGACGTGTATCTCCAGATCGGATTGCTGACGACGATGGGGCTGGCCGCCAAGAACGCGATCCTGATGATCGAATTCGCCGAACAGGCCGAACGCAAGGGCGCGAGCGTGTTCGACGCGGCAATGCAGGCGGCGCGCATCCGCCTGCGCCCGATCCTGATGACCAGCCTCGCCTTCATCTTCGGCGTGCTGCCGCTGGCGCTGTCGACCGGGGCGGGGGCCAACAGCCGCATCGCGATCGGCACCGCCGTCATCGGCGGCATGCTGACCGCGACCATCTTCGCCATTTTCTACATCCCGCTGTTCTTCGTGCTGGTGCGGCGCGGTCTGCGCGGGTTCGGGCGCAAGGAGGCCACGGCATGAAGCGCCCCGCCCTGCCGTTGATTGCGGCATGCCTCGCCGGCTGTTCGATGACCCCGGCCTATGAACGGCCGACCGCCGTCGTGCCGCCGTCATGGCCGGTCGGCGACGCCTATCTGCGCCAGCGCGAGGCGAGCCTGCCCGCGCTGAACTTCCAGCAGGTGTTCACCGATCGCCGCCTGCAGACGCTGGTGGAACAGGCGCTGGTCAACAACCGCGATCTTCGCATCGCCGCCGCCAACATCCGCGCCGCCCGCGCACAATATCGCATCCAGCGCGCCGACCTGTTCCCGCAGGTCGATGCCTCGGCGCGTTACAGCTATCGCGGCACCGGCGCGGGGGCCACGACCACGTCGGGCACCGGCACCGGCACCGGCACCGGCACCGGCACCGTCGTCAACGGCGGCGGTTCGCCCAGCAGCTTCGCGCTCGACCTTGGCGCCACCGCGTTCGAACTCGACCTGTTCGGCCGCATCCGTTCGCTGACGGAGGCCGAACAGAACCGCTATTTCGCGACTGAAGCCGGCGCCCGCGCCACCCGCCTGACCCTCGTCGGCGACATCGCCGAGGCATGGGCATCCTATGGCGCCGACCGCAGCCTGATGACCATCGCCGAGGCGACGGCGGCCAGCGCCACGCGCAGCGTCACGCTCACCCGCGCGCGGTTGCAGGGCGGGGTGGCCCCGCGCACCGATCTGCGCCAGGCCGAACAGATTCTCGCTACCGCGCAGAGCGACCTCGCCGAACAGCGTACGCAACTGGCGCAGGACGTCAACGCGCTGCAACTGCTGCTCGGCACGGCCGTAGACCCCGCGCTGCTCCCGCCGTCGATCGATGCCGTCCTGCCGACCATCGCCGATCTGCCCGCCGGCATCGATTCAGGCATATTGCTGCGCCGCCCCGACGTGGTGCAGGCCGAATATGAACTGCTTGCCGCCAATGCCGACATCGGCGCGGCGCGCGCCGCGCTGTTCCCGCGCCTGTCGCTGACCGGCCTCGTCGGTTTCGCCAGCGACGCGCTGCGCACGCTCTTCACCGGCGGCGCGTTCAGCTATTCGGCGGCCCCCTCGCTCAGCTACCCGATCTTTCGCGCCGGGGCGGCCCGCGCCGGCGTAGAGTTCAGCACCGCGCAGCGCGACGCGCTGCTCGCCACTTACGAACGCACCATCCAGACCGCGTTTCAGGAAGTCTCCGACGCGCTCGCCCGGCAAGGCACGATCGCCGAACAGACCCGCGCCGACCGGGTCAACGTCGCGGCGGCGCAGGACACGTTCCGCCTGACCGAAGCGCGCTATCGCGGCGGGATCGACACCTTTCTCACCAGCCTGGATGCGCAGCGTTCCTATTACACCGCGCAACGCCGGCTGGTCGCGACGCAACTGGTCACGGCGCAGAACCGGGTGACGCTCTACCGCACCCTGGGCGGCGACCAGTTGCTCGACGCCGGGGCGAGCGGCCCGGTGCCGGTCACACCGCCGCGTTAGGACCGGTCGAAATTCGGCTCTGGCAGGGGAGTGTACCCTCAAATCCCTGCGTCATCCCCGCGCAGGCGGGGATCCATATACGCCGACGCCGGTGATCGAGCCAGGCCCGCTGCGTCTATGGGTTCCCGCCTGCGCGGGAACGACAAAAGGCATGGCATCGGCTGAATGTCGATCCACTCTAGGGCCGATCGACATTCAACGAAATGGCTTCCCAATCTGCTCCCCTCCCTGACAAGAGTTTCGGGTCGGTCATGCCCCCGGC
>NZ_LMKU01000023.1:56224-56345 GCF_001421635.1 Sphingomonas sp. Leaf25
CGTGAGTCGGCCCGAGAGGAAACGGTAGCGCTCCACAACCGGCCCACCCACCCCCAATCCCCTCCCTTGTCAGGGAGGGGAGCCGCCAAGCGCCATCGTCTGGCTGAATGTCGATCGGCCC
>NZ_LMKU01000023.1:56387-64205 GCF_001421635.1 Sphingomonas sp. Leaf25
GGACTTCATCCGCCTAACCGGGACCGTCGCCCCGGCGAAGGCTGGAGCCTCAAGCGGCTCTCGTCGTGCACTCGCCCCACGAGATCCCGGTCTTCGCGGGGATGACGTTCGTTGCAAGGTCGCTGGATCGAACCCCGTCCGCCCCCGCCGGGTCATCATCATTGGCGGCGGCCTTGCGCGCCACCCGCCGCGTCCGCCGCGCGCGGAGCCGGCGCACGCCGAACCGCCGGCCGATCCAATGGCGCAGCGACAGCCCCCGTGCCGCCCCCGCCAGCGCCACCGCCGCCAGCGTAGCCTCGATCAGCGCGGCGGTATCGACCATCGTGAGGAAGGCGAGGATCTCCGGGCTGGCCAGCGCCGACACGATAATCATGTCGCCGCCCATCCATGCCACCGCCCCGACCCCGGCCGACAGCATCAGCGCCAGCAGCCAGTGACCGATCGTCAACCCGTTCAGGAACCGCGTGACCGGCACGACCAGCAACGCTGCCAGCCACCCGGCGATCGGCAGCCCCGGCCAGCGAAGCAGCACCAGCAGACCAATGGCGAAGGCGGCAGTCGTCGTCAGCATAAGTTCCCCCTGCGAAACGACATGGGGAGGCGAGCGGCCGACGTAAAGATCAGCCGCCGTCGACGACCAGATCGACCGACGTGCCGCGCCCCTCGGGCGACAGGAACACCGCATAGGCCGCCGGCCCCCGCGTGCCGCCCAGCACATGCTGCTCGCCCTCGGCCTGATGCTCGGTCGAATAGCCGCCCCCCTTGGCGCGGGTGTAATACCAGTCGACCACCCGCCCGATCGGCTGCGCGATCACGAAGCTGACGATGCGCAGCCGGCAGCCATCGGCATCGGTCCCCGCCGCTTCCGTCACCCGCGCGTCGGGATGCAGCGCGAAGGTGGCGGGCAGCCGCGTCGCCCATCCGGCCGAATAGCCGACCTTGGCCGCGCATTGCTTGCTACCACCGCGCTGCACGGCCGCCAGTTCGCCCAGCGTCAACGCCTCGCGCCCGCCCTTGCACGACGGGCAATCGCCCGCCGCCGGCGCCGATTGCAGCGTTTCGTTCGACGCGCTGCTGCCCGCCGCGACGGTGGGCGCGGGGATCGGCGCCGCATAGGGCCGGTCGGGCGGCCGCACCGCATCGCCATTGGCCTGCGCCGCCAGCGTCGGATCGACCATGATCTGGTCCTGAAGCGCCGCCGTCACCGCCGGGTCGGCCGCGTTCGCCTGGGTCAGTTCGGCGTCGAGCGTGTCGAGATTGGGGTTCGCGTCTTTCGTACCGCCGCACCCTGCAAGCAGCAGCAGGGCCGGAACGAACAGGGCAGGGCGGATCATCGACGGCAAGCTCCCGGACAGGACGCGGCACCTTGATCCCGAAGGATTAAGATCGCGTCGACCGGGTCGTCATGGCCGGGAAAACACGCCCGCGCCATTGCCCTCGGGCGCGAAAGTGACCATGTCCGGGACATGTTGAACATCGTCTCGATCGTCATCGGCCTCATCGCGCTGGTCTTCGCCATTCCCGCGCTGCTTCCGGTCATCTCGCTGCTCAACTGGATCGTGTTCCCGATCGCGCTGGTCGGCTTCGTCGTCGGGCTGTTGTCGTCGCGGACCTCGGGACGCAATCTCAACCTCGTGATCCTGCTCGTCAGCGGCCTGCGCCTGTTCCTGACCGGCGGTCTGATCTGATCCTATGACCGAAGGCGCGGACCGGCGCGGGCTGGCGTTCGGCGTCGGCGCCTATGTGCTGTGGGGCCTGCTGCCCCTGTATTTCAGGCTGCTGGGACCGATCGACGCGGGCGAGATCGTCGCGCAGCGCGTGCTGTGGTCGGCGCTGCTCGTTGCGGCGCTGGTCGTCGCCACCCGGCGCGGCGCGGCCCTCCGCCACGCCTTCGCCGACCGCCGCGCGCTGCTCAACCTCATCGCCAGCGCCGGCTTCATCGCGATCAACTGGCTGGTCTATGTCTGGGCGGTGCTGCACGGACAGGTGCTGGCGGCCAGCCTCGCCTATTTCCTCAATCCGCTGCTCAACGTCCTTCTCGGTGTCCTGCTGCTCGGCGAACGGATGAACCGGGTACAGGCGGTGGCGATCGCGCTGGCCGGGGCTGGCGTCGCGCTGTTCGCCGCCGGATCGTCGCTGGCGGCACTCGGCATCAGCCTTAGCCTCGCGGTCAGCTTCGCGCTCTACGGCCTGATCCGCAAGACGGTGTCGGTCGGCGCACTCGAAGGGCTGATGGTGGAGACGACGCTGCTCGCGCCGGTCGCGCTCGGCTATCTACTGTGGCTCGGGCACGGCGAACCGCTGGCGTTCGAATCGGGTCGGGGCATGGCCGGTCTGCTGGTGCTGGCGGGCGCGGTGACGACCGCGCCGCTGCTGCTGTTCGCCGCCGCCGCGCGCCGCCTGCGCCTCGCGACGATGGGCATGTTGCAGTTCCTCGCCCCCTCGATCCAGTTCGCCTTGGCGATCACCGTGTTCGGCGAGGTGCTGACCCCGGTCCGCATGGCCTGTTTCGCGCTGATCTGGGCAGGCCTCGCGGTCTATGTCGTCGGCGGTTTGCCGGGGCGGCGCAAAGCCGCCCCGGAAAGCCTTTAGGGTTGAGCCGCTCACGCGGCTGCGGTGCCGGCCCGCTCCCCCTCCCCGCCACCTAGTCAGGATACGCTGTGGGTGGTGGGGAGGGGGAGCGGGCCGGCACCGCCCGATCCGGTTACACCGGATCGCACATCAGCGGCACACCACCTGCTGGCGATCGACCGACCGGCCGAGCAATGCCCCGCCCGCACCGCCGAGCAGCGTACCGAGCAGCCGCGAATCACCACCCGCGATCACGTTGCCGAGGACGCCGCCGCCCAGACCGCCGATGATGAGGCCGGTCGTCCCGTCGCTGCGCCGGCAGTAATAGCGGCCGTTCTGCCCGCGATAGACCCGGTCGTTGCGCGACAGCGGACGCGGCTGGTAATAGCGGCCGTCGCGGTAATAGCGGTCGGCGAAATAACGGTTCTGTCCGCCTTCGAACCGGTTGTAGTTGTAGTTGCGATACTGGCGCCAGTCGCGTTGGCCATCACGCCGGTCGTCGCGCAGGTCACGGCGGGCATCGCGCACGTCGTCACGATACTCGCGACGCGCCTCGCGCACGTCGCGCGGCGAATCCGCCCGGCGGACGTCGCGGCGATAATCGCGCCGCGCATCGCGCACGTCCTCGCGATATTCCTGACGCGGCGTCTGCGCCATCGCCGGGGCCGCGCCCAGCACCGGCAGGGTCACGGCCGCGACCAGCGCGGCAAGGATCGGGGTACGCATCGTTCTCGCTCCAACACAATGGATGATGGCAGCAAGAACGGCGCGTCCCCCGGACAGGTTGCGTGAACGGAAAACTACACCCCGTTCATTTTGAAGTCAGGCGTAATGCTCGCCCGGATAGGCGAACAACAGATCGGCATCTTCGCCAATCCTTACCGATACTTCGCCCTCGAAGATCAGGCAGTCGCCCGCCGCCCACGCCGTACCGTCGGCCTCGCCCGACCCCGTCACCGGCACGAACCAGCCCTTCGTCCCCGCCGGCACGGTCACGGTGCGATCGCCGCCGCTCCACCGCTCCAGCACGAACTTCGGCCCGTCGACCAGGATGGCGCGATCCGCCGAGATCCTGCCCGGCGCGGGCGGCGCGACGAACGGCCGCGCGTCGGACACCGCGACCCCGTCGTCGAGGTGCAGCTCGCGCGGCCGGCCATAATCGTACAGGCGATAGGTCGTTTCGGAATTCTGCTGGATCTCGATCAGCGTGATCCCCGCGCCGATCGCATGGACCGTGCCCGACTTGGCGTAGAAGAAATCGCCCGGCTTCACCGGCTTCCAGTCGAGCTTGTGCTCGATCGACCCGTCGAGCGCGGCGTCCTTCAACTGCTCGGCGGTCATCGGTTCGAGGGTGCCCAGCGCGATCGTCGAATCGGGTTCGGCGGCCAGCAGCGTCCAGCATTCGTCCTTGCCGCGCGGCAGGCCGCGGGCATGCGCCTGCGCGTCGTCGGGATGGACCTGCACCGACAGTTTTTCGGACGTGAACAGATATTTGACCAGCAGGTCGGGGGTGTCGTCGCCCGGCGTCTTGTACCAGATCTCGCCGACCGGATCGGCCCCTTCGGGCTGGTCGGCGAAGCCGAAGCCCAGCTTGTGACGCCCCCAGGGCTTTTCGACGCGGTGCATTTCCAGCTTGGTGACGGGCACGGATTTCGTCCTTTTCAGGGGGGCTATGGGTCGCTGTGCCCCATGCGCGAAAGGGACTGTTCGCGCTACCCCTTGCGCAGTAGAAGCCTAGCCCATGCGTATCGTTCCGTTCCGCGCCTCCGCGCTCGTCCTCGTCGCCATCGCCGGTGCCGGCCTGTCGGGCTGTGCCCGGGGCGGCGCCGGCGCCGGGCGCGACCTGCCCTATGTCGCGCGCGACGTGGGCACGCTCTACACCGCCGCCAAGAGCCGGCTCGACCGCCGCCAGTACAAGGTGGCCGCCGCGCTGTTCGACGAGGTCGAGCGTCAGCATCCCTATTCGGTCTGGGCGCGCCGCGCGCAGTTGATGGGCGCGTTCAGCTATTATCTCGACGCCGACTATACCAAGGCGATCGCCGGCGCGCAGCGCTTCCTGTCGGTCCACCCCGGCAACCGCGACGCGCCCTATGCCTATTATCTCATCGCGCTAAGCTATTACGAACAGATCAGCGACGTGACCCGCGACCAGAAGATCACGATGCAGGCGATGGATTCGCTCGGCGAACTCTCGCGCCGCTATCCCTCCACGCCCTACGCCGCCGATGCCCGGCTCAAGCTCGACCTCGTGCGAGATCACTTGGCGGGCAAGGAAATGGAGATCGGCCGCTTCTATCAGCAGCGTGGCCAGTGGCTCGCCGCGCAGGTGCGCTTCCGCTCGGTGGTCGACCAGTATCAGACGACGACCCATGCGCCCGAGGCACTGATGCGCCTCACCGAAACCTATCTCGCGCTGGGCGTCCCCGGCGAAGCCAAGAAGTCGGCCGCCGTGCTCGGCGCCAACTATCCCGGCACCGACTGGTATCAGCGCGCCTATGACCTGATCGGCGACAAGACCCCGCCGCCGCCCAAGCCGATCCCGATCCGCACCGCCCCGCCGCCCCCGCCGCTCAAGGGCACGGTAACGGTCGAACCGGGCGATGCCCCCGATGCGACGATCGCCCCGCCGGTCGGCACCACCACCCCGCCCGCGACGCCACCGGCCAGCACCCCCTCGCCCAACGGACCCACCAGCGGCAACTGACGACGGCTTGGGGGAGGACGGGTCCTCAAGCGGTTCTCGTCGCACCTCGTGCTGGCCTTCGCCGGAATGCAGGCACAACCTGCTCCCCTCCCTGACAAGGGAGGGGTTGGGGGTGGGTAGGCCGGTTGTGGAGCGCGTAGGTTCCCTCGCGGGCCGGGGGNCCCCCGCCCCCTCCCTTCCAGGGAGGGGAGGTGCCACCAACCGACATCCGGCCGAAGTTCGGGTCGGACCTCGATACCGATGACGATCCCGCCGCCGACCACAACATCGACCGATCGCACCCTGATCCGCGCAAAGCCATTTGTTCTTGGCCTGTTCTTGGCGTAAGGGTGGCGGCGCGATGCTGATTGCCCTTTCCATCCGCGACGTGGTGCTGATCGAGGCACTCGACCTCGATTTCGCGCACGGCCTTGGCGTGCTGACCGGCGAAACCGGGGCGGGCAAGTCGATCCTGCTCGATGCGCTGGGCCTCGCGCTCGGCGGGCGCGGCGATACCGCGCTGGTCCGCCATGGTGCCAAACAGGCCGCCGTCACCGCCACCTTCGCCGTCCCCGCGCCCGGCGGCCCGGTCGCCAAGCTGTTCGACGACAACGGCCTCGACCTCGAACCCGGCGAGCCGCTCATCATCCGCCGCATCGTCAAGGCCGATGGCGGCAGCCGCGCCTTCGTCAACGACCAGCCGGCCTCGGCCGGGCTGCTGCGCGATCTTGCCCCCCATCTGGTCGAAATCCATGGCCAGCACGACGATCGCGGCCTGCTCAACCCACGCGGCCACCGCGCGCTGCTCGATGGCTTCGGCCGGATCGACGTCGCCCCCGTCGTGCAGGCCTATCGCGACTGGCGCGCCGCCGACGCCGCGCTCGCCGCCGCCCGCGCCGAGATCGAGGTGGCGCAGCGCGACCGCGACTGGCTCGAACACGCCGTCGCCGAACTCACCGCGCTGGCCCCCGAATCGGGCGAGGAGGCGACGCTGGCCGAACGCCGCCGCGACATGCAGCGCGCCGAAAAGGTCGCGGGCGATCTCAGCCAGGTCGACGACCGGCTGGAGGGAGCACAGGGCGCGCTTTCGGTCCTCCGGCAAGCGGCGCGCGGCCTCGAACGCATCGCCGACGCGCATCCCGCGCTTGGCGAATCGCTCGCCGCCGTCGACCGCGCGCTGATCGAGGCGGAGGCCGCCGCCACCGCGCTGCGCGAGGCGAGCGACGCGCTCGCCTATGACGCAGGCGCACTGGAGGAGGACGAGGCCCGGCTGTTCGCGCTGCGTGGTGCCGCGCGCAAGCACCGCGTCCAGCCCGACGATCTGGCCGTCCTCGCCGGCGATCTCGCCGCACGCCTCGCGCTGCTCGAATCGGGCGAGGCCGGGATCGGCAAGCTTGAGACGCGGGTCGCGCAGGCGCGCGAAACCTATGTGAAACGCGCCGACCGCGTCGGCAATGCCCGCGTCGCCGCCGCGAAACGACTCGACAAGGCGGTGGCGGGCGAGCTCGACCCGCTCAAACTGGGGTCGGCGAAGTTCCGCAGCGTCGTCGCCAGCCTCGACGAAGGCCAATGGTCGGCATCGGGCCGCGACCGGGTGGAGTTCGAGATCGCGACCAACCCCGGCGCACCCTTTGCCCCGCTCGCCAAGATCGCGTCCGGCGGCGAGTTGTCGCGTTTTATCCTCGCCTTGAAGGTCGCGCTGGCCGAAGAGGGCGGGGCGGCGACGATGATCTTCGACGAGATCGATCGCGGGGTCGGCGGCGCGGTCGCCTCGGCGATCGGCGAGCGGCTCGCCCGCCTCGCCACCGCCAAGCAATTGCTGGTGGTGACGCACAGCCCGCAGGTCGCCGCGCGCGGCAACCGCCACCTGCTGATCGCCAAGCGCCACGACGGCACCGTCACCCGCACCGGCGTGCGGCCCCTCTCCACCGACGAACGCCGCGAGGAGATCGCGCGGATGCTCTCGGGCGCGGAGATCACCGACGAAGCCCGCGCGCAGGCACTCCGCCTCCTCGAACCGGCGTGACCGCACCGCCACGCACGCCAGACGACCGCTACATCGTGGTCAAGGGCGTACTGTGGCGCGCCGCCCGCCCCGACCTCACCGACGAGCGCCGCGCCGAACTGGTGAAAGCCCTGATGGACGCCCGCCGCGCGGTCGGCGCGGGCCAGCGCGCAGGCGACGAAGCGGCGGTGCGGCAGGCCCGCGACGCAGTGCAGGCGGCGAAAGTGGCACTGGGCGAACGCGGCGAGCCATGGTGGGACGACGGCGCCTCCGACTGGAACCGCCACAAGGTCGAGAACACGCCCTATGCCGAGTGGTGGGCCGGGCGGTAGCCGCGCCGGGTGGCGGGAATCTCGGTCACGCCTGTTCCGCTGGCGCCGGTCCGGCAGGCCGATTGCCGATCCGGTTCACCAGTAGCAGTACGAATGGCGTCACGACGACCATGGCGACAAGGCCGATCCCCGGCGATACCATGCCTGCCGCAAATCCCGTTGCAGCGATCACCAGCGGCGACCACATCGACCTTCGGAGCAGGCGGGCGTCCTCGGCCACGGCGGGG
>NZ_LMKU01000023.1:64216-66432 GCF_001421635.1 Sphingomonas sp. Leaf25
GCAGATAGGCGGTGTAGAAGCCGATCGCGACGCGCAGCAGCGAATAATCGCTGAGGATGGCGGTCGGAAACGGCATGAACGCGATTGCCATCAACAGCAGCAGATTGGCGCGGACCAGCGCCGGGTCGGCGGTATCGATCATCCCCATCAACCGGTGATGCCCGGTCCAGAACCGGCCGATGACGAGGAAACTGATGATGAAGCCGATATAGTTCGGCAGCAGGTGCAGCAGTGCCTGCGCGAGCGAGTGGTCGCTGACGACGTGCAGTTCGGGCAGCCGTACCTCGATCACCAGCAGCGTCATCGCAATGGCGAACACGGCATCCGAAAAGAAGGTCAGTCGTTCGAGCTTGGCATGTTCACGGTCGTTGGTCATCGTCACCCCCCGGTCCCCTCTCCTTCACCGGTTGCGACGGCGAAGGCAAGCGATCGGACAGCATCCGGGGGGCGATCGTCGCCTGCGCGTCGCCCGTCCTGACCGCTCCGTCGGGCGGTTTGACATTGCCGGTGTCCTACACGTCGTCGATCCGCCATGCTGTGCGCGGCTCTTTGACAACCGCATCTGAACCAAGCCCTGGTCGCTGGGCCGCAAGGGCGCGCAACCTATCAGCGCCCACACCCCCTCCGCGTCTCCGCGCCTCCGCGCGAACCAGATTTTCTTATCCCACTTGCCTCGGGTTGCGATCGGTTCGCAAAAAACGCGCCGTTAGTGTAAACTTTGTAAACTTTGGGGGGAATTGGGCGCTGCAACAGGCTCCGCCACGGGCAAAGCCCGTGTCGTCGGACGGCGCTTTACGCGCCGCCGGCCGGACGCGCCTTGGGCCGCTCGACGTAGCTTCGCTACGTCTCGGTCGGCGCGTCAGATCGCACTGTTCTTCGCGTCACCCGTCGCCGGATCGAACATATAATGATGCCACGCAAACACCGTCACCGCACTACGATGCGGCCGCCAAGCCTCTGCCAGCACCCGAATATCCTTCTCGCTCGGCCGCTCGGGCAACCCCATGATCCGCCCGATCTCCACCTGCACCGCAAGGTCCCCCGCCGGCCACACGTCGGTCCGCCCCTCGGCGAACAACAGGTAGATTTCGGCCGACCACCGCCCGATCCCCTTCACCCGCACCAGCGCGGCGATCGCTTCCTCGTCATCCTCCGGCAGATGGGCGAGGTCGAGCCGCCCGCTGATGACCTCGTCGGCCAGACTGCGGGCATAGCCCGCCTTTTGCCGCGACAGCCCGGCGGCGCGCAGCTCCTCATCGCTCGCCGCGACGATTCGCGCCGGATCGGTCGGGTCGCCCAGCATCGCCGAAAGCTTCGCCCACACCGAATCAGCCGCCTTGTAGCTGACCTGCTGGCCGACGATCGTGCGCAGCAGCGTCGCATAGCCCCGCTCGCGGATGCGCGGCTCGGGATAGCCGGCATAGGCCAGCGCCTTTGCGAACGCCGGCTCGATCACGGCCATGGCATCCAGCGAGGTCCGCAACTGTTCGGCGGAAAGGCCCATGGCGGCTTCCTTGCAATCGATCGGAGCGCCCGGCATGGGACGTGCGATCAGGAGATGAAACGATGCCGAGGCTTACCGTCGTCACCCGCGCAGGGGAAGAACGAACCGTGGACGGAGAGGCCGGCCTGTCGGTGATGGAAGTCATCAAGGACCACGGCTTCGACGAGATGCTGGCGATCTGCGGCGGATGCTGTTCGTGCGCGACCTGCCACGTCCATGTCGACCCGGCATTCCTCGACCGCCTGCCGCCGATGACCCGCGACGAGGACGACCTGCTCGATTCGGTCGACGACCGTGGCCCGACCTCACGATTGGCCTGCCAGATTCCGTTCGAGGATGCGCTCGACGGGCTGAAAGTTCAAATCGCCCCGGAGGACTGACGCCCCAACCGTCGCCCCAGCGCAGGCTGGGGCCTCAAGCGGCGCTTGTCGCGTCTCATCCGCAAGAGATCCCAGCCTTCGCTGGGATGACGTATCTGTCAGGCCTGCCGCGCGATCACCCCCCGTGCGTCGCCATCGCATACAACGCGATCGCCGCCGCGTTCGACACGTTCAGGCTCTCGACCCGGTCCGAAATCGGCAGCTTGGCGAGGATGTCGCAGTGCGCCTCGGTATTCTGCCGCATCCCCTCGCCCTCGGCCCCGACGACCAGCGCGATCCGCTTCGGCCCCAGCGCGTCGCTCAGCAGCGTCTCGGTATGGCCGGTCAGCCCG
>NZ_LMKU01000023.1:66450-86948 GCF_001421635.1 Sphingomonas sp. Leaf25
ACGGCACGCTCTCCAGCGCGCCCGATGCCGAGCGCGCGACCGTCCCCGATTCGGGCGGGGCATGCCGGTCCTGCGTGACGATGCCAAGGCAGTCGAACGCGGCGGCCGACCGCAGGATCGCGCCGACATTGTGCGGATCGGTCACCTGATCGAGCAACAGGATCGGCCGGTCGTCGCCCTTCCCCTGTTCGATCAGGTCGGCCAGCCAGATGTCCTCCAGCGGATCGGCCTCGACCACGATCCCCTGATGCGGCGCATCGGCGGGGACGAGGCGGGCCAGATCGGCGACCTCGGCATAGACCACCGGCACGCCCTCGGGCAGCACCAGGCTCGCGCCCATCTCGTGCGTACACCAGATCTTGCGGATAGTGCGTTCGGGATTGTCCAGCGCGGCGAAGGCTGCGTGGCGGCCCCAGAAACGCGGGCGTTGCGGCGATGCCTTGCTCGGGCGGTGTCCTTTGCGGGCCATGTCAGTCTTTCTCAGGGATAGCGTAGGGGTCGGTGGCGACCGGTTGGGTGGGAAGCGGCGGGCGCGGCAGCGGCCGCTCGGCATTGGCGGCGCTCAGCAGCAGCGACGCGAGGATGATCGCGTTCTGCCGCATGTCCGGCCCCTTGATGTGATCGAAGGTATCGATGCTCGTATGGTGCAAGCGGCTGCCATAGTCGAGCGGGTCCTGAATGAACTGATACCCCTGCAGCCCCACCGACTGGAAGAAATAATGATCGGTGGAGCCGGTCCGCCGGTTGGCGACGGTCGTCGCCCCCATCGACGCGAACGGGCTGAGCCAGTCGCGTAAGCTCGGCACGGCGGCGACATTGTTCTCGGCATTGATCCCGCGAATCTTGCCCGAGCCGTTGTCGATGTTGAAATAGGCGGTCATCGCGTCGTAGCCGGGCTTCTTCGTGATCGGGAAGCGGTTGCTCCAGCCATAGAAGCGCGCGAGGCCGCCGTCCCGGCCGGCCGCCGGTTCGGGCCGCGTCGCGATATGCCGTTCGACATAGGCGAGGCTGCCGAGCAGTCCCTGTTCCTCGGCATTCCACAGCGCGAAGCGGATGGTGCGCTTCGGCCGGACCTTGAGCGCCGACAGGATACGTGCCGCCTCCATCACCACGGCGGTGCCCGCCGCATTGTCGACCGCGCCGTCGCCCGCGACCCAGCTATCGAAATGCGCGCCGGCCATCACATAGCCCGCATTGGCATCGGTGCCGGGCAGATCGGCGATGATGTTGTAGGCGGTGGGATCGCTGTCGTCGAAGCGGACCTTGCTGTCGATCTCGATCGTCGGCGCGGGGCCGCTGACCGCAAGGCGGGCGAGCCGGCGGTAATCCTCCGCCGCGATCTCGACCGCCGGCACGACGGGGGCGACCGCGCGGGTGAAGAGATAGCCCGATCCATGCAGCAGCTTGCCGTCGCGCGACGACATCGTCGCCATCGCCACCGCCCCTTCGGCCTTCAGAAACGCATCGAGCTTTTGCGCAAAGTCGAGCCGTTTGGCGCGCCGGTCGGTGTCGGCCGGATCATATTCGGGTTCGCGCCAGCTATCGGCCTTGGCCAAATCCTCGCCGGTCAGCCGGCGGAAGGCCGGCTCGGTCGGTTCCGACCCGGTGCCCGGCCGCGACACCATCACTACCTTGCCGCGCAACTTGCCGCGCCAGTCGGCGAAATCCTTCTCCTCGGCGATCGGCGCGACGATCACCGGTGCCGCCACCGGGCCGTCGGTGCCCGGCGTCCATGCGATCGGGATCGCCGTCAGCGCGATCACGCGCGGCGTCACCATCCGCACGCTCGACCGCTCGATCGTCCAGCCGCGCCCGAACTCGAACCCCTCGGCGGTGGTGGTCAGACCCCATTCGCGGAACTTCGCCTGCGTCCAGCGCTCGGCCTCGCGCATTTGCGGCGAATTGGGCAGGCGGGGGCCGATGCGATCGGTCAGATGCTCGGCGATCGGCATCACCTGCGTCCGGGTGGTGCCTTCATCGAGGATGCGGTTCACCGCGTCGCGGTCGACGCTCTGCGCGGCGAGGGGGGCGGCAATCAGGCAGGTTGCGAGCAGGATGGGGCGCAAACTCGGGGTTCCCTCATGAAAAATGGATGGTCGCGACGCTAAGTTGCCCATGAATATGGTGCAAGCCGTTGACAGCGCCGCGCCGGGACGGCAATGGGCGCGCTCGCTTGAACGGCTGGCCCGTTCAGGTGGCGGCTGGACAGGTGGCCGAGTGGTTAAAGGCAGCAGACTGTAAATCTGCCCGGGTTTCCCGTACGCTGGTTCGAATCCAGCCCTGTCCACCACCGCCCGCGCATTTGGCGCGGCGGTGCTTCGCGGGAAGCAAGATAATCCCGACCCCCATCCTATTCCTCATCGCCGCGCTGCTCGAGATCGGCGGCTGCTTCGCCTTCTGGGCGTGGTGGCGGCTCGACCGGTCGGTCTGGTGGGTCCTGCCCGGCATGGCGGCGCTCGCCGGCTTCGCATGGGTGCTGGCGCAGAGCGATACCGCCGGGGCAGGGCGCGCCTATGCGGCCTATGGCGGCGTCTATGTGCTCGGCGCGGTGCTGTGGGGTTGGTGGGTCGAGGGGCTGGTGCCCGACCGGTTCGATGTAGTCGGTGCGGGGCTGTGCCTCACCGGCTGCGCGGTGATCCTGTTCGGACCACGATAGGGGAGGGCACTGGAGCGGGTAACGGGAATCGAACCCGTGTATTCAGCTTGGAAGGCTGCTGTACTACCATTGTACTATACCCGCCCGCGCGAAACCTGCCCCTGCCACACCCATATCGCCGGGGTCAACCGGTCGCGCGCAGAGCCGCGTGGAAACACTGGCGTTCGCGCGGCGGACACCATAAATCGCGCGGCATAATGGCAAAGATCACCACCCCGCGCCCCGTCCGGGGCACCCAGGATATTTTCGGCGATTTCGAGCGGCGCTTCACCCATGTCGCCCAAACCTTCGAGCGTGTGCGCCGCCTCTATTGCTTTGCGCGGGTCGAGGTGCCGGTGTTCGAATCGACCGCCGTCTTCGCCCGCTCGCTGGGCGAGACGACCGACGTCGTGTCAAAGGAGATGTATTCGTTCGAGGATCGTGGCGGCGATTCGCTGACGCTGCGCCCCGAATTCACCGCCGGCATCGCCCGCGCGTACCTGACCGAAGGCTGGCAGCAATATGCGCCGTTGAAGCTCGCGACGCATGGACCCGTGTTCCGCTACGAACGCCCGCAGAAGGGCCGCTATCGCCAGTTCCACCAGATCGACGCCGAGGTGATCGGCGCGGCCGAGCCGATGGCCGATGTCGAACTGCTGGCGATGGCCGACCAGTTGCTCAAGGAACTGGGCATCGCCGATGGCGTGACGTTGCAGCTCAACACGCTGGGCGACGCCGAGACGCGCGACGCATGGCGCACGGCGCTGGTCGAGCATTTCGAGGGGCACCGCGCCGACCTGTCGGAAGACAGCCTGAAACGCCTCGACAAGAATCCGATGCGCATCCTCGATTCGAAGGACCCGCGCGACCGGCCGATCGCCGATTCGGCGCCGGGAATCGATTCGTTTCTGACGGCCGAGGCAGCGGACTTCTTCGCCGCCGTCACCGGCGGGCTCGATGCGGCGGGGGTGCAGTGGACCCGCAACGACCGGCTGGTGCGCGGATTGGACTATTACCGCCACACCGCGTTCGAATTCGTGACCGACCGGCTGGGCGCGCAGGGGACCGTGCTGGCCGGTGGGCGTTACGATGGGCTGATCGAGTCGCTCGGCGGTCCGGCGACGCCGGGTGTGGGCTGGGCAGCGGGGATCGAACGGCTGGCGATGCTGCTGGAAGAGCCGGCAGATAACCGGATCACGCTTGCGGTCATAGCAGACAACCCGGATTTTGCCTCGGAAGCCATCCGGATTACCGGTGTGCTTCGGCGCGGTGGAGTCGCGATCGATGCGGCGTTCAAGGGCAATGCGAAGCGACAGGTCGAAGTTGCGAAGAAACGCAAGCTGGATGGCATCCTGTTCGTGCGCGGAACGACCGGCCAGGCCGCCGACTTCCACTTCCAGCAACTGTCGGAACGGTTCGATCGTGACGCCTATGTGCGCGACGTCGTCGGTCCTTTGATCGGTGGGTTCGAGGGCGAGGCAAAGGCACCCGAATGATATATTCCGTCATCCCCGCGAAGGCGGGGATCCATACACGCCAACGTCTCGATCGATCCGCACCCGCAGCGGCAATGGATTCCCGCCTGCGCGGGAATGACGAGAGGGTTGTCGCATGACCATCGCCCCCGAACGCATCGCCCAGATCGAGGCGCGGCGCGACGAACTCGCCGCGCAGATGGCGACCGGCGACCTGCCCGGCGACCGTTTCGTCGCGGTGTCGAAGGAATATGCCGAACTCGAACCCGTCGCACAGGCGGCGGGCGAGGTCCGCCGGCTGCGCGCCGAGAGCGATAGCCTGACGCACATGACGCAGGACGCCGACGACGACATGCGCGCGATGGCGATCGAGGAGCTGCACGCCAATCGCGGGCAGCTCGAATCGGCCGAACGCGCGCTGGCGCTGGCGCTGCTGCCGCGTGACGCGGCCGACGAACGCGCGGCGATGCTCGAAATCCGCGCCGGCACCGGCGGTGACGAAGCCGCGCTGTTCGCCGGCGACCTGTTCCGCATGTACCAGCGCTATGCCGACAATCGCGGCTGGCGGATCGAGCTGATCTCGGCATCGGTATCCGACGCGGGCGGCTACAAGGAAGTCGTCGCCAGCGTCACCGGCGCGGGGGTCTTCGCGCGCCTGAAGTTCGAAAGCGGCGTCCACCGTGTCCAGCGCGTGCCCGCGACCGAAAGCGGCGGCCGCATCCACACCAGCGCCGCGACCGTCGCGGTCCTGCCCGAAGCCGAGGAAGTCGACGTCCAGATCGATGAGGCGCGCGACCTGCGCATCGACGTCTATCGCTCGTCGGGGCCGGGCGGCCAGTCGGTCAACACCACCGATTCGGCGGTGCGCATCACCCATCTGCCCACCGGCCTCGTCGTGATCCAGCAGGACGAAAAATCGCAGCACAAGAACAAGGCCAAGGCGCTGAAAGTCCTGCGCACCCGCCTCTACGAAGCCGAACGCGCGCGGCTGGCCGACGAGCGCGCCGGCACGCGCCGCTCGATGGTCGGATCGGGCGACCGGTCGGAGCGCATCCGCACCTATAATTTCCCGCAGGGGCGCGTGACCGACCACCGCATCAACCTGACGCTCCACCGTTTGCCCGAAATTCTGGAAGGCGAGATGGAGGAACTGCTCGGCGCACTGATCGCGCAGGACGAGGCGGAGCGGCTGGCGACGCTGGATGGGTGATTTGCGTTCACGCGAAGGCGCGAAGGTCGCGAAGAAGAAGGGTATTCGCGCAGAGGCGCAGAGGCGCGGAGGGGGTGCGCCCGTCGATCGCGCAGCGATCTATCCTGCTGCCTTCGCTGACCGAACGCGACAGCGCGGAACGTCACCCGACGCGCAACCCCTCCGCGCCTCTGCGCCTCTGCGCGAACAATCTCCTTCTTCTTTGCGCCTTCGCGCCTTCGCGTGATTCCATGACCACGCTCCGCCAGGCGCTGACCCAAGCGACGGCGCGCATCGCCGAAGTCTCCGACTCCCCCCGTCTCGACGCCGAACTCCTCGCCGCCCACGCGCTCGGCTGCACGCGCGAAACCATGTTGTTGATGAGGCTGGACGACCCCATCCCCGAGGGGTTCGAGGACTTGGTCGATCGCCGCCTAACCCATGAACCGGTCGCCTATATCACCGGCAGCCGCGCGTTCTGGACGATCGAGCTGATGGTCGGCCCCGGCGTCCTCGTCCCCCGTGCCGACAGCGAGACGCTGATCGAAGCGGCGCTGGGCCACTTCGTCACCCGCACACCGCAACGCATCCTCGACCTCGGCACCGGTCCCGGCACGCTGCTGCTGGCGGCGCTCGCCGAATGGCCGGGCGCCACCGGCCTCGGCGTCGATGCCTCGCCGGCCGCGCTCGACTATGCCCGGCGCAACGGCGCGGCGCTGGGCATGAGCGATCGGGCCGAGTGGCGACAGGGCGACTGGACCGCCGGCATCGACGGTCGCTACGACCTGATCCTCGCCAACCCGCCCTATATCGGCACCGGCGAATCGCTTCCGCACGAGGTCGTCGGTCACGAACCGGGCGAGGCGCTGTTCGCCGGTTACGACGGGCTCGACGACTACCGGCGCATCGTGCCCGATCTTCCCCGCCTTTTAGACAAAGGGGGCATCGCCGCGATCGAGATCGGCCATACCCAAGGCGAGGCGGTCGCCACGCTGGTCCGCGCCGCCGGGCTGTCGGCGACGCTGGTCCGCGATCTGGGCGGCCGGCCGCGCTGCATCCTTGCGGGTTGAACCGAACGGCGGCGCGCCCCATCTTTCCGCTTGGAGAAGCCGGTTGCACCCGCTAAGACCGATGGCGGGGCAGGCACCATCGACCACGTCGTTGATAGCGGGCAGGGCTCCTTCCATCGTCATGTGCGCCGCCGTCCCGCGGCCATGGCAGGCGGACGGTGCCTTTGCGCATCGCCTCGCGGATTTGCTCGCACCCGGGATCGCGAGATCGACGGACAGGTAAGGACAGGACAACCAACCCTTGATGAACAATCGTCAGGCCGGCCGCCGTCGCGGTCGCGGTGGCCAGCGCCAGCCGGGAAGCGGCGGCGGCAATTCGCGTGAAACCGGCAATCGTATCGACAATCGCGCGCGTGGCAATGCCGCGCAACTGCTCGAGAAATACAAGAACCTTGCCGCCGATGCGCAACGCGCCGGCGACCGGGTGAACACCGAATATTATCTCCAGTTCGCCGATCACTATTTTCGCGTGCTCGAAGCGGGCCGGTCGCGGGTCGAGGAACAGCGCCGCGTGCGCGACGACTTCGACGGCGGCGAGGACGATGATTTCGAGTTCGACGGCGATAACGCCGACGGCGGCCAGCAGGAACGCGGCAGCCGCGACGATCGCCAGCGCGACGATCGCGGCAATCGCGAAGAGCGCGGCCAGCGTGACGATCGCGGCAATCGTGAGGAACGCGGCCAGCGCGATGACCGTGGCAACCGCGACGATCGCGGCCAGCGCGAAGAGCGCCAGCCGCGCGTCCAGCGCGACGATCGCGCCCCTCGCGAAGACCGTGCGCCGCGCGAAGAGCGTGCCGCACGCGACGATCGCCCAGCCCGTGAGGAGCGTCCGCAGCGCGAACGCATCCGCCGCGATACGCCGCGTACCATCCCCGGTGCGGGTGAAGTCCGCGCGGTAGAGGGCGAGGTCGGCACGCAGGAAAACGTCGTGCCCGAACCCGTCGTCGCCACCCAACCGGACGAGGCCAAGCCGGTCCGTCGCCGCACCCCGCGCGTCCGGGCCGAAGCCGCCCCGCTCGAAGCAGTTCCGGCCGAAGCCGCGCCATCGATCGACGCGGATCGCCTGCCGCCAGCACTCTCGACGCCTGATGACGGTGCCGAACGGCCCCGCCGCCGCCGGATCACCCGCGTGAAGGAAGAGGTCGTGCCGCCCGCCGCCTGAGGCGCGAGCGACACGACTATCGGCAACGGCCCGTACCGCTCGCGCGGTGCGGGCCGTTTCGTATCAGGTGATCCAGAGGGTTTGTTGTGCGATGACACGCCATCGTCCGCCAGTCCCGTCGAACGCCAGCAACTCTCCCTGACTGTCGCGGCGATCCCGGCGAAGGTCGACAGAGACGAACGCAAGCGTTCCGTACCGGGCTGGCCGTGACAGCCGGACCTGGTCGCAGGTGTCGTTGCCGATCGACTGACCATGTCCCAGCCACGCCGGTAGGATGAGAAGCGGGGCGCTGGCGCTCTCGCCCGGTATCGCTGCAACGATCATGGCGATCCCATGATCGATCCGCGCCGCCGTCCGCGGATCGATGGGTCTGCCCGCCATGTCGTACCACGATCCTGATCGTGACCGGACCGGGTCGGCTGCGGCCGGTATCCGGGCGATCGGTGCGGCCGCCTGTCGCGCCATATCGCCCAGCTCACCGAACGGAGGAAGAGCAAGCATCGGCGTGACGCATTGGCCGGGAGCGGCAACATGCTTCAACGCCGCGCGGATGATCGCTTCGTCGGCACTCGCGATGGCCGGCTGCGAAGCCGGCAGGAACATGACGCTGCCCGTTCCTCCCAGCCGCACCGGCGGAACATAGATTGCCGTTCCGATGCTGGATGGCGACGATCCGGCCGCGCAGCCGCTACCGATAGCCGATAACGCGATCAGACAACCAAGGCCGACCCGCATCCTGCTCTCCTATCCCTGTCGGGGCTGAGCATGCCATCGTCAGGGTGTGACGGCCAGCCACCAACGCAAAAGGGGCGGGACACGCTGCCGTGTCCCGCCCCCATGAAGCCGTGTCCGTACGCGAACGATCAGATGTGGATCGCCTTGCCCCGTACCGCCATCGCCGCTTCCTTGAGCGCCTCTGCGTGCGTCGGGTGCGCGTGGCAGGTGTAGGCGATGTCCTCGCTGGTCGCACCGAATTCCATCGCCTGCGCCGCCTGTGCGATCATCGTGCCGGCTAGCGACGAGACGATCCATACGCCGATGACGCGGTCGGTCTTGGCATCGGCGATGACCTTCACGAAGCCATCGGTGTCGCGATTGGTCTTGGCGCGGCTGTTGGCGGCGAAGGGGAATTTGCCGACCTTGATCTCGCCCTTGTCCTTGGCCGCTTCCTCGGTCAGCCCGACGCCGGCGATCTCGGGCATGGTGTAGACCACGCTCGGAATCACGTCATGGTTCACGATGCCGGTCTGCCCGGCGATGAACTCGGCGACGGCGACGCCCTCGTCCTCGGCCTTGTGCGCCAGCATCGGACCATGCACCACGTCACCGATCGCCCAGATGCCGTCGACCTTGGTGCGGAACTCCTCGTCGATGTCCACCTGCCCGCGCTGGTTGACGTCTAGGCCCGCCTTGTCGAGCGCGAGGCCCTCGGTGTTCGCACGGCGGCCGATCGACACCAGCACCGCGTCTGCCGTGATCGTCGTCGCCTCGCCGCCAGCGGCGGGTTCGACCGTCAGCGTGGCGGTGCTGCCATCGACCGAAGCGGCCGTGACCTTGGTCGAGGTCTTGAGGTCGAAGCCCTGCTTCTTGAACAGCTTGGCCGATTCCTTGCGGACCTCGCCGTCGAAGCCGGGCAGGATCTGGTCGGCATATTCGACCACCGTGACCTTGGCGCCGAGGCGACGCCACACGCTGCCGAGTTCGAGGCCGATCACGCCGCCGCCGATCACCACCAGATGCTCGGGCACCTTGGGCAGCGCCAGCGCGCCGGTCGAATCGACGATGATCGCCGCGTCATTGTCCACCTCGACGCCCGGCAGCGGCATCACCGACGATCCGGTGGCGATCACGATGTCGCGCGCGGTGACGGTACGGTCGCCGACTTTGACCGTGTTGTCGTTCTCGAACGCGGCATAGCCTTTCAGCCATTCGACCTTGTTCTTCTTGAACAGATATTCGATGCCGCCGGTCAGCTCGCCGACCGCCTTGGCCTTTTCGGCGTGCATCTGATCAAGGTCGAGCGTCGCGCCCGCGATGTTCACGCCGAACTTGGCGAGATGCCCGCCGGTCGCTTCCTCGTACAGCTCGGAGGCGTGCAGCAGCGCCTTCGACGGGATGCACCCGACGTTGAGGCAGGTCCCGCCCAGCGTCGCGCGGCCCTCGGCGCACGCTACCTTGAGGCCCAGTTGCGCCGCACGGATCGCCGCGACATAGCCGCCGGGTCCGGCACCGATCACGAGGACGTCGAAGTCGTAGTCAGCCATTGGTTTCTATCCCGTCCTAGTCGTTGTGGGCGATCACGCGGATCGCGCCGTCGCCGGTACGGCGGCAGTGTGCCGCGAATTGGCGAAGGGCCGGAAGCCCTTGCAGTATATAGTCGATCGCATCGCCACCGACGAACGTGTCGGCGAGATACACATCGGCCTTCATCATCGCCTTTTGGTCGAACCGGCGGGCGATCGTCGCATCGTCCTGGGCGTCGAGCGCATCGGCGAACGCCTTCATCCGCTCGGGCGCGATCAACCCGATCCCGCCCTCGCCATTCTCGTCCGCGCCCAGTTCGGGCAAGGCGGCGATGATGATCCCGAGCGGATGGCCGACATCGTCGGCCGATCCGGTCAGCAGGTAATGCAGCGCATGCCAGCCCATGTCGAAATCGACGAGGTCGAGGTTCTCGACCCCCTCGTCGAACACGAACGTCTCGAACACCGACGGGTCGGCGACCAACCGGTCGAGGTCGGCATCGCCAGCCCGCCGCAGATAGATCACCATGCCCATCGGTGCCCGATCCTTCTTACAGGTCGATCAGCAGGCGGGTCGGGTCCTCGATCGCGTTCTTGAGCGCGACGAGGAACGTCACCGCCTCACGACCGTCGATCAGGCGGTGGTCGTAGCTGAGTGCCAGATACATCATCGGGCGCACCACGACCTGTCCGTCACGGACGACCGGGCGTTCCTCGATGCGGTGGAGGCCCAGCACCGCCGACTGCGGTGGGTTGATGATCGGGGTCGACATCAGCGAGCCGAACACGCCGCCGTTCGAGATGGTGAAGGTGCCGCCCTTCATCTCGTCCATCTTGAGCGTGCCTTCCTTGGCGCGCTTGCCGAAGTCGCCGATCGTCTTCTCGACGCCCGCGACCGACAGCTTGTCGGCATCGCGGATGACCGGGACGACGAGGCCGCCCGGCGCCGACACGGCGACCGAGATGTCGGCATAGTCGCGATAGACGATCTCGTCGCCCTCGATGCTGGCGTTGACCGACGGAATGTCCTTCAGCGCCATCGTCGCGGCCTTCACGAAGAAGCCCATGAAGCCCAGCCGCACACCGTGCTTCTTCTCGAACAGGTCCTTGTACTTCGCGCGCGCCTCGATCACCGCCGTCATGTCGACGTCGTTGAAGGTAGTGAGCAGCGCGGCGGTATCCTGCGCTTCCTTGAGTCGCCGGGCGATCGTCTGGCGCAGGCGCGTCATCTTGACGCGCTCTTCCTTGCGCGCCGGCGAGGCACTGGCGGCGGGGGCCACAGTTGCCGGAGCAGCCGCAGGAGCGGCGGCGGCCGACTTGTCGCTGGCGGCGGCGACCACGTCTTCCTTGGTGATGCGACCGTCGCGACCGGTGCCCTTGACCTTGGCCGGATCGACGCCGTGCTCGAGGATCGCGCGGCGCACCGAAGGCGACAGCGCGGCGGCATCGACATTGGCATCGGCCGCTGCCGGTGCCTGCTGCGCCGGGGCGGCAGGAGCGGCACGCGCGGGGGCCGCTTCCTGCTTCGGCGCATCCGCCTTGGGCGCGGGCGCGCTACCGGCGCCACCGGCGTCGATCGTGGCGATCATCGCGCCGACCGACACGGTGTCGCCCGGCTGCACCGCATGCGCGCCCATCACGCCCGCGACCGGCGCGGGTACTTCGACCGACACCTTGTCGGTTTCGAGGCTGGCGATCGGCTCGTCGGCCGCGACCGCTTCGCCCGGCTGCTTCAGCCATTCGCCCAGCGTCGCTTCGGTGATCGATTCGCCCAGCGTGGGGACCAGAACTTCGGTTGCCATCGGATTTTCCTCATCTCCCCCGTGTCGGGGGTAATAACACGGTTAGGATGCGGCCTTGCCGGTGGCGCGTTCGCCCTCGGCCTGACGGGTACGGCGGATTTCGTCGCGGACATTGTGGCCGAGCGCATCGGCGACCAGCGCGCCCTGTTCGGCCTGGTGACGCTTCATCAGCCCGGTAGCGGGCGATGCCGCTGCCGTGCGACCGGCATAGCGCGCGCGCGCCACCGGCGCGTTCGCCTCGGCCAGCGCTTCCTCGATCGCCGGTTCGACGAGGAACCACGAACCGTTGTTCTTCGGCTCCTCTTGCGCCCACACTACGTCGGTCAGGTTGGGCAGACGCTTCAGCCGCTCGACCAGCGCATCGGTGGGGAACGGATAGATCTGTTCCACGCGCACGATCTGCGTGGCGGTATCGCCCGCCGCGTCGCGTGCCTCGATCAGGTCGAACGCGACCTTGCCCGAACACAGCACCAGCCGCGTCGTGGCCTGATCGGCCGGGGCTGACGGGTCGGACAGCAGCCGCTTGAAATGGCTGTCGCCCAAGAACTCGGCGGCGCTCGACGTCGCCATCTTGTGCCGCAGCAGCGACTTGGGCGTCATGATGACCAGCGGCTTGCGGAAATTGCGGTGCATCTGCCGGCGCAGCAGGTGGAACAGGTTCGCCGGCGAGGTGACGTTGGCCACCTGCATATTGTCGCCCGCGCACAGTTGCAGGAACCGCTCCAGCCGCGCCGAGCTATGCTCCGGCCCCTGACCCTCGTAGCCGTGCGGCAGCATCATGACGAGGCCGTTGGCGCGCAGCCATTTCGCTTCGCCCGCCGCGATGAACTGATCGATCATGATCTGCGCACCATTGGCGAAATCGCCGAACTGCGCTTCCCAGATCACCAGCGCCTTGGGATCGGCCAGCGCATAGCCATATTCGAAACCGAGCACGCCATATTCGGACAGCGGGCTGTCCAGCACCTCGAAGCTGCCATGCTCGATGGTCTTCAAGGGCACGAACTTGTGCTCGTCGGTCTGGTCGACCCATACCGCATGCCGCTGCGAGAAGGTACCACGACCCGAATCCTGCCCCGACAGGCGGACGCCGAACCCTTCCGACAGCAGCGATCCGAACGCCAGCGCCTCACCGGTCGCCCAGTCGAAGCCCTCGCCGCTGGTGAACATCGCCCGCTTGGCGTCGAGCACGCGGGTGAGCGTCTTGTGGACCTGAAGGTCGCCCGGAACGCTGGTCAGCGTGCGGCCGAGCGATTCGAACAGCTTGGGGCTGATGCCGGTTTCGACCGAGCGCCGCGCGCCCTCGGCGTCCATCGGCGCGTGCAGCCCCGACCAGCGCCCGGCGAACCAGTCGGCACGGTTCGGCTTGTAGCTCTTGGCCGCGTCGAACTCGCTTTCGAGATGCTGGGTGAACTCGCCGGTCTTGGCGCTGACGAACCCGGCGTCGATCACGCCTTCGTCCTGCAACCGCTTGCCATAGATGTCGCTGACGCCGGGATGGCCCTTGATCTTGGCGTACATCAGCGGCTGGGTGAAGGACGGCTCGTCGCCTTCGTTATGGCCGAAGCGGCGATAGCACCACATGTCGACCACCACGTCGCGGTGGAATTTCTGGCGGAACTCGATCGCCATCTTGGTCGCGAAGGTCACGGCTTCGGGATCGTCGCCGTTCACATGGAAGATCGGCGCCTGCACGCCCTTCGCCACGTCCGACGGATAGGGCGAACTGCGCGCGAACTGCGGGCTGGTGGTGAAACCGACCTGGTTGTTGATGATGAAGTGGACGCAGCCACCGGTGTTGTAGCCACGGATGCCGGAGAAGCCGAGGCATTCCCACACGATCCCCTGACCCGCGAAGGCGGCGTCGCCGTGGATCAGGACGGGCAGCACCTGCTCATGCGTTTCGAGGTCGCTGCGGAAGGTCTGCTGCGCGCGCACCTTGCCCAGCACCACCGGGTTGACCGCTTCGAGATGGCTGGGGTTGGCGACCAGCGACATATGCACCGACACGTCGTCAAAGGTGCGGTCGGTCGAGGTGCCGAGGTGATATTTCACGTCACCCGACCCGCCGATGTCGTCCGGGTTGGCGCTGCCGCCGGCGAATTCGTGGAACAGCACGCGGAACGGCTTGGCCATCACGTTGGTCAGCACGTTCAGGCGACCACGGTGTGCCATGCCGTACACGATCTCGCGCACGCCCATCTGGCCGCCGTATTTGATGACCGCTTCGAGCGCGGGGATCATCGATTCACCGCCGTCGAGGCCGAAGCGCTTCGTGCCGACGTATTTGCGGCCGAGGAACTTCTCCCACTGCTCGGCCTCGATGACCTTGCTGAGAATCGCTTTCTTGCCGTCGGCGGTGAACTGGATCGCCTTGTCGCGGCCCTCCATCCGGTCCTGCAGGAACTTGCGTTCCTCCACGTCCGCGATGTGCATATATTCGAGGCCGACATTGCCGCAGTAGTTGGCGCGCAGGATGTCGACGATCTCGCGCACGGTGGCCCATTCCAGCCCGAGCGTGCCGCCGAGATACACCGGCGTGTCGATCTCGGCATCCGAAAAGCCGTGATATTCGGTGCGCAGATCCTCGGGCAGATCGCGGCGTGCGAGGCCCAGCGGATCGAGATTGGCGGCAAGATGCCCGCGCACCCGGTAGGTGCGGATCAGGAGCTGCGCGCGGATCGCGTCGCCCGCCGCCTTGGCCACATCGACCTTGGGCGCGGGCGGAGCCGCCGCCGGAGCCGGCTCGCCGCCGCCCTTGGCCGGCTTGGGGGCCGGTTCCATCTGCGTCGGGTCGAGCGCGGCGGTCAGCGCGTCGGTATCGGTCAGCGGCCAGCGCTTGCTCTGCCAGCTCGGATGCTGCGTCGCGCCCTCCAGCCCGTCAAACCACTGACGCCAGCCGGCATCGACCGACGAGGGATTCTCGCGGTAGCGACCATAAAGCGTTTCCACGAATGCCGGGCTGACGCCGGCGGCGATGTCGAAATCCTGGCCTTCGTAGCCCATGGTCGTTTCCCGTCCGCTGTTGCCCGGTCGAACCGGGCGGTGCCCCGCGCGCGTCGTGGCGCGGGGCGTGTCAGTTCAACCGTTCAGCACTTCGAGCAGCGTCGAACCCAGCTCGCTGGGGCTCGCCGCGACCTTGATGCTGGCCGCTTCCATCGCCGCGATCTTGCTTTCCGCATCGCCCTTGCCGCCCGACACGATCGCGCCGGCATGACCCATGCGACGCCCCGGAGGCGCGGTGCGGCCCGCGATGAAGCCGGCCATCGGCTTGCTGCGGCCGCGCTTGGCCTCGTCGATCAGGAACTGTGCGGCCTGTTCCTCGGCATCGCCGCCGATCTCGCCGATCATGATGATCGACTGGGTGGCCTCGTCGGCGAGGAACAGCTCCAGCACGTCGATGAAGTTGGTGCCGTTGACCGGATCGCCGCCGATGCCGACCGCCGTGGTCTGGCCGAGGCCGGCGTTCGAGGTCTGGAACACCGCTTCATAGGTGAGCGTGCCCGAACGCGAGACGACGCCGACGCTGCCCTGCTTGAAGATGCTGCCGGGCATGATGCCGATCTTGCACTCGCCCGGCGTCAGCACGCCGGGGCAGTTCGGGCCGATGAGGCGCGACTTGCTGCCCGACAGCGCGCGCTTGACGCGGACCATGTCGAGCACCGGAATGCCCTCGGTGATCGCGACGATCAGCGGGATTTCGGCATCGATCGCCTCGAGGATCGAATCGGCGGCGAAGGGCGGCGGAACGTAGATGACCGACGCATCGGCACCGGTCTTCGACTTGGCTTCGGCGACGGTGTTGTAGACGGGGAGGCCGAGGTGCTCGCTGCCGCCCTTGCCCGGCGTCACGCCGCCGACCATCTGCGTGCCATATTCCAGCGCCGCCTTGGTATGGAAGCTGCCGGTTTCGCCGGTCATCCCCTGGGTGATGACCTTGGTGTTCTTGTTGACGAGGATGCTCATCTTCGTTTCCCTTGCTGCTCCGTGGCCGGAGCGAAAATTCGGTTCAGCCCGGCGAACGGATCGTTCGGCATCAGTGCTGTAGGGGTGCCGGATCAGACCGCCCTTCCGGCGTGGTCCGCGACGGAGGCGAAAATTACTCCGCTTCCGTCGCGCCTGTCCCTGGTCCCCGCCAGAGCGGGGAGGCTGCTTACGCCAGCGTCTCGTCGATGCCCTTGCAGGCGACCAGCAGTTCCTTGACCGCGTCGACCGACACGGTGAGGTTCGCCTTTGCTTCGTCGTCCAGCGCGATCTCGACGATCTGCTCGACGCCGCCGGCACCGATCACCACCGGCACGCCGACATACAGGTCGTTCACGCCGTACTGGCCGTCGACATAGGCGGCGGCGGGCAGCACGCGCTTCTGGTCGTACAGATAGGCTTCGGCCATCGCGATGCCGCTGGTCGCGGGCGCGTAATAGGCCGAGCCGGTCTTGAGCAACGCGACGATCTCGCCGCCGCCGCCGCGGGTGCGCTTGACGATCGCGTCGATCTTCTCCTGCGTCGAGCGGCCCATCTTGATGAGGTCGGGAACGGGGATGCCCGACACGGTCGAATAGGAGATGACCGGGACCATCGTGTCGCCGTGCCCACCCAGCACGAAGCTGGTCACGTCCTTGACCGACACCTCGAACTCGTCCGCCAGGAAGTGGCTGAAGCGCGCGCTGTCGAGCACGCCGGCCATGCCGACGACCATGTGGTGCGGCAGCCCGCTGAATTCGCGCAGCGCCCACACCATCGCGTCGAGCGGGTTGGTGATGCAGATGACGAAAGCGTCGGGGGCATTGTTCTTGATGCCCTCGCCGACGGCCTTCATGACCTTCAGGTTGATGCCGAGCAGGTCGTCGCGGCTCATGCCCGGCTTGCGCGCGACACCGGCGGTGACGATGATGACGTCCGCGCCCGCGATGTCGGCATAGTCGTTGCTGCCGATGATCTTCGCGTCGAACCCTTCGACGGGTCCGCACTGCGACAGGTCGAGTGCCTTGCCTTGCGGAATGCCCTCGGCCACGTCGAACAGGACGATGTCGCCAAGGTTCTTCAACGCTGCGAGATGGGCGAGCGTGCCGCCGATATTGCCGGCGCCGATCAGCGCGATCTTCTTGCGAGCCAAGGTTCTCTCCGTGCAGTCAAACGCGCGGTCCTGCCGCGACGCGCGGGGCAATAAGCGGTTTTGATTGAAGAGACAAGGGAAAACCAATCTTTAATGATAACCAGTCGCAAGAGCAATAGACAAGAGGAATGGCTGAAATCGGACCATGTGGCTGTTCATGGCGAACGACACGCCCGATCCGGCATGATATTCCTGCCATGCTCTGCGCATTTAGCGTCGCGGCAAGGCGCGACTCCTGCTGGCATGGCGCGCCGGCTTTGCTATGCAGGGATAAATCCTGTCCTGCACGAAGGTTTCGTCGATGCCCAGCGCCCGTATCTACCAGATCCCCAAGAACGCGATGCAGTCGGGGCGTGCCAAGACGCACACCTGGATGCTCGAGTTCGAGCCGGCAGAGCCGAAGCAGGCCGATCCGCTGACTGGCTGGGCGGGATCGGGCGACACGCGCGATCAGGTGAAGTTGAAGTTTCCCTCGCTCGATGCCGCGACCGAGTACGCCCAGCGCGAGGGGATCGAGTATCATGTCGTGCCCGCGCCCGAGCGCACGCTGAAGCTGCAAGCCTACGCGGACAATTTCAAGTGATGCGGCACGCGCTGGTGTTCGCCGCGGTAGCGGTCGCGACCCCGGCCGTCGCCGCGACGCCGATCGCGGGTCGCTATCTGACCGAGGACGGCGCAGGCGTGATCGAAGTCGCGCGCTGCGGCGACAAGGTGTGCGGGCGACTGGTCCGCATCATCAAGGCGACGCCCGGCGCGCCGATGACCGACGTCAACAACGGCGATCCCGCGCTGCGGTCGCGCCCGATCCTAGGCATACCGATCCTGTCGGGCTTTGCCGATGCCGGCAGCGATTGGCGCGGGCGGATCTACGACCCGCGCAATGGCAAGAGCTACAAATCGATCGTGTCGAAGAATGCCGACGGGTCGCTGAAGGTGCAGGGCTGCATCGCGTTCTTCTGCCAGACGCAGTTGTGGAAGCCGGCCAAATAGTCATGCCGACCGAGGTCCGGCTTCGCATCGTTACTGTCGACGATCTGCCGGTCTTTTACGAACATCAATGTGATCCAATGGCTGCGGCGATGGCAGGGTTCGTGTCCCGGCCGCGACCGGCGTTCGATGCGCACTGGCAGCAGATTCTCAACCGGAACGACTGCGAGGTCCGAACCGTCGCTGTCGATGGCGTCACGGCGGGCTATGTCTCCACCTTCATTCGTGAAGGGCAGCGCGAGATCGCCTATTGGATCGGGCGCCGGTACTGGGGGCAGGGCGTTGCCAGTCGTGCCGTCGTGGCGTTCCTCGACATGGCTAGGGAGAGGCCGGTCTCCGCTTCGGTGGTAGCGAGCAACCTTCGCTCGATCGCGGTGCTGCGCCACGCCGGGTTCGCGTGGGTCGAGACGGTAGCCAGAGCGGATGGGGTCGTGGAGCAGGTGTTTCGGCTGGGATAGACGAAGTTCGTTGAACGCGAAAAGGCCGGGAAGGGTATCCCCCTCCCGGCCTTTTCTGCGTCTGGATCCGGCACCGGCGAAGCCGGTGCCCGTCGGTCGGGTGACAGGCACCCGCCGGCCGGATCGATGCAAGTCCTGCGCGAGCCATCGCTCGCGCAGGCCACATTCGATCAGAAGTCCATGCCGCCCATGCCGCCCATGCCGCCGCCGGCGGGCATCGCCGAAGCCTTGCCGTCGTCGGGCAGTTCCGAAACGGTCGCTTCGGTGGTGATGAGCAGGCCGGCGACCGAGGCCGCGTTCTGGAGCGCGGTGCGCACGACCTTGGTCGGGTCGATCACGCCGGCCGCGACGAGGTTCTCGTACGTGTCGGTCGACGCATTGAAGCCGAACGAGGTATCGGTCTGGTCGAGCAGCTTGCCCGATACGACCGCACCGTCATGGCCGGCATTCTGCGCGATCTGACGCACCAGCGAGGTCAGCGACTTGCGGACGATGTCGACGCCGCGCGTCTGGTCGTCGTTGACGCCGGTGACGCCTTCGAGCGCCTTGGTCGCGTACAGCAGCGCCGTGCCGCCACCGGGGACGATGCCCTCTTCGACGGCTGCGCGGGTTGCGTGCAGCGCGTCGTCGACGCGGTCCTTGCGCTCCTTGACCTCGACCTCGGTCGCGCCGCCGACCTTGATGACCGCGACGCCACCGGCGAGCTTAGCCAGACGCTCCTGCAGCTTCTCACGGTCATAGTCCGACGAGGTGACTTCGATCTGCTGACGGATCGCGTCGGTGCGGCCCTTGATCGAGTCCGCATCGCCGGCACCATCGACGATGATGGTGTTGTCCTTGTCGATCGTCACGCGCTTGGCGGTGCCGAGCATGCCCAGCGTCACCGACTCCAGCTTGATGCCGAGGTCTTCGCTGATGACTTCGCCCTTGGTCAGGATCGCGATGTCTTCCAGCATCGCCTTGCGACGATCGCCGAAGCCCGGAGCCTTGACCGCTGCGACCTTCAGGCCGCCGCGCAGCTTGTTGACCACCAGCGTGGCGAGTGCCTCACCTTCGATGTCCTCGGCGATGATGAGCAGCGGACGGCCCGACTGCACCACCGCTTCGAGGATCGGCAGCATCGCCTGGAGCGACGACAGCTTCTTCTCGTGGATCAGGATGTACGGGTCGGAAAGCTCGACCTGCATCTTTTCCGGGTTGGTGATGAAGTACGGCGACAGATAGCCGCGGTCGAACTGCATGCCCTCGACGACGTCCAGCTCGAATTCGAGGCCCTTGGCTTCCTCGACGGTGATGACGCCTTCCTTGCCGACCTTCTCCATGGCTTCGGCGATCTTCTCGCCGACTTCACGGTCGCCGTTGGCCGAGATGATGCCGACCTGGGCGATCTCGTTGGTGCCCGACACCGGCTTGGAGCGCGACTTGATGTCCTCGACCACCTTGATGACGGCGATGTCGATGCCGCGCTTCAGGTCCATCGGGTTCATGCCGGCCGCGACCGACTTCATGCCTTCGCGCACGATCGCCTGTGCCAGCACGGTGGCGGTGGTGGTGCCGTCGCCCGCGATGTCGTTGGTCTTCGAGGCCACTTCGCGCACCATCTGCGCGCCCATGTTCTCGAACTTGTCCTTCAGTTCGATTTCCTTGGCGACCGACACACCGTCCTTGGTGATGCGGGGCGCGCCGAACGACTTGTCGATGACGACGTTGCGGCCCTTCGGCCCCAGAGTCACCTTCACCGCGTCGGCGAGGATGTCGACGCCGCGCAGGATGCGTTCGCGCGCGTCACGACCGAATTTTACGTCCTTGGCTGCCATGGTGGCTACCCTTTCAGATTAGGTTGATCTTGGAAGAAGGAAGAACCGCTCAGCCAACAATGCCGAGGATATCCGATTCCTTCATGATAAGCAGGTCTTCGCCGTTGACCTTGACCTCGGTGCCCGACCACTTGCCGAACAGGATGCGGTCGCCGGCCTTGACGTCGAGCGGGGTGATCGTGCCTGCTTCGGTGCGGGCACCGGTGCCGGCGGCAACGACTTCGCCTTCCTGCGGCTTTTCCTTGGCAGTGTCGGGGATGATGATCCCGCCGAGCGTCTTTTCCTCGGCCTCGACGCGACGGACGAGCACGCGGTCGTGCAGCGGACGGAAGTTCATGCGCGGTTCCCTTATACGTTGAACAGGTCTTGGCACTCACCCGGGGGGAGTGCCAGCGCCCCGGATATGTGGAGCCACCCACCCGCCGTCAACCGCCGCCGGAACAATTTTGCGGTCGGTACGTGCGCTGTATCAGATAAAGCGGTGCCGGCCCGCTCCCCCTCCCGACCACCCATTAAGGATACGCTGTGGGTGGTCGGGAGG
>NZ_LMKU01000023.1:86969-131312 GCF_001421635.1 Sphingomonas sp. Leaf25
GCAAACCGCGCGATCGCGCGTTTTCAAACAGCCGCGTCAGACGGTCCGAACCAGTCCCAGCGCCTCGCGCCGGTGCCAGCGGTGGACCAGCAGCACGGCGACCACGAACAGCCCGAGGGCAAGGCCGATCCACACGCCGATCCCGGCGAGCGGCGTCCAGAAGCCGAGCGCCACCGACGTCGCGAAGCCGACCAGCCAATAGCCGATCAGCGCGATCACCATCGGCACCCGCGTATCCTGCACCCCGCGCAGCACGCCCGCCGCCACCGCCTGCGCGCCATCGGCCAGTTGGAACAGCGCGGCGATGGCGAGATAGGGCAGTGCCAGCGCGATCATCGCGGCATTGGCCGGCGCGTCGACATCGACATACACCGACAGGAAGGCGCGCGGAAACGCCCAGAGCAGCAGCGCGGTGAACCCCATGAAGCCGGTGCCGACGATCAGCGCCGACCAGCCGGCGCGCGCGATCCATGTCCGGTCGCCCGCGCCATAGGCGAGGCCGACGCGGATCGTCGCCGCCTGTGCGATGCCGAACGGCACCTGGAACAGGAACGCCGCGATCTGGAGCGCGATGGCGTGCGCCGCCACCTCGGTCACGCCGATGCGGCCCATCAGGAAACCGGCGGCGGAAAACAGCGCGCCCTCGAACGTCATTGTCGCCGCGATCGGCAGGCCGAGGACCGCGATCTCGCGCAGCCGGCCCGCCTCGATCCGCCACCAGCGGCCGAAGAGGCGGAAGCGGCGCAGCCGCCGGTCGGCGACCAGCACGACCGCATAGGCGAACATCATCGCGGTGGCGGTAACGAGGCTGGCGATCGCCGATCCCTCCAGCCCAAGCGTAGGGAAGCCGGCGTTGCCGAACACCAGCAGCCAGTTGGCGAGGATCGATACGGCAAGGCCGAGCGCGGTGATGACCATCGCCCAGCCGGGGCGGCCGAGCGCCGAGGCGGTGATCCGCATCACCGTGCCGACCAGTGCGGGGATCATCGCCCACAGCAGGATGTCGAGAAAGGCATCGGCGCGCGCGGCGACGGTCGCGTCCTGTCCGGTGGTCAGCAGCAGCGCATCGCCATGCGCCAGCAGCGCCATGAACGGCACGCTGCCCAGCACCGCGATCCATAGCGCCATGCGGAACGATCGCCGCACCTCGCGCACCGCATGCGAACGTGCCCCGCGTTCGGCGGCGATGATCGGCGCGACCGCACCGACGAGGCCCGACAGCGCGAACAGGATCACGCTGTAGGCATAGACGCCGAGCGTCGCGGCGGCGAGTTCGACCGTGCCCAGCCGGACGACGAACACCACGTCGACCGCATAGACCGCCATTTGCAGCAGGTTCGCACCGACCAGCGGCGCGGCGAGCCGCAGCGTTGCCGCCAGTTCCGCGCGGGACGTGGGCGGAGCGGCGGGGGCGGCGGCGTCGGTCATGGCGCGCCATGTAGGGCGTCGGGGCGGGCAGGAACATCCTTCCTGCGCCCGCGATGGAACACCGTGCCGGCCCGCCATGAAGCCATCTCCACTTTACTCGCCGCCATCCGCCGCTAATTATCGATCCACGATAAACTCCCCGGAAGGAACGCGCGTGAAGCTGGTACGTGGCGCATGGAAATTGCTGGTCGGCATCAAGGACGCGCTGGTGCTGCTGCTCATGCTGCTGTTCTTCGGGGGATTGTTCGCCGCGCTGTCGGCGCGGCCCAATACCCGCGTGACCGACGGGGCGCTGGTGCTCGACCTGTCGGGATCGATCGTCGAACAGCCGGCCGAGGCCGATCCGTTTGCCGCGCTGTCGGGACAGGGCGTGGCGCAGGAGCTGCGGCTGCGCGACGTGGTCCGCGCGCTGGATGCGGCGAAGAGCGACGGCCGGGTCAAGGCGGTGGTGCTCGACATGGACCGTTTCGCCGGGGGCTATCCCGCGACGCTGGCCGAAGTGGGCGACGCGGTGGCGCGGGTGCGCGCCGGTGGCAAGCCGGTGCTGGCCTATGCCACGCTCTATACCGATGGCGCGTATCGCATCGCCGCCAACGCCAGCGAGATTTGGCAGAACCCGTTCGGCGGCACGATGTTTCGTGGGCCCGGCGGGTCGCAGCTCTATTACAAGGGGCTGATCGACAAGCTGGGGGTCAACGCCCACGTCTACCGCGTCGGCCAGTTCAAGTCGGCGGTCGAGCCGTTCACCCGTGCCGACCAGTCGGAGCCGGCGCGCGCCGCCAATCAAGCGCTGTATGGCGCGATCTTCGACCAGTGGCGCTCGGCCGTCCAGAAGGCGCGGCCCAAGGCGCAGCTCGATGCGTTCCTGACCCGCCCGGCTGAGACGGTGCAGGCGGCGGGCGGCGACGTGGCGCAGGCGAACCTGCGCGGTGGGCTGGTCGACAAGCTGGGTGATCGCATCGCCTTTGGGCAGCGGGTGGCGGCAATTGCCGGGGCCGAGGCGAACAAGCCGCTCGGCAGCTTCCGCACGATCAAATACGCCAACTGGCTGGCGGCCAACCCACTGCCGACCGGGGGCGATGCGGTGGGGGTCATCACCGTCGCCGGCACCATCGTCGACGGCGAGGCGAAGGCCGGTACGGCGGGCGGCGACACCATCGCCAAGCTGCTGCTCGACGGCCTTGCTACCAAGAACCTGAAGGCGCTGGTCGTCCGGGTCGATTCTCCGGGCGGATCGGTGCTGGCGTCGGAGCGCATCCGGCAGGCGATCCTCCAGGCGAAGGCCAAGGGGCTGCCGGTCGTGGTGTCGATGGGCGGGCTTGCCGCATCGGGCGGATATTGGGTGTCGACGCCGGGGGATGTGATCTTCGCCGAGCCGAACACGATCACCGGCTCGATCGGGGTGTTCGGGGTGATCCCGACGTTCGAGAACACGCTCGCCAAGATCGGGGTCAGCGCCGATGGCGTCGCGACCACGCCGCTGAGCGGCCAGCCCGACGTGACGCGCGGCACCACGCCGGCGTTCGACGCGATCATGCAGGGCAATGTCGAGGACATTTATCGCCGCTTCACCGGGCTTGTCGCGCAATCGCGCAAGCTGCCGCAGCCGCGCGTCGACCAGATCGGGCAGGGGCGCGTCTGGGACGGCGGGACCGCGCGCCAGCTCGGGCTGGTCGACCGGTTCGGGACGCTGGGCGATGCGGTGGCCGAGGCGGCGAAGCGCGCCAAGATCGATCCGGCGAAGGCACGGGCGGTGTACCTCGACAAGCAGCCGGGTGCGTGGGAGACGATCCTCAAGAGCTATGCCGACCAGCAGCGCGATCAGGGCGATGGCGGGCAGGCGGCGACCGACCTGCTGGGCATGGCGGCGCGCGACCAGCGTGCGGTGGTGGCGCAGGCGCTGGGCGATGCCCGCGCGATGCTGTCGGGCCGCGTCGGGGTGCAGGCACGTTGCCTCGAATGCGCGGGCTTGGGACCAGTCGATGCCTCGGTGAGCGACCGGTCGCTGCTCGACCTGATCGTCGCGAGGCTGGGGCTGTGATCGCGATCCGGGGCGCGCGCAGCGACGACGCGGCGGCGATCGCCGCGATCTATGCGCCCTATGTGCTGGGCGGGACCGTGTCGTTCGAAACCGATGCGCCCGACGCGCGGGCGATCCGCCACCGGATGGCGGCGAGCGACGGGCTGTACCCGTGGCTGGTCGCGACCACCGGCGCGGCGGACGGCGATGCGGTGCTGGGCTATGCCTATGCCACCAAGTTCCGCGAGCGGCCGGCGTATCGCTATGTCGTCGAAACCTCGATCTATCTGGCCGGTGCCTCGCAGCAGAAGGGCACCGGGCGGCTGTTGTACGAGGCGCTGATCGATACGCTGCGGGCACAGGGCTTCACCCAGGCGATCGGCGTGCTGTCGCTGCCCAACGATGCGTCGATCACGCTGCACGAGGCGGTCGGCTTCCGCCGGGCGGGGGTGTACCGCGAGATCGGGTTCAAGCAGGGGCGGTGGATCGACGTCGGCTTCTGGCAGTGCCGATTGAACGAGGCTTCGGTGCCGCCGAAGGAGCCGAGGCCGTTCAGCGAGGTCGGGGTCGTTCGAGCCTGACGCGCCGGGCAAGGTGCAGCGAAGCAGCACCGCGCCGCACTAGGCGCGTCCGGCCGGCGGCGCTTGCAGCGCCGTCCGACGACGCGGGCTTTGCCCGTGGCGGGCTTCGGTCGTCGGCGATCGGACAGGAGCCGCATCGTCGGCGTGTATGGATTGCGGCCTTCGCCGGAATGGTGGCGCGGGAACGTCGCTCCAGCTCCGTAATTCCTCCCAAAGTTGACAAAGTTTACACTTGCAGCGTGTTTGTTGCGAGTGATTCTTATTTTGTCGGTGGTTCGGGACAGAAGAAGTTTTGGTTCGCGCGGAGGCACGGAGGCGCGGAGATGGTGTAGGCGCGGTGCGGTTGCGTTTCCGCTTTGGCATCGGTGTGTTGTCGGGGCGGGGAGTAAAGGGCGCTTCGCGCTGAGGCAGGAGGGCGCGGGTTTCGGCCGCCTGCGGACGGACGGCATGGTCGGGACCAACGAACATCGGGCAGGAGCGCATGGGTGCGATCCTGCCCGATGATGGCTGGTGTAGGACAGCCGGAAACGTCCTCCGGTGCGTGGTGCGCGACCGGGGGAAGGGATCAGAAGGCGGCGGTCAGCGAGACGACGCCGGTGCTCGCCGCGATCGGGCTGCCGTTGGTGGTCTTGCTGAAGTTCGGCGTCAGATAGAGCGCCTCGCGATCCGAAATGTCGGTGTCGACATAGGCGACGCCCAGCGTCAGGTTCTTGTAGGTGAAGTCGGCGCCGAGCGACCAGTCCCAATATTTGCCGGTGGGGGCAAGGCTGGTGCCGTTCGGCCCGAGGCCGGGGTTGCCGTCCGAATAGCCGATGTGCGCCTTCAGCGTCACCGGCGTGTTCGGCACACCCGCGGCGGCATCGCCCGACAGGTAGATATTGTCCTGACGGCTGCCGTCGCCCGGGATCAACGTCGGGGTGAGCGCACGGGTGAACAGGCCGAGCGAGGTCTGCTTGGGTGCGTAGAACACGCCGGCGGTGAGCGTGGCGGGGCCGGCGGTGCCCGAGAGCTTGCCGTAGAATTCGACCACGTCGGTTTCGTCCGCGCCGCCCGGATAGGTATACCAGGTGACGCCGGCATCGACGGTCGCGGTGTCGAAGGTGTGCTTGTAGCCCGCGATCAGATCGAGTTCGAGGTTCGCGCCGCCGAACGTGCCCCAGCCGGCGAGGTTCGAACCCCAGGTGCCAATGTACAGGCCGCTTTCATGGGCGATGGTGATACCGCCCTGCACCGCGACGTTCTTGTCGCTCTGCGACACGCCGCGAAAGCGATAGTCGGACGCGACCGACGCGCTGCCGCTGACGGTGATCGGTTCGGGCGGCGCGGTTTCCTGCGCCATGGCGGGAACTGCGGCGGTGGCTGCCAGAATGGCGGCCGGGAGGAAGGTCGAGAATCGCATCGTAAACCCTTTCTGCGGTTACGGGGTGATTCTCCTGCGTTGACGGTCGCCGCGATGGGGTGGACCTTGCTGGTCCGTGCGGTCTGGCCGTCGATGGCGCGAATATGTCGGTATCCGCCGCGCCGCACAATGATTATTGCGTGGCGGGCCGATGCAACGACGCTCGCTGTTGCGTGACGGCAACAGCGGGCATTGGGCTGGATGGGATTACCCTCGTCGGGGGCGGAAACGACATTCAGCCATTCCGGTACGGCGCTTGATCGACAATGCTGCCTTGTCTGTCACCCCGGACTTGTTCCGGGGTCCACCCGGCCGCGTGCGCTGTCGACAGTGCATCGAGCGGCATCGATCGCTGCGCCGTGGACCCCGGAACAGGTCCGGGGTGACGATGCGGCCGTGGATGTCGATCCGCCCTGATGGTCATCCCCGCGAAGGCGGGGACCCATTGCCGCCGACGTAGCGAATCTGTCGCGACGATGGCGTGTATGGATTCCCGCCTGCGCGGGAAGGACGATGGGGCTATGCGCGAATCGCGAGGATCGCGTCGATCTCGACCACCGCGCCTAGCGGCAGGACGGGCACGCCGACCGCGCTGCGCGCGTGGGTGCCGGCGTCGCCGAACAGCGCGACCATCAGCTCGGACGCGCCGTTCGCGACCTTGGGCTGATCGGTGAAGGTCGCCGCCGAATTGACGAACACGCCGAGCTTCACGACGCGCTCGACCCGGTCGAGGCTGCCCAGCGCCTTTTCGGCCTGTGCCAGCACCATCAGCGCGCAGCGTTCGGCGGCGCGGGTGGCATAGGCAAGGTCGCGGTCGTCGCCGGCGCGGCCGGTCATCAGCTCGCCGTCGTCGAAGGGCAACTGGCCCGAGAGGTGGAGCAGGCCGCCGGCCTCGACCGCCGGAACATAGGCCGCGACCGGAGCGGCGGCGACGGGAAGGGAGAGGCCGCGTTCGGCCAGTTTCGCAGGGATGTCATATGCCATGGGGCAGTTCCTCGTTCGGCAGGGGGGTGGCAGTCAAGCGGTGGCGGGCAGGCCGCGTTCGAAACGCGCCGCGATCCAGCGTTCAGCCTCGACCCAGTCGTCGATCCGGGCATGGGCGTGGGGCGCGGGGGGAATGTGGACCGCCAGATCGGGTTCGGACACCATGTGCAGCCGGTGAACCTCGGGCGCGGTCTGCGCGACCGATTCGTGGTGGACGGGCAGATCGTCGACGAACACGGTGACGCTCGGCCCATATTCGGCGACGAGCCGCGCGACCGGTGGCCCCTTGCCCCCCTGATTGCATTCGACGCGGTGGACGATGCCGTGGGTGGCGAGCTGATCGACGCGGTGGGTGCGGCAATGGTCCTGCAAGTTGGTCAGCACGACGATGTCTGCTTGCTCTGCCAGCCGGGCGAGCGCCTCGCGGGCGTGCGGCACCAGCGTCTGCCGGCCCATTTCGGCGGGGAAGAAGCCGTCGAGCTTTTCCCACATCGCTTCGGGTTCCAGCACGGTACCGTCGGCGCGGGTCATCGAGTCGGCGAAGCTGCCGCCCTGCATGCGGAAATCGATCGCGTGCGCTTCGCCGAGCCAGGTGCCGAAATGGCGGACCATGTGCAGCAGCACCTCGTCACAGTCGGTAATGAGCAGCGGTTTCATGGAGTCTCCAGTCGGGTGCGCGCGGCGACGAGGTCGGCGGGCGTGAGGCCCAGCGCGTCGGCGCAGGCGATCAGGTCGGGCTCATACGCTTCGAGATGGGCGAGAAGCTGGACCAGCAATATGGGGTCGCCGGCGCGGGCGCGCAGGTCGGCCGGGTCGATGCCGGTCAGCGACAGGAAGCGTTCGGCGCGCGGGGCCTCCGACATCACCCATGCGAGCGCGCCCAAGGCGGTGGTGGCCGCGTCGTGATTTGTCTCTCGTCCGCGCATCGCCTAGACAGCCTCCTTGCACTCTGGCGGGAAACGAAGCGCGTGGCAAAAAGGGTACTCGTTGTCGAGGACAACGAACTCAACCTGAAGCTGTTCTGCGACCTGCTGCGCGCGCACGGCTTCGTGGTGGAGCCGGTGCGCGACGGGCGCGAGGCGGTGGCGAAGGCGCGGGGGTTCCTGCCCGATCTCATCATCACCGACATCCAGTTGCCGCATATGACCGGGCTGGAGCTGATCGCGCTGCTGAAGGCCGACGCGCGGTTGCGCAGCGTACCGATCATGGCGGTGACGGCCTATTCGGGGCGCGACGACGAGGAGCGGGTGCGCGCCGCCGGGGCCAACGCCTATGTGACCAAGCCGATTTCGGTGGTGCGCTTCGTGGGCGAGGTGCGGGCGTTGCTGCCGGAGTAGAAGGTTGCTCCCCTCCCTGACAGGGAGGGGGTGGGGTGGGTTGGCCCGCGAGGGAACGGTGCGCCCGCCCCAGGCCTACCCACCCCCGACCCCTCCCTTGTCAGGGAAGGGAGAATCAGCGCAGCCCGGTCCTTGCCACCGCCATGGTCAGCAGCGCGGCGATGGCGGCGGCGACCCACAGCATGGCGAGGCCGAGCCAGTGCCAGCCGATCGCGCCGATCGTGACACCGGCGACGAAGCCGAGCCACAGCAGCAGTTCGGCGCGCAAGCCGGGTGCAGCGGCCTCGCCCAGCAGGCGGCGGGCGAGGCGCTGGCCGATGCGGACGAGCGTGCCGGTCATGTAGGTGAGCGCGACGCGGACCTCGCCGTCCTCGGCCACCACGCCGTTCTGCGCGCCCATCGCGACGGCGAGCGGCAGGAGCGCGAGGGGGAGCGGGGCGAAGGCGGTGAGCGCGGCGGCGATTGCGAGGAGGACGGTCACGAGGCCCATCACCGCCTCGCCGCGCCGATGCGCACCCAGCCGTTCGGTGGCGGCGGCCCCGGCGATCGTGCCGAGCATCGCCCCGCAGACGAAGGCGAGGATCAGCGCGGCGGCGGTGGCGGCGGCCCCGTTCCAGCCCTGCGCCAGCCCGAGGCCGAGGCGGGTCGAGTTGCCCGACATGAACGAGGCGAAGAAGCCGCCCAGACTCTGGAACGCCAGCGCGTCGACGATACCGGCGAGCGCGGCGAGGGCGATGGTGGCAAGGGTCGCGGCTGGGGTGAGGCGTCGCATGGGGTCTCGGCTCGGGATCGGCATCAGGGGCAATTCGCGTGAGGCCATGGTGGTTCCGCCTCGTCAACCCGCGCGCGGTGCGATAGGCGCGGGCGATGGTCCCTTCTCCGCAAGCGCTGGGGCAGATGCTCGGCGCGCTCGATCTGGTCGGTATCGCGGTGTTCGCCGCGTCGGGCGCGCTGGCGGCCACGCGGACCGCGCAGACGTTCGTCACCGCCGCGTTCTTCGCGCTCGTCACCGGGGTGGGGGGCGGCACGGTGCGCGACCTCCTGATTGGTGCGCCGGTGTTCTGGGTGCATGGCGCGCCCTATGCCGCGATCTGCGTCGCGGTGGCGACATTGGTGTGGATCACGCCCGAGGACTGGTGGCGCGAGCGCGCGCTCGAATGGCTCGATGCGGCGGGGCTGGCGGCCTATGCGGTGTTCGGTGCGGCCAAGGCGGCGAGCTTTGGCGTGCCGCCGTTCCAGGCGGCGGTGATGGGCGTGCTGACCGCGTGCGTCGGCGGAATCCTGCGCGACGTGCTGGCGGGGGTGCCGTCGATCCTGATCCGGCCCGAGCTGTATGTGACAGCGGCGGCGCTGGCGGCGGGGCTGCATGTGGTGCTGGTCGCGGCGGGCCTGCCGCCGTTCGTCGCCGCGCTGCCGGCGGCGGCGGCGGGGTTCGTGTTACGCGGGGCGGCGATCCGGTTCCGGCTGGCGCTGCCGGCGTATCGCGGGCGGCGGTAGTTTCAGCACCGGGCAGGCTCCCCTACTTGGCAAGGGAGGGGTTGGGGGTGGGTGGGTCGGTTGGGGTACGCTCACCTTTCCTCGCGGGCCTACCCACCCTCGGCCCCTCCCTTGTCAGGGAGGGGAGAGAGTATTTTACCCCCAGCGGCTGCGGTGGTCGTCGTCGTGGCCTTCGCGCAGCAGCGCGGCCTGTTCGCGCCAGCGTTCGGTGTCGATCGTGCCGGGGCGCAGGCGCAGGTCGTCCTCCAGCGCGCGCTCGTCGGCTTCGGTCAGGTTTTCGATCGCGCGATAGGTCTTGATGCCGCGCTGGCCCAGCGCCGATTCGAGGTCGGGATCGATGCCACGAATGCGCGAGAGATTGTCGCGGCCCCAGCCGAAGAAGCCGCTGCCGTGCGAGGCGTTGGCCGCCGCCGTGGCGGTCGTCGCCGCCCCGGTGCCGCGTTCCTTCGCGAAGCGGTCGCGTTCGGCCTCGACCTCGCGCAGCCGCGTCTCGCGGGTCTTGAGGTCGGCGGCGACTTCGGCGCGATACGCCTTGTGCGCGGCTTCCTCGTCGCGGAAGCGCTGCTTCCACTTCTTGCCGCCCGAGAAGGAGGCGAGGCCGAGCAGCCAGCCGGCCAAGAGGATCAGCGCGAGTACCGCGAATTGGGTCGGCGTCTGGAAGAGCATCGCACAGGTCCCCGTTTGGTTACGGGGCTAGAACGGTCGCGGTGCCGGGGTGTTCCGTGCGGATCGGGCGGCGCGCTCCCTCGCGGGCCTACCCACCCCCGGCCCCTCCCTTGTCAGGGAGGGGGGATTTATCTGGATTTATTTGAAGGCATCGCTGATGCTGCATGCCGCTGGCCCCAGGATGACGATGAACAGCGTCGGCAGGATGAACAGGATCAGCGGCACCGTCATGATCGCGGGCAGGCGGGCGGCCTTTTCCTCGGCGCGCATCATGCGCTCGTTGCGGAATTCGGCCGACAGGACCCGCAGCGCGCTGGCGAGCGGGGTGCCGTATTTCTCGGTCTGGATCATCGTCGTCACCACGCCCTTCACCGCGTCGAGGTCGATGCGGGTGGCGAGGTTCTCGAACGCCTGACGCCGTTCGGTGAGGAAGCCCAGCTCGATCGCGGTGAGGGTGAATTCCTCGCCCAGTTCGGGGTAGGCACGGCCCAGTTCGCGCGCCACGCGGTGGAAGGCGGCATCGACGGTCAACCCCGCCTCGGCGCAGATCACCAGCAGGTCAAGCGCGTCGGGCAGGCCCTTGCGGATCGCGTCCGAGCGTTTGGTGATGCGGTTCTTCAGGTAAAGGTCGGGCGCCTTGTAGCTGAGGATGGCGGTGCCCGCGACGATGCCATACGCCTGCAGCGGGCTGTAGTCGGAAAAGGCATCGGTGCCATAGACGAGGTAAAGGATCGGCAGGCCGAAGGTAATCGGCAGCACGAGCCGGCCGAAGATCACTGCGACCGCCCAGTCCTTCGAGCGGATGCCGGCCTGGAGCAACTTGATCTGCGCGGTCTTGAGCTGTTCGTCCTGCAACACCTTGAGCGAGGTGAGGAAGGCGCGGATGCGGTCGGTCGCCTCGTTCTTCTGGACCAGCTTGGCGCGGCGCTTGCTGGTCGAGGCGGTAATGCCGGCCTTCAACTGTTCGCGCCGGTCGTTGAGCGCCTTGACCCGGCGCTGCATCGGATCGCGTACCGACGTGGCGGCATAGATCGCCAGCAGCACCGCCATCGCGGCGACGCCCGACAGGATCGTCGCGACCATCAGGACGTCGATGCCGAGCAGGGTCGGACCGTTGGGGTTGCTCAGCATCGCATCAGATCTCGAAGTTAATCATCTTGGCCATGATGAAGGCACCGATGCCCATCCATACCATCCCGCCAAGGCCGGTGACGATCAGCCGGGGGTCGATGAAGAAGGTCTGCATGTAGCTGCCGTTGATGAACCAGATCATCCCGAACACGATGAACGGCAGCGAGCCGATGATATAGGCCGATGCCTTGGATTCGGACGACATCGCCCGGATCTTCAGCTTCATCTGCGAGCGTTTGCGCAGCACGTCGGCAAGGTTGGCGAGCGTTTCGGCGAGGTTGCCGCCCGTTTCGCGCTGGATGGCGATGGTGATGATGAAGAACTGGAATTCGGGCGTGCCGAGCCGGTCGCCGGTTTCCTGAAGTGCTGCATCGAGCGTGCGGCCGATCTTCATCCGGTCGTTGATGGCGCGGAATTCCTCGCCGACCGGGCCATCGACCTCGTTGCCGACGATGCCCATCGTCTCGGTGATCGGTAGCCCTGAGCGCAGGCCCCGCACCAGCAATTCGATCGCATCGGGGAATTTGGCGGTGAATTTGGCGACGCGCCGCTGGATGAGCTTGCCGACGACAAAGTGCGGGAGCCCGGCGCCCACGAACAGGCCGAACAGCAGCGCCAGCAGGAACGGCATGCCCTTGATAAGCAGCAGCAGCGCCGTCACCGCGAACAGGCCGCACGACGCCATCAAATACTGGCCGATCGTCCAGCCCTTGCCGGTCTGGACGAGGCGCAGCTTCAATTGTTCGACGTTGGGCAGGATGCGCTGGGCGGTGCGATCCGCCTTGCTGGTGCGGTTGTTGCCGATCCGGCGAAGCTGCGCGTCCATCGCGACGGTGCTGGCCGATCCGCTGTGCCGTTCGCGCACCGCCAGCAGGCGGCGGCTGGTCGCCCGCCGGGTCGACGGACCGGCGAAGGCGACCGCGATCAGCACCAGCGTGAGCGACGCGCCGGCCATCGTCAGCAGGAGCGGCAGCATCTCCATGGCTATGCGTTCGCCCCCGCCTTTGCCTTGCCCTTGGCGGGCAGGCGCGCGCGCAGCCCGGCGAGCTTGCCGAGCAGCGAGGTGCCGCCGGCCTTGCCGCGTGCCTTGGCCGTCGTCGTGTCGATGTCGTCCTCCGCCATCCGGCACAGTCGCTGGGCAAGCGAGAGCAATGGGACGACGGTCTTGCTGCCCTTGCCCGCCTCGGCGAGCGGTTTGCCGAGCTTGGCGGATTGCGCGGCGAGCTTGCCGTCGAAGGGGACGAGGAAGTCGATCTTGCGTTCGATCGATCCTTCGAAATCCTTGCGGCTGATCTCCAGCAGCGCGGCGGGCTGAACGCGGTTGGCGACGACCAGCAGCGTCGTCTGCGGCGCGTTGCTGCGGAACCACGACAGGATGCGGATCGCGTCGCGCGCCGCCGCCAGCGTCAGTTCGGTGACGATCACCGCGCTCTGCACGTCGGATAACAGGTGCGGATGCGCGACCAGCATGCCGCGCGGCATGTCGATCAGCGTACATTCGAACGCGGCGCGCATCTCTTCCTGCAACTGGTAATAGGCGGCACCGTCGGTCAGTACCGGCTGGTTGATCGGTGCCTCGGCCGAGAGGACCGAGAGGCGTTCGCCGGCGCGCACCATCGCGCGTTCGATGAACAGCCCGTCGATGCGGCTGGGATTTTCGATTGCGTCGGTCAGGCCGCGCCCGGGTTCGAGGTCGAGCGCCAGCGCGCCGGTGCCGAAATGCACGTCGAGGTCGAGCAGGGCGGTGGTGCGCTTCTCGCGGTCGCTCAGCAGCCATGCGAGCGAGGCGGCGATCGTCGTCGCCCCCGCGCCGCCGCGCGTGCCGACGACGGCGATGGCGCAGTGCGGCCGCTCGACGCTCGTCTCGACCGGCTTGGGCGCGTTGAGCAGCGCCTGCGCCTGGGTGATCGCGTCGCGCACCATGTCGGGGTTGAGTGGCTTGAGCAGATAATCGTGGATGCCGCTGCCGATCAGGTCGCGGTAGAGCCGCACGTCGTTCACCTGACCGCAGGCGATGACGACGGTGCCCGGTTCGCAGACCTCGGCCAGACCGTTGATGTCGTTCAGCGGATCGCCCGATTCGGACAGGTCGACGAACAGGACATGGGGGCTGGCGGCGACCGACAGCGACTGGACGGCGGCGCGCAGGCCCCCGCGCTGGACCTTTTCGGTCGGCCAGCCGTGTTCGGTGGCAAGGCCGCGCAGCACGTCGGTGGAATAATCGTCGCACACGAAGCCGACGAAGGGATCGCGCACGCTCGTCTTGGCGAGGGAGAAGGGGGCGTTCATTACTTGCCGCTCCCCCCGGTCGCGCTGCCGACGCTGTTGGTGATCTGTCCGCCGCCGTTGCCGCTGGGCGCGGCGCGGCGCAGCGCGCCGATCGCCTTGGTGCCGGTGATGGTGTCGGTGGTGCCCATGTCGCGCTGCCCGCGCACCAGATCGCCCGGCGCGGCGACCATCGCCGCGAGGTTGGTGTTCACCGCGCAGCCGAAGTCGGACGAGGTGTGCGCGCCATAATTGGGCTGGCTGAGCCGCGACGTGTCGGGGCAGCCGGGAACGGCGGCGGTCATCCGCGAGACGACGACGCGCACCGTGCCGGGTTCGATCGCGCCTGCGACCGGCGGGACCATGTCGGCGAGCAGCAGCCCGTGGCGCGCGGCTTCGGCGGCGACGTCGGCGCGGACCGCCGGGTCGGCCGACCCGCCGGCATCGACGCCGACCTCGTCACCGTAGCGCAGCCGCATCGTGTCGAGCCAGCCAGCGAGGCGGGCGCGTTCGCCGGTCGCGAGGCCGGCGGGACCGGCGGCGAGGTCCATCGCATAGGCAGCGCGCGAGACGACCGGCTGGTGGACCGATTCGACGCCGCGGTTGGGTGTGCCGCTGCATCCCGCCAGCAGCGCGGTGCCGGAAAGGGCGAGGGCGAGGGTACGGATAGAGAGCATCGGAATATCCCTCACTGGTTGCTGAAGCCGGGGGCGACGGCGGGAGTCGCACGGTCGCGGCGGCGGGGGGCGGGATCGGCGGGCACGGGGGCCGCCGCGCCGGTCGCGGGACGCGCGGGCAGCGGCGTGACCATCGTCGGCACCGGACGCGGGGCGGGAGTGCCGCCGCCCTGCATCTGGCCGAGCAGCACGCGCTCGACATCGTTCGGCGTCTTGTAGCTGTCGGTCGGCAGCGCGATCTGCGTCTGGCTGTCGACCGGCTTGACCAGATAGGGGGTGATGACGATCACCAGTTCGGTTTCGTTGCGGGTGAACCCGTTCGAGCGGAACAGCGAGCCGAGAATCGGCAGATCGCCCAGACCCGGTGCCTTTTCGATCGAATTGTCGTGGTTGTTCTGCAGCAGGCCGCCGATCATCATGCTCTGGCCCGAGCCCAGTTCGACCGTGGTTTCGACCCGCCGGGTCGAGAGCGCGGGGATGGTGGTGCCGTTGATCTGGACCGATCCGGCGGCGGTGAGCTGCGACACTTCGGGGCGGACGCGCATCGAGATGCGGCCGTCGGCCAGCACGGTCGGGGTATAGGCGAGGCTGACGCCATATTGCTTGTATTCGACCGACACCGCGCCCAGCCCCTGGCTGACGGGGATCGGAATCTCGCCGCCGGCGAGGAACGATCCGGTTTCGCCCGACAGCGCGGTGAGATTGGGGTTGGCGAGCGTCGTCACCTGACCCACCCGTTCGCCGAGGTCGAGCGCGCCAAGCACGTCGAGGCCGAGCAATTTACCCGCGCCAAACAGCGACGTGCCGATACTGGCCTTTGTGACCGCGGTAATGCCCGCAGTGAGTTCGGTCGACTGGCCTAGCGGACCGCCGGGGACGAACTGGGGGAAGAAGGCGCGGCCTTGCCCCACGCCGAACTTGAAGCCTCCGGTCGCGTCGGCGGAAGTCAGGTTGACGCCGATGTTCTTGACGAAGCTGCGGCTGACCTCGGCGATGCGGACCTGCAGGTTGACCTGCAGCGGGGTCGCCATCTTCAGCCGGTTGACGACGGCGATCTTGAGCAGCGCCGCCGGATCGCCGACCGCGACGCCGGGGTTGAGCAGCGAGGCGACCAGCCGTTCGACCTGCGCGCTGTCGGCGGGCGAGGCGACGGTGCCGTTGATGACCGCGATCTGCCCGACCGTCGTCACCCGCACATCGGCATCGGGGATCGCCGCGCGCAGCATCCGGTCGATGCCGGTGATGTTCTGGCCGACGCGGACGTTGGTGGCATAGACGATCTGTCCGGCGGCGTTGGTCGCGAAGATCGTCGCTTCGCCGTCGGCCTTGCCGAACAGGTGGATCTGGCGCGGATTGCCGACATAGACGTCGGCGACCGCCGGGTTCGATACCCAGACGTCGACGACGGTGCCGGGCAGCGTCACCAGTTCGCCCTGTCCGATCGAGAGCTGTACCTCGCTCGAGGGGCGGATCGATCCGGCGGGCATCGTGCCGACGCGCGCGGTGCGGGCCTGTCGGGCGGGCGTCGGCGCGGCGAGCGCGGGCATCGAGGTCGCGACCAGTGCGAGCATGAGCCCGCCCCCAAGCGTACGGCGGATGAAATCAGGGCGCATCAGTTGTTCCCCCCGACCGGCACGTCGGTCACGGTGTTGCCGCGAGTGATCCGCACCACCGGTCCGCGCGGCGCGGGCGGGGCATAGCCGGGGGCGCCGCCGGCGGGCGACGACGACGGCGCGGCCATGGGCGGCGCGGACATGCCGTCGGGGCCGGCCATGCCGCCCATGCCGCCGGGGGTCCGGCCGGGCACGGTGCTGCGCTGGAACCGCGACACGTCCGCCCCGGTCGAGAAGGTCGACGAACCGTCGATCGGCCGCGCGGCGATGCGTTCGAGCGCGGCCTTCTCCGCCTTGGGATCGCCGTTCGCGGGCAGCGTCACGTCGCCGCTGGCGATCGCTTCCTCGAGATCGGCGCCGGTGTCGGCGATCGAGCGCAGCGACAGCGACAGCGTGCCGACGGTCTGCGCCACCGCGATCTTTTCGGCGATGCGCGGCGTCGCCTCGACGGTGACGGTCGAATAGCCCGAGACGACGGTCTTGCCCTGGTCGTCGGTGTTCTTGTCGGTCCGCTGGTCGGTCGCCAGCACGCGCAGGTTGCGCAGGAACGTCTCCGATGCCTTGAGCGGCGCGCCGTCGCCGCCGCCCGTCACCGTCTGCGTCAGGACGAGGTCGACGCGGTCGCCCGGAAAGACGAAGCCCGCGACCGCGCTCTGCGCCGACACCGGCACCGTCACCGCGCGCATGCCGGGCCCAAGTGCTGCGGCAAGGAAGCCGCGGTCGCCGGGCTTCACCAGCGAGCCTTGCGTGATCGGCTGTCCCGCCGGAATGGCGAAGCGGACGACGGTGCCGGCCAGGTTGCGCGCATCGGCCGCCGATTCGAGGTAATAGGCGTTCTCGACCAGTTCCTTGGGCCATGGCTGGAACCGGAGCGAGGCGGCGTCGATGATCGTGCCGACCGGCAGCGCCTTCGTCGCCACCAGCACGCGCGGGCCGTCGACCGGGGCCTCGACCGAATTGGCGGCGGCGACCGGGGCGGGGGCGCCCATCATCAGCGATCGTGCCATGAACGCGGTGATCCCTGCGATCACCAGCGCTCCTACCAACAGGATCAGTTTACGTGCGTCCATGACGTCGATGGCCTTTCGATTCTCTGGCCGGCGGAATGGCGTTAAGCATCATCCCAGAGTGGTTAAGATCGGGTTCGCGAGGATCAGCATGCCGGCGATGGCGATGGCGACGCCGTAGGGGATCTCGGGCACCGCCGCGCTTCGCCGCCGGCGGCGATCGATGACGAACACCAGCGTGATCGCCCCGCCGACGATCGACATGACCAGCAGCATCGACAGCACCGCGCCCGGCGGCAGCCACAGCGCCAGCGCGCCGATCATCTTGACGTCGCCCCCGCCCATCTGCCCCAGCGCGAACGCGCCGACGAACAGCGCGAACACGATCAGCGCGACGAGCGCCTGCAACCCCATGTCCCATGGCGTGAGGCCGAGCGCCCACCACCACAGGGGAGCCAGCAGCGCGATCACCAGATTCTTCGCGTTCGCGATTTCGCGGGTGCGCGCGTCCTCGATCCCCGCGAACAGGAGCAGCAGCACGAGCGCCACCGCCAGACAGGGGATAAGGATGGGCGTCATGGTCCAACCCCCTAGACTTTAGGGGTTGCGAAACCGTAACCGGGCCCATGGCCGCCCATGCCCTGTACCGCCGCGCGATCCCTTCCGCCGCCACCATTACCCAATGGCAGGCGGCCGACGGCTGGGCGCACCGCCGGTTCGACTGGCCCGCCCCCGCCAATATCGCGCCGCGCGGGGTGATGTTGTTCCAGGGCGGGCGCGGCGACGTGTTCGAGAAATATCTCGAAGCCTTCGCCCATTGGCACGTGCGCGGCTGGCACATCGCGTCGTTCGACTGGCGCGGGCAGGGGGGGTCGGGGCGCTGCACCCCGGCGGGCGACTGCGGCCATATCGACCGGTTCGAGGCGTATCTCGACGATCTCGCCGCCTTCTGGACCAGCCTGCCCGCCGGGGGGCCGCGCGTCGTGATCGGCCATTCGATGGGCGGGCACCTGATGCTGCGCGCGCTGGTGGAGGGGCGGATCGATCCCGCCGCCGCTGTGCTGGTCGCGCCGATGCTGGGACTGCGCGCGCCGGTGGGGCCGCGCTTCGGCGAGGGGATGGCGCGGTTGATCGCCGCGTTCGGCCGGCGGACCCGCGCGGCGTGGAAGGGCAACGAACGGCCGCATACGCTGAAATCGCGCGAGTCGCTGCTGACGCACGACCAGGCGCGCTATGCCGACGAGGTCTGGTGGCAGGAGGCGAACGCCGCGTACCGCACCGGGCCGCCGAGCTGGGGCTGGGTGATCGATGCGTTCCGCTCGACCCGGCAGTTGCGCGCCGATCCGGCGCTGACGACGCTGCGGGTGCCGGTGCAGATGCTGGTCGCCGAAGCCGATGCGCTGGTCGATCCCGCCGCCGCACTCAAGGTCGCGGCGACGCTGCCCGATTGCGACCTGCTGCGCTTCGGCCCCGAATCGGCGCACGAGATATTGCGCGAGGCCGATCCGGTGCGGGCGGAGGCGATTGCCGCGATCGACGGTTTCCTCGACGCGCGGGCACCGGCGCGGCGGACGACCCACGCATGACCCGCCAGCGAATCGCGATCGTCGGGGCCGGCATGGCCGGGGCCAGCCTTGCCGCCGAACTGGGCGAGGCGGCGGACGTCGTCTTGCTGGAGGCCGAGTCGCAGCCGGGCTATCACGCGACCGGGCGGTCGGCGGCGTTCTGGTCGGAGACCTATGGCGGGCCGCTGGTCCAGCCGTTGACGACGGCGTCGGGGCCGCTGCTCCATGCGCCGCCGGCGGACTTTGCCGAACGGTCGTTCCTGCGCACGCGCGGCGAATTGCTGATCGCGCGCGATCCCGCCGTGCTCGACGAACTGGCGGCGGGGTTCGCCGGCAGCGGCGTGCCGATCGAACGGCGCGATCCGGGCGTGCAGGTGCCGGGGCTGCGCGGGAGATGGGACGCGCTGTGGTCGCCGGGCTGCGCCGACATCGATGTCGCGGCGCTCCATGCGGCCTATCTGGCGAAGGCGCGGCGGGCCGGCGTGGTGCTGCGTTGCGACTCGGGGCTGGTCGCCGCCGGGCGGCAGGGCGGGGCGTGGCTGCTGACGCTGGCCGACGGGGCGACGCTGGCGGCCGACGTGATGGTCAACGCCGCCGGGGCTTGGGCCGATGGCGTCGCGGAACTGGCCGGGGCAGCGCCGCTCGGCATCCGGCCGTATCGCCGGACCGTGGTGCAGTTGCGGGTCGATCCGGGCGCGCCGGCCGACCTGCCGCTGGTGATCGACGCCGCCGGCGGGTTTTATTTCAAGCCCGAGCCTGGCGGGCGGCTGTGGCTGTCGCCGCATGACGAGACGCCCGACCGCCCCCATGACGTCGCGCCCGAGGAGATCGACGTCGCGACCGCGATCGCCCGGTTCGAGGAAGCGGTCGACTGGCGGGTCGAAGCGGTCGAGCGGCGCTGGGCAGGGTTGCGCAGCTTCGCGCCCGACCGGTTGCCGGTGTACGGCTTCGATCGCGCCATGCCCGGCTTCTTCTGGTGCGCAGGCCAGGGCGGGTTCGGCATCCAGACCGCGCCCGCCGCCGCGCGGCTGTGTGCGGCGCTGCTGGGGCACGGCCTGCCGCCCGAGGGGGTCGACCCGGCGCGCTACTCGGGGCATAGATTGTCCGAGTAATGTGATGAGCCATTTACGGTAGCGCTAACAATCCCTATCTGGCGTGCAACGGACCGAGCGAGAGGACCATCATGACGATCACCGGCGAACTGTTTCTGGGCGCGAAGCGCGTTGCCCGCGACGATTTGTTCCAGGCCTATGACCCCGCCACCGGCGCGCTGTTCGGCGAAGGCTTTTCGAAGGGCACGAAGGAAGACGCGATCGAGGCATGCGATCGTGCCGCCGCCGCCGCGCCGCTCTATGCCGCGCTGCCGATCGAGCAGCGCGCAAGCTTTCTCGACGCGATCGCCGATGAAATCGAAGCGCTGGGCGACGAGTTGATCGAGCGCGGCAGCCGCGAGACCGGCCTGCCGACCGCGCGGCTGACCGGCGAGCGCGGGCGCACCTGCGGCCAGCTTCGCCTGTTCGCCAAGGAAGTGCGCGACGGCGCGTGGCAGCAGCTCCGCATCGATCATGCCGATCCGGCCCGCGCGCCGGTGGCCAAGCCCGACCTGCGGCTGCGCACCGTGCCCGTCGGCCCGGTGGTGGTGTTCGGCGCGTCGAACTTCCCGCTCGCCTTCTCGACCGCCGGTGGCGACACCGCCTCGGCGCTGGCGGCGGGCTGCCCGGTGATCGTGAAGGCGCATCAGGCGCATCCGGGCACCGCCGAACTGGTCGCTTCGGCGATCATCAAGGCGGCGGAAAAGACCGGCATGCCCGATGGCGTGTTCTCGATGGTGTCGGGGTCGGGGCAGGTGATCGGCACCGCGCTGGTCGCCGATCCGCGCGTGCAGGCGGTGGGCTTCACCGGATCGCGCGCCGGCGGCACCGCGCTGATGAAGGTCGCGCAGGAGCGGCCGCAGCCGATCCCGGTCTATGCCGAAATGTCGTCGATCAACCCGGTCGTGCTGATGCCCGCCGCGCTCAAGAACCGCGGCGAGGCGCTGGCCAAGCAATATGTCGGTTCGCTCAGCATGGGTGCGGGCCAGTTCTGCACCAATCCCGGCCTCGTCCTCGGCATCGCCGGGCCGGAACTCGATGCGTTCCTCGACGTGGCGGGCGAAGCGCTGCTCGGCACGCCCGCGCAGGTGATGCTGAGCGACGGCATCCACAAGGCGTATGAGGAAGGCCGCGCCAAGCTGGCGTCGAGCCCGGCGGTGACGATCGTCGGCGAAGGGGCCGAACCCGAAGGCCCGACGCGCGGTCGCGCGGCGATCTTCGCGGTGTCGGGCGAGGATTTCCTCGCCGATCCGGCGCATGCGCACGAAGTGTTCGGCATGTCGTCGGTGGTGGTGAAGTGCGCCGATGCCGCCGAACTGGGCGAGGTGCTGGGCAAGCTGGAGGGACAGCTTACCGCGACGCTCCAGATCGACGAGGCCGATTACGACGACGCGCGCAAGCTGATCCCGGTGCTGGAACGCACCGTCGGCCGCATCCTGTGCAACGGCTGGCCGACCGGCGTGGAAGTGGGCCATGCGATGGTCCATGGCGGGCCGTTCCCGGCGACGTCGGACGGGCGGACGACCTCGGTCGGCACGCTCGCCATCCACCGCTTCCTGCGGCCGGTGTCGTATCAGGATTTCCCCGAGGCGCTGCTCCCGGAGTCGCTGCGCGAGGGGAACCAGAACGGCGCGCTCGCCCGGATCGACGGGGCGTGGACGGTCGGTTGATAAGTTCCTAGGCCCGATCGACTTTCAACCAAGTGGCTCACCAATCTGCTCCCCTCCCTTGTCAGGGAGGGGAGCTGCCAAGAGCCGCCGTCTGGCTGAATGTCGATCGGACCTGACTGGAAATAAGGGGGCGGCGGGTCGTTGATCCGCCGCCTTTTCTTTTGGAAGCGATCCATGGACGACGACACGATCATCGACACGCCCGAGGGGCCGAAGCGCTGGGGCGACTGGAAGAAGAAGAACCCGGTGCAGCTCCCCTCGCGCCGGACCAAGGGCAAGACATTGCCGAACAAGGTGAAGCTGCGCACGGGGGAGTAAGGGGCTTGTCACCCCGGAACGATTCCGGAGTGACGAAGGGGTTTCATGCCCACCACCGATCAGGCAGAGCAGCGTCGGACAGGCGGGAGAGCAGGCGATGGCGACGGCGACACGGGTTTCCTTCGGAACGCTGGACGGTGCACCGGCCGAGGCGATCGAACTGGCGGCGGGCGCGCTGTTCGCCCGCATCCTGCCGTTCGGGGCGACGCTGCATGCGCTGCACGTTCCCGATCGGGATGGCGCGGCGGCCGATGTGCTGCTCGGCTATGACGACGTGCAGTCGTATCGCGACCGGCCGGGCTGGTATGGGGTGACGGTGGGGCGCTATGCCAACCGCATCGCCGGGGGGCGCTTCACGCTCGACGGCGTCGACTATCCGCTGGAGGTCAACAACGGCCCCAACCACCTCCACGGCGGATCGGACGGGTTCGACCAGCGGCTGTGGCATGTCGCGAAGGTCGCGGCCGACGAGGATACGGCATGGGTCCGCCTCGAACTCTACAGCCCCGATGGCGATGCCGGCTATCCCGGCACGCTGCATGCCAGCGCGACCTATACGCTGGACGAGGACGGGCTGACGATCACCTATCGCGCGACGTGCGATGCGCCGACCGTGGTGAACCTGACCAACCATGCGTTCTTCGACCTGTCGGGCATCGGCGAGGCGATGGCGCAGCGGTTGATGCTCCATGCCGACCAGTATCTGCCGGTCGATGCGACCTCGATTCCCACCGGCGAGCGGCGCGCGGTGGCGGACACGCCGTTCGATTTCCGCGTGCTGCGCCGGATCGGCGCGGGGCTGCGCGACGGGCGCGACGACCAGATCGTGATCGGGCGCGGCTACGACCATAATTTCATCGTCGACGGCACGGCGGGCGCGCTGCGCCCGGCCGCCGTGCTGGCGTGTCCGGCATCGGGGCGGGTGATGACGATGAGCGTCACCGCACCCGGCCTGCAACTCTATACCGGCAATTTCCTCGACGGGACGAAAGGCGGCAAGAACGGGCGGCTGTACCGGCAGGGCGATGCCGTCTGCCTCGAACCGCAGGCGTTTCCCGACAGTCCCAACCGGAGCGATTTCCCGAGCGCGCGGCTGAACCCCGGCGAGTCGTGGCAAAGCGTGATCCGCCTGACGTTCACCCTCGCCGACGCTGCGGCATAGCGGCGAGGCGCTGCCCGATTATTGCGTCGCCGCAGGGCTTTATTGCGTTTGCGGCATGGGTGCTTGACGAAGCGACAAGGCTTTGCGAACGGCTTTACCCCTATGAAGCACCCCCTTCTCCTCGTCGCGGCCACCGCGGCTTTCGCCCTGTCGGCCTGTGGCCAGCAGCAGCCCGATGAACTCGACACGCGCGCGCCCGATCCGCTGGCGTCGCAGCTCGCCAACCGGCCGAAGGCGGAACTGCCGCCGCCGGTGAAGGCAAGCGTCACCTTCCGCTGCAAGGACAACAGCCTTGCCTATGTCGACTTCTTCGAGGGCGACACGCAGGCGAACTTCCGCGCCGACCAGAATGCGGTCCCGACGCGGCTGAAGGCCCCCGCCACGGGCGAGCCGCTGGTCGCCGAGGGTGGCTACAAGCTGACCGGCACGCCCAAGTCGATCACCCTGACGCAGCCCGGCAAGCCCGCGCAGAGCTGCACCGCCTGATTTCCGGCGCGGCGGCTCCCCTTCCGGGCCGCCGCACCGTTTCGTACCTGACGAGGCCGGTGGAAATTCCACCGGCCTTTTTTATGGGTTCCAAAGGCTGATCGCCGGCCCTGGAACCGGCGTCCTCGTGGTGAGGAACGGGATTTTCGGCCCGATCGACCATCCTCTTCGTACCGTCACCCCGGACTCGTTCCGGGGCGACGGTGTATCCGGATCGGTCCGTTCAGTATTTCACCCGCGTCGCGCGCAGCTTGTAGCGCTTGAGCGCGTCCTGCACGCTGCCGTCGCCTGCCAGATGGCCGGCACCGACCGCGATGAACACCGTGCCCGGACGGGCCATGCGGTCCTCGATCCACTTGGCCCAGCGCGCATTGCGATCGGTCAGCAGGACGCGCTTCAATTCGGGGGTGTCGACCATCTCGGCGTTCATCGCCGCTGCCAGCGCCACCGGATCACCCTTCGCCCAGTCGGCGACCATGGTGTCGATCATCTGCCCGGCCCTGGGCAGTTCCTTCACCGTCTCGGTCAGGAACGTCACCTGCGCCGCGTCCGACAGCGAATCGAAGAAGCCGAACTGCTGTTCGAGCGTCTCCAGCCCCGTCACCGGCTTGCCCGCCGCCTTGGCCGCCGCCGAGATCGTCTGCTCGGCGCCGCTTGCCGGGTCATAGCCCTGCTTCTGGAGCGTGACGAGCATGAGCGTGGAGGCGGCGAACCACGGATCGAGCGGTTCGAGCGCGCCTTCGGGCAGGCCGGCATCGGCCACCGCCTTGGCATAGGCCGGACGTTCGGCGGCGGGGAGCTTCTCGCTCAGCTTCGGGCCGGTCATGTTGACCGCCGACTTCATTACCGCCGCCTGCGCCTGTTCGGGCGTCGGCATCGGGATTTCGAGCACGACCTCGTTCGACTTGTCGAACGCGGTTTTCACCGCTTCGTCGAACCACGACAGGCCGGGCTTCAGGACGTGGATCGTCCCGAACAGATAGATGGTGGTGTCCTTGTCCTTGACCACCCACAGCGCGGGATCGGCATCCTTCGTCGCCGGTGCGGCGGTCGCGGCGGCCGGTGCGGGCGCAGGCGCGGTCTGGGCAAGGGCGGGGCCGGACAAGAGCGCCAGCGCGGCACCGATGTACGGCAAGGTCCTGGATTTCATAACGTCCCCCGTTGGTGTCGCCTCCACCGGCGACGGCCGCAATCTAGCAGCAGGCGATGCGCCGGGGTAGCGAGCAATCGTCGTTTTTCGATATAGATTGCGCGCCCTTGGGATGGCGGAACGTCGGGCGGAGGCGCTTCGTTGACGGGGGTGAGATGCCCCCTTCCGGGGCAGCGCCGGGACCTCCGCCATGCTGCAAGCGCCGATCGATGCCGCCGTCCGTACCGCCGTTCCGTCGCCCGAGGTGGTGAGCGCCGCGCTGGCGGATGCGCTGGCGACACGCTCGGTGCTGTTCGTCGCCGCCGACGAGGGGCGTGCGGCACGGGTCGCGGCGCTGCTGGCGGCGTTCGTGCCCGAGGGCGAGGTCGTGCATCTGCCGGCGAGCGACGCGCTGCCCGGTGACGATGCGCCTGCGTCGCCAGCCAATGCCGGGGCGCGGGTCGCGGCGCTGCGGCGGTTGCGGGTGGCGAGCGCCGGGGGGCGGAGCGTGGCGTGCATCACCACGCCCGAGGCGACCGCGCTGCGCGTCGCGCCGCCGGCGGCGTTCGATGCCGCGCCGCCGGTGCTGCGGGCGGGCGATGCGATCGACATGGGCGGTTTCGCCGATCGCGCGGTGGAGCTGGGCTATGTCATCGACGACCGGGTCGACGAGCCGGGCGAGGTCGCGGTGCGCGGCGGGGTGATCGACCTGTTCCCAGCCGATGCGGCGGGGCCGGTGCGCATCACGATCGAGGACGATCGGATCGTCGCCATCCGCCGCTACGATCCGGTGACACAGCGCAGCGATGCCGATCTGGATGCCATCGTCATCGGCCGTGCCGCCGAGCCGGTCGTCGCGGACGGCGTGCCGCTGACCGATCACCTTCCCGATGCCGCGATCGTCTCCGACGCGCAGGTGGGCGAGCGTCGCCAGCGGTTTCTCGACCTTGCCCGCGATGCCACCCACAGGCGGCGGCGCGACGATGCGACGCTGGTCGATGGCGCAGGCTGGGACGCGGCGGTCGCGGCACGCGAGCGGATCGAGCTGCCGCCCGCCGGCGATTGCCCGCCGCGCTTCGTCACCGGCAACGCCCCGGCGCGTGCGTTCGGTAGGTTCGCGCGCGGGGTGTTGGCGGATGGTCGGCTGGTGCTGGCGGGCAGTCCGCGCGACCTGCGGTTTTTTGCCCCCCGGCTGGCGACGCTTGGCCGGACCGACCCGGTCATGATCGGGTCGTGGGTCGAGGCGGCGCAGGCGAAGCCCGGCAGCGCGATGCTGCTGACTGCGCCGGTCGATCGGGGCTTCGTCGCCGATGGCGTAACCGTGGTGGCGGGCGGCGACCTGCTCGGCGGACGCGCGCGTGGCGACGAACTGGCGGTGTCGAACGAGGCGTTGTTCGCGGAAGGTGGCGAACTGCGCATCGGCGACGTGGTGGTGCATGAGGATTTCGGCATCGGCCGCATTACCGGACTGGAAGCGCTGCCGGGCGAGGAAGGCGGCGACGCGATCGTGCTGGACTATGCCCGCGACGCCCGGCGGCTGGTGCCGGTGGCGGAGGCCGACCGCATCTGGCGCTATGGCGCGGAGGGCGACGGCGTGACGCTCGACGCGCTCGACGGGACCAGTTGGCAGAAGCGGCGCGGGGCGATCGACGCCGCTATCGCCGAGAGCGCGCGCGAGCTGGCCGCGATCGCCGCCGAGCGTGATGCGCGGCAGGTGCCGCCGATCGAGGCCGAGGTCGCGGCGTATGAACGCTTCGCCGCCGGCTTCGCCTTTACCGAAACGCCCGATCAGGCGCGCGCCATCGCGGCGGTCCGCGCCGATCTGGCAAGTGGGCGGCCGATGGACCGGCTGGTGATCGGCGACGTGGGCTATGGCAAGACCGAGGTGGCGTTGCGCGCCGCCGCGATCGTGGCGCTGGCCGGGCGGCAGGTGGCGATCGCCGCGCCGACGACGGTGCTGGTGCGCCAGCATCTCGACAGCTTCACCCGCCGCTTCGCCGGGACCGGCATCGCGGTCGCTGGCCTCTCGCGGCTGTCGAGCGCGACCGAGAAGAAGCGGGTGAAGGCGGGACTGGCCGACGGGTCGATCGGGGTCGTGATCGGCACGCAGGCGCTGGCCGGCAAAGGCGTGGCCTATGCCGATCTTGCGTTGACCGTGATCGACGAGGAGCAGCGGTTCGGCGCTGCCGACAAGGCGAAGCTGCGGGCCTTGAGCGATCATGTCATGACGCTGTCGGCGACGCCGATCCCGCGCACGCTGCAATCGGCGATGATCGGGTTGCAGCAATTGTCGGTCATCGCGACGCCGCCCGCGCGGCGGCAGCCGATCCGTACGACGCTGGGCGTGTTCGACGATACGACGGTGCGGACCGCCTTGCTACGCGAACGCTCGCGCGGCGGGCAGAGCTTTGTCGTGGTGCCGCGGATCGAGGATATTGCCGCGCTGGAGGAGCGGCTGCGGCGGCTGGCGCCCGAACTGGGTGTCGTTGTCGCGCACGGCAGGATGGCGGCGGCCGAGATCGATGAGGCGATGGTCGGCTTCGCGCAGGGCGATGGCGACGTGCTGCTGGCGACCAACATCATCGAGGCGGGGCTGGACGTGCCGCGCGCCAACACGATGATCGTCCACCATGCCGACCGGTTCGGCCTGTCGCAGTTGCACCAGTTGCGCGGGCGGGTGGGGCGCGGCGGGCGGCGGGGGCAGGTGCTGCTGACCACCGAACCCGACCGGCAGGTGGGCGAGGCGACGATGCAGCGGCTGCGCACGCTGCAGGCGTTCGACCGGCTGGGTGCGGGCTTCGCGATCAGCGCGCGCGACCTCGACCTGCGCGGGGCGGGCGATCTGGTCGGTGAGGCGCAGGCCGGGCACATGAAGCTGATCGGCATCGACCTGTACCAGTTCCTGCTGACCCGCGCGCTGCGCGCGGTGCGGGGCGAGACGGTCAGCCGCTGGGTGCCCGAGGTGCATCTGGGGCTGGCCGGGTGCCTGCCCGAAATATGGATTCCCGAGGCCGAGGTGCGCCTTACCCTCTATGGCCGGCTGGCGCGGATCGGCGAGGAAGGCGCGCTCGATGCGTATGAGGAGGAACTGGCCGACCGGTTCGGGGCGTTGCCGGGCGAGGTGCAACGGCTGATCGATCTGAAGCGGGTGCAGTTGCTGGCCTGTGCCGCCGGCATCGCCAGGATCGATGCCGGGCCGGCGGCAATCGCGCTCACCCCACACGGCAAGGCGGCGATGCCGGAGGCGGCCGGGCTGGCCGGGAAGAACGGCCGCTGGATACTGGCGGAGCGGATCGACGATCCGGCCGACCGGCTGGCGCGGGTGCAGGAGGTGCTGGCGGAGATCGCCGGGTAGCTGTCTGCGGTCGACGGGTCTTGGATCGGCTATGCAAGCACCCATCGTCATTCCCGCCTGCGCGGGAATGACGATGGGGGGTCGAGAATGGTCCCTCTGCGCCGATCAGTCTTCCATGATCTGGCTGTTGGTCCGCGTGTCGCGCATCCGCAGGTACACGATCAGCGAGATCGCGATCATCGCCGTCACATACCAGTAGAAGCCCTGTTCGAACTTCGCGTCCTTGAAGCGCAGCGCGACATATTCGGCGGTGCCGCCGAAGATGGTGTTGGCCAGCGCATAGGGCAGCGCCACGCCCAGCGCGCGGATATGGGCCGGGAACAGCTCCGCCTTCACCACCGCGTTGATCGAGGTATAGCCAGTCACGATGACGAGCGCCGCCATCACCAGCAACCCGGCAATCACCGGATCGCGCGTGTGCTCCAGCGTCGAGAAGATCGGATAGGTGAACAGCACGCCCGCCACCCCGAACGCGATCATCAGCGGCTTGCGCCCGATCCGGTCGCTCAGCGCCCCCGCCACCGGTTGCAGCAGCATGAAGACGAACAGCGTGACGGCGTTGATCTGGCTCGCGACCTCGCGGCTGAAGCCCGAGGTGTTGACGAGGAACTTCTGCATGTAGATCGAATAGGCATAGAAGGCGAGCGTGCCGCCGGCGGTCAGCAGCATCACCACCGCCGTTTCCTTCGGATGCTGCGTCACCAGCAGCCAGAAGCCCGATTTGGGCGCGCCCGCCGCCTTGGCGGCGGTGAAGCTGTGGCTCTCCGCCAGACCCCGCCGGATATAGAACACCACCACCGCCAGCACCGCGCCGATGCCGAACGGAATGCGCCAGCCCCATGCGTCGAGCGCGCCTTCCGACAGCGTCGATTGTAGGATCAGCAGGACGAGGATGGCGAGCAACTGGCCCGAGATCAGCGTGACATACTGGAACGACGAGAAGAACCCGCGCCGGTCCTTGCCCGCCATTTCGGAGAGATAGGTGGCGCTGGCGCCATATTCGCCGCCGACCGACAACCCCTGCATCAATCGCGCGATCACCAGCAGCACCGGGGCGGCGACGCCGATCGTCTCGTACCCCGGGGTCAGCGCGATGATGAGCGATCCGGCGCACATCAGCGTGACCGACACCGACAGCCCCGATTTGCGGCCGTGGCGATCGGCATAGATGCCCATGATCCACGCGCCGATCGGCCGCATGACGAAGCCGACCGCGAAGACGGCGGCGGTGCTCAGCAACTGCGCGGTACGATCGCCGTCGGGAAAGAAGTGCGGCGCGAAATACAGCGCGAACGCGGCATAGACATACCAGTCGAACCATTCGACCAGATTGCCGGTCGATCCGCCGATGATGGCTTTCAGCCGGGCGGCGCGGTCCGGCGCGGCGCCGGGCAGGGGAGGTTTGGTGGCCATTGCCAAAGGCTAGGCCGTGGCGGCGGCCACGCCAACCCCCGAAACGAACGACGCCGCCGACCCGCTGTGGGTCGACGGCGTCGCCATCGCGATGACGCCCGATCAGCGCAGGTCGAGCATCACCACCGATCTGGCCGGCAGCGTGACGGTGAGCGTGCCGTTCTGCACCTGCGCGCCGGTGAAGGCGGCCGGCGTCACCACGTTCGGCGCGTCGAAGCTGTTGTGCGCGGTGATCGTCGGCGCGGTCAGCACCCGGCCGGTGACATTGGTGCCGGCGATGCCGGTCAGCGCCGCCTGCACCGTGGTCGGCCGGTTGGGATCGGCGTTCGACATCGCGACATGGATCACCCCGTCCTTGCCGCGTACCGCCGAGGCCGACACCGCCGGGATCGACCACTGGTCGCGCGAATAATAGGGGCTGGCGACCGTGATCGGCAGCACCGTGCCGTCGATGAACGGCTTGTACATCTCGAACACATGATAGGTCGGCGTCAGGACCATCTTCGGCCCGTCGGTCAGGATCATCGCCTGGAGCACGTTCACCATCTGGGCGATGGCGGTCATCTTTACCCGGTCGGCGTGCTTGGCGAAGATGTCGAGGTTGATCGCGGCGACCAGGGCGTCGCGCATCGTATTCTGCTGGCGCAGGAAGCCCGGATGCGTGCCCGGGTCCTGCCCGTACCACGTCCCCCATTCGTCGACCGCCAGCCACACGCGCTTCTGCGGATCATATTTGTCCATGATCGCCGAATGCTTGGTGATGAGCTCGTCCATCTTGTAGGTCAGGCTCAGCGTCTCGGCCCAGCCCGCCTCGCCGAATTCGGTCGGCGAGGCCTTGGGCGCCCAGCCACCGGGGACGGTATAGTAATGGAGCGAGACGGCATCGATCTGGCCGATCGCCTGCCGCATCATCACTTCGGTCCAGTTATAGTCGTCGACGTTGGCACCCGAGGCGATCTTGAGGATGCGGCTGCCACGTGGGGACTTGATGAAGGTGGCGAAGCGGCGCGTCTCGTCCGCCGCATATTCGGGGCGCATGTTGCCGCCGCAGCCCCACAGCTCGTTGCCGATGCCGAAATAGGGCACTTTCCACGGCTGCTTGCGGCCGTTCTTCGCGCGCTCGTCGGCAAGCGTGCCGGCCTCCTGCGTCATATATTCGACCCACTCGGCCATTTCGCGCGGGGAGCCGTTGCCGACGTTGCCCGAGATATAGGCCTCGGCCCCGACCTGTTCGGTCAGGTCCATGAACTCGTGCGTGCCGACCGCATTGTCCTCGGTCACGCCGCCCCAATGGGTGTTGATCTTGACCGGGCGCTTGGCCTTCGGGCCGATCCCTTCGCGCCAGTGATATTCGTCGGCGAAACAGCCGCCGGGCCAGCGGATGACCGGCACGCCGAGGCGCTTGAGCGCGGCCACCACGTCGTTGCGGAAGCCGCGCGTGTTGGGGATGGTGCGGTCGTTGCCGACCCACAGTCCGCCATAGATGCCGTTGCCGAGATGCTCGGCGAACTGGGTGAAGATGCGCTTGTCGTAGGTCGGGCCGCCCTGATCGCCACGGATCGTGACCTTGGCCGGCTCGCCCGGCTGCGGGGTGGGGGCGGCGGTCTGTGCCGAGGCGGTCGTCGCGATCAGCGCGCAGGCGGTGCCCACGAGCCAGTGGCGGGCATGGCGGCGCAGGCTGCGCGCCAGTGTCGGTCGGGCCTTGGGCATGAAGCTCCCCTCTCCTGTTTTACTTGTCTGACTAATGGATAGCCATGCTTTCCCCGGCGATCAAGCGCCAAGTCGGACCGAGCGCGCTTTGCGTCCGGCGGGCGGGCGGGGTATGGGACCGGCTTTCCCCCGTTCAACGAAGCGAGTCCTTGCCCTTGAATCCTGTTTCCCAGTCGTGCGGCCTCGTCGCGGTTCTCGGCGCCCCCAATGCCGGCAAGTCGACGCTGGTCAATGCGCTGGTCGGGCAGAAGGTGGCGATCACCAGCCCCAAGGCGCAGACGACCCGCACCCGGCTGATGGGCATCGCGATCGAGGGCACCACGCAGTTGCTGCTGGTCGACACGCCGGGCATCTTCGAACCGAAGCGCCGGCTCGACCGGGCGATGGTGTCGGCGGCGTGGGAAGGAACCCACGGCGCGGATGCGGTCGCGGTGGTCGTCGACGGCCGGGGCGGCATCGGCCCCAAGGTCCGCGCGATCGTCGAGCCGCTGGCGGATCGCAAGGAGCCGAAGCTGCTGATCCTCAACAAGGTCGACATCGCCGACAAGCCGCGCCTGCTCGACCATGCCGCGCGGCTGCACGAGATGGCGGCGTTCGAGGAGACGTTCTTCGTCAGCGCGACGACCGGCGACGGCCTCCCCGAAATGAAGGCGGCGCTGGCGAAGCGGATGCCCGAGGGGCCGTGGCATTTCCCCGAGGATCAGGTGAGCGACGCCACCGACCGGATGCTGGCGGCCGAGGTGACGCGCGAACAATTGTATCACCAGCTGCACGAGGAACTGCCCTACGCCAGCGCGATCGACACCGAACGCTATCTGGAGCGCGAGGACGGATCGGTCGAGATCCACCAGCAGATCTATGTCGCGCGCGAGACGCAGCGCGCGATCGTGCTGGGCAAGGGCGGGCAGCGGATCAAGGAAATCGGCGCGACCGCGCGCAAGGAGTTGCAGGAGCTGCTCGGCGTGCGCGTCCACCTCTATCTCCACGTCAAGGTGAAGCCCAATTGGGAAGAGGACCGGATGCTTTACCGCGACATCGGGCTCGACTGGGTGGAGTGACCGCTGAGGAGTTCGTCGACCCACGCCGGCACCAGCACGCCGGCCGGGCCGAGGCGGCTTTCATCGAACCGGTCGGATCCGGCCGAGCGATCGAGGTTCAGCTCCAGCGTCGCCGCGCCGACATGGTTGGCAAGCTCGACGAAGCCGGCGGCGGGATAGACCGCGCCCGACGTGCCGATCGAGACGAACAGGTCGCACACCGCGATCGCGTCCTCGATCCGGTCCATCTGGTACGGCATCTCGCCGAAGAACACGATGTCGGGGCGCAGCCGCGGCGCACCGCACGCCGGACATTCGCTGCCGGGTGGCAGATCGCCATCGCGCGGCCGCCGGTCGCCGCAGCGCGCGCACAGTTGCGACTTCAACTCGCCGTGCATGTGGAGCAGCCGCTTCGCGCCCGCGCGTTCGTGCAGGTCGTCGACATTTTGGGTGACGATCAGCAGCTCGCCCGGCCATGCGGCATCGAGCCGGGCGAGCGCGTCGTGCGCCGGGTTGGGGCTCACGCCGCCAAGTGCGGCGCGGCGCAGGTCGTAGAAGCGGTGGACGAGATCGGGATCGGCGCGGAGCGCTTGCGGGGTGCAGACGTCCTCGACGCGGTGTCCTTCCCATAGGCCGCCGGGGCCGCGAAATGTGGCGATGCCCGATTCGGCGGAGATGCCCGCGCCGGTGAGGATGACGATGTTGCGGATGGTCGTTCTCGCGAAAACTGGGGCGATTTCTGTCGCTTGCGTCGATCGCCTATGAAACCGGTATGATGCTGAAAAAATCGCTGCCGGTTGCATTTGAAAGGCAGGGACCCAGCATTCGTGCGTCCGCTGCACCTGCATCCTGATAGATTGAGAAGCAATACCGGCGGGCTTCGTCAAACGCTTCTGGACGGGACCGAATGCTGTCAAAGGGAAGGTAGCCGGATTCTTTGACAATGGCGCGGCGCGCGTTCGTCTCCGAGTGATTGGCCGCTATCAGGGAATAGTCCTGCTCATCGAAGCATATGATGTTTGCTTCGTATCGTTCGATGCAGAATCGATACGCACGATCCCGCATGGTTCTGGTATTCTTCGACCAGTTTGCGTCGGAAATTTTCCAATCGGCAGTTGATCCAAATTTTGAAGCACGTTGCGCAGCATCGATCCGGTCGGATGTTGCGTCGCCAGGCAAGGACGAGCAACCGGCAAGGATGGACAACAGAAAAATCTGTGGCTGAATTCTGCCCATCCTGAACCCGTTGCCCGTCGAGCAGCTAACACCGAAAGCATGTATCGATCCTTGGCAGCCGCGTCGGGTTGAGGGGGAAGGCCATGACCCGACGCAACCGGATCGACGGAACGATCCGCCGCCGCGACTCACGGTAGCGGCAGGGTATCCTTCGTTTCGATGTGTTCGATCTGTCCGGCGGTATGGAGAACCGAATAGATGGTGGCCGCCGCCAATAGTGCCAATGTGCTGATTGCTATCAACATTGTCTTGCCTCTCTTCCGATGACTGGCATCGGGCTGGAGTTCAAGGTATGATTATTATCACCTATTCGTGGCCCTTCAAAACGGCTTCCCGGCGGGGTGAAGTATTTTCTTGGAAAGCCGGTCGCCAGAGGATGCGGCGACCGGGCGGCGCGCCCCTCGACAAGCGGCGGGGCGTTGCGCCAGACGGGCGGCATGGCCCGGCTGATCCTGTTTAACAAACCCTATGGCGTCCTGTCGCAGTTCACCGATCGCGGCAGTCCGACCGCGCGCGCGACGCTGAGCGATCATATCGCGCTGCCCGGCGTCTATCCCGCCGGACGGCTCGACCGCGACAGCGAGGGGTTGCTGCTGCTGACCGATGACGGCCGGTTGCAGGCGCGGATCGCCGATCCCCGCTTCAAGCTGGCCAAGACCTACTTCGTGCAGGTGGAAGGCGCGGTCGACGAGGCGGCGATGGCGCGGTTGCGGCAGGGGGTGGTGCTGAACGACGGGCCGACCCTTGCCGCAGAGGTTTCCGCGATCGATCCGCCGGTGTTGTGGGAGCGGGTGCCGCCGGTGCGGTTCCGCAAGTCGGTGCCCGATCACTGGCTGTCGATCACGATCCGCGAGGGGCGCAACCGGCAGGTGCGGCGGATGACGGCTGCGGTCGGGTTGCCCACGCTGCGGCTGGTGCGCTGGCGGGTGGGGGAGTGGTCGTTGGACGGGTTGGAGTCGGGGGAGTGGCGGGAGGCGTAGCGCACTGCCCCTCTCCCAACCCTCTCCCCTGAAGGGGAGAGGGCTTCAGGCGGCGTTCTGGTCGATGCCGAGTTCGCCCAGCTTGCGATAGAGGGTGGAGCGGCCGATGCCGAGGCGGCGGGCGACTTCGGTCATGCGGCCGCGATAATGGCCGATGGCGAGGCGGATGACGTCGGCCTCGATCTCGTCCAGCGCGCGCAGATTGCCGTCGGGGCGGAACAGCGTGACGCCGCCGGCATCGCCGTGGCGCGGCGGGGCGGTGGCGGGCCGTGCCTCGCCGCCGTCGGCGATCTGTGCGATCTGCGGGAAATCGGCACGGGTCAGCGCATCGCCGTCGCACAGCACCGCCGCGCGGAACAGCGCATTCTGTAGCTGGCGGACGTTGCCCGGCCACGCATAGGTCGACAGCAGCGCGATGGCATCGTCGGTGATGCCCAGTTGGCGCAACCCCGGCTGTTGCGCGATCCGCGCCATCAGGTGGCGGGCGAGCGCCGGAATGTCGCCGCTGCGGTCGCGAAGCGGCGGGATCGTCACCTGCACCACGTTCAGCCGGTAATACAGGTCTTCGCGGAAGCGCCCGGCCTCCACCTCGACGCTGAGCGTCTTGTTGGTCGCGGCGATGACCCGCACGTCGACCTCGCGCGGATGGCGCGCGCCGACCGCATGGACCTCGCCCGATTGCAGCACGCGCAGCAGCTTCACCTGCGCCTCGAACGGCATTTCGCCGACTTCGTCGAGGAACAGCGTGCCGCCGTCCGCCTCCTGAAACCGACCGGTCTTGCGTTCGAACGCGCCGGTGAACGCGCCCTTTTCGTGACCGAACAGCTCGCTTTCGACAAGGTTGGTGGGGATCGCGCCGCAATTGACCCGGACGATGGGCTTGCGCGCACGGGGGGAGGCGGCGTGGATCGCCTCGGCGACCACTTCCTTGCCGACGCCGCTCTCACCCTCGATCAGCACCGGCACGCGGGCGCGTGCCGCCTTGGCGGCGATGGCGAGCGCGGCACGGAAGCGCGGGGCCGAGCCGACGATCTCGTCGAACGCCAGCGGGGCGGAGAGTTTTTCGGTGAGCGGGCGAAGCTCGCCGCTCGCCTCGCCGCCGGCCGCTACGTCGAGCGCGGCGAGCAGCCGTTCGGCGGCGATCGGCTTGACCAGGAAATCGCTCGCCCCGCTGCGCATCGCCGCGACCGCGCCCGCGACCGATCCGTTGGCGGTGAGCATCAGGATGGGGAGCGCGGGGCGGTGGCGGTGCAACTCGCCGATCAGCGCGCCGGCATCGGCATCGGGCGACCAATGGTCGAGCAGCACCGCGTCCAGCGCCGCGCCGTCGGGCGTGGCGAGCATCGCGATCGCCGCCTCGGCATCGGCGGCGAACACCGTGCGCCAGCTACGCCTGGCGGCGATGGCGGCGACCAGCCGGCGCTGCGCCGGTTCGTCGTCGATGACCATCAGCACTCGCTGTCCGCCTCGCATCATCGCCCATCCCCGTTGTCCATCGTCCCGTACCGGGGCAGTTCTAGGCGGCATCGTGTAAAAACGCCCTTAATGGCGCGGATGGCCTGCAGGGCTTGGCGACGGGCGACGGGCACGGTACGGTGCGTCCAAAGAGCCGTCCGACAAGCGGACGCACAGGAGAGCCGACCATGGCGACCAACGGCCGACCGCCCGCACATCCGGGCACCTACACCAGCTTTCTGCGCTGGTTCACCTGGGGGACCGTTTTCTGCGCGTTGCTCGCGGCGCTGGTCGTCTGGCTGATCGCATCCTGAGATGCGGATCGCCGTTCTTGCCGAACAGGCCGCCGATGAACGCCGCGTTGCCGCCACCCCCGAAACCGTCCGCAAGCTGATCCAGCTCGGCGCGACCCTTGCCGTGGAGGCGGGGGCCGGCGCCGGGGCGTCGATCGACGACGCTGCCTATGCCACCGCTGGCGCGACCCTTGGCGACCGGGCGGCGGTGCTGGCCGATGCCGATGTCGTGCTCGGCGTACAGGGGCCGGCGCCCGACAGTCTGGGCGGGGTGAAGCCGGGCGCATGGCTGGTCGCCGCGCTCAATCCCATCGGGGAGCGTGCGCGGGTCGACGGCTATGCCGCGCTTGGGCTCGAGGCGCTGGCGATGGAGTGGATGCCGCGCATCACCCGTGCCCAGTCGATGGACATATTGTCGTCGCAGGCGAACCTTGCCGGGTACAAATCGGTGCTCGACGCCGCCGCCGCCTATGGCCGCGCGTTCCCGATGATGATGACCGCCGCCGGCACGATCAGCGCCGCGCGGGTGTTCGTGATGGGCGTGGGCGTGGCCGGGCTACAGGCGATCGCGACCGCACGGCGGCTCGGCGCGCAGGTGAGCGCCACCGACGTCCGCTCTGCGACGCGCGAGCAGATTCAGTCGCTCGGCGCCAAACCGATCTTCGTCGAGAAGGTGGCGGGGATCGAGGGCGAGGGCGCGGGCGGCTATGCCGGCGAGATGAGCGCCGAATACAGGGAAGCACAGGCCGAGCTTGTGTCGGGCCATATCGCCAAGCAGGACATCGTCATCACCACCGCGCTGATCCCCGGCCGCCCCGCGCCGCGCCTCATCACCGACGCGCAGGTCGCGAGCATGCGCGCTGGCAGCGTGATCGTCGATCTGGCGGTCGAGCAGGGTGGCAATGTCGAGGGCAGCGTGGCGGGGGAGAGCGTGGTGCGCCACGGCGTCACCATCGTCGGCCACCGCAACGTGCCGAGCCGGCTGGCGGCCGATGCCTCGGCGTTGTTCGCGCGCAACCTCTACAACTTCCTCGCCGCCTATTGGGACAAGGAGGCGGGCCGCCCGGTGCTGCCAAGCGACGACGAAGTGACCCAGGCGATCGTGCTGACGCGCGGCGGGCAGGTCGTGAACCCGCGCCTGTCGACCTGACCCGAGCCAGAGGACACGGACCCATGGACTTTCTCTCAATCCTGTCGATCTTCGTGCTGGCCTGTTTCGTCGGCTATTATGTCGTGTGGTCGGTGACGCCCGCGCTGCACACCCCGCTGATGGCGGTGACGAACGCCATCTCCTCGGTCATCATCGTCGGCGCGCTGGTGGCGGCCGCCGCCGCCGGGGTGCCGGGGGCCAAATGGCTGGGGCTGCTCGGCGTGGTACTGGCCAGCATCAACATCTTCGGCGGGTTCGCCGTCACCGAACGCATGCTCGCCATGTACAAGAAGAAGGGCTGAGGGGATGCACGAGGCTGCACCGGTCAATCCATGGGTCGCGCTCGCCTATCTGGTGGCGGGGGTGTGCTTCATCCTGGCGCTGCGCGGACTGTCGTCGCCCGCCACCAGCCGGCGGGGCAATCGCCTCGGCATGATCGGCATGGGGATCGCGGTGGTCACGACGCTGGTGACGCACGTGCCGGGCACCGCCATCTGCATATCCGAGGAATGTTCGGTAGGCCGTTTCGACATCGACTGGATCACCGTCGTCGAGATTCTCGGCGCCATCGGCCTCGGCGCCGTCATCGGCCTCGTCACCGCGCGGCGGATCGCGATGACGGCCATGCCGCAGCTCGTCGCCGCGTTCCACTCGCTGGTGGGCCTTGCCGCCGTGCTGGTCGGGATCGCCGCCTATCTCAATCCGGCGGCCTTCGGCATTTCGTCGCTGGTCGTGCCGATGATCGGCGAGCCGTTCGCGGTCATCAACCCCGTCGCCAAGGTCGAGATGGCGTTGGGCGTCGCGATCGGGGCGATTACCTTTTCCGGGTCGGTCATCGCGTTCCTGAAACTGAACGGCAACATGGGGGGCAAACCGATCCTGCTGCCCGGTCGCCATGGCATCAACCTAGGGGTGCTGGTCGGAATCCTCCTATGCGTCGTGGTATTCGCGCATGGCCAGGATGCGTGGCCGTTCTGGACCATTCTGGTGGCGTCGTTCGCGATCGGCTTCCTGCTCATCATCCCGATCGGCGGGGCGGACATGCCGGTCGTCGTCAGCATGCTCAACAGCTATTCGGGCTGGGCGGCGGCGGCGATGGGCTTCACGCTTGGCAACACCGCGATGATCGTCACCGGCGCGCTGGTCGGATCGTCGGGCGCGATCCTCTCCTACATCATGTGCCGGGCGATGAACCGCAGCTTCATCAGCGTGATTGCCGGCGGCTTCGGCGCGACCGACAGCGGTGGCGCGGGCGGCGGTGCGGCGATCGACCGGCCGTGGAAGCGGGGATCGGCCGAGGATGCCGCGTTCCTGATGAGCCAGGCCGAACAGGTCATCATCGTGCCCGGATATGGCATGGCGGTGGCGCAGGCGCAGCACGCCCTCAGGGAGATGGGCGACAAGCTGAAGGAACATGGCGTCCGCGTGAAATATGCGATTCATCCGGTCGCGGGGCGGATGCCGGGGCATATGAACGTGCTGCTCGCCGAGGCGAATGTGCCCTATGACGATGTGTTCGAACTGGAGGACATCAACGCCGAATTCGCGCAGACCGACGTCGCCTTCGTCATCGGCGCCAACGACGTGACCAATCCGGCGGCCAAGACCGACAAGACCTCGCCGATCTACGGCATGCCGGTGCTCGACGTCGAAAAGGCGAAGACGGTGCTGTTCATCAAGCGGTCGATGGGCGGCGTCGGCTATGCCGGGGTCGATAACGAGCTGTTCTACCGCGACAATACCATGATGCTGCTGGCCGACGCCAAGAAGATGGTCGAGGAGATCGTCAAGTCGATCGAATAGACCGTCCGCTGCCGGCTGGCCTTTGCCCCGATCCGCGGCCATGGCGGCGCGATTCAACCAGGGAGAATGACGGGTGGGGCTGGGGTTTGACGGGTTTTCGAGCGGGGCGACGGACGTGCGACGGGCGATCGTTATCGCCTTCGATCGCGCGGGCGGCGACATGGCGGTGCGCGCGGCGGCGCATGGCGGGGTGCAGGTGGTGGCGACTATCACCAGCGGCGACGACGTCGCGGCGGCGCTGGATGGGATCGCCCATGCCGACCTTCACCTGATCGAAACTGCCGGGGCTGGCGCCGACCTGCTCGATACCGTCCTGCCGGTCCTGCGCGAGCGGGCGGTGCGCGACCGGGCGCGAATGGTCGTGGCGTTCGGCGCAGAGCAGATCGACACGGTGACGCTGCATCTGCTCGGCGGCCCGGCCGATCTGCTGTGCGATGCCGGCCTGTCCGACCGGGTGGCGGCGATCGCGCTGGGCCGGGCGGCGGTGGGGGGCGTGCAGGACCGCGACCCCGACAGCGAGCGGCTGCGGCGGCTGAACGAGGAGGTCGCGCGGATCGCCGAGGTGCTGGCGCGGCTGGCGCGCGGCGAGGGCGATGCCGGCGGGAGCGTGCGCGACCGCTCGAAGGACTATGCCGCCCCGCCGCCCGCCGGGGTGATGGGAACCGTGACCGCCGCCGAGGTGCGCGGCGCGATCCGCGCGCGGCGGCTGCGCGGGCAGTATCTGCCGGCCGAGCTGTTCGCCGATCCGGCGTGGGATATGCTGCTCGACCTGTTCGCCGCATGGCTGGAGCGCACGCAGGTATCGGTGTCGAGCCTGTGCATCGCCGCCGCGGTGCCGCCGACGACCGCGCTGCGCTGGATCGGGACGCTGGTCGATGCCGGCCTTGTCGAGCGGCGCGACGATCCGGCCGACCGCAGGCGCGCGTTCATCGTCCTGACCGCGCGGGCGGTGGCGGGGATGAACGGCTATGCCGGGGCGGTGGCGAGCGCTGGACTGGGCTGGGCGTAGGCATCTGTCTGAAACGCGCTGACGCGCGTTTTGCGGTGCCGGCCCGCTCCCCCGCCCGGCCACTCACTCAGGATACGCTGTGGGTGGCCGGGCGGGGGAGTGGGCCGGCACCGCCTCCACGTCAGTGGAGCGGACTCCAACAAGGGGGCTTGCAACTGGCGGAAACCACGGTATTCCGCCGGTTCCCCGCTAAGGGGCGCTTAGCTCAGTTGGTAGAGCATCTCGTTTACACCGAGAGGGTCGGCGGTTCGAGCCCGTCAGCGCCCACCACGCAAGGACCGTCCGAACCCGGAGCACGGCGATGCGGCGACTGACCGACAGGATTTGTGTCGTGACCGGCGGTGCGCGCGGTATCGGCCGGGCGATCGTCGAACGCTTCCATGGCGAAGGCGCGCGGGTCGTGCTGACCGACATCGATGCCGCAGCCGGACAGGCGGTGGCCGAGGCGATTGGCGTGCGCTTCGTGGCGCTCGACGTGCGCGAGGAAGGCGATTGGGCGCGGCTGGCCGAAGCGGTGCCGGTGGCCGATGTCGTGGTCAACAATGCTGGCGTGACCGGGTTCGAGCAGGGCATGGTGCCGCACGATCCCGAACATGCCAGCCTTGCCGACTGGCGCGCGGTCCATGCGGTCAACCTCGACGGAACGTTCCTTGGCTGTCGCTATGCGATCGGGGCGATGAAGGCGGCGGGCGCGGGGTCGATCGTCAATATCTCGTCACGATCGGGACTGGTCGGTATTCCCGGCGCGGCGGCCTATGCCGCGTCGAAGGCGGCGGTGCGCAACCATAGCAAGAGCGTGGCGCTGTATTGCGCGCAGCAGGGGTGGCGCATCCGCTGCAACTCGGTCCACCCCGCCGCGATCCTGACGCCGATGTGGGAGGCGATGCTGGGCGACGGGCCGGACCGCGCGGGACGGATGGCGGCGCTGGTCGCCGACACCCCGCTCAAACGCTTCGGTACGGTCGAGGAAGTCGCCGCCGTCGTGGCGATGCTGGCGTCGGACGAGGCGGCGTATATGACCGGCAGCGAGGTGCATCTCGATGGCGGACTGCTCGCCGGATCGGCCGCGTCGCCCGGATAGCGCGGCGGCGGTTTCCGACGTAAGACGGCGCGATGCGGCAGGGGACATAGCGTTTGAACGGGATCGTGCTGTTCGCGGTCGCGATCGGCTATGCCGCCGTGTTGTTCGCGGTGGCGTGGGCCGCGCGGGCGCGGCGACCGGGTCCGCGCGAACGGCGGATCGTCTATACGCTGGGCCTAGCGGTCTATTGCAGTAGCTGGACCTTCTATGGCGCGGTCGGCAGCGCGGTGGCCGATGGCTGGGCCTATCTGCCGATCTATCTGGGCCCGATCCTCGTCTTTGCGTTCGCGCCCCGGCTGCTCGCGCGATTGGTCGCGGCGGTGCAGGCCGATGGCGCGACCTCGATCGCCGACTTCATCGGCGCGCGCTTCTCGCGCAGCCGGGGGGTGGCGGCGCTGGTGACGCTGATCGCGCTGCTCGGCACGATTCCCTATGTCGCGCTCCAGTTGCGCTCGGTCGGCACGACCTATGCCGCGCTGGCGGGGATGGCCGATGCGACGCGGCCGATGATCGCGACCTCGCTGGTGCTGGCCGGGTTCGCGATCGGCTTTGGCACGCGGGTCGACGGGCGCGGGCGGGCGGACGGCGCACTGCTGGCGGCGGTGTCGGTCGAATCGCTGGTGAAGCTGGCCGCGTTCGCCGCCGTCGCGCTGTTCGCGGTGCTGCTGGTGACAAATGCCGATTCCGGCGTGCGCGCGGCGGGCATCGCGCGGTTGCGACAGGGTTTTGCGCAGCCGCCCGCCGCGCTCGACTTCGCGGTGGTGACGATGCTGGCCGCCGCCGCCGTGCTGTGCCTGCCGCGCCAGTTCCACGTGAGCGTGATCGCCGCCGCCAGCCCCGCCGATCCGGTGCGGGCGCGCTGGCCGTTCGTCGGCTATCTGGCGTTGTTCGCGGTGCTGGTGGTGCCGGTGACGCTGGCCGGGCTGACCGATCCGGCGGGGGTGCGGCCCGACCTGCTGGTCATCGGGCTGCCGCTGTCGGGCGGCGCGCCGGGGCTGGCGCTGCTCGGGTTCGTCGGCGGGTTTTCGGCGGCGACGGGCATGGTCGTGGTCGAGACGGTGGCGCTGGCGACGATGGTGTCGAACGACCTGATCGCGCCGCTGCTGCTGCGCCATCCGCGCCTCGGGCGATCGGCGCAGGTCGGGCGGGTGCTGCTGTGGGTGCGGCGCGGCGTCATCCTCGGCATGATGGCGGTGGCGCTGGGTTATGCGCTGCTGACGCCTGCCGGGCAGGGGCTGGCGGCGAGCGGCATCGTCGCCTTTGCCGCGATGGCGCAGTTCGCCCCCGCGCTGCTGCTGGCGGTGGCGCATGGCGGGCGCGATCCCAAGGCGGCGATGGCGGGGCTGGCGAGCGGGCTGGCGGCATGGGGGCTGTTGCTGTTCGTGCCGGTGCTGGTCGGCCACCCGATCGTCGTGCTGCCGTCGGTCGGCGGGGCCGGGCCGCTGACGATGGGCGCGCTGGCCGCGCTGGCGATCAACGCGCTGGTGCATTGGACGGTGGCGCGCAGCCGGGCACCGCGGCTGGCGATCGTGCGTGACGAACGGGTGGCACCGGTGCGCGACCTGCCCGAACTGGTCCGGCTGGTCGCGCGCTTCGTGGGCGAAGAGCGGGCGGCGAGCGAACTGGGCGAGGGCACCCATGTCGATGCCCGCGCCGCACGGCGGGCCGAACGGCTGGTGGCGCAGGTGGTCGGCGTATCGTCGGCCCGGCGGCTGGTGGCCTCCGCGCTGTCGGGCGAGGGGCTGGACGTGGCCGAGGTCGCGCGGATGCTCGATGCCAGCGGGCAGAGCCTGCAATTCTCGCAAGGGCTGCTGGCGGCGACGCTGGAGCATATCGATCCGGGGGTCAGCGTGGTCGATGCCGCGCTGAACCTCGTCGCGTGGAATCAGCGCTATATCGATCTGTTCGGCTTTCCGGCGGGCATGATCCGGGTGGGCGCGCCGGTGGCCGATGCGATCGCGTTCAACGCGCTGCGCGGCGATTGCGGGCCGGGCGAGGTCGACGATCATGTCGCGCGGCGGCTGGCGCATATGCGGCGCGGGCGGCGGCACAGTTTCGAACGGGTGCGCAGCGACGGGCGGGTGCTGAAAACGGTCGGCGGACCGATGCCCGGCGGCGGCTATGTGATGTGTTTCTCCGACATCACCGCCGAAGCGCAGGCGTTGCGCGCGGTGGAGACGGCGCGTGCCGAGCTGGAACGGCGGGTCGCCGAACGGACCGTCGCGCTGACGCACGCCAATGCCGCGCTGGCGCGGGCGACCGCCGACAAGACCCGGTTCCTCGCCGCCGCGAGCCATGACCTGTTGCAGCCGCTGCATGCCGCGCGGCTGTTCACCGCCGCGCTGGCGCGCGGGGCGGACGATCGCCAGCAGCCACTGGTGACGCGGATCGACCAGTCGATCGCGGCGGCGGACCAGCTTTTGCGCGCGCTGCTCGATATTTCCAGGCTGGACGCCGGGGGGATCGTGCCGGTGGCGACGCGGTTTGCGGTGCGTGACCTGCTCGCCGAACTGGTCGACAGTTTTGCCGATCAGGCGCGGGCCAAGGGACTGCGGTTGCGGCTGGGGGCGGGCGATGCGGTGGTCGGGACCGACCGGGTGCTGCTGCGATCGATCGTGCAGAACCTGCTGGGCAATGCGGTGCGCTATACGGCCCGGGGGGGTGTGGTGATCGGGGTGCGGCGGCGCGGGGGGCTGGCGCGGATCGAGGTGTTCGACAGCGGGCCGGGTATCCCCGAGGACGCGCGGGGCCGGGTGTTCCGCGAGTTCGAGCGGCTGGCGACGGCCGAGGATGCCGGGCTGGGGCTGGGCCTCGCCATCGTCGCGCGGACCGCGACGCTGCTGGGGGCGGCGGTGGACCTCGACAGCCGGGTCGGGCGGGGCAGCCGGTTCGCGGTGTCGCTGGCGATCGGGCAGGGGCCGGTGGTGACGGCACCGGTGCGCGCGGTGCCGCAGGCGGTGCGGCCGCTGTGCTGCCTGATCGTCGACGACGATGCCGGGGTGCGGCGCGGGATGGCGGCGCTGGCGGCCAGCCGGGGGCATGGGGTGCGGATCGCGGCGGGGGCGGACGAGGCGCTGGCCCAGGTGGACGGCGTGGCGGTGGCGTTCGTCGACCATGATCTGGGCGGGACGATCGACGGGCTGACGCTGATCGGGCAGCTTCGGGAGCGGGTGCCGGGGCTGCGCGCGGCGCTGGTGACGGCGGATGCCAGCCGAACGCTGGCGGAGGCGGCGCGGGACATGGGGGTGGCGGTGTTGCTCAAGCCGTTGTCGGGGGAGGTGTTCGATGCGTGGGTAGCCGCGCCGGGCAAGGCGTAGCGCAGCTACGCCGAGCCGCCCGAGGCGCGGCCGGCCGGCGGCGCGGTGAGCGCCGTCCGACGACACGGGCTTTGCCCGTGGCGGGCTTGGGGGTGATCGGAACGGCTTCCGGCTGGGAGCCGCGTCGTCAGTGGGTATGGATTCCGGCCTTCGCCGGAATGACGAAGCGCGCCGGGCAAGGCGTAGCGCAGCTACGCCGAGCCGCCCAAGGCGCGGCCGGCCGGCGGCGCTGCCAGCGCCGTCCGACGACACGGGCTTTGCCCGTGGCGGGCCTGGGGGTGATCGGAACGACTTCCGGTCAGGAGGCGCGTCGTCAGTGTGTATGGATTCCAGCCTTCGCCGGAATGACGAAGCGCGCCGGGCTGCCCATGGCGGGGCCGTCACGACCCGGCCAAAGTTTACAAAGTTTACACTAACGACGGGTTTGTTGCGATCGGTTCGCGACTGGCTCGTTCCTGTATCTGGCGAGGTTCGCGGG
>NZ_LMKU01000023.1:131346-142315 GCF_001421635.1 Sphingomonas sp. Leaf25
TGCTTCCCGTTCCCGCCGCGCCGATGGTAGCATCCCGCCCCTGTGGGGGAGCCAAGGGGGCGATGATGCGACGCGCTAGGGCAGGACGGATATTCGGCGCCACGATCGTCGCGGGGATCGCCGCGCTTTCCGCAGCGGCGCGGGCGGAGACGCCGCCCGGCGCCTGCCACGGCGAAGCGGCGGTCTGCCGGACGCTGTGGCAGGGGGAGGCCGAACTGGCATCGATGCTGGTGTCCGGCGACGTGCGCATCGTCGAGCGGCTGTTCGCCGAGGATGCCGTCTGGTCGCTGGCCAACGGCGAGCGATGGAGCAAGCGGCAGGCGATCGCCGCGCTGCGCAACGCGCCACGGATGACGCGGAGCCAGTTGCTGCGCGCCGACGTCCATCAGCATGGCACGGTCGCGATCGTGGTGTGGGCAGAACAATGGCACGACCCGGCGACGAACCGCGAGGCGCAATCGTTCGGGACCGATACGTGGCTGCGGCGGCAGGGGCGCTGGCAGATCATCGCGTCGCAGGAGGCGCGCCTGCCGCCGCCGGTGGCCGCGCGATGAGGCGGTTCGCAAGGCGATCGATCGGGGCGTGGCTGCTGGTCCCGGCGCTCGGCGTGGCGAGCGTGTTGTCGGGCGGGACGCGCGGCGTGCCCGCCGGCGACGCGCTGCCCTGTCCGCTCGATGCGCCGTATGACGGCGACAATGTCTTTGCCCGGATCGTGCGGGGCGAGTTGCCGGCGTCGATCGTCGCGCAGGACGCGCGGGTGATGGCGATCATCCCGCTGGAATGGGAGCGCCCCGGCCACACGCTGGTCATCCCGAAACGGCCGGTGCGCAACCTGTACGATCTGGGGGATCGTGATCTGGTGGCGGTGATGTCCATGGTCCGCCGGGTGGCGACCGCGCAGCGGCGCGCGCTGGGCAACAGCGGTTTTTCGTTGCAGCAGAACAATGCGAGCAACCAGCATGTCTGCCACCTGCATGTCCATGTGATCCCCGATACGCCGCGCGTGCCGCGGGTGCGGGCCAGCCGTGCCGAGATGGAGGCGATGGCGCAGCGGTTGCGCGCCGCGATGCCGGCGCGGTAATCGAAGGTTATCCCGTTACCTCGACCCCCAGCGCGCGGGCGGCCAGTGCCGCCTGTGTCCGGTTGCCGACGTCGAGCTTGCGCAGCACGGCGGTCATGTGCGCCTTGACCGTGGCTTCGGCCATGCCGAGGTCGTGGGCGATCTGTTTGTTCAGCCGCCCGGCCAGCACGCCGAGCAGGACGCGGAGCTGGGTGGGGGTGAGCGAGGCGACGCGGGTGGCGATGTCGTTGTCGTCGGGCGCGTCGGTGGCCATGCGGTCGCCCGCCAGTGCGGCGGCGATCGCCGCCTCGATCTCGCTCAGGCCTGCATCCTTGCCGACGAAGCCGACCGCGCCGAAGCGGGCGACCTGCGCAAAGGCCGCCGCGCGGTCGGCGCCCGAGATGACGAGGATCGGCACGGCGGGTGCCTCGGCATGGAGCAGCGCGACGCCGCTGTAGCCGATGGCGCCGGGCATGTTCAGGTCGAGCAGGACCAGCGCGAGGTCGCCATGGTCGCGCACCGCCTGCACCGCGCGGTCGAGCGAGCCGGCCTCGACGATATGTGCCGCCGGAGCCACCGCCATGATCGCGACGCCCAACGCCTGGCGGAACAGCGGATGGTCGTCGGCGACGAGGATGGTGGTCATCGGGGAGTCCGTGGACGCCGGATGGCCTTGCACCCGCGCGAGCGGAGGGCCGGGGTCATGCAGAACGATGGCTCGACTACGCCCCTCCCGGAAAGGGAGGGGCTGGGGGTGGGTCGGCCAGCGAGGAAACACCGGCGTTCGACAACCGGCCAACCCACCCCCGACCCCTCCCTTTCAGGGAGGGGCGTAGTGAAGGGTCGAGCCGTCCTTGCCTCTCGCCCGCGCGGCGGTACGGTTGCGCCGGAGAGTGACGCAGTCGTGCTCACGCCGGGCAGATACGCTCGGCGACCAGCGTGTCGACCACCGACGGGTCGGCGAGTGTGGAGGTGTCGCCGAGGTTCGCGGTGTCGTTCTCGGCGATCTTGCGCAGGATGCGGCGCATGATCTTGCCCGAGCGGGTCTTGGGCAGGCCGGGCGCGAATTGCAGCGCGTCGGGGGTGGCGACGGGACCGATCTCCTGCCGGACCCAGTTGCGGAGTTCGGTACGCAGCGCGTCGGAGGGTTCCTCGCCCGAATTCAGCGTCACATAGGCGTAGATGCCCTGCCCCTTGATGTCGTGCGGCATGCCGACGACGGCGGCCTCGGCGACCTTGGCGTGGGATACCAGCGCGCTTTCGACCTCGGCGGTGCCCATGCGGTGGCCGCTGACGTTGATGACGTCGTCGACGCGGCCGGTGATCCAGTAATAGCCGTCCGCGTCGCGCCGCACCCCGTCGCCGGTGAAATATTTTCCGGGATAGGTCGTGAAATAGGTCTGGAAGAAGCGATCGTGATCGCCCCACACCGTCCGCATCTGCCCCGGCCAGCTATCGGCGATGCACAGATTGCCCTCGGTCGCGCCGTCCAGCACCTTGCCCTCGGCATCGACGATCACTGGCTGGACGCCGGGCAGCGGTTTGGTTGCGCTGCCGGGTTTGAGATCGGTGGCATAGGGCAAGGGTGAGATGAGGATGCCGCCGGTTTCGGTCTGCCACCAGGTATCGACGATCGGGCAACGACGGTCGCCGACGACGCGGTGATACCAGTCCCACGCCTCCGGATTGATCGGCTCGCCGACCGATCCGAGGATGCGCAGCGACGCCCGGCTCGCCTTCGTCACCCATTTGTCGCCCTCGCGCATCAGCGCGCGGATCGCGGTGGGGGCAGTGTAGAAGATGTTGACGCCGAGCCGGTCGATCGTTTCCCAGAAGCGGCCATGGTCGGGATAATTGGGCACGCCATCGAACATGACGGTCGTCGCACCGTTGCTGAGCGGACCATAGACGACATAGCTGTGCCCCGTGACCCAGCCGATGTCGGCGGTACACCAGAACACTTCGCCCTCGCGGTAGTCGAACACGTCGCGGAAAGTGGTGTGCGCCCACACTAGATAGCCGCCGGTGGTGTGCAGCACGCCCTTGGGCTTGCCGGTCGAGCCGGAGGTATAGAGGATGAACAGCGGGTCCTCGGCATCCATCGGTTCGGGCGGGCAGTCGGGCGAGGCATCGGCCAGCAGGTCGTGGAGCCAGAAGTCCCGGCCGTCCTGCATCGCAACGGTGCCGCCGCTGCGGCGGATGACGATCACGGTTTCGACGGCGGGGGCATGGGCCAGCGCCTTGTCGACATTGGCCTTCAAGGGGATACGCTTGCCGCCGCGGCAGCCTTCGTCGGCGGTGATGACCAGCTTGCTGTCGCAATCGACGATGCGGTTGGCGAGGCTGTCGGGGGAGAAGCCGCCGAACACGATCGAATGGATCGCGCCGATGCGGGTGCAGGCGAGCATTGCCGCCGCCGCTTCGGGGACCATCGGCAGATACAGGGTGACACGGTCGCCCTTCTTCACGCCCTTCGATTTCAGGACATTGGCGAAGCAGCACACCTGTTGGTGGAGTTCGCGGTACGTGACCTGGCGCGTCTCGCCCGGCTCGTCGCCTTCCCAGAGGATCGCGACCTGATCGCCGCGTTCTGCCAGATGGCGGTCGAGGCAGTTGGCGGACACGTTGGTCTGCCCGTCGGCGAACCAGCGGATGCGGAAATCGGCCTCGTCGAACGAGGTATCCTTGACCTGGGTATAGGGCCGCGACCAGTCGATGCAGGTGCCGCCCTCGCGCCAATAGGCTTCGGGGTCGGCGACCGAGGCGGCGGTGCGCGCGTCATACTCGGCCTTGTCCAGCTTGGCCGCGTCGTCCTTTGGGGCGGCATGGATCGTCTGGGTCATATCTCTCTCCTGTATTCCCTGATCTGCGCTCGTGCGGGCGTGCGTCAAGCCGTGAGGGGGTACGACCAAGGTCTTACTAGGCGATGTGCGGCGCAGGCGTGACACTGGCGCGGCAAGGAGGTGCGGCGAACGATCGCGCCCGTGCATCGGGCCGGTTTTCCGCTTTTCCCCTCCCTGACAAGGGAGACGGCGGGGGTAGGTCGGCCCGCGAAGTCAGGTAAGCGCGCGATAACGGGCCTACCCAACCCCCAGCCCCCTCCCCTGTCAGGGAGGGGAGGTAAACACCCCGGCCGACAGCGACCGGGACATAGGAGAGGATGCCGTCATGGCGGACACGACGACGGCCGGGGCGCACCCCAAGGGTCAGAACGAGAAACTGGTAATCGCGGCCTCGTCGCTCGGCACGGTGTTCGAATGGTACGACTTCTACCTCTACGGGCTGCTCGCGAGCTATATTTCGAAACAGTTCTTCTCGGGCGTGAACGAGACGACCGGGTTCATCCTCGCGCTGGGCGCGTTCGCCGCCGGCTTCGCGGTACGGCCGTTCGGCGCGCTGGTGTTCGGGCGGATCGGCGATCTGGTCGGGCGCAAGAACACCTTCCTCGTCACCATGGGGATCATGGGGCTGTCGACCTTCGCGGTCGGGCTGTTGCCGTCGTACGCAACGATCGGCGTCGCCGCGCCGATCATCCTCGTGCTGTTGCGCATTCTCCAGGGGCTGGCGCTGGGCGGCGAATATGGCGGCGCTGCGACCTATGTCGCCGAACATGCCCCCGATGGGAAGCGGGGCCTCTACACCAGCTTCATCCAGACGACGGCGACGATGGGGCTGTTCGCAGCACTTCTGGTCGTCATCGGCTTTCGCAACGCGCTGGGCGAGGAGAGCTTCGCCGGCTTCGGCTGGCGCTTGCCGTTCCTCGTGTCGATCCTGCTGCTGGGTGTGTCGATGTGGATCCGGCTGCAATTGTCGGAAAGCCCGGTGTTCCTGAAGATGAAGGAGGAGGGCAAGACGTCGAAGGCGCCGCTCACGGAAGCGTTCCTGCGCTGGCCGAACCTGAAAGTTGTGCTCATCGCGCTGTTCGGCGCGGCGATGGGCCAGGCGGTGGTGTGGTACACCGGGCAATTCTACGTCCTGTTCTTCCTTGAAAAGATGATGAAGGTCGATGGCGCCACGGTGAACGTGCTGCTGGCGGTATCGCTGGCGCTGGGCACGCCGTTCTTCGTGTTCTTCGGCTGGCTGTCGGACAAGATCGGGCGCAAGTGGATCATCATGGCCGGCTGCGCCCTGGCGGCGCTCACCTATTTCCCGCTGTTCGGCGCGCTGACGCAGGCGGCCAATCCGGCGCTCGCCGCCGCGCAGGCGAATGCGCCGGTGCGGGTGATCGCGCACGACGCCGACTGCTCGTTCCAGTTCGATCCCGTGGGCAGCAACAAGTTCGATGCCAAAAGCTGCGACATCGCCAAATCCTATCTGGCGAAGAACGGCATCAGCTATACCAATGTCGAGGCGCCGGCGGGCACGATCGCCAGCGTGCAGGTGGGCAATGCCGCGCTGACCGCGCCCGATCCGGCGACGGTGGACGGCGCGGCGCGGGCCGCCGCGATCACCGCCTATCAGGGCGAGATCGCCGCCGCGCTGGTCGCCGCCGGTTATCCGGCGAAGGCCGATCCGGCGCGGATCGACACGGTCAAGGTCGTCGCGATCCTGTGGTTCATGGTGATCCTCGTCACCATGGTCTATGGCCCGATCGCCGCACTGCTGGTCGAGCTGTTCCCCAGCCGCATCCGCTATTCGTCGATGTCGCTGCCCTATCATATCGGCAATGGCTGGTTCGGCGGCTTCCTGCCGACCACGGCCTTTGCGATGGTCGCGGCGACCGGGGATATTTACTACGGCCTGTGGTATCCGGTGGTGCTGGCGGTGGTGACGCTGGTGTTGGGCGTGCTGTTCCTGCCCGAGACGTTCCGGCGCGATATTCGGGCGTAGGGGGGAGTTACCTTTGCTCCCCTCCCTGACAAGGGAGGGGTTGGGGGTGGGACGGACCGCGAGGATAGCTGTGCGCTCAACAAGCGGCCAAACCACCCCCCCCCCCCCCCCCCCCNCAGGGAGGGGAGAAGTTGCTAGCCTGCAGCCAGCGCCTGTAGCGCGGCTGCCAGAACCGCCGGGTCGCCGGTGATCCGCACCTGCTTCACCCGCGCGGTTTCGCCTTTGACGATCGTTACCTTGCCCTTCGCGATCCCCAGTTGCTTGGCGACGAACCGCACCACTTCGGCGTTGGCCGCGCCGTCGACCGGCGGGGCGGCGATGCGCAGCGCCAGCGCGGTGGTGCCGTTGCCCAGCGGCACCACGCCGGTCAGCGCGCTGCGCGATGCCTTTGGCGTGACGCGCACGCTCAGCGTCGCGCCGTCGGCATCAAGGGTGAACGGTGGGAGCATCGTCGCTGCCTGACGCCCGATCGGCGCGCTGCGCAAGGCGCATGTTTTCGCGTGTCCGCGATGGCACTATTTCGCGTGCTGCGGCATTCACCCGGCATGACCGCCGCTCCCGTAACGATCGCGACCGCGACGCCGACCCGACCGTTGTCGATCCCGATCTTCCGCGCGATCTGGATCGCGTCGATGGCGTCGAATTTCGGCGGGCTGATCCAGTCGGTCGGCGCGTCGTGGATGATGACCTCGCTGGCGTCGTCGCCGCAGATGATCGCGCTGGTACAGGCGTCGACGACGCTGCCGATCATGTTCTTTTCGCTGTGGGCCGGTGCGGTCGCCGACAATCTCGACCGGCGGCGGGTGATGCTGGCGGCGCAGGGCTTCATGCTCGCTGTGTCGGTACTGCTGGCGGTCTGTGCGTGGCAGGGGGTGCTGACCCCGTGGTTGTTGCTCACGTTCACCTTCCTGATCGGCTGCGGCACCGCGATCAACGGGCCGGCGTGGCAGGCGTCGGTCGGCGACATGGTGCCGCGCAGCGTCCTGCCGAGCGCGGTCGCGCTCAATTCGATGGGGTTCAACATCGCCCGCAGCCTCGGCCCGGCGATCGGTGGCGCGATCGTCGCGGCGGCGGGGGCGGCGGCGGCGTTCCTGACCAATGCGCTGAGCTATATCGGGCTGATCGTGGTGCTGGCGCGGTGGCGGCCGACACGCGCTCCGCGCCTGTTGCCGCGCGAGCGGCTCGGCCTCGCGATGGCGGCGGGGGTGCGCTATGTTCGCATGTCGCCGAGCATCCGTACCGTGCTGATCCGCGCCGCGCTGTTCGGGCTGGCGGCGAGCGCGGTGCCGGCGATGATGCCGCTGATCGCGCGCGACCTCGTGACCGGCGGGCCGCTGACCTATGGCGCGCTATTGGGCGCGTTCGGGGTGGGGGCGGTTGGCGGCGCGCTGGGCAGCGTGCGCTTGCGGCGGCGCTGGTCGACCGAGCGGATCGTGCGCGCGGCAGCGAGCGCGCTGGCGGCGGGCGCGGTGGTGGCGGGGGTCAGCACCATCCTGCCGCTGACACTCGCGGCACTGGTGGTGGCGGGCGCGGGCTGGGTCGCGGCGCTCAGCACGTTCAACGTGACGGTGCAGATGGCCGCCCCGCGCTGGGTCGTGGCACGCGCGCTGTCACTGTACCAGATGGCGGCGTTCGGCGGGATGGCGGCGGGAAGCTGGCTGTTCGGATCGGTCGCCGACACGCACGGCGTCACGCTCGCGTTGGCGGCGGCGGGGGCGGTGCAGATGCTGAGCGTGGTTCTGGGCCTGCGCCTGCCGCTGCCCGACATCGAGACGGCGAACCTCGATCCGCGCGGGTGGGAGACGCCCGATACGCAGGTGCCGGTCGAGCCGCGATCCGGGCCGGTGGTGGTGACGATCGACTATCGCATCCGCCCGGCCGACATCGTCGCGTTCCTGGGGGTGATGGCCGAGCGGCGGCGCATCCGCCGGCGCGACGGGGCACATCACTGGGCGCTCTTGCGCGACCTCAACGATCCCGAATTGTGGATCGAGCGCTATCATGTGTCGACCTGGCTCGATTACATCCGCCACAACCAGCGGCGCACGCAGGCCGACGACGCCAACAGCGAGGCGCTGCGGGCGCTCCATCAGGGCGAGGCGCCGCCGAGGGTCCACCGGATGATCGAGCGGCAGACGGGGTCGCTGCCGGTGGCAAGGCTGGAGGGATCGCGCGAGATGGCCGACGCGCTGACCGATCCGACGCGGTCGAATTAGGGGGTGCATAACTCCCCTCCCTGACAGGAAGGGGTTGGGGATGGGTTGGCCTGCGAGGGAACGCTGGCACCTGCCTCAAGCCTACCCACCCCCGGCCCCTCCCTTGTCAGGGAGGGGAGAAAAGACCGTGGGCCACGATCCGCGCTAGGCGGCGGCGCGACTTTCGCCGATGGGGACATACGAAGGGGAACCCGATGTCCGCGCCCGATTTCTCGCTGCTCGCCAAACGTCGCTATGGTCCGTTGTTCGCCGTCCAGTTCCTGAACGCGATGAACGACAATTTGCTGAAGTTCGCGTTGCTGTTCCTCGCCAATTTCACGCTGTACCGCGACCAGCCCGACAAGGCGGCGGCGCTGGCGACGATCGCGACCGGCGTGTTCATCCTGCCCTATTTCCTGTTTTCCGGTCTTGCCGGGCAGATGGCCGATGCGTGGGACAAGGCGCGGCTGATCCGCTGGGTCAAGGGGATCGAGGTCGGCATCATGGTGCTGGCGCTGGTCGGGTTCCTGTTGCCGTCGCTGCCGGTGCTGCTCGTCTGCCTGTTCGGCATGGGGCTGCATTCGACGGTGTTCGGGCCGGTCAAATATTCGATCCTGCCGCAGCATCTGCGCTCCGGCGAGCTGATGGGCGGCACGGGACTGGTGGAGGCGGGGACGTTCGTCGCGATCCTGAGCGGGCAGTTGCTCGGCAGCCTGATCGCGCCGCTCCATGCTGGGATCGTCGCGACGGTGCTGGCGATCGCGGGGTTCGTGATGGCGCGGCGGATTCCCGATGCGCCGCCGATGGGCACGGTCAAGATCGATCGCAATCCGCTGCGCAGCCTGTGGGGCGTGCTGAAGGCGGCGCATGGGCCGCGCGGCATCTGGCTGGCGATCACCGGCATAAGCTGGTTCTTCGCGATCGGCGCGGTGATCCTGTCACAGTTTCCGCCGTTGGTGTCGGGGACGCTGGGGGCGACCGCCGGGGTGGTGACGCTGTTCCTCGCGATCTTCAGCCTGTTCGTCGCGATCGGATCGCTGCTGGTCAACCGGTTGCTGAAAGGCAAGGTTTCGGCGCGCTACGTGCCCGCCGCCGGGCTCGCGCTGGCGCTGCTCCAGATCGATTTGTGGTGGAGTTGCACCCATTTCACGGTGGTGACGCCGGGGGCCGGGGTGTGGGACTTCGTGGCGACGCCCGATAGCTGGCGGCTGATGGCCGATCTGGCGGGGATCGCGCTGTTCGGCGGCATCTTTGTCGTGCCGCTCTATGCCATCCTCCAGACGCGCAGCCCGCCGGACAAACGGTCGCAGGTGATCGCCGCCAATAACATCGTCAACGCGGTGGTGACGGTGGCACTGGTCGCGCTCGTCACCACGATGCTGGGGGCGGGGATGGGGGTTCCCGCCAGCTTCGCCGCGCTGGGGCTGGTGTCGTTGCCGGTGGCGGTGGCGTTGCTGCGGTTGCCCGATGACGGGGTGTGGCCGTTTCGGTGATCGGCTGACGTCATCCCAGCGTAGGCTGGGATCTCGTGATTGTCGTGCGGGGCAAGAGCCGCTTGAGGCCCCAGCCTTCGCTGGGGCGACGGTTTGGGGCAGAGGAGGTCAAACGCGGCTATTCGTGCCGGAGCGCATCGATCGGGTTGAGGCTGGCGGCGCGGCGGGCGGGGAAATAGCCGAACACGACGCCGATCAGCGCCGAGACGCCGAACGCCATCAGGTTCACTTGCGGCAGGAACAGGAACGGCAGGTCGCTGGCCAGCGACAGCGCCGCCACCGCGCCCTGCGCGATCAGCAGGCCGATGAGGCCACCCAGACACGACAGCGCCACCGCCTCGACCAGAAACTGGAGCAGCACTTCGGAGGCGACCGCGCCGATCGCGAGACGGATGCCGATCTCCCGCGTGCGCTCCGTCACCGATACCAGCATGATGTTCATGATGCCGATGCCGCCGACGAGCAGGCTGATCGCCGCGACCGCCGAGACGATGGTGGTGAGCAGGGTCGTGGTGCTGGTGATCGTCGCGGTGATCTGCGCGGTGTCGAAGATGTTGAAATCGTCTTCCTTGCCGCCCGCGATGTTGCGGCGTTCGCGCAGCAACTGCGTCAATGACGCCTGCACCGCCGCACCGTCGTAGGCCGGGTTGACGCCGACCAGCATCAGGCGGATGTCGCGGTTGCCGGTGAAGCGGCGCTGCACCGTCTTGATCGGCATGATGACGACATCGTCCTGATCGCCGCCGAAGCCGCTCTGGCCGCGCGTCGACAGCGTGCCGACCACGTCGCAACTGATCGAGCCGATGCGGAAGCGCGATCCCACCGCCTCGCCGCCGGCGAACAGGTTGGTCTTGACGGTGTTGCCGATGATGCAGACCGATTTGCCCGCCGCTTCCTCGGCCGGGGTGAAGGTGCGGCCGGACACCAGCGGCCATGGCTGGACGGTGAAATAGGCGTTGGTGGTGCCGTTGATCGTCGTCGACCAGTTGGCGCCGTTGTAGATCGCGGTCGCGGTCGACTGCGCCTGCGGGGCGACGGCGGTGACGCCGGCGATCTGGTCGCGGATCGCCTCGACGTCCTCCGGCTTGAAATCGGACGGGCGCGGGCCGCCGCCGCCGCGCCCGAAGCCCTGCCCCGGGCGGACCTGCAAGATGTTGCTGCCCAGGCTGGCGATGTTCGACTGGACCGCGCTGGTCGTCGCCTGTCCCAGCGTCGAGATGGTGACGACCGCCGCCACGCCGATGATGATGCCGAGCGTGGTCAGGAACGAGCGCAGCTTGTGGCGCAGGATCGAGCGGATCGCGAGGAGGAAGGTGGTGCCGAGCATCTAGGGTCTGTCCTGCGGAGATTGAAGTGTCGTGATTGCCCTGTCGTGTTCGTCCGGCAAGGAG
>NZ_LMKU01000023.1:142372-155982 GCF_001421635.1 Sphingomonas sp. Leaf25
AGCGGCGTCGCTCGTCGGTCACGATGCCATGGCATCGCTCCGCTCCTCGCTTCTTGCCCCGGATCAAAATCGGCTCCGTCACGACGCTTCAATCTCCGCAGGACAGACCCTACGCCTCCACTGCCTCGCCCTGGGCATGTTGCGCCTCGATCCGCTCGACCAGCCCGTCCTTGAAATGGACCACGGTGCGCGCGAACGCCGCCATCTCGCTTTCGTGCGTCACCATCAGCACGGTGATGCCGCTGGTGCGGTTGAGGTCGGTCAGCAGGTGCATGATTTCGACCGAGCGTTCGGAATCGAGGTTGCCGGTCGGCTCGTCCGCCAAGAGCACGTCGGGGTTGGTGACGATCGCGCGGGCGATCGCGACGCGCTGCTGCTGGCCGCCCGACAGTTCGGCGGGGGTATGGTCCCACCAGCGATCCAGCCCGACCTTTTCGAGCGCGGCCATCGACGCGCGCCGCCGCTCCGCCTTGGCATCGCCGCGATAGAGCAAAGGCAGTTCGACATTCTCCAGCGCGGTGGTGCGGCTGAGCAGATTGAACCCCTGAAACACGAAACCGAGATAGTTGCGCCGCAGCAGCGCGCGCTGGTCGCGGTCGAGGCGTTCGACGTGGTGGCCGCGGAACAGGAAGGTGCCGCTACTCGGCACGTCGAGACAACCGAGGATGTTCATCGTGGTCGACTTGCCCGACCCCGACGGCCCCATCACCGCGACGAAATCCCCCGCCGCGATGTCGAGGTCGACTCCTTTGAGCGCCTGAAACTGGGTCGCGCCCGCGCCGTAGCTTTTGGTGACGCCACGAAGCTGGATGAGGGGCACGTCAGCCACGCGGAGCCCCGCCGCCCTTCGACGCGCCACCCTTGGCGCTGCCGGCCTTGCTGTTCTCGTCGGCGAGTTGCGCGGTGATGACCTTCATGCCGGGCTTGAGGCCGCCGCCGGTGACTTCGGTCATCGCGCCGTTGCTGTTGCCGGTGGTGATCTGCACCGGTTGCGGCTTGCCGTCCTGCCCGACGATATAGACCGTCTGCTGCGAGCCGCGACCGATCGTCGCCGCCTTGCCCGCGCCACCGCCGCGACGACGGCGCGGGGGGCCGAAGGCGCTGGCCAAACCGCCGCCGCTCGCCGAAGCGTCAGCGTCACTCGGGCGGAAGCGCAGCGCGGCGTTGGGGATGAGCAGCGCGCGCGGGCGCTCCAGTGTCACGATCTCGGCGGTGGCGGTCATGCCGGGGCGCAGTTTCAGGTCCGGGTTCGCGACCGAGAGCGTCGCGGCATAGGACACGACCTGCCCGGTGGTCGTCGCCGTGCTGGTGGTCGACGACGCGGTCTGTGCCGAGAGGTTGGAGCCCAGATCGACCCGCGTGATCCGCGCCGGGAAGGTCTCGCCGGGAAAGGCGTCGACGGTGAAGTCGGCGCGCTGGCCGTTCTGGACCTGCCCCACGTCGGCCTCGTCGATCGCGACCTCCAGCTTCATGCCGCGAAGATCCTCGGCGATGACGAACAGCGTCGGCGTGTTGAACGAGGCGGCGACGGTCTGGCCCGGTTCGACCTGCCGCGCCAGCACCACGCCGTTGACCGGCGAGCGGATGATCGCGCGGTAGCGCTGCGTCTGGCTCGAATTGAGCTGGGCGCGCGACGCCTCGACGTTAGCCTGTGCCTGCCGCACGCCGGCGACCGCGCGCTGGACGGCGGCCTGCTGCGTCTGGAGTTCGGTGGCCGAGGGGACGCGCCCGCCCGACAGGCGGCGGACGTCCTCCAGCCGTTGCAACTGGGCGCGCGCCTCGTTGAGCGTCGCTTCGGCGGTCGCGACCTGCGCGCGGTTGGCGTTGACCTGTGCCTGCCCCTGGCGGATCGCGTCGTCCAACTGTTCGGGATCGATCAGTGCCAGCGGCTGGCCCTTGATGACCCGGTCGTTGACGTCGGCCACGACCTGCGTGACGAGGCCGGACAATTGCGATCCGACCTCGACCTGGTTGGTCGGGGCGAGCTTGCCGGTCGCGGAGACGGTGACGGTGAGCGGGGCCTGTTCGACCGCCTGCGACACATATTGCGGCGCGTCGCCGCCCTTCACGCAACTGCGCACCGCGAGGCCGAGCAGCACGACGCCCAGCGCGATCAGCGCCCATTTCAGCCATTTGCGCCAGCGCGGCTGCGGCTTTACGCGCAGGAACTGGTCGAGATCGGGTTGCGTCGGCTCGGCCATCAGCGGTCCTCGGTATATTGGGCGCGGTCGGGGGTGGGAAGTGCTGCGGGGTCGGGGATGGCGGCGTCGCTCCATCCGCCGCCCAAGGCGGTCATGAGCTGGACGAGCGCGCTTGCCCGGTCGGCGCGCGCCTGCACCACGCCGTTCTGCGCCGACAGCAGCGAGGCTTCGGCCTGGTTGAGCGTGGTGAAATCGGTGAGGCCGGAGCGATATTGCAGCCGCGACAGCAGCGCGAAGTTGCGCGCGGCGTCGGCGGCGACGGTGAACTCGTGCTCACGGCGCGTCGCGGTGTCGAGCGAGATGATCGCGTTCTCGACATCCTCCAGCGCGGTCAGCACCGTCTGTTTATAGGCGGCGAAGGCGGCATCGGCGGCGGCGCGTTGCCCGCGCACCTGCGCGCGCAGCCGCCCGCCGTCGAAGATCGTCTGCGCGATCGAGCTGAACAGGCGGCCGTTGATGATGTCGGTCAGCGCGCCGAACGAGGTGGCGTTGGTGTCGATCGATCCGCCCAAGTTGAGCGCGGGATAGAGCTGCGCGGTCGCCACGCCGATCTGCGCGACGGCGGCGGCGAGGTTGCGCTCGGCGGCCAGCACGTCGGGGCGCAGCCGCAGCGTATCGGCGGGGATGCCGGTGCCGATCCGCACGTCGCCCACGGGAATCGCGGCGGGCTGACCCAGTTGCGCCCGCAGCGCGCCGGGGGCCTGCCCGGTCAGCACGCCCAGTCGCGCGACAGCGGCGGCATAGCTCGCCTCGATCGTCGGCAATTGCGCGGCGGTCTGCGCGCGGGCGGTGCGCGCCTGTTCGACATCGAGCGAGGAGACGAGCCCGGCCTGCACGCGGAAGCCGGCGATCTCCAGATTGTCGTCCTGCAGTGCGATCGAGGCGCGGGCGTTGGCGAGCTGCGCCTGCGCCAGCCGCGCGGTCAGGTAATTGCGCGCGATCTCCGACTGTACCGACAGCAGGACGGTCGCATAGTCGTAGCGCGTCGCTTCGAGTTGCGCGCGCGAGGCGGCGATGCCGCTGCGGATGCCGCCGAACAGGTCGGTCTGGTAGCTGGCGTCGGCGCCGACCGAGAAACTGTTCGACGCGCCGATGTTGCGCTGGACGATGGTGCCGTCGGGCAGGGTGGTGGTGCCGCCGCCGCCGCGCAGCACCTCCAGCCGCGAATAGCTGCCCGAGGCGGAGAGTTGCGGGAACAGCGACGACCGGCTGACCGCCAGTTGCTCGCGCGCCTGCGCCAGCCGGGCGACGGCCTGCGCCACGTCGAGGTTGGTCGCGGCGGCCGAATCGACCAGCCGCACCAGCAGCGGATCGTCGAACCGCTGCCACCAGCGCGTCAGGTCGGTGCGCGGCGCAGCGGCGGTCGGCACCGAAAAGGCGGGGGGCACGCCCAGCGTGGCATCGACCGGCGCGCGATAGGCGGGGCCGGTGGTACAGGCGGTTGCCAGCAATGCCGGACCAAGCAGGACGGATCGACGGAGCATCGATAAACGATATGTGTATCGCGGCGGTTCGTCCAGCGGGAAACTGTCGCAGTTTGTCGCCGCGCGCGCGCTGAACCCGCCTTGGCACCCGTGCGACCGCCCGATAGGGTCGGCGGCGGGAAGAGGGGGGTATCGATGAAGCCGAAACTGTCGTTGGCGCTGGCGCTGATCGTCGTGGGAATGCCGGTCACGGGCGGCGCGCAGGGCACAGCGCCGATCGATCCGGCCAAGGCATTCGGCGCGCGCGAGCGGATCAGCGATGTCGCGCTGTCACCCGACGGCGCGCGGGTGGCGATGGTGATGGCGAACGGGACGCGCGGGCAGGTCGTCACCGTGTTCGATATCGGCGGCGACACCCAGAGATCGATCCTGAGCAGCGATGGCGACACCGACCGGATCGGCGGATGCCACTGGTCGGCGGTGCGGCGGCTGGTGTGTACCATCGTCCTGCGGTCCGAAACCGGCACCGGCGCGCTGATGTTCACGCGGATGGTCGCGATCGATGCCGATGGCGGCAACATGAAACTGCTGAGCGCGCGCAGCAGCACCAGTGCGCTGGGGTTGATGCAGAACGGCGGCACCGTGATCGACTGGCTGGCGGACGGCAGTGGCGACGCCGCCGGCGGCAATGTGCTGATGACCCGGCTGATCGTGCCCGAAGCCTCGACGGGCACGCATCTGGCCGAATCGCGATCGGGCCTTGCAGTCGAGCGAGTCAATACTATCACCCTGAAGCGTACCACCGTCGAGCAACCGCGCGCCGAATCGGGCGAGTTCATCACCGACGGGCACGGCGTGGTGCGGGTGACGGGTATCCAGCCGCAGGGCAGCAGCGGCTACAACGCCGACCGCATCGTCTATTCCTATCGCAAGCCGAACAGCCGCGAATGGTTGCCGCTGTCGACGTTGATGCTGAACGGCAGCGCGTCGAGCGGGTTCAACCCCTATGCGGTCGATCGCGACCTGAACGTCGTCTATGGGTTCGACCAGCATCAGGGGCGCCAGGCGCTGTTCCGCATCAAGCTCGACGGATCGATGCAGCGCGAGCTGGTCCATGCCGACCCACAGGTCGACGTCGACGGGCTGGTCCGCATCGGCCGCCAGAACCGCGTCGTCGGGGTCAGCTATGCGACCGACCGGCGGCAGACGGTGTTCTTCGATCCCGACCTCAAGAAGCTGGGCGCGTCGCTGGCAAGGGCGTTGCCGAACCTGCCGCTCGTCAGCTTCGTCGATGCGAGTGCGGACGAGCGCAAGCTGGTGCTGTTCGCCGGGTCCGATGTCGATCCGGGGCGCTATTATCTGTACGACAAGGATAGCCGCAAGCTGAGCGAACTGCTTCCGCTGCGCCCCGAACTCGCCGCCGTCACGCTGGCCCCGGTGCGCGCCGTCACCTATCCGGCGAAGGACGGGACGATGATCCCGGGCTATCTGACGCTGCCGCCGGGCAGCGACGGCAAGGGACTGCCCGCGATCGTCATGCCGCATGGCGGGCCGGGTGCGCGCGACGAATGGGGTTTCGACTGGCTGGCGCAATATTTCGCGCAGCGCGGCTATGCGGTGCTGCAGCCCAATTTCCGCGGATCGACCGGCTATGGCGATGCGTGGTTCCAGAAGAACGGGTTCCAGTCGTGGGCGACGGCGGTCGGCGACGTGAACGATGGCGGACGCTGGCTGGCGGCGCAGGGGATCGCGGCGAAGGACAGGCTGGCGGTCGTCGGCTGGTCCTATGGCGGCTATGCGGCGTTGCAGTCGCCAGTGCTCGACCCCGACCTGTTCAAGGCGATCGTCGCGATCGCGCCCGTCACCGATCTGGAGACGCTGCGCGGCGAACACCGCAACTTCGTGGATTATCCGCAGGTCGATGCGTTCATCGGGCGGGGGCCGCATGTCCGCGCCGGATCGCCCGCGCAGAACATCGCCGCGATCCGCGCACCGGTGCTGATGTTCCACGGCGACCGCGACGACAATGTCGGCGTCGGTGAGTCGCGGCTGATGGCGGCGCGGCTGCGCGCGGCGGGCAAGCCGGTCGACTATGTCGAACTGCCCAAGCTCGACCACCAGTTGCGCGACGACAACGTGCGCGCGGATATGCTGTCGCGGTCGGACCTGTTTATCCGCAAGGCGTTGGGGCTTTAGACCGCCGCCGCCGCGCTCCGCAGATCCTCGACGAACTTGCCGAATTCGATTTCGGCGGCGGCCGGGTCGGGCAGGCGTAGCAGGTAGCTGGGGTGGACAGTGATCCAGCCGGTGCCGCCGTCGGCCAGCGTGATCGGGCGGCTGCGTTCGCGGCCGATCGTCACCGCCTTGCCGGTGAGCGAGCGGGCGGCGGTCGCGCCCATCGCGATCGTCATTTTCGGGCGGACGATCGCGCGCTCCTGTTCGATCCACCAGCGGCAGGCGTCGATCTCGCCCACGCCGGGCTTGGCGTGGATGCGGCGTTTGCCCCGCGCCTCGAACTTGAAATGCTTGACCGCGTTGGTGAGGTAGACGCGCGAGCGGTCGAGCCCCGCCGCCGCCATCGCCCGGTCGAACAACTGCCCGGCGGGGCCGACGAAGGGGTGGCCGGCAAGGTCCTCCTGATCGCCCGGCTGTTCGCCGACGATCATCAGCTCCGCATCGACCGGGCCTTCGCCGAACACCGTCTGCGTTGCGGGTTTCCATAACGGGCAGCGGGTGCAGGCGGTGGCTTCGTCGCGCAAGGCTTCCCATGCGGGCAACACGTTGCCCTGCGGCGCGGTGCGGGCAGTCTCGATCATCGCGGCCTCCCTTGCCTGTGCGCCCGCGATCAGCGCCGGGACGAGCGCGGTTTCGGGCATGTTCTTCCAGTATTTGCGCGGCATCTCCTTGAGCATCGCGCCCTTCTTCAGCCGGGCGGGATTGAAGATCGATGCGTAATAGGTCTTCCACACCTCCTCGACCGGATCGCCGTCGGGGGCGTCGGCCCTGGTCGCGCCCGGCCCTTCGGCGAGCGCCTTGCCGTCCCAGTGCAGCGACAGTTCGGGGGTCAGGATCGACCAGTGCATCACCGCGAACCGATCGACGAAGAAGCGCGCATTGCGGCGGACGATATGATGTTCGGGTTCGAACCATGCGACGAAGCGCGGGCCGGTATCGTCGGCGATCTCGCGGAAGCGCAGGAAGGCGCGCATCTTGTGGATGTCGCGGCGGACCGCCTTGGCCATTTCCTCCAGCCGGCGCATCGCCGGGTCGGCGCGGTCGTCGATCAGGCGCGGTTCGGCGACGAGGCGAACGAGCATCGCATAGAGCAGCGCGAAGCGTTCGGGCGCGGCATGGAGGATCGCGGTCCTCGCCAGATCGATGAAGGCGCGCGGCACGCGGAACGGGGCAGGGTCGGCGGTGATCGCCTCGTCACCGAACAGGTCGGTGGGAAGGTCGCCGACCTGCCAGACGACGTCGTGCGGCGGCACCCGTTCGGCGATCAGGCGACGGGCGGCGTCGCGCCACCCGTCGAAATCATCCGCGCTGGCGAGCGCCGCGACTCGCATCAGTCGCGGTCGTCGCCCGCTTCGCCCGCCTTGGCCAGTTCCGCCTCAATCGGCTTGCGATCCTCGAACACCCGGGCGATGCGGGCTTCCTCGGCATCGCTCAGTTCTTGCGCCGCGGCGGGGAACATCTCTTCCTCCTCCTCGTCGATATGGTGTTCGTAGCGATGGCGCATCTCGGCGAAGCGCTCGTTCCATTCGTTGCTCGCCGGATCGAGTTTCGCGATCTCGCCCAGATAGTCGTCGATCTCCTTATGCTCGGACACCGAATGGCGCGCTTCGTCGCGCAGGTCGGGGTTGGCGAGCATCGTGGCGTAGAGCGCTTCCTCCTCGGCGGCGGCGTGGGCGGTCACTTCGATGCGGAACGATTCGAACAACTCGCCGCGATCGTCGCCCGAAGCGGAGTCGATCCGCCGCAGCAGGTCGCGGTGGCGATCGTGGTCGGCCTTCAGATCGGCGTAGATGCGGGCGTCGGCCATGGCGGGGTCCTTGTCGGCGAGGGAAGACAGGGCAACGGCGGGGGCGGGCGGAGGTTTCTCTTGCGAGGGATTTGCAGGGGGAGGGCCGCTATTGCGGCGGACGTCGAGACGACGGGAACATGCGATCCATTCGTCGTTCCCGCGAAGGCGGGAACCCATACACGCTGTTCGATGCAAGGGTCGCAACGTCGGCGTCTATGGATTCCCGCCTGCGCGGGAATGACGAATTACCTTACGCCGCAAACAGTTCGAGCTGCTCGCGTTTCGGCGCCACGACCGGGCGCAGTTCGGCGCGGTCGGACAGAACCACCGGGCGCCAGTCGCTGGCGATGATGAACGGCCGCAGCTTCGTGACCGAGACGGTCAGCCGGCCGACATCGGCCAGCGTCAGTTGCCGCCAGCGCCGCGCCGACAGGATCGAGCCCACCGCTTTCACCCCCAGCCCCGGCACGCGCAGCAGCATCTCGCGCGGCGCGCGGTTGACGTCTACCGGGAAGCGGTCGCGGAATTTCAGCGCCCAAGCGAGCTTGGGATCGATGTCGAGCGGCAGCATGCCGGTGGCGTCGTCGGCGGCGGCGCTGACCTCGTCCGGGCGATAGTCGTAGAAGCGCATCAGCCAGTCGGATTGGTACAACCGGTGTTCGCGCATCAGCGGCGGGCGTTGCAGCGGCAGGACGGCGGACGCCTGCGGGATCGGGCTGAACGCCGAATAATAGACTCGGCGCAGGGCATAACGGTCGTACAGCGTCGATGCCTTGGTCACGATGTCGCGGTCGGTCGCGGCATCGGCGCCAACGATCATCTGCGTCGATTGCCCGGCGGGGGCGAATTTGGGGGCCGACTTGTAGCGTTTGCGCGCATCCTGACCGTCGGTGATAGCATGGGCGACGTCCTTCATCGCGCCTTCGATCCGTTCGCTAGATTTCTCGGGCGCGAGGCGCTTGAGGCCGCCGACGGTCGGCAGTTCGACGTTGATCGACACGCGATCGGCATGGACCCCGGCGAGGCGCACCAGTTCGGGATCAGCGTCGGGGATCGTCTTGAGGTGGATATAGCCGCGAAAGTCGTGATCCTCGCGCAGCGACCGCGCGACCTCGACCATCTGTTCCATCGTGTAGTTCGACGACCCGATGATCCCCGAGGAGAGGAACAGCCCCTCGATATAATTACGGCGATAGAAGCTGAGCGTCAGCGCGACGACCTCCTGCGCGGTGAAGCGCGCGCGGCGGACGTTCGAGGATTTGCGGTTGATGCAGTAATGGCAGTCGAAGATGCAGCTATTGGTCAGCAGGATCTTGAGCAGCGAGATGCAGCGGCCGTCGGGGGCATAGGCGTGGCAGATGCCCATGCCTTCGGTCGAGCCCAGCCCCTTGCCGTCGCGCGAGTTGCGTTTGGCGGTGCCGGACGATGCGCACGACGCATCATATTTGGCGGCATCCGCCAGGATCGCCAGTTTCTCGCGAGTGTCGAGTTGCGCCATCTGTTCAATATATGTTCGCATGGGGCCGGCGGCAACCATCACCGGCGGTGCCGGTTGTACCGGCAGGACAGAGGCGAGGATATGGGCGATGGATAGCAGTCGGATGGCGGGCGCGGTCGCAGGCGGCGTGCTGGCGGGCCTCGGCATCACCGCGTTGCTGATCGCGGGCGAGCGCAGGAGCGGCAAGCCGTCCGAACTGGCGGTGTTGGAGCGCAAGGCGGCGGAGAAGCTGGGACTGGAGACACCGCCGGCCGACCGGCTGCCCTCGGCCGGCGAGCAGGCGGTGGTGCAGGGCGGGCATTTGTTGCTGTCGGCCGCTGCCGCCGCGACCTATGTCGCGATCACGCGCGACGATGTGGCGGTCATCCCGTCGGGCGTCGGGTTCGGGCTGGCATTCTATGGCGCGATGCACTGGATCGTCGGGCCGCTGCTCGGCGTCAAGCAACCCGAATGGCGCGCGGGCAGGAGCACGATCGGCCTGCACGGTGCCAATCACCTGATCTTCGGATTGCTGACCGCCGCCGGGGCGCAGTTCGCCCGGCGGCGGTGATCGGCGCTATTCGACCTGATCGAGATAGGCGCCATAGCCCTCGGCCTCCATCGCGTCGCGCGGCACGAAGCGCAGTGCCGCCGAGTTGATGCAGTAGCGCAGGCCCCCCCGGTCGCGCGGACCGTCGGGGAAGACATGGCCGAGATGGCTGTCGCCGCCCGCCGAGCGGACTTCGGTGCGGACCATGCCGTGGGTCACGTCGCGCAGTTCGGCGACGTTGGCCGGCTCGATCGGCTTGGTGAAGCTCGGCCAACCGCAATGCGAATCGAACTTGTCGGCCGACGCGAACAGCGGCTCGCCCGAGACGATGTCGACATAGATGCCGGCGCGCTTCTCGTTCAGATATTCGCCGGTGCCGGGGCGTTCGGTGCCGCTTTGCTGCGTCACGTAAAATTGTTCGGGGGTCAGGCGGGCGATCGCCGCGTCGGTCTTGCGATAGTCGGTCATGGGGACTCCGTGGGAGAACAACCGGCCCGATATGGGGAGCGGTCGCGCGCGTCCAACCATGCGCAACCGCTCCGTCCGCTTCCGTATCAGGCGAGGGTGAGGCCGACGTCGACATTGCCGCGCGTCGCGTTCGAATAGGGGCAGATGGTGTGCGCGGTATCAACCAGCCGCTGCGCATCGGCGGGGTCGAGGCCGGGGAGCGCCACCCGAAGATCGGCGGTGATGCCGAAGCCGCCCGCCGCCTGCGGACCGATGCCGACCGTCGCCGTCACCTGGGTATTGTCGGGCACCTTCAGCTTCAACTGCTGTCCGGCGACCTTCAGCGCGCCGATGAAACAGGCCGAATAGCCCGCCGCGAACAATTGTTCGGGGTTGGTGCCGTCGCCACCCGCGCCGCCCAGTTCGCGCGGCGTGGACAGCTTGGCGGTGAACCGGCCGTCCTCGCTGGCGGCGGTGCCTTCGCGGCCGCCGGTGGCGGTGGCGGTGGTGCGGTATTTGACATCGACGCTCATGCTGGTTCCTTTCGCGATAATCTATATCGCGATATATATCGGTGCGGCATAATGTCCAGCGCGAAGCTTGGGGACACTCCGCCAAGGGTGTAGGGTAGGGTAATGGACGCTTCGATCCCGCTCGACCGGCAGCTTTGCTTCGCGCTTTATGGCGCGTCGATGGCGATGACCCGGGTGTACAAGCCGCTGCTCGACCGGCTGGGCATCACCTATCCGCAATATCTCGTGCTCCATGCGCTGTGGGAGGTGGACGGGCGGACGATCGGCGCGATCGCGGAGCGGCTGGCGCTTGAGTCGAGCACGGTCACGCCGCTGGTCAAGCGGCTGGCCGCCGCCGGGCTGGTGACGCGCGAACGCGCCGCGCAGGACGAGCGGCAGGTGCTGGTCCGGCTGACCGATGCCGGCCGGGCGATGCGGGGCGACAGCCATTGTCTGGCGCAGGTGGCGTTCGCGCGCAGCGGGCTGGACGAGGCCGGCGTCGCCGCGCTGACCGCCGAGGTGCAGGCGCTGCGCCGGGCGTTGGCGGGGGACGAAAAAGCCTAGCGCGTCGAGAGGAAGCGTTCGCGTTCGCGGGCGAAGCGTTGGCGCATGCGTTCGACCTCGTTGATTTCGGTCGCGTGCATGAACGATTCGAGGACGCGGGTGATGTGGCCGCGCATCGCCTGGCCGGCGCGTGCGCCGTCGCCCGACCGCAGCGCGTCGAGAATGGCGACATGTTCGTCGTGGCGCGGAAAGACGCCGGCAGCGTGCGCCTTTTCGCTCATCAGCAGATATTGCGGCGAGCGGTTGCGCGCCTGCCACAGCATGTCGATCACCGCGACGAAGCCGCTGTTGCCGGTCGCCCGCGCGATCGCGAGGTGGAAATCGCGGTCGGCGCGTTCGCTCACCTGATAATCCTCGGCCGCCGCCATTTCGGCCAGCAACCCATCCAGTTCGGCGAGCGCGTCGGGGGTGATGCGGCCGGCGGCGATCGTCGCCACCTCGCCCTCCACCGCGCGCCGTGCCTCCAGCACCTCGAACGGGCCCATGTCGGGATAGGCGGCGATGCCGCCGCGCGGCACCGCGGCGACGACATAGACGCCCGATCCCATCCGCACCTCGACCATCCCGTCGACTTCCAACGCGATGATCGCCTCGCGCACCGTCGGGCGCGACACGCCATAGGTCTGCGCCAGCACCCGTTCGGGCGGCAGGCGCGCGCCGATGGCATAGTCGCCCTCGGTGATCTGCCGTGCGATGTCGGCCGAGACTTTCACATAGAGTCGGTAATTGCCCGCGTCGTTCATGCCACGGGGCTAACCGAACGATCGACGATGTCAATTCCGGCTCGACGACTCCGGCCACATCGCTTAGGTCAGGCCAATAACCAGATTGGTATGACAGGAGTGGGTGATGCGCATGCGACAGACGATGCGGTGGTTCGGTCCGTCCGATCCCGTGTCGCTTCGGGACATTCGACAGGCGGGGTGCAGCGGCGTGGTGAGCGCGCTGCACGCGATCCCCAACGGCGAGGTCTGGCCGGTCGAGGCGATCCGCGAACGTCAGGCGCTGATCGAGGCGGCGGGGATGACGTGGGACGTCGTCGAGAGCCTGCCGGTGTCGGAGGCGATCAAGACCGCCGGCCCCGAACGCGACGCGCATGTCGCGGCGTATCGCGAGAGCCTGACCAATCTTGCCGAATGCGGCATCCGCGTCATCACCTATAATTTCATGCCGGTGCTCGACTGGACGCGGACCGACCTCGGCTGGGAACTGCCGACGGGGGCGAAGGCGCTGCGCTTCGAGCTGGATGCGGTCGCGGCCTATGACGTGCATATGCTCCGGCGCGCCGGCGCGGAGGCGGCGTATGACGCGGCGACGCTGGAGCGCGCGGCGGCGCGGTTCGCGGCCATGGACGAGGGCGAGCGGACGGCGCTGGAGCGCACGATCATCGCCGGGCTGCCGGGCAGCGAGGAAGGGTTCACCACCGCCGATTTCGCGCAGGCGCTGTCGGCCTATGCCGGGATCGATGCCGGGCGGCTGGCGGACCATCATGTGGCGTTCCTGCGCGACGTGTGTCCGCATGCCGATGCGCTTGGCGTGCAACTGGTGGTGCATCCCGACGATCCGCCGATGCCGCTGTTCGGCCTGCCCCGGGTGGTAAGCACCGCCGCCGATCTCGACCGCCTCTTCACCGCCGTGCCCAATGCGTCGAATGGGCTGTGCCTGTGTACCGGATCGCTCGGCGTGCGCCCCGACAACGACCTGCCGGCGATGGTCGAGCGGTTCGGGTCGCGGATCGGCTTCCTCCATCTGCGCAACGTCGCGGCGGACGCGCCGGGCGCGTTCCACGAGGCGGAGCATCTCGACGGACAGGTCGACATGGTCGCGGTGGTGCAGGCGGTTCACCGGCTGTCGGTGGCGGAAGGCCGGTCGATTCCGATGCGGCCGGACCATGGCCACCAGATGCTCGACGATCTCGGCAAGTCGGGGAGCAATCCGGGCTATACCGCGATCGGGCGGTTGCGCGGGCTGGCGGAGCTGCGGGGGTTGGAGCGAGGGGTCGAGGCGCTGAGCAAGGCGTAGCGCGCGCCGGGCAAGGTGCAGCGCAGCAGCACCGCGCCGCACGAGGCGCGCGCGGCCGGCGGCGCTGGCAGCGCCGTCCGACGACACGGGCTTTGCCCGTGGCGTGGCTTTTGGTCTGGCCGAACGGCGCGCCGGGCAAGGCGTGGCGAAGCGGGGGACGGACGTATTCCCGGCGCGGATGCGCGGCAGGAGCCGCTTGAGGCCCCAGCCTTCGCTGGGGCGACGGGTAGGTGTAGAGGAAATCAGACGTCAGGTCGTGCCGGACGAAGGACGCCCGGGACCGATCGAGATGCGGTCGGACAGCGAGCCCTGGCATCTCCCCTCCCTGACAGGGAGGGGCCGGGGGTGGGTTGGCCCGAGAGTGAACGTACGCGCTCCACAACCGGCCG
>NZ_LMKU01000023.1:155998-199112 GCF_001421635.1 Sphingomonas sp. Leaf25
ATCCGGTCTGGCCGACAGCGCGGGCAGCGCCGTTCTACACCGGAAGCCTTGCCCTGAGCGGCATCCGGTGTTTGCCCAATTCCCCCCAAAGTTTACAAACTTTACACTCACCGCGCGTTTGTTGCGATTGGTTCGCAACCATGGCCGGCGATGACGCTGGTGGATCGGTGGACCCCGGAACGGTTCCGGGGTGACGATCTGTGTGCGGTGAGGGCTGGGCATCGGGCGAGTATGCGCCGGTCGATGCCGTGTAGGACAGGGTTGTGTCCGAACGCGCGCTTGCCGGGCGTGCGGGCGATCCCCGCGAGCCGGGCCGCCTGACGTAGATCGCGGGTTGGGGTCACGCGGAGGCGCGAAGGGCGCGGAGGAGGCGCGTACGGGACAGCCGCCGGTTTTCGAGCATAGGCCGGTAATCAAAGTGCTTGCGCGGGTATCCCCCACAAACAAAGCCGCCGCCCGGTTGCCCGGACGGCGGCCTGTCACGTCATGCTGTCCCGAACGATCAGTCGTTCAGATACTCCCCCGCATCGGCGTCGGTGCCGGTGCCCGAGGGCACGACCTCGGCCAGCGGATCGGCTGCGCCCTGACCGTCACGGGCCGAGCGTGCCAGTTCGGCGGCGTGCTCTTCCTTGGCCGAGTGGGGCGCGACGAAGCCGGCCAGCGCCTTTTGCTGCGCCCGCAGCGCCACGTCGCGTGACGTGGCGGCCACGCGCAGGCGGTTCATGCCCGCACCGGTGCCCGCCGGGATGAGCCGGCCGACGATCACGTTTTCCTTAAGCCCATTCAGGCTATCGATCTTGCCCTGCACCGATGCTTCGGTGAGGACGCGGGTCGTTTCCTGGAATGAGGCGGCCGAGATGAACGAGCGCGTCTGGAGCGAGGCCTTGGTGATGCCGAGCAGCACCGGCTTGCCTTGTGCCGGAGCCTGACCGCGCTCCAGCTTGGCGTTGGCCTCGTCCATCTCGTCGCGGTCGAGCTGTTCGCCCGCCAGCAACGTGGTGTCGCCGCCGTCGGTGATCTCGACCTTCTGCAGCATCTGACGGACGATCGTCTCGATGTGCTTGTCGTTGATCTTCACGCCCTGGAGTCGATAGACGCCCTGGATTTCGCTGACGAGATATTCGGCCAGCGGCTCGATGCCGAGCGTTTCCAGAATGTCGTGCGGGTTCGGCGAACCGCCGATCAGGTTGTCGCCACGCTTGACGTAATCGCCTTCCTGAACGTCGATCACCTTCGACTTGGGGATCAGATATTCGACGACATCGCCGCCATCCTCGGGCTGGATGCCGATCTTGCGCTTCGCCTTGTAATCCTTGCCGAAGATCACGCGGCCCGAGACCTTGGCGATGATCGCCGCCTCCTTCGGGATACGCGCCTCGAACAGCTCGGCGACGCGCGGCAGACCGCCGGTGATGTCGCGGGTCTTGGCCGATTCGCGGGCGACACGGGCAAGAACGTCACCCGCCTGCACCTGCGCACCGTCCTCGACCGACAGGGTCGCGCCGGGTGCCAGCATATAGCGCGCGGCCTCGCCCGAGTTCGCATCGAGCAGGGTCATGCGCGGCCGCAGATCCTCCTTCGACTTGGTCGTCACGCGATATTCGATGATCTCGCGCTGGGCGATGCCGGTCGCTTCGTCGACGCGCTCGGTGACGGTCTTGTTCTCGATCAGATCGATGAACTTCACCGTACCGCCGGTTTCGGTGATGAGCGGTGCGGTGAACGGATCCCACTCCGCCATGCGGTCGCCCTGCGAGACGATGTGGCCATCGTCGAACAGCACATACGCACCATAGGGGATGCGGTGGACCGAGAGGTCGCGGCCGTCCATGTCGACGATCGCGATCTCGCCCGAGCGGCTGAGCACCACGCGGCGGCCGCGCTGGTCCTCGATCAGGCGCAGGTCGCGGAATTCGACCGTGCCGTCGACCGGCGCTTCGAGGTTCGACTGTTCGTTGAGCTGCGCCGCACCGCCGATGTGGAAGGTACGCATGGTAAGCTGCGTACCCGGTTCGCCGATCGACTGCGCCGCGATGACGCCGACCGCCTCGCCGATGTTGACCGGCGTACCGCGTGCAAGGTCGCGGCCGTAGCAGGTGCCGCAGACACCGACCTTGGCTTCGCAGACCAGCGGCGAGCGGATCTTCATCGCCTGAAGCCCCATGCCCTCGATCCGCGCGACCATCGGTTCGTCGAGCAGCGTGCCCGTCGGGAACACGACCTCACCCGTCTTGGGATCGGTCACGTCCTCTGCGGTGGTGCGGCCGAGGATGCGTTCGGCCAGCGAGGCGATGGTGGCACCGCCTTCGATGATCGAGCGCATTTCCAGCGCGCGCTGCGTGCCGCAGTCTTCCATGATGATGACGCAGTCCTGCGACACGTCGACCAGACGGCGGGTCAGATAGCCCGAGTTCGCCGTCTTGAGCGCGGTGTCGGCCAGACCCTTGCGGGCACCGTGGGTCGAGTTGAAGTATTCGAGGACGGTCAGACCTTCCTTGAAGTTCGAGATGATCGGCGTTTCGATGATCTCGCCCGACGGCTTGGCCATCAGGCCGCGCATGCCGGCGAGCTGCTTGATCTGCGCCTGCGAACCACGGGCACCCGAGTGGGCCATCATGTAGATCGAGTTGATCGGCTTCTCGCGGCCCTTGTCGGGACCGTCCTCGAAGCGGCGGACCGCCTTGATCTCGTCCATCATCGACGTCGCCACCTGATCGCCGCAGCGCGACCATGCGTCGATGACCTTGTTGTACTTCTCCTGCTGGGTAATCAGGCCGTCCTGATACTGCTGTTCGAAGTCCTTCACCTGGTCGCGCGTCTCGTCGACCAGCTTGTCCTTGTCCGGCGCGATCAGCATGTCGTCCTTGCCGAACGAGATGCCGGCCTTGAACGCATGACGGAAGCCCAGTGCCATGATCGCGTCGGCGAACAGCACGGTCTCCTTCTGGCCGGTGTGGCGATACACCTCGTCGATGACGTCGCCGACGTCCTTCTTGGTCAGCAGGCGGTTGACCGTCTCGAACGGGACCTTGTGCGACTTGGGAAGGGTTTCGCCCAGCAGCATGCGGCCCGGCGTCGTCTCATAGCGCTTGAGATACTGGTTGCCGGCCTCGTCGGTCTGCGGAACGCGGCTGGTGATGCGGGTGTGCAGCGTGACGGCACCGGCGTGGAGCGCCTGATGCACCTCCGCCATGTCGCCCAGCAGCATGCCTTCGCCCGGCTCGTTCGTCTTTTCCATCGACAGATAATAGAGGCCGAGCACCATGTCCTGCGACGGCACGATGATCGGCTTGCCGTTGGCGGGCGACAGGATGTTGTTGGTCGACATCATCAGGACGCGCGCTTCCAACTGTGCCTCGAGGCTCAGCGGAACGTGGACGGCCATCTGGTCGCCGTCGAAGTCGGCGTTGAACGCCGAGCAGACCAGCGGGTGAAGCTGGATCGCCTTGCCCTCGATCAGCACGGGCTCGAACGCCTGGATGCCCAGACGGTGAAGCGTCGGCGCGCGGTTCAGCATCACGGGATGCTCGCGAATGACTTCGTCGAGGATGTCCCAGACTTCCTTGCGCTCCTTCTCGACCCACTTCTTCGCCTGCTTGAGCGTCATGCTCAGGCCCTTGGCGTCGAGGCGCGCGTAGATGAACGGCTTGAACAGTTCGAGCGCCATCTTCTTGGGCAGCCCGCACTGGTGCAGCTTGAGTTCGGGGCCGGTCACGATGACCGAACGGCCCGAATAATCGACGCGCTTGCCCAGAAGGTTCTGGCGGAAGCGGCCCTGCTTGCCCTTGAGCATGTCGGACAGCGATTTCAGCGGACGCTTGTTGGCGCCGGTGATCGTGCGGCCGCGACGGCCGTTGTCGAACAGCGCGTCGACCGCTTCCTGCAACATGCGCTTTTCGTTGCGGACGATGATGTCCGGCGCGCGCAGTTCCATCAGGCGCTTCAACCGGTTGTTGCGGTTGATGACGCGGCGGTAGAGATCGTTCAGATCCGACGTGGCGAAGCGGCCACCGTCGAGGGGAACGAGGGGGCGCAGTTCGGGCGGAATGACCGGCACGACGTCGAGGATCATCCATTCGGGACGGTTGCCCGATTCGAGGAAGCTCTCGACGACCTTCAGCCGCTTGATGATCTTCTTGGGCTTCAGTTCCGACTTGGTGACGGCCAGCTCTTCGAGCAGGTCGCGCTTCTCGCCTTCGAGGTCGAGGTCGATCAGCATCTGCTTGACCGCTTCGGCGCCGATGCCGGCCGAGAAGGCGTCCTCGCCATACTGGTCCTGCGCGTCGAGCAGTTCGTCCTCGGTCAGGAGCTGATATTTGTCGAGCGCGGTCAGGCCCGGCTCGATCACGATGTAGCTCTCGAAATACAGCACGCGCTCGAGCTGCTTCAACTGCATGTCGAGCAGCAGGCCGATGCGCGACGGCAGCGATTTCAGGAACCAGATGTGCGCGACGGGCGCGGCCAGTTCGATATGGCCCATCCGTTCACGGCGGACCTTCGACACGGTGACTTCGACACCGCACTTTTCGCAGACGATGCCCTTGTACTTCATGCGCTTGTACTTGCCGCACAGGCACTCGTAATCCTTGATCGGACCGAAGATGCGCGCGCAGAACAGGCCGTCACGCTCGGGCTTGAACGTGCGATAGTTGATCGTCTCGGGCTTCTTGATCTCGCCGAACGACCACGAGCGGATGCGCTCCGGCGAGGCGATGCCGATCTGGATCTGGTCGAAGGTTTCCGGCTTGGCCACCGGGTTCGCGAAATTGGTCAGTTCGTTCATGATCTTACCTCATAGCCCTCGCCCCTTCAGGGGAGAGGGTTGGGAGAGGGGAAGTGCGGAGGGGGCAGATATTCTGGCCCCCCCCCCCCCCCNTGAAGGGGAGAGGGAGTAGGAGGGTTACTCCGCCGCTTCGGCCAGGCCGTCCTTCTCTTCCAGGCTGCTCAACTCGATGTTGAGGCCCAGCGAGCGCATTTCCTTGACCAGCACGTTGAAGCTTTCGGGGATGCCGGCCTCGAAGGTGTCGTCGCCCTTGACGATCGCTTCATAGACCTTGGTGCGGCCGACCACGTCGTCGGACTTCACCGTCAGCATTTCCTGGAGCGTATAGGCGGCGCCGTACGCCTGGAGCGCCCACACTTCCATTTCCCCGAAGCGCTGGCCGCCGAACTGTGCCTTGCCGCCCAGCGGCTGCTGGGTGACGAGGCTGTACGGCCCGATCGACCGCGCGTGGATCTTGTCGTCGACCAAGTGGTGCAGCTTCAGCATGTAGATGATGCCGACCGTCACCATCCGGTCGAACTGGTCGCCGGTGCGCCCGTCGAACAGGATCGACTGGCCCGAGCTGTGCAGCCCGGCGAGTTCCAGCATGTCCGACACGTCGCTTTCGCGCGCGCCGTCGAACACCGGGGTGCCCATCGGCACGCCCGTGCTGATGTTCTGCACCAGTTCGTGGAGCTGCTCGTTCGAACGGCTGTCGATATCCTCGGCATAGTGATCGCCGTAGATTTCCTTCAGCCGGTCCTTGACCGCCGCCGGCATTTCGCCGCCGACCGCGTCGGGGTTCGCCTCGCGCCAGTCGCGCAGCGAGCGTGCGACCTGCATGCCGAGGTTGCGCGCCGCCCAGCCCAGATGCGTCTCGAAGATCTGCCCGACGTTCATGCGCGACGGCACGCCCAGCGGGTTGAGCACGAGGTCGACCGGAGTCCCGTCCTCGAGGAACGGCATGTCCTCTTGCGGCAGGATGCGCGAGATGACGCCCTTGTTGCCGTGACGGCCGGCCATCTTGTCGCCCGGCTGCAGCTTGCGCTTCACCGCGACGAAGACCTTGACCATCTTGAGCACGCCCGGCGGCAGCTCGTCACCGCGCTCCAGCTTTTCGCGGCGATCGTGGAACTTGTCGGTGATGCGCTTCACCGCCTCGTCATACTGCGCCTTGATCGCTTCGAGATTGCCCTGCGCCGCGTCGTCGGCGACGGCGAACCGCCACCATTCGTGACGATCGATCTGGTCGAGCAGGTCGCGGTCGATGACCACGCCCTTCTTGACGCCCTTGGGCGCGGCCGTCGCGGTCTGCCCTTCGAGCATTTCGCGCAGACGCGACCAGGTGGCACGGTTGAGGATGCCGCGCTCGTCGTCCGAGTCCTTCTTCAGACGCTCGATCTCCTCGCGCTCGATCGCCATCGCGCGCTCGTCCTTGTCGATGCCGTGACGGTTGAAGACGCGGACGTCGACGACCGTACCCGACACGCCCGGCGGGAGACGCAGCGAGGTGTCGCGCACGTCGCTGGCCTTTTCACCGAAGATCGCGCGGAGGAGCTTTTCCTCCGGCGTCATCGGCGATTCGCCCTTCGGCGTGATCTTGCCGGCGAGGATGTCGCCCGGCTCGACCTCGGCACCGATGTAGACGATGCCCGCCTCGTCGAGATTGCGCAGCGCCTCTTCACCCACGTTCGGAATGTCGCGGGTGATGTCTTCCGGCCCGAGCTTGGTATCGCGCGCCATCACCTCGAACTCGTCGATGTGGATCGACGTGAACACGTCGTCCTTCACGATCCGTTCGGAGATGAGGATCGAATCCTCGTAGTTGTAGCCGTTCCACGGCATGAACGCGACCAGCGCATTGCGGCCCAGCGCCAGCTCGCCGAACTCGGTCGACGGACCATCGGCGATGACCTCGCCGGCCTTCACCACGTCGCCCACCTTCACCAGCGGACGCTGGTTGATGCAGGTCGACTGGTTCGAGCGCTGGAACTTCATCAGCGTGTAGATGTCGACGCCGCTTTCGGCCGCATCGACCTCGCCGGTCGCGCGGATCACGATGCGCGCGGCATCGACCTGATCCACCACGCCCGCCCGCTTGGCCGAGATCGCCGCGCCCGAATCGCGCGCGACCGTCTCTTCCATGCCGGTGCCGACGAACGGCGCTTCGGCCTTCACCAGCGGCACGGCCTGCCGCTGCATGTTCGAGCCCATCAGCGCGCGGTTGGCGTCATCGTTTTCCAGGAACGGAATGAGCGATGCGGCGACCGAGACGAGCTGCTTGGGGCTGACGTCCATCAGCGTGACGTTTTCCGGCAGCGCCATCAGGAATTCGCCGGCCTGACGCGCCGACACCAGTTCCTCGGCGAAGCTGCTGTCCTCGTTCAGCGTCGCCGACGCCTGCGCGACGGTGTGCTTCTGCTCTTCCATCGCCGACAGGTACACGACGTCGTTCGTCACCTTGCCGTCGACGATGCGACGGTACGGGGTTTCGATGAAGCCGTACTTGTTGACGCGGCTGAACGTCGCGAGGCTGTTGATGAGACCGATGTTCGGGCCTTCCGGCGTCTCGATCGGGCAGATACGGCCATAGTGCGTCGGGTGGACGTCGCGGACTTCGAAGCCTGCGCGCTCGCGCGTCAGACCGCCCGGCCCGAGCGCCGAAACGCGACGCTTGTGCGTCACTTCGGACAGCGGATTGGTCTGATCCATGAACTGCGAGAGCTGCGACGAGCCGAAGAACTCGCGCACCGCCGCGACGGCGGGCTTCGCGTTGATGAGGTCGTTCGGCATGACCGTCGAGACGTCGACCGACGACATGCGCTCTTTGACCGCGCGCTCCATGCGCAACAGGCCGACGCGATACTGGTTCTCGAGCAGCTCGCCGACCGAGCGGACACGACGGTTGCCGAGGTTGTCGATGTCGTCGACCTCGCCCTTGCCGTCCTTCAGGTTGACCAGCGTCTTGACGACTTCGAGGATGTCCTCGCTGCGCAGCGTCGTCACCGTGTCCGGGGTGTCGAGATCGAGGCGCATGTTGAGCTTCACGCGGCCGACGGCCGAGAGGTCATAGCGCTCGGGATCGAAGAACAGGCCGGCGAACAGCGATTCGGCGGTTTCGAGCGTCGGCGGCTCGCCAGGGCGCATCACACGATAGATGTCCGACAGCGCCTGTTCGCGCTCCTCGGCCTTGTCGACGTTCAGCGTGTTGCGGATCCACGGGCCGGTCGAGACATGGTCGATGTCGAGCAGTTCGATCCGCTCGATCCCTGCCTGGTCGAGCAGTTCGAGGTTCTCGGCCGACACTTCGTCGCCCGCCTCGATATAGATCTGGCCGGTCGTCTCGTTGATGAGATCATAGGCGCTGTAGCGGCCGAAGATTTCCTCGGTCGGGATCAGCAGTTCGGCGAGGCCGTCCTTGCCCGCCTTGTTCGCCAGGCGCGGCGAAATCTTGGTGCCCGCCGGGAACACGACCTCGCCGGTGTTCGCATCGACGATGTCGAACGACGGCTTCTGCCCACGCCAGTTTTCCGGCGCGTACGGAATGCGCCACCCGCCTTCGCCGCGCACGAAGGTGACGCGGTTGTAGAAGTGGTTGAGGATGTCCTCGCCAGTCATGCCCAGCGCATAGAGCAGCGACGTGACCGGCAGCTTGCGCTTGCGGTCAATGCGGACGTTGACGATGTCCTTGGCGTCGAATTCGAAATCGAGCCACGAGCCGCGATACGGGATGACACGCGCGGCGAACAGATACTTGCCCGACGCATGGGTCTTGCCGCGATCGTGATCGAACAGCACGCCCGGCGAGCGGTGCATCTGCGACACGATCACGCGCTCGGTGCCGTTGATGAAGAAGGTGCCGTTCTCGGTCATGAGCGGCATGTCGCCCATGTACACGTCCTGCTCCTTGATATCGAGGACCGACCGGGCCTCGGTATCCTGGTCCACCTCGAACACGATCAGGCGGAGGGTAACGCGCATCGGTGCTGCATAGGTGATGCCGCGCTGACGGCATTCTTCCACGTCGAACTTGGGATTTTCCAGTTCGTAGGTCACGAAGTCCAGCTCGGCGGTGCCGGCGAAGTCGCGGATCGGGAACACCGACCGCAGCGTCTTTTCCAGCCCCGAGACATAGCCGATCGACGGATCGCTGCGCAGGAACTGTTCGTAGCTCTCGCGCTGCACCTCGATCAGATTCGGCATCTGCACCACTTCGTGGATGTCGCCGAACACCTTGCGGATGCGGCGCTTGTGCGTGCCGCTCGTGCTTGCCTTGGTCGCCATGGGTTGGTTGGCCTCGTACTGGTTCAATTTCGGTGCCCGGTGCCGGCCGGACTGGCGTGCGGAACGGACGACGAAAGCCGCGTCACCCCGGGTGGGGCCGCAGCTTTTCGGGCGTCCTGCAATGGCTAAAGGTCCATACCTGCAATGCGCCCGCGCGACGACGCATTCTTTCCCGGTCCTGAAGCAGAGCCGGCCTATACGCTGCGTATCGGGCGGAGTCAAACCGCGTCGGTGCCGCCAACGGTTCGACGTATCGAACGCTCGTTTCGTCGCAACCGGGCGTCGCGGCGCGTGACGTGGCCCCCAAAACCCCGGTTGAGGGCGGGCATGATCCTGTATCCGACGATCGCGGCGGCGGCCGCGCTGCTTGCCGTGCCCGCACAACAGACCCCGCCGGGCGCGGGCGACATCCCGATCTATGACATCACCCCGCCGGTGGTGGCGACGCCGACTCCAACGGCGACCCCGACGCCGCGCGTGACGCCGACGCCGCGCGCCGTGCCGGTCGTCCGGGCCACGCCGGTCGCGCGTCCTGTCCCCGCGCCGCGGGCGACCGCGACGCCCACGCCGCGCGCGGCTCCGGTGCCGCAGCCCACCGCGACGCCGCGCACGGTGCCGGCGGTGGCACCACCGGTCGAGACGACTCCCGCGCCGGTGGCGACCGAGGCACCGGCGGTCATCGCGACCCCATCGCCCGAACCTGTCGCGACGCCCGAGGCGGCTACGCCCGTTCCCGCGTCCGCCGATGCGGCGATGCCGTGGTGGGTGTGGTTTCTCGCCGGCATCGCGGTGGCGGGCGTGGTCGCGCTGATCGCGACGCGGCTGCGGCGCAGGCCACGGGTGGAAGCGGTCGAGGATGTCGTACCGGTCGCGCCGCAACCGGTCGTGCCGCCGCTCGCCGCGCCGGAGCCGCCCGCGCCGATCCCGGCACCGATCGCTCCGATCGCTCCGGCACCGGTTCGCGCGCCCGCCGTGCCGGCCGCTCCGGTCGTGCCTGCCGCGCCCGTCGCGCCCGAGCCGCCGCGCGGCTTCCTCGAATTCCAGCTCGCGCCGCTGCGCGTCGGGACCGATGCCGACAATGCGCTGCTCGATTTCGACCTGACGGTCGGCAATCCGACGTCGATCGGCGTCGAGGAAGTGCGGATCGCCACGCTGCTGCTCACCGCCAATCCGCGCCAGGACGACCAGCTCGCCGCGTTCTTCGGCAATACCGAGCCGCGCGGGCTGGACCCGTTCGCGCTGCCCGCCGGACAGCGCCGCCATCTGGAGGCGACGATGGCGTTGCCCAAGGGCGCGCTGCATGTCGTCACCTCGCGCGAGCGGCCGTTCTTCGTGCCGCTGATGGCGATCGACGCGCGCTATCGCTGGAGCGACGGGCGCACATCGCGCACCACCGCCGCCTTCCTGATCGGGCCGACGCTGCCGTCGGGCAAGCTCGCGCCGATCTTCATGGACAAGGGCGACCGGATGATCGACCGGCTGGAGGCCCGGCTCCACGGCGAGGTGCGGCGGAGCTGACGCGCTTGCCGTCAAACGACGCAGGCGATAGCATCGCGGCAACGGACCGGGGGAGCGGCATGGCACGGCGCGATCGGATATTGCGGTTCACGGTGCTGGTGCTGCGCGTGCTGCTGGTGCTCAACATCGTCTTCGCCGCCGTCTTTGCCATCGCCCTGGTCGCCAGCGTGCCGCTGCACGCCGCGTTCGCCGCCAAGATCGCCGCCAAATATCCCGCCGCGAACGCTGGCGCGGTGATCGCCGGGGTGCGCTGGCTGCTGCTGCTCGGCATCGTCGCGGCGGTGCCGGCGCATGTCATCTTCTCGCGATTGTCGGCGGTGATGGGCACGGTGCGCATCGGCGAGACGTTCGCGTCGCCCAATGCGCGGCGGGTGGCGCTGATCGGGTGGGCGCTGCTGGCGATCCAGTTGCTCGATTTCCCGCTGGCGCTGATCGTGCGGCGGTTCGACGGGCTGGGGATCGAGGCGGGCGGATCGACGCTGTCGATCGGTGGCTGGCTGTCGGTGCTGGTCGCCTTCATCCTCGCGCGCGTGTTCGCCGAAGGGGCGGCGCTGCGCGAAGACCTTGAGGGCACGGTCTGATGGCGGTACTCGTCCGTCTCGACGAGGTGCTGCTGGCCCGGCGGATGACGCTGACCGAACTGGCGCAGGCGGTGGACATCACCCTCGCCAACCTCTCGATCCTGAAAACCGGCAAGGCGCGCGCGATCCGCTTCACGACGCTCGACGCGATCTGCCGCGTGCTCGACTGCCAGCCCGGCGACATCCTCGTCCACGAAGCGGCCGGGGATGGGGTGGGGGACGCACCCGACGACTGAACCACGATCAAGGGGGACGATATGATGCGAGGAATGAAGGCAATGCTGCTGGGGGCGGCATTGTGCGCGCTGCCGGCGAGTGTGCTGGCGCAGCCACGCGCGACGACCACGGCGGCACCGGCCAAGCTGGCGATCGACATGCGCTATGTCACGCTGCCTAATGGCCTCAAGGTCGTGCTGTCGCGCGACACGCTGGCGCCCACGGTCACGGTCGGCGTCTATTACGGCATCGGTTTCCGCGTCGAACCGCGCGAGCGCACCGGCTTCGCGCATCTGTTCGAGCACCTGATGTTCCAGGGGTCGCAGAACGCGCCCAAGGGCGTGTTCGTCAGCACGATCAGCAACGCCGGCGGCATTCTGAACGGATCGACCCGGTTCGACTTCACCAATTATTTCGAGATCGCGCCGTCGAACGCGCTGGAACGCATCCTGTGGCTGGAGGCCGACCGCATGGCGCGGCCGGTCATCAACGATGCGGTGCTCAAGAACCAGCAGGGCGTGGTCGGCAACGAGGTGAAGGTCAACGTCCTCAACCAGCCGTACGGCACGTGGCCGTGGATCGACCTGCCGATGCTGGCCAACACCAACTGGCACAATAGCCACAACTTCTACGGCGACCTGAAGGAGATCGAGGCGGCGACTGTCACCGACGCGACGCAGTTCTTCTCCAGCTTCTATCGCCCGAACAACGCCGTCCTCGTGGTCGCGGGCGACATCGATTACGCGCAGGCCGAGGCGATGGTCCGCAAATATTTCGGCCCGCTGCAACGCGGCGCGCCGGTGGTGCTCCCCGACCTCACCGAACCGCGCCAGACGGCGGAAAAGACCCGGTCCCGCGTCGACGCGCTGGCCCCCAAGCCGGGGTTCGCGGTCGGATACCACATGCCACCGCGTGGCACGCCCGAATGGTATGCGATGGGGTTGATCGACCAGCTATTGCTGCAGGGCGACGACAGCCGCCTCGCGCGCAAGCTGAAGGCCGATACCGGCATCACCGGCGATCTGGGCGGCGGGATCAATGCGTATCTGGGCAGCATGTACAATTACAACGGGCCGATGCTGTGGGCGTTCAACTTCACTCATGACCCGCAGTTCGGCGACGCGCAGATTCGCGCCGCGATCGATCCGGTGATCGACAATCTGCGCACCACCCCGGTGAGCGCAGCCGAGCTGGACCGGGCGCGGACCAAGCTGCGCTCCGACCTGTATTCGTCGGTCGACGGCGGCACGCGCGTCGGCCTGATCGATCTGCTCGCGGTCTATGCGCTGTTCGACAACGACCCGCAGGCGGTGAACCGGATCGAGGACGGCTTCGCCAAGGTGACGCCCGCGCTGATCCAGAAGACCGCGCAGGACTATCTCCGGCCGACCAACCGGTCGATCTACACCATCGTCCCCGGTGCCGCCGCCGCGAAGGGAGCCAAGTGAGATGAAGCGTTCGATCCTCCTCGCCGGGCTGGCGATCGTCGCCGCCCCGCTCGCCGCCCAGACGGCCACCCCGCCGGCGGCCTTGCCCGCTCCGCCGATCGGTGCGCCCAAAGCCTTCAAGGTGCCGGCCAGCGAAACCTATGCCCTGTCCAACGGCATGCAGGTTACGCTGATCCCCTATGGCAACGCGCCCAAGGTCGCGGTGTCGCTGCGCGTGTTCGCCGGCAATCTGGACGAAGGGCGCGATCCGTGGCTCGCCGATCTGGCGGGCGACATGTTGAAGGAAGGGGCGGGGACCCGCGATTCCGCAGCGCTCGCCACCGCCGCCGCCGGCATGGGTGGCAATCTGGGCGTCGGCGTATCGGCGACCGGCACCGCGATCAACATGGGCGCGCTGAGCGAATTCGCTCCCGCCGCCGTCGCGCTGGTCGGCGACGTCGCGCGTCGCCCGACCTTTCCCGCCGCCGATTTCGCGCGGGTGAAGGCGAACCGCGCGCGATCGCTCACCCAGTCGCTGGCACAGGCAGGGGTACTGGCCGATTATGCGCTGGCGCGGGCGACCTATGGCGACCATCCCTATGGCCGCATCCTGCCGACGACCGCGCAACTGAACGGCTATACGCTCGAACAGGCGAAGGCGTTTTATACCGCCAATTTCGGCGCGCGCCGGGCGCATCTCTATGTCGCCGGGCGGTTCGACGCGGCGGCGGTGAAGGCGGCGGTGGCCCGCGCGTTCGGCGACTGGGCGCAGGGGCCGGAGCGGCTGTCGCTGGTGCCCCGCCAAGCGGCGGGGCCGCGCGTCGTGCTGGTCGACCGTCCGGGCGCACCGCAGTCGACGATCCGCCTCGCGTGGAGCGCGCCGCTGGCCGGGAGCGAGGGCGACATTCCGCTGCGTGTCGGCAACGCGCTGCTCGGTGGCAGCTTCTCGTCGCGGATCACCCGCAACATCCGCGAGGACAAGGGCTATACCTATTCGCCGGGATCGGGAACGGTGCAGCGTCCGGGCGATGCCCAGTGGAGCTTCGACGCCGATGTGACCACCGCCGTCACCGGTGCGTCGTTGAAGGAAGTGTTCAAGGAAATCCGCACGCTCCAGACGACGCCGCCGTCCCCGGAAGAGGCGGCGGGGATGCGCAGCTACAACGCCGGGCTGTTCGTTCTGCGCAATTCGGACAGTTCGTCGCTGATCGGGCAACTGGCGACGCGCGATGCGCTGGGCCTGCCCGCCGACTGGCTCGACCGCTATGTGCCGGCGACGATGGCCGTCACCGACGCGCAGTTCAGCCAGTCGGTCGCGCAGGCGTTCCCGCTCGACAAGTTCACGCTGGTCGTCGTCGGCGACCTGGCGAGCGTGAAGCCGCAACTGGATGCGCTCCCGGAGTTGAAGGGCGTGCCGGTGCAGACGGTGACGGTGCCGTAAGCGCGCGGGCCATCGGGGCGGCGTGGGTCGCCCCGGTGGCCTTCTTACAGGCGCGGTGCAACCTTCTCCGCACCGTTTTGCAACAGCGTCACACTGTCGATCATGCCGTTCGTCGCGTGGAACCGTAGTTCGGCGTCCACGATCCGCGCGAAGAAATCGGCCGGTCCCGACGGGTGGATCGGCATCGCCTGTTGCCCGATCAACTGGATCATCAATCGATCGCCCGACCGGAAGACGGTGATGACCTGATCGGGCGGCAGGCGGTATCGCCCCACGAAGCGATCAAGGTCGTCCGGCGCCAGCCGGATCGCGGGGCGCATGGCCGACGGCTTTGGCGGCGGCGGCACGGCGGCGAGGGGGGAGCCGGTGAGAATATGCGTGGCGATGTCGTCGACGCCCGGTTCCGCGCGGGTATTGGCCAGCACCACCACGCCGCGCCGCCGCAGGGGATCGAACGCGATGTTCGCCAGATACCCGCCGGTCGCGCCGCCGTGCGTCACGACCGGGCCGGTCGGCGTCTTCGCGACCGTCCATCCGGTGGCCATCGCGTTGTCGGGGCCATCGCCTTGCGCCCGGACGATGCGCATCGCGTCCATCGCGGGTTTCAGCGGCGTGGGGACGAAGCCCAGATTGGCGGCGAGGAAGGTGAGCATATCGCGCGCGTCCGATCGCAGGCCGCCCGCCGCGACCATCACGCTCGGGTCCCATGCGGCGACCGGGCGCAGGAATTCGTCGTGCGGCGTGGCTTGGTTCCGCAGTGCCGCGCCGGACGATCGCACCTGCGTATCGCGCATTCGCAGCGGCCCGGTGATGCGGGTGCGGACCAGCGTTTCATAGTCGGTGCCTGCCCGTCGCGCGAGGATCTGCCCCAGCAACGCACCGCCGAGATTGGAATATTCATACTGCGCGCCGGGGGGGCGATCCGGCACCCAGTCCTTCAGGAAAGCGCGCATCGCCGCCGGGGTATAGCCCGCATAGGGATCGCCCGCTTCGACATAGGGCATGTTGAGCGGCAACCGCGGCAGGCCCGAACGATGCGTCGCCAGATCGAGCAGCGTGATCGCCCGGCCGCGCACCGGCAGCGTCCAGCCCGGCGAAAGATAGCGCGCCGCCGGATCGTCGAGCCCGACCTCGCCGCGTGCCGCCATGTCGGCCAGCACCAGTGCGGTGAACACCTTGGTGATCGAACCGATTTCGAACAACGTGTCGGCCCCGGCGGGACCGCGCGCGACGATGCGGCGTCCGTGGTCGTCGATCACCCCGACCACGATCGCCTCGCCCGGCCGCTGCGCGATGCGGCGGTCGAGGATGTCGCCGATCTCCGCATCGGACGGCAGCGCCCATGCGTCCGCCGCCACCGCCGCGCGGGGCGGCGGGCCGCCTGCGGCCAGCGACAGGGCAAATGCCGCGTCGCCCTGTGACCAGATGCCGCTCCAGCCCCGCGCCGCCGCATCCCAGCGTCCGCGATAGCGGCTGCCGTTGCCCGGTACGGTGAAGTCGAGCGTCGTCGCGGTCATCGTGATGCCGTCGAGCGGGGTGTTCCACACCCGCTGGTCGATACTGTCGATGCTGCCGCGCACGATGCCGCCGTCATCGACCCGCAGACGCACGACGAGCCGCAACGTCGCGCGCGACGGCAGCGTCAGGGTGCCCGACCAGTCGCCGGGATGGGCCATGGGCGGGAGCCCGGGGGCGGCGACCTGCGCCATCGTGATTGCGGCAATCGGCAGGATCATGGGGCGGATGCTCCGAAAGCCGGACAATTGCCGATCATGAGGGCGGTCGTTGCATCATCGACATGAACTGTCGGTGAAAGAGGACGGGTGCTATGGTTCCGGCATGAAAAAGGGGCGGTCCCCGCGTGGGGCCGCCCCTTTTTCCTTGGCAAGCCGGGATGGAAGTTAATTCCATCCCGTCGGTCGGGCCTTGCGGCCCGCCGGCCGGCCTTGGCGGAGATAGCGGAGCCTTGGCTCCGCTGTCCCGCCTGCGGCTTACTTGACTTCGACGGTCGCGCCGGCGGCTTCGAGCTGCGCCTTGATCTTGGCGGCTTCGTCCTTCGACACGCCTTCCTTGACGGCCTTCGGCGCGCCTTCGACCAGTGCCTTCGCTTCGGTCAGGCCGAGCGCGGTGATCGCACGGACTTCCTTGATGACGTTGATCTTCTTGCCGCCGTCGCCGGTCAGGATGACGTCGAATTCGGTCTGCTCTTCAGCGACCGGGGCAGCGGCACCACCGGCGGCGGCAGGTGCTGCAACGGCAGCGGCGGCCGAAACGCCCCACTTCTCTTCGAGCAGCTTCGACAGCTCGGCTGCTTCGAGGACGGTCAGTTCGCTCAGCTGGTCGACGATTGCGTTGAGGTCAGCCATGATATTCTCCGTAAATCAGAAAGGTTGTGTTGATGAGGAAGCCGCCGGTCAGGCTGCGTCCTTCTCCGCATATGCCGACAGGACCCGGGCGATCTGTGCCGCGGGAGCCTGGGTGATGGTCGCCAGCTTCGTTGCCGGGGCAACGATGAGGCCGACGATCTTGGCGCGCAGTTCGTCGAGCGAGGGCAGCGAGGCCAGAGCCTTGATGCCTTCCGCGTCGAGCAACTGGCCGCCCATCGCGCCGCCGACGATCTCGATCTTGTCGTTCGTCTTGGCGAAGTCGTTGATGACCCGTGCCGCGGCAACGGGATCGGTCGACGTCGCCAGCGCCGTCGGGCCGGTCAGCAGGTCGGCGATCACCGCGTACGGCGTGCCTTCGGCTGCGATCCGGGCAAGACGGTTCTTCGAGACCTTGTAGCTCGCGCCGGCATCACGCATCTTGTTGCGCAGGCCCGTCGATTGCGCGACGGTCATGCCGAGGTTGCGGGTGACGACCACCACGCCGACCTCGTTGAAGGTGCGGTTCAGCTCGGCGACGGCTTCACTCTTCTGAGTGCGATCCATGCCGTTCTCCTTAACTGGGGCGTATCCGGGTGCCGGATATGCCCGCGAACGATCCGCTCGCCGTGAGGACGACGAACGGGGCGAAAAGTCCGTGAAGGGGCATGGTCGCCACGGCAGTATGCCCATGGCAGGCCCACGCGAAACCGCGCGGGCATTTGCAACACATTCCCCGCCTCGGCAGGACATTAAGCGGGAAACCCGCACCTGCTGTCTCGGACGGACGTCGTGCGGACGAATCCGGGTACGACGCTTGAGGGCGCGCCTAGCCGCGATCGGCGAGGGAGTCAAGGTAGCGGACGGGGTTGACCTTGCCCGCGCGCGCTTCATAGCTCGGCGAAACGATGTTCGCTGGGGAACGATGCCGACACTGCTGGAAATCTGCATCGACAGCCTGGGCGGATGCGAGGCGGCGGTCGCCGGCGGCGCGCAGCGGATCGAGCTGTGCGGGGCGCTGTCGGTGGGCGGGCTGACGCCGTCGCCGGGGCTGGTGGCGCAGGTCGTGGGCGTCGCGCGGACGGCGGGGGTGCGCGTCCATGCGATGGTGCGGCCGCGCGCGGGCGACTTCGCCTATGACCCGCACGAGGTCGCGACCGCGCTGGCCGATGCGCGGGCGCTGATCGCGGCCGGGGTCGACGGGCTGGTGTTCGGCGCGGTGCGCGGCGGGGCGCTCGACATGGACGTGCTGGGTGACTGGGTGGCGGCGGTGCGTCGGGAGCGGCACGACATCGACCTGACGCTGCACCGCGCGGTAGACCTGCTGCCCGATCCGGTCGCGGCGGTCGAGCCGGCGGTGGCGCTGGGCTTCGCGCGGATCCTGACGTCGGGCGGCGCGGTGAAGGCGGTGGACGGCGCGGCGGTGATCCGGGCGATGCAAAGCCAGGGGGCCGGGCGGATCGTGGTGATGCCGGGATCGGGCGTGCGGCCGGATAATGTCACCGCGCTGCTGGCCGCGACCGGGGCGAGCGAAATCCATGCGTCGGCGGGGATGCCGGTGGTGCAGGACGATGCGAAGGTCGCCGCGCTGGGCTTTGCCGCGCCGCTGGCACGGACCGACCGGGCGACGGTCGCCGCGCTGCGCGATGCGATCGATCGGGGAGAGAGCGAATGACGATGGGAACGATCGATCGCCGCACGCTGCTGGGGGGTACGGCCGGGACGCTGGCGGTGGTGGGGCTGCCGTTGCCGTTGCACGCCGCGCCGCGCGGTGCGGGGTTGCGGGGGTTGCCGCACGGACTGGCACCACGCGGCGGCGTGCCGGCGCGGTTGCCGGTGGTCGATCCATCGCGCGCGCTGCTTAATCGGGGGTGGCTGTTCCACGAGGGCGACATCGTGCCGCCCGCGCCGTTGACGCATGACGCGACCTATCTGAACGCCAAGGCCGGCAATGCGCGCGGGGCGGCGGCGATGGACCATGACGACAGCGACTGGGCTTCGGTCACGCTGCCGCACGACTGGGCATCGGCGCAACCGTTCGTCGAGAGCGCGAACGTGTCGCAGGGGCATCGCCCGCGCGGGATCGGCTGGTATCGCCGCACGCTGCGGCTCGACCCGGCCGATCGCAGCAAGCGGCTGGAACTGCATTTCGGCGCGATCGCCACCGCCTCGACGATCTGGATCAACGGCAGCGTCGTGGCGCGCAACTTCTCCGGCTATAACGCGATCACCATCGACCTGACGCCGTTCGCGCGGTTCGGCGACGAGCTGAACGTCATCGCCGTGCGGGTCGATGCGACGCAGATGGAAGGCTGGTGGTACGAAGGGGCCGGCCTCTACCGCGACGTGTGGCTGGCGAAGCGATCGGCGGTATCGATCGCGACCGACGGGGTGCATTGCGACCCGCGCCGGGGCGACGGCGGTTGGCAGGTGCCGGTTGCGGTAACGCTGGAAAGCATCGCGCGCGGCGAGGCGACGGCGAGCGTGACGGCCGAACTGATCGATCCGGCGGGCAAGGTCATCGCCACCGCCACCGGACAGGCGAGGGTGACGCCGCTCGAGCAGGCCAGCGTCGCGCTGACGCTGCCGGTGGCGCAGCCGGCATTATGGTCGATCGAGACGCCAACGCTGTATGCGGTGCGGGTGACGAGCGAGGCGGCGGGCGGGCGTGACGAACGGCGGGTGCCCGTCGGCTTCCGCACGATCCGCTTCGATGCGGATCAGGGCTTCTTCCTCAACGACAAGCCGGTCAAGCTGAAGGGCGTGTGTCTGCATCAGGACCATGCCGGGGTCGGGGTGGCGGTGCCCGACGCGCTGCTCGAATGGCGGTTGCAGCGGATGAAGGACACCGGCGTCAACGCCATCCGCTGTTCGCACAATGCGCAGGCCGACGCTTTCTATCATCTGTGCGACCGGATGGGGTTCGTGGTGATGGACGAGAACCGCGTCTTTAACCCGGCACCGGAGAATATGGCGCAGCTCGAATGGCTGGTGCGGGCGCATCGCAACCATCCGAGCATCATCCTGTGGTCGGTGTTCAACGAGGAGCCGATGCAGGGCACCGAGGCGGGGGTCGAGATGGTGCGGCGGATGGCCGCGCGGGTCCATGCGCTCGACGGCAGCCGGCCGGTGACGGCGGCGATGAACGGCAGCTTCTACGACCCGCAGAACGTGTCGAGCGTGGTCGATGTGATGGGGTTCAACTATTATCAGGGCGATTACAACAAGTTCCACGCCCTGAACCCCGCCAAGCCCAGCACCTCGTCGGAGGATACCAGCGCCTATATGACGCGCGGCGCCTATGCGACCGACAAGGCGGCCAATGTCATGACGTCGATGGATACCGAGGCCGCGCCATGGGGCGCGACGCACCGGCAGGCTTGGGGCGAGATCGCCAAACGCCGCTTCGTCGCGGGCGGGTTCGTGTGGACCGGCTTCGACTATCACGGCGAGCCGACGCCGTTCACCTGGCCGAGCGTCGCGAGCTTCTTCGGCATCCTCGACCTGTGCGGTTTCGCCAAGACCGCCTATGACATCCACCGCGCCCACTGGATCGACGACGAGGCAGTCGTCGGCATCGCGCCGCACTGGACATGGCCGGGGCGCGAGGGGCAGCCGGTCGAACTGCTCGTCACGAGCAACGCCGATCGGGTGCGGGTCGTGCTCAACGGGCGGAAGATTGGCGAACAGGCGGTCGACCGGATCATGGGCAATGCCTTCACCGTGCCCTATGCGCCGGGGCGGATCGAGGCGGTGGCCCTGCGCGGCGGACGCGAGGTCGCGCGGGCGATCCACGAGACGGCGGGGCCGGCGGTGGCGCTGCGGCTGACGCCGGCGCGGGCGACAATGCTGGGCGACGGCGAGGATGTCGTGGCGGTCACGATCGACGCGGTCGACGCGCAGGGGCGGCATGTCCCGACCGAGAACCGGGCGACGCGCTTCACCGTCGAGGGCGCGACGCTGATCGGGGTGGGCAACGGCAATCCCAACAGCCATGAGAGCGAAAAGGCCCCGGCGCGGGCGCTGTTCAACGGCCTCGCGCAGATGCTGGTGCAGGCCGAGGTCGGGCGTGGGCCAGTCACGATCGTGGCGCAGGCGGAGGGCTTGCGCGCCGCGCGGCTGACGATCCCGCGGATCGCCGCCGAACCGCGCGCGCAGGTGGCGGCGACCCCGGGCGGGGCGTTCATCGCCGGCTGGCGACGCTCGCCGGCGTTCGCCGCCAGCCCCGATCCCGCGCTGGCCCCGTCCGCCGACGACAACAATAGCTGGGCGTTCACCCGCAGCGGCACACCGACCCCGGCCGAACCGGCGCGCAGTTTTCGCCTGTATCGCGCCGCCATTCCGGTGCGGCGGCGGGTGATGGCGGAGGGCGGCGTCCTCGCGTTCGCCGCCATCGCCGGGCTGGCGAAGGTCTATGCCGACGGCCGGCTGGTCGCCACCAAGACGGAGGCGGCATTGGGGCCAGTGAACGCGACGATCCCGGCGGGCGCGAAGACGGTCGCGGTGCTGGTGGAGGCGGCGGCGAACCAGCCGTCGGGTATCACCGGCGTGGTGCGGGTGCTGACGAAGGGGTAGCGGTGGGCCGCGATGTTCCCCTCGAAAGGGCAACATCGCGGCGTTGCAGCCTTACCGGAACGCGCCGATCTCGGCGACGGCGATCGCCGGGGCGGGGACCGCCGGTTGCGGGAAGGCGAAGCGCAGGTAGCGCGCAGGCCGTGGGGTCGGGAAGGGCAGGCGCTGCGTCGCGCGGGCGTAGTTGATGTTCTGGAACTCGCCTTCGCCGCCCGGCATCCACGTCCGCCCGTCGACGCTGGTTTCGACGCGGTAGCGCATCGGCGGGGCGGCCTGCGGATCGATGTGGCGGGTGGGGGTGAGGGTGAAGCCGGCGAGCGTCTCCGAACGACCCATGTCGATCGTCAGGCTGGCGGGGGCCGGGCTGATCCATGCGGTGCGCGGGGAAGCGTCGAGGATCGCCGCGCCGCCGGGCGCGCTGGCGGCGGTCACGCGCCAGCCGGTGCGATCGACGATGCTCGGATCGTTGTTGCGCGCGGGCGGCAGGGTGGCGGGGGCGACCGAGCGGAACAGCGCGAATTCGCGCAGCGCCGGGCCGGCCTCGGCGGCGATGGTGCGGAAGCGGACGCGGCGCGGGGCGATCGGCGTGCCCAGGCGGATCAGGCGCTGCGGCCCGACCATGTCCTTTTCGGCGACCGTGGTCCACACGTCGCCACCGTCCGACACGTCGATCGCGAAGCGGGTGACGCGCAGGCCGAGCGGCAGCCATTCCTGCAACCGGATGGTGTCGAAGCTGCGGCCGGGCGGCAGGTCGAGCGTGACCGTCGCGTCCCTCGCATCGGCGGGCGCGAGCCAGAAGGTATCGAGCCGCCCGTCGTTGACGTTGCGCGCGCTCCCCCCGGCATCGGCGCTGGCGGTGACGACCGCGCCTGCCGCCAGATCGGTCGCGAAGGTCGCGCGGATCGCGTCGCCGAACGCGGTGAGGCTGGCGACGTCGCGGTCGGGAATGCGGCCGCGCCGGTCGGGCGGCAGGTTGAGGTGGAAGGTGGTGCCATGGCCGACCGACTGGTCGTACATCTCCATGATCTTCTGCGGCGTCTTGACCTGCGCATCCTCGTCGGCGTGGTAGAACCAGCCGGGCCGGATCGAGACGTTGGTTTCGGCCGGCCACCACAGGGGCGCGCCGCGCACGCCGGTGTTGCCCTCGCCCTGATCGTACGGATGGTCGGGCATCGTCGGCCAGCACGGGTCGGCGGCGTGGCCGTCCTCGTTCCCGACCCAGCGGATGTCGGCGCCCAGCGGATCGAAGGTGCAGGCGTCGGGTTGCAGGTCGTGGACCAGCTTCACGATCGAGGGCCAGTCGTAATAGGCCGGGGCGTCGATCCGCCGCGTCTCGCGCGCGCCGCCGTAATAGCCGTCGCCGCCGTTCGCGCCGTCGAACCACACCTCGAACAGCTTGCCATAGCGGGTGCAGAGTTCGGTCAGTTGCGCGCGGTAATAGGTGATGTAGGCGGGGGTGCCGTAATCAGCGCGGTTGCGGTCCCATGGGCTGAGGTACACGCCGAAATCGATCCCGCCGCGCGCGCATGCCGCCGCCAGTTCGCCGACGATGTCGCCCTTGCCCTGCTTGTAGGGCGAATTGCGGATGCAATGCTCGGTCAGCATCGTGGGCCACAGGCAGAAGCCGTCGTGGTGCTTGGCGGTGAGGATCAGGCCGGTCAGCGCCCCCGCCTTGGCCGCCGCGACGATCTGGTCGGGATCGAAGTCGGTCGGGTTGAACAGCTTGGGGTCCTCGTCGCCATAGCCCCATTCCTTGTCGGTGAAGGTGTTGATCGAGAAATGGATGAAGCCGTACTGGCGGCGATCATGCCATTTGAGCTGACGCGGCGACGGCGTTGCCCCCCATGGCGCGGGGAGCGGGCCGGCACCGCCGTTGGGACGGACCGGGCTGCACGCGGCGGCGCCGGCGATCAGGCTGCTGCCCATCAGGCTGCGGCGGGAAAGGGTCATTGCGGTGCTCCGAAAGCATGGGGTTCGAGGGGTTCGGGGATCAGCCAGGTCTGTGCGATCTGATGGCCGCGCCCGCCACCGCCGATGCCGGGCGGGCGGTGCCATTCGAGCGTGAGCGCGCCATCGGCGGTGAGCGCCTGCGGGATCGGCGTCTCGACGGTTTCGGGGTTGGCGGTACGGGCACGATAGGGGTGGAGTTCGGTGCCGTCGCCCATCAGCCGCATTGGCAGCGCATAGCCCTCGCCCGCCCAGCGCGCGACGAGGCGGTAGCGGCGGTTGCGCTCCAGCCCGGTGTAGCGCAGGCGGACCGGGGTTTCGTACAGTCCCTCGGCGTAGCTGAGGTCGGCCATGCGCCAGCCCTCGTCGGGGATATGGTCGGCGATACCGTCGATCGCGCTTTCCAGCGATTGCGGATCGGCGTCGAAACCCGGCCCCCGGACAAGATGCGGCTCGTTCAGGGGATCGCCGAGATCGTCGTACAGCGCCATGTCGCGGTTGCGCCACGGATCGCCGATCGCGTGGAGGCGGGCGGCGGCGTCGGGCCGGGACAGGGCGGCGGCGATACCGGCTTCAACGGCGGTGCGATCGTTCAGCGCAATATCGGCGCGGTCGAGGTTCGCGCCGCGTTCCCAGTGCGATGCGCCGTGGCGCACGACCGACAACTGCATCCGCGCACGCTGCCACAGCCGGTCGGCGATGGTGGTGAGGTCGGCGCGCAGCGGCGCAACGATGGCGGGTTCGCTGCGGGCATAGGCGAAGCGCGCGGCGACGGCGGCGGCCTCCGCACCGATGGCGGTGGCCTGTCGCAGCGTCCAGCGCGCCTCGCCCTCGCGCTCGCGCGCGGCGATCAAGCGGTGGCGGACCAGCGCGTCATAGGTCGCGCGGTAGCGATAGAGATCGATCCGCCAGTCGGCCCAGGCCGCCGGGCGGAGGCGTTCGACCAGCGTCAGCGTCGCGTCGATCCCGGCATTGGCGGCGGGATCGCCGCGCCAGTTGCCCTCCAGCGCCATCGGCACGGCGGCGAAACCCAAGTCGCCGACGAACATCCGCGCGTAGTCAGCGGCGATCTCGTTCGATGCGGTGGCGGGGTTCCAGCCGAGGCGGAACCACTGGGTCACGTTCCAGTCGTCGTTGACGCCTTCGCTATAGGTCACGAAGCCGCGGCTGCCGGGGCGGAGATACTGAAAGATGCGCTGCGTGGCGGCGGGGCGGGGGTTCACCGGCTCGCGCCCCTGCGTCAGCGCGAAGGCCGGGTGCCAGTCGGGAATCGGGAATTGCGCGTGCATGGTGTGCGCGGTGTCGGGATAGGTCTCAAGCGGATAGGCTTCGCCCACGCGCGCGACATGGGTGGCGAGGCTGTCGCGGGTCTGCGGACCGACGAACAGGCCCGACAGCCAGCGTGGACGTTTGGCCAGTTCGGCATGGAAGGCGTTGAGGCCGGCGGCGTCGAACCCCTGCGTCGAGAGCAGCAGTTCGGCCTTGGGGAAACGTCGGCGCAAGGATGTGGCGAGGCGTTCGCCGAGCGGGAACAGGTCGGCCGGCGCGGTGTGGCCGGGATCGCCGCCGGGGACATAGAGCGCGTCGAGCGCGGGCAGTTTCGCGAGCAGGATCGATAAGTCGGCTGCCTCGGCTTCGGCGTTGCCGGCCTTGGTATAGTCGCGCAGCGCCGGATAGAAGAGTGCCGTGTCCAGCCCGAGGCGGTGGGTGGCGGCGCTGAGCGCGATCAGCGTTTCGGTGGTGGGCAACGGTGAGAGCGGCGAGGTGGCGGCATCGTCGGACACCGGCGCCACGAACTGGATGCGGTTGGCGCCGAGCAGCGCGAAATCCTCGATCCGGCGGGTGAGCATGGGCAGGTCCCACGCATCATAGCTGTTGTTCTTGGCGCGGTAGCCTATCTGCGTGCCGCGTATCGTGGTCGCGGGCGCGTCGGTCAGGTGGGCGGGGGCGGTGAGCGTCAGGGCGTCGGTGTGGCGCAGCAGCCAGCCGGCGGCGTAGAGCCGCGCGCGGGTGGTCGCGGCGCGAATGGTGATGGCGGTCGGCGTGGTGTCGATCGTGAAGGCTTCGGCGGCTAGGCGCGCGGGGAGGAAGCGGATCGTCACCCCGCGCCCCCCGTCATTCCGGCGAAGGCCGGAATCCATTGTGTCGGGTGTTCCCTGCGCTTTCGCTGCCGTCCCCCCATCCATGGATTCCGGCCTGCGCCGGAATGACGGGGGGGTGGGACACACCGCCCCGCGCTCCGCCAGCCGTTCGCGTAGCACTTGCGCCGCCGGGTCGGTGCCCTCGACACAGGCAGCGTTCAGCGGCACCGTGACCGGCGCGGCGGCGAGGAGCAGCGCGGCGATCAACGCCGCCCCGGCCGGTCCCCGGGCGCGGACCCGAATGCCTTGTTGGGCGTCGCGCCCATGTCAAACGACAGCGTGCCGCCCTTCACCAGATCGGCATGCGCGATCCAGCTCTTGGTCCACGGCCGGCCGTTCCAGCGGACCGCCTGCACATAGGGCCGGTCGGGGGCGTTGCCGCGCGCCTCGACCACCAGCCGCCTGCCCCCGCCGACGCGCACCACGGCGCGGTCGAACAGCGGGCTGCCGAGGACGTACACGGCGCTGACCGGATCGACCGGATAGAAGCCCAGTGCCGAGAGCAGATACCATGCGCTCATCTGGCCGCAGTCGTCGTTGCCGATGATGCCGTCGGGGCGGTCGTGGTACATTTCGGTCAGCAGACGGCGGACCATGGCCTGCGTCTTCCACGGCGCGCCGCAATACGCATACATGTAGGCGACGTGGTGGCTCGGTTCGTTGCCATGGGCATATTGCCCGACCAGCCCCGAAATATCGGGCGGCGCGTCGGCGGGCAGTTCGGACGAGGCGCTGAACAGCCCGTCCAGTTTCGCCTCGAACGCGGCATCGCCGCCCATCGCCGCGATTAGGCCGGGGATGTCGTGCTGGTTCAGGAACGTCGCCTGCCAGCTATTGCTCTCGGTATAGTCGCGCCATTTTTTCGAATGGGCGATGCCGTTGGGGGCGAAGGGTTCGGCCCAGCGTCCATCGGCCAGGCGGGCACGGGCGAAACCGGTCTTCACGTCGAACACGTTGCGCCAGTTGCCCGACCGTTTGCGTAGCCGCGCCGCGCCGGCGGCATCGCCCGCCGCATCGGCGATGCACGCGCCGGCATAATCGTCATAGGCATATTCGAGCGTTTTCGACACGCTCTCGAAGATGCGGTCGGCCGGGGCATAGCCCAGCTCGTCATAGGGCTGCACGCCGATGCTGTTGTCGAGATTGGGGGTCGACCAGTCGAACGAGCGCTTCTTCACCCCGCCCCATGCGGCGGCATAGTCGCCGGGCACGCCCTTGGCGCGCGCCTCGGCCAGCACGGGGACGGCATGCCAGCCGATCATCGTGCCGGTTTCCACGCCCTGCAACGGCCAGACCGGCGGGCCGAACGGGCTCTGCTGCGTCTGGCGGATCAGGTCGCCGACGAACTCGCGGGTGCGCGCCGGGCGGATCAGCGTCTGCAACGGATGGAAGGCGCGATAGGTGTCCCACAGCGAATAGGCGCTGTACGCCGCCTCACCCTTCGGCACGCTATGCACCTGCCGGTCGAGCCCGATGTAGCGGCCGTCGACGTCGGAGAACAATGTCGGCCCGATCGAGGCGTGATAGAGTGCTGAAGACGCGACGGTGCGCTGCGCCTGCGTGCCGCCCTCGAAGGTCATCAGGTCCAGCTCGCGCGCCCATGCGGTGCGGGCGGCGCGGGCATAGCGATCGAAGTCCCAATGCTTCGCCTCGGCAGCGAGATTGGCCTTCGCGCCGTTCAGGTCGACGGTCGAAATGCCGGTGCGGATCACGATCGGGGCGCTGCCGGCGTCGGCATAATGCAGCACTGCCTTGACCCGGTTGCCCTTCACGCCCGTGCTGCCGGCGGGCGCGTCGCCGTCGCCGAAGAATTCGACGCGGTCGGGTTTGCGCGACAATTGCATCGCGAAGAAGATCCGCCGCCCCTTGGCCCAGCGGAACACGCGGCGGGTGCCGGTAATGCTGCCATCGGCCTCCAGCGTCAGCGCGGCATCGTCGATATAGGGGCGCTGGTTCGGCCCCTCCATCACCAGATGCGACATGTCGATCAGGATATGCGCGGGGCCGGCAGGGAAGCGATGCCGCTGGATGCCGGTGCGTTCGGTCACGGTCAGTTCGGCACGGACCCCGCTTTCGAGCGTGACGGCATAATAGCCGGGCTCGGCGACCTCGTTCGAGAAACGCTGGCGATAGCCCGCGTCGGGGTTGTCGCGCGGTCCGCCTTCCAGTCGCACCGGTCCGCGTGTCGGCACCACCAGCACGTCGAGCATGTCGCCGATGCCGGTGCCCGACAAATGGGTGTGGCTGAACCCGAGGATCGAGGTGTCGCTCTTGTGATAGCCCGAGCAGGTTTCCCAGCGCGTCGTGTCGGTATCGGGCGACAGTTGCACCATGCCGAACGGCATCGTCGCGCCGGGGAAGGTATGGCCGTCGCCGCCGGTGCCGATGAACAGGTCGGGCCGGGTGCGGGCGGCCACGCCGACCGCGGGGAGCGATGCCGAGACGGCAAGGCCGGCGCTGCTGCCGAGCAGCGTTCGCCGCGAGAGCATCGTCATTTGGGCAGCTCCTGCGTGCCGGTGATGGTGAACGTCACTTCCTGTCCCGGCGTCGCGCCGGGCTGGCCGCCGCCGACGAACAGGCGATATTGCCCCGGCCGCACCGCGCGCTTGCCGTCGAGCGCGACGGTGCTGAGCAGGCGCGGGTCGAGGGTGAAGGTCACGGTCTTCGCCTCGCCCGGTTTTAGCGCGACGCGCTGAAAGCCGACGAGGCTGTGGCGCAGCACCGGATCGTTCCACGCGCCGATGCGGTTGAGCGCGTCGGGTGCGATCAGATAGGCTTGCGCCACTTCCTCGCCCGCGCGCTTGCCGGTGTTGGCGAGGCGCGCGGTTACGGTGAGCGACTGGCCGGCGGCGAGCGTGGCGGGGGCCTTCGCATCGCTATAGCCATAGCTGGTGTAGCTCCGGCCGAAGCCGAAGCCCCACATCGGCGTGCCATCGAAATAGCGGTAGGTCCGCCCCTTCATATTGTAATCGACGAAGGCGGGCAGGTCGCTCGTCTTCGCATAGAAGGTGACGGGCAGGCGGCCCGACGGGTTGGTCGTCCCGTCGAGCACGTCGGCGATCGCGGTGCCGCCGACCTCGCCCGGATACCAGCCGGCGACGATCGCGTCGGCGTGTTGCTTGGCCCATTCGAGCGCGACCGCGCTGCCCGACAGCAGCACGACGACCAGCGGCTTGCCCGTCGCCTTGACCGCTTCGAGCAGCGCGGTCTGCGTCGGCGGCAGCGCGATGTCGGTGCGGTCGCCGCCGGAGAAGCCGGCGACTTCGAGGCGCAGCGCCTCGCCCTCGACCGCCGGCGACAGGCCGACGAAGGCGACGACGGCATCGGCCGATTGTGCCGCCGCGACTGCCTGCGCGCGTTGCGCCTCGGCAGGGGCGACCCACGTCAGGCGGATGCTGTCGTCGGTGCCGGCGTGGGTGAGGTCGAGGCGGAACGGCTTTGGCGCGGTATCGGTGAAGTCGAGCGTCGCCTCCATCCGTTCGGACTTGCTGTCGTTGGCGGCACCTTCGACCGCTGCGCCGGTAGCGGCGCTGGTCAGCACGTCGCGCCCGTCGATCCACAGCTTCACGCTGTCACGCCCGGTACATTTGTCCCAGCAGCGGTTGATGTCGATCCTGAGCGTGTAGCGCCCCGGCCCCGGCGGGGTGAGGCTGCCCGCCCAGCGCACCCCGTAGCGATCGACCGGCAGCGCCGCGAGCGGGCTGGTGCGCCGCCAGTTGAAGTCGATCGTGCGGTCGGTGCGGGTCGCCACGGGCATGCCGGTCATCGCCGGATCGGCGAAATATTCCCCCTTCAGCCCCGCGCCGAACGCGGTCTGGGGTACGGGGAGCGGTACGCCGTCGGCCAGCGTCGCGCCTTGGGCATAGCTGACGGCGAAGCGCTGCTGCATGCCGGTGAGCGGCGTGACCGGATCGGCCGGGGTACCGTTGTAATTGCCCTCCAGCACGTCGAGGCTGTCGGCGTTGGGGCCGATCACCGCGATCCGCGCACCGCGTTTCAGCGGCAGGACGCCATTGTTTTCGAGCAGGACGATCGACTTGCGCGCCGCCTCCAGCGCCAGCGCGCGGTTGGCCGGGGTGTGGAGCGCCGAGGCCGGAATCGAGTCCCAGCGGCTCTTGGCGCCGAAGGCGTCGCCCAGCCGCTTGCGCGCCTCGAACGTGCGGGTAAGCGCGCGGTCGATGATCGCCTGTGTCGTGAGGCCGCGTTCGAGCGCCTTGGGCAGCGCGGCATAGGCGCTGCCGCAATTGAGGTCCATGCCGGCGTTGAGCGCGGCGGCGGAGCCGGCGGCGTTGTCGAGGGTATAGCGCTGATAATGGGCGATGTTGCCGATCGCGTCGCAGTCCGACACGACGAGGCCGGTGAAGCCCCAGTCGCCGCGCAACCGGTCGTTCAGCAGCCAGTCGGCGGCGCAGACCGGCACGCCATGGACGCCGTTATAGGCGCACATCACCGACTGCGCCTGCCCTTCCGTGATCGCGCGGCGGAACGCGGGGAGGTAGGTCGCCTCCATGTCATAGGGCGCGGTTTGCACGCTGAAGGCGTCGCGGCCGGCTTCGGGGCCGCTGTGCGCGACCAAATGCTTGGGCGTGGCGACGACGCGCGGCTGGAGCGGGTCCGGCCCCTGCAACCCGCGCACATAGCCGACCGCGAGGCCGCCGGTCAGCACCGGGTCCTCGCCATAGGTTTCCATGCCGCGACCCCAGCGCGGATCGCGGAAGATGTTGATGTTGGGCGACCAGATCGTCAGCCCCTCGTAGCGCCGGCGGTTCTTGCCGGGCAGGGCATTATATTTGGCGCGGGCCTCGGTCGACACGACGGTGCCGATCCGCTCCATCAGCGGCGCGTCCCATGTCGCCGCCAGCCCGATCGCCTGCGGGAACACCGTCGCCACGCCGTTGCGCGCCAGACCGTGCAGCGCCTCGTTCCAATAGTCGTAGGCCGGGAGGACGTCGCCCTGCGCGGGGGCGCTGCTTTGCAGTTGCGCGGCCTTTTCCGCGGGGGTCATCGCCGCGATGGTCGCGGCGATCTGCGGGTCGGGTTCCGCGGCACCGGCGAGGAGCGCGAGGAGGATCGTCATTTCGCTTTCTCCGCGCCCAGCGTTCGCAGCCGCAGCGCTCGTTTCAGGCTGGCGGTCGATGCCTTGCCGGTGATGGTGACGGTAACGCTTTCGCCGGGCAGCAGGTCGAGGAAATTGTCCGACGCCTGTACCGGCAGCGTCCCGAAGTCGATCCACAGCGCGCGCGCCAGCCGGGTGGCGGTGATGGTGAGGCTCGGGCGGCCCTCCGCGCTCGACCAGCGGGTGACGAAGCCCGGATCGGGCAGCGCCATCGCCTTTTCGGGCAGTGCCGAGACGAGGCTGCGCGAGGCGACCCGGCCGTCGATCACCAGTTCGGCGACCGCGAAGGCGGTGCGACGGTCGGCGGTGCCGAACAGGTCGGCATCGGTGAAGGTGCCGACCCCGGTCGCCGACAGCGGGGCGAGCGACACCGCATTCTCACGCCGCGCCAGTTCGCGGCCGGTGACGTCGATGGTGCGCACGATCCAGCGCGCCGCGACCGGCTGCGTCGCGTCGGAGATCAGCGAGACGCTGGTGCTGCCGCTCTCCTTGCGCGCCGCCGCGATGGCGACGGGGGCGAAGAACCGCCGCGCGGCGAAGTGCAGCGCCTTCCACCGGCCGTAATAATCGATGCTCGACCATGACGCGCCGGGCCACACGTCGTTCAACTGCCAGTAGAGCGAGCCCGTCGTGACCGGGCGGCAGGCGCGGTGGTGGAGCGCGCCCAACTGGATGCCGTCGGCCTGCATCACCTGGCTCAAGTACACGAAGTCGGCGAAGTCGCGCGGCTCCCGGTAGCGCATGCGGATATAGTCGAGCAGCCGGCCCTGACCCTCGCCCTTCAGGAACTTCTGGTGCGCCTTCATGACCGGCGATTCGATCGCGTAATCTTTCGGTTTCGCGAAGCGGGCAATCGTCGCCATGTCGGGCATCGCCTGCAGCCCGTATTCGGACATGAAGCGCGGGCAGCTATCGAGATAGGCGGTCGCGGGCTTCTTGCCGCCCCATACGTCCCAGTAATGGCGGTCGCCGTCGCCGTCCTGATCGGGCTTGCCGTCGTAATTGCTGCTGGGGCTGCCGGGCCAATAGGGCACGTCGGCGTCGCGTCGCTCGGCGGCGTCGCGCAGCACCTGGTTGAACAGGATCGCCATGCCGACGCCGACGCGCTCGCGCTCCTCTGCTCCCACCCGCGCCTTGAACGCGGTGCGGTCGCTCCACGTCTCCCAGCCCGACAGGACTTCGTTGTTGCCCGACCACAGCGCGATCGAGGGATGCGCCTGCACCCGGTCGACCTGTTCCTCCGCCTCGATCCGCACGGTTTCGCGGAAGTCGCGGTCGTAGGGCGTGACCGCGCCGCCGAACATGAAGTCGGACCAGATCATCAGCCCCAGCGCATCGGCCGCATCGAAGAAGCTGTCGGGCAGATACATGCCCCCGCCCCAGATGCGGATCATGTTCATGTTGGCGGCCTTCGCATCCGCCAGAATCGACCGCATCCGTGCGTCGGTGACGCCCGGGCCGAAGCTGTCGAACGGGATCAGGTTCGCGCCCTTGGCGAACATCGGGATGCCGTTGACCTTCAACAGAAAACCGCGCCCGATGGCGTCCTTCTCGCGGACCAGCTCGACGGTACGGATGCCGGTGCTTCGCTGCTGGCGGTCGACAATCTCGCCGTCGAGGCTGACGTCGGTGGTGACGGTGTAGAGCGGCTGCGCGCCATAGCCCGCGGGATACCAGAGCTGCGGATCGGCGATGGCGAGCGGCACCGCGACGCGGTTCTCGCCGGCGGCGACCTGTACCGTGCGGCTGGCGCGGACGGGTGTGCCGCCGGGGCCGGTCACGGTCGCGTCGACCTGTACGGTCGCGGCGCGATCGGCGACGATCAGCACTTCGACGGTCAGGCGTGCTTCGCCGGGGGTGACGGCTTCCTGCTGGACGCGCAGCGTCTCGATCTGGGCGTCGTCCCATGCGTCGACCTTGACTGCGCCATTGGGGCCGACGTTGAGGATGCGCGGACCCCAGTCCCAGCCGTAATGATATTTGGGCTTGCGGATATAGGGCGAGGTTTGCCGCCCTTCGGGTTCGTCGCCGGCGGTCGAATCATATTCGCCGGGCAGCGGATTGGCGATGCCCGCCACCACCGGTTTCAGCACGCCGAGCGGTGACTTGAACGCGATGCGAATCTCGTTCGCGCCGGCGCGCAGCAATGGCTTGGCATCGGCGCGCCAGCGGCGATGGGCGTTGTCGGCGGCGAGCAGCTTCGTGCCGTTGACGAAGACCTCGGCAAAGGTGTCGAGCCCGTCGAACACGAGGTCGACATGGCCCCGTGCCAGAAGCGCCGGGGAAGCGTTCAGCACCCCGCGATAGTCCCAGTCGCTGCGTCCGACCCACTGGATCGTCGCTTCGTTCAGGCCGACGAACGGGTCGGGGGTGATCCGTGCCGCGATCAGATCGGTCTGGACATAGCCCGGCACCGTGGCGGGGAGCCAGCGCGCGGCCTTCGGATGATCCTTTGCCGCCGCATCGCCGGGGGCGAGGCGGACCTGCCAGCCGCGCTCGAGCGGGATCGTCTGGCGCGGGGCGGCGACGAGCGCGGCGGGGGCGACGGCGAGCAGCAGGGCGATCGTGCGCCCCGTCGTCCTGCGCCGATGGGTCGAGGGCTCAAGGACACGCTGGCTCACGCGGATACTCTCCATGGGGCGGTCCGAATCGACCGGCCGTCACGTTCTAAAACAAAAACGGCCCCGGCAAAGCCGGGGCCGCGTACCCCCGGGAGCATCGCCGATGCTCCCGGATCGTTCAGCCCCGCAGGTTACATGCGGAACGTGGCGCTGAGCGAGAACACCCGGCCGTTCTTGTAGATCGACGTGGGGGCATCGGGCGTGCTGCTGTACTGATAGTAGGTTTCGTCGAGCAGGTTCGATGCCGCCGCCGTGATGCCGATCCCGTCGGTCACGGCATAGCTGATCTGCGCGTCGAGCTGGCGATAGCGATCGGTATAGTCCGAGCTTGCCTGACGACCGAAGCGGTAGAAATACTTCGACCGGCGGTTGTAGCTGACGCGCGCCTGGAACGGACCTTCCTCGAAATACGGCACGATCGTGAAGGTGTGCCGCGACAGGAAGGGCAGGCCGTTGGCGAACGGGGTTTCCGCATCGGCAAAGGTGTAGCTGCCCTGCACGCCGAAGCCATAGGCGATGTTGGTGTTGCCCGACAGCGAGAAGCCCGTGACCGATGCCTTGCCGCCGTTGACGGGACGGGTGATGGCATACACGCCGCTGCGGCCCGTGGCGGTGTTCGTGAACTCGACACCCTCATCCACCGCATTGCCGACATAGTTGGAAATGTCGCGGTAGAAGAATTCGGCGGCGAGGAAGCTGGCCGGAGCGAAATACCATTCGGCCGACAGGCCATAGTTGGTCGCCGCATAGGGCTTCAGGTCGGGGTTGCCGCCGCTGCCGGTGCCGTTGGCACGACCGTCGGTGCCGACGAACGTGTCGGTCAGCGAAACCGAACCGGCCAGATCGCCGTACCGAGCGCGGGCGATCACCTTGGCGGCGGAGGCACGCAGCGTTACTTCGTCGCTGGCGGTGTAGATCAGGTTCGCGGCGGGCAGGAACCGGGTTTCGTCGCTGTTCACGCGGGTCGGCGCGGTGCGGCCGCCGCTCGAGATGAAGAAGCTCGATTCGTCGCGGGTGTTGACCAGCCGTCCGCCGACGTTCCCGCGGAACTGGCCCAGTTCGAAATTGGCCTGAACGTATCCGGCGGCGATTTTTTCACGGACCCGCCAGTATTCGCTGGTCGACAGACCGCGATCGGCCGTGAAATTGCCGTACTTCGTCAGCGCGGCGAGAATGCCGTCCTTGTCCAGCGTGGCATAGGGCGTGCCGTTCCCCGAGGTGCCGAGGCCGTTGTACAGGTTCTTGTCCTGCACATAGAAGTCGAGATCGGCCAGCGTGTAGTTCTGGTTGGTGTAGACGGCGTTGCTGTAGGTCGTGTTGCCGTTCAGGTGCGACGCATAGCGGCCACCGAACAGGATCGCCTTAATCGGGCCGAATTCGACATCGCGCTTGACGTTCACTTCACCGAAGATCTCGCTGTCGGTGGTGAAGCCCGACTGGAGCGGGATGCCGCCGATCTGGCGACCGAAGAAGCGGCGGCCATCGGGAGCGGTGATGTTCTCGCCGCCGTTGGCGGTGAAGTTGCTCAGCCACTTGGTCGGGTCGCTCGCCGGCGAGTTCCAGTTGACCTGCGTGTTGCGGCCGTTCGCGCCGGCGGTGAAGCCCTGCTGCGTACGGAAGTCGAGCAGATATTCGGGGTCCTTGCCGCCGGTCGCGCGGGTGGCGCCGACGTTGCCGGTGATGCTCCACTCGCCCGGCGTCCAGTCGACCAGCAGCGAGACCGAGTCGTTCTTGAGGCGGGNNCGCCGAATCGACGATGCCCGGCTGGCCGTTCTGCCCGGGAACGAAGGTTGCCGCGGTCATCCGCGATCCTTCGAAGCCATAGGTATATTCGGAGTTCGACACGTTGTCGTAATTGCCGCGGATGACCAGCGCGGTGCCGGTGACGGTCAGATCGTCGGTCGGCTTGGCCTGGATCGCGCCGCTGAAGCTGATGCGCTCGCGCTCCTGCTTGAAGAATTCGCGGGCGAGGAACGAGGCATAGCGCGACGCGCTGAACGCCGAGATCGTCGCCGCGTTCGGGCGCGAACCGTTGATCGTGGCACCGCTGGCAACCGTGCCGTTCGGGCCGGCATAGATGATGTTGCCGTTCGCGTCCTTGGGATAGCTTTCGAGCAGCGCGGCACCGGTGCGATACCAGTAGCTGGCGACGCCGGCACGGCTCAACTGTTCCTTGTCGTAGCTGATCGAGCCGAGGAAGCCGATCGTCTCGTCGGCGTTCTTCCAGCTATACAGCGCCGAACCACGGAAGCTGCCGCGCTTTGCCCGGTCGTTGTATTCGCCGCCGGCGGTCGCCGCGATCGTGCCCGACTTCAGGTCAAGCGGCTTGCGCGTCACGATGTCGACGGTGCCGCCGATGGCGCCTTCCTGCAGCCGTGCCTCGGGCGTCTTGTAGAGCACCGCCTGGCTGATGATCGTGGGCGACAGCAGCGAATAGTTGAAGCTGCGGCTCGACCGGTCGGACGGGTTGCCGCCCCAGTCGGCCGAGGCGACCGAGTGGCCGTCGATCGTGACGCGGTTGAGCGCGGGTTCGGTGCCGGCGATCGAGAGCTGCTCGCCTTCGCCGAACTGGCGGTCGACGGTGACGCCGGGCAGGCGGGCGAGCGAATCGGCGATGTTGCTGTCGGGCAGCTTGCCGACGTCTTCGGCCGAGATGACGTCGACGATCGAGTCGGCGTTACGCTTGGTCGCGATCGAGTCCGCGATCGACTTGCGGATGCCGGTGACGGTGATGAGATCGTCGTCACCCGCCGTGGTCGGCGCGGTCTGCGCCATGGCTGGCGCGGCCAGCGCGACGAGCGCGGTGGTGGCGAGATATGCGTAACGCGAGAAAGCCATGGACCCGATCCCCTTTGCAATGTCCGGGCGCGGTAATGCGCCCCCCCGAATGGCCGCGACGATGCGGCAACGCTTGCGCAACACGACAATTGGCCAAGCATTGGTTCCATATTGGTCCCATGTCGGCTCTTTTTGGTCGATCAGAGTGTGACCAATTTAGATCATAAAATCTACATAAAAATGAAAACCTACATCACTGGTGAGAAATTTGTTCGTGATCGATGCGACGGAGTTTGGTTTTCGTGCCGTAAGTGCCGCATTGGCGCAGCGAAATTTCAACGGGCCGATGAGGGGCGCTGGTGGTGAAATGCACCGGAAACGTGCGGACGGCGGTGTTCTGATCCATTGGTATGAGGGGGTATGGCCGGGGGAGCGGTGTCATGCCGGGCGAAGTGTCGACACCGGGCAGTCGCGATAGGATGCCGCAGGGACGAAGCAGGCCAAAAAACCGAATTGCCCAATACCAAAAACATACCTATGCGTATCGGTTGTGAATATCCAAGCCACCCCCTACGCTGCGCGGCAGATGGTTTCGAAGGGCGTCGGCATGAGTTTCTATGAGCGGGTGGGGCGGCTGCGCGATGACGCGCACGCCCCGCTCTATGTTCAGCTCCAGCAACTGGTTCGTACCGCGATCGAACGAAAGGTGTTGGTGCAGGACGATGTGATCCCGCCCGAACGCGAGCTGGCCGCCGAATATGACGTGTCACGCATCACCGTGCGCAAGGCGATCGAGGGGCTGGCCAACGAAGGACTGGTCGTGCGGCGGCGCGGGGCGGGCACCTTCGTCGCGGCGCGGGTCGAGAAGAGCTTTTCCAAGCTGTCGTCCTTTTCGGAGGACATGATGGCGCGCGGGCGCGTGCCCGCCAGCGAATGGGTATCGAAGTCGGCGGGGCTGGTAACGCCCGAGGAATCGATGTCGCTCGGCCTGTCGCCCGGCACGCCGGTCTATCGCTTCCAGCGGATGCGCTATGCCGACGACGTGCCGATGGCGGTCGAATATGCGACGATCGCGGGGCATTGCCTGCCCTCGGTCGATGCGGTGGGCGATTCGCTCTATGCCGCGCTGGAGGCGGCGGGATGCCGGCCGGTGCGCGCGCTGCAACGGCTGCGCGCGATGGCCTTTCCCGCCGAACAGGCGCGGCGGCTGGGCGTCGAGACCGGCCATGCCGGGCTGTTCATCGAACGTCGCGGCTTTCTGGCCGATGGCGACACGGTCGAGTTCACCCAGTCCTATTATCGTGGCGACGCCTATGACGTGGTCGCCGAACTGAACGCGAGCTGATCCGGGCAGTCCGGGTCAGTGCATCGAGGGGGTATATGACGTCCATCCTGTCGGCCGACCCGGCCCAGACCGCTGCCCATGAACCGACCGCGATGCACCGCGAGGCGGCCGAGGGGGGGCAGGCGGTCGCCCGCTTCCTGGCGCGCAACGCGCAGGCATTGGCCGATCTGGGGGCGCAGTTGCGCGCCGATCCGCCGGCGCTGGTCGTCACCTGCGCGCGCGGATCGTCGGACCATGCCGCGACCTATGGCAAATATCTGATCGAGACGCTGTGCGGCGTGCCGGTCGCCAGCGCCGCGCCGTCGGTCGCGTCGGTCTATGCGACGCGGATGGAGCGGATGAACGCGCTGGTGATCGCGGTGTCGCAATCGGGCCGCAGCCCCGACCTGCTGCGCACCGTCGAAAGCTACAAGGCGGCCGGCGCGCGGGTCGTGGCGCTGGTGAACGTCGAGGACGCGCCGCTCGCTGCGCTGGCCGATGTCGTGCTCCCGCTGTCGGCCGGCGCGGAAACGTCGGTCGCGGCGACCAAGTCGTTCATCGCGTCGCTCGCCGGGCTGGCGGCGGTCGCGGCGCACTGGAGCGAGGACCGGGCGCTGCTCGACGCGCTGGATGCCGCGCCGGCGCAACTGGAGCAGGCGTTCGCGCTCGACTGGAGCGCGGTCGTCGATACGCTGGTGGCGGCGCGCAACCTGTTCGTGATCGGGCGAGGCTACAGCTTCGGCATCGCGCAGGAAGCGGCGCTCAAGATGAAGGAAACGTCGGCACTGCATGCCGAGGCGTTCAGCAGCGCCGAGGTGCGCCACGGGCCGATGGCGATCATCGACGACGGCTTTCCGTTGCTGGGCTTCGCGACGTCGGACGAGGCGGGCGACGACGTACGCGCGGCGGCGGCGGAGTTCGCCGGGCGGGGGGCTGCGGTGCATCTGGCCGATGCGGCGAGCGACGACAGCCATCCGCCCGTATTGCGCAGCCATCCCGCGATCGAACCGATCCTGATGATCCAGAGCTTCTATCGCATGATCGAAACCGTGTCGCGCCGCCGGGGCCTGAACCCCGACGCGCCGCCGCACCTGCGCAAAGTGACCGAAACCCGATGAGCGGCTTCGTTTTTCACGGCGGGCGCGTGCTCGCCGAAGGCTGCGACGGTGCATCGTGCGCGTTCCGGGTCGAGGACGGGCGGATCGCCGACTTCCATGTCGATGGCGCGGCCGAGACGATCGACCTGGGCGGCGGCTGGCTGGTGCCCGGTTTCGTCGATACGCAGGTGAACGGGGGCGGGGGCGTGTTGTTCAACGACACGCCGAGTGTCGAAGGGATCGCCGCGATCGGCGCGGCGCATGCGCGCTATGGCACCACCGCGTTCCTGCCCACGCTCATCAGCGACCGGCTGGACGTCGTCGCGACCGCGCTGGATGCGGTGGATGCGGCGATCGAACAGGGGGTGCCCGGCGTCGTCGGCATCCATGTCGAGGGGCCGTTCCTGAACCCGGTGCGCAAGGGCATCCACGATGCGGCGCATTTCCGCGCGCTGGACGATGCGGCGATCGAGTTGCTGACCCGCCCGCGCAAGGGTGTGGTGATGGTGACGCTGGCCCCCGAACGCAACGACACGGCGGCGATCGGGCGGCTGGTCGCGGCCGGGGTGATCGTCAGCATCGGCCATAGCGACGCGACCTATGAACAGGCGCGCGCCGCGATCGATGCGGGTGCGCGCGGCGTCACCCACCTCTACAATGCCATGTCGCCGCTTCGGCACCGCGATCCGGGCGTCGTCGGCGCGGTGCTGGAGGACCGGAGCGTCTATGCCGGGCTGATCGTCGATGGCGCGCATCTCCACCCCGCCGCGATCCGCGTGGCGCTGGCGGCGCGGCCGCACGACCGGTTCATGCTGGTGACGGACGCGATGCCGACCGTGGGGGCCGATACCAAGGAATTCGTGCTGAACGGCTGGCCGATCCATGTCGAGAACGGCGTGTGCGTCGGCCCCGACGGGACGCTGGCCGGCTGCGATCTCGACATGGCGCAGGCGGTGGCCAACACCCATGCGCTGGGTGTCGATCTGGTCGACGCGGTGGCGATGGCATCGGCCAACCCCGCCGCGTTCCTGCGCCTGTCGCACCGGATCGGCAGCCTGATCGTCGGCGGCAATGCCGATTTCGTGTGGCTGGCACCCGACCTGACCGTGCGCGGCACCTGGATCGGTGGCGTCCGCGTCTTCTGACCGGCGGTAGCGCCGGAACATCGTCAACGGGCAGCGACCGACCGGGGGGTGGGTCCACCCAAGCAAGAGGCCGCCCATGACCGCCATCCGCCTGACCGCGCCCCTGAAGGGCTGGGCCTGTTCGCTGGACGAGGTGCCCGATGCGGTGTTCGCCGGGCGCATGCTGGGCGACGGCATCGCGATCGATCCCGTCGGCACCAGCCTGCACGCGCCGTGCGACGGCGAGGTGCTGACGCTCCATTCCGGCGGCCATGCGATCACGTTGCGTGGGGTAGGCGGGGTCGAGCTGTTGATGCACATCGGCATCGACACGGTGCAACTGGGCGGCGCGCCGTTCACCGCGCGCGTCGCGCCGGGTGAGCGGGTGACACAGGGGCAGGTGCTGATCGAGTTCGATCTCGACGCGATCGTGTGCGCCGCGCCGTCGGTCGTCACCCCGATCCTCGTCACCAATGGCGATGCGTTCCGCATCGTCGCGCACGGCGGCGGGCGGATGGTGGAACCCGGCGACGTGGTGCTGACGCTGGAGCCGGTCGCGGCGCGCGAGGCGGTGGCGGAGACGGGCGGCGAACGGGTGTCCGCCGAGGTCCGCGTACCGATGGCGCATGGCATCCATGCCCGGCCCGCCGCGCGGATCGGTGACGTCGCCAAGGGGTTTTCGGCGACGAGCTGGCTGGTGAAGGGCGGCGCGCAGGCGACGACGCGCGGCGCGGTCGGGCTGCTCGGCCTCGGCATCCGGCATGGCGACGTGATCGAGGTCCGCGCGAGCGGCGCGGACGCGGCGCAGGCGGTCGCGGCGCTGGTCGCGCTGATCGAGGGCGGCATGGGCGAGGCGACGGCGCCCGACGCACCGCCGCCGGCACCGATCGCGCCCGCCCCGGCAGGATTGCGCGACCTGCCCGCCGGGCAGCTTGGCGGTACGCTGGCGGCGGCGGGCTATGCGATCGGCACCGCGCGCTGGCTGCGCGTCGCCGAGATCGAGGTGCCGGTCGACGGGCAGGGCATTGAGGTGGAGGCGCAGCGGCTCGAACGCGCATTGGGCGCGGTGCGGGCGCGACTGGCGGCGGCACCGGGGACCGGGGCGGGGGCGGCGATCCGCGCGGCGCATATCGCGTTCCTGGACGACGACGACCTGCGCGCCGAAGCCGATCGCGGGATCGTCGGCGGACAGGATGCGGGCCATGCGTGGCGTGGCGCGACGCGGGCACAGGCGATGGTGCTGAAAGGGCTGGGCGATTCCCGGCTGGCCGAGCGGGCCGACGATCTGCTCGACCTCGAACGGCAGGTGCTGGCCGAACTGACCGGTGCGGAGACAGCGGCGCTGGCGTTCGCGCCGGGCACGATCCTGCTCGCCGACGATCTGCTGCCATCGCAGGTGATGGCGCTCGATCCCGCCGCGGTCGTCGGCCTGGCGATCGAGCGCGGCGGGCCGACCTCGCACGTCGCGATCCTTGCCGGGACGATGGGGCTGCCCGCGCTGGTCGCGATCGGCGCGCCGTTGCAGGACGTCGCGGACGGAACGACGTTGATCCTCGATGCCGATGGCGGCGTGGTCCATGTCGATCCGCCCGAGGCGGTGCTGGCCGAGGCCCGCGCCATTGCCGGGCGGCGTGCCGATGCGGCGGCGGCGGCGCTGGCAGCGGCGGGCGAGGCGTGCCGCACCGCCGACGGCGTGCGGATCGAGGCGTTCGCGAATCTCGGCTCGGTCGAGGACGCACGGATCGCGGTGGCGAACGGCGCGGAAGGATCGGGGCTGCTGCGCACCGAATTCCTGTTCCTCGAACGCGACACCGCGCCCGACGCGACCGAACAGGCGGCGCTGTACGGCGAGATCGCCGGGGTGCTCGAAGGGCGACCGCTGATCGTGCGGCTGCTCGACGTCGGTGGCGACAAGCCCGCCCCCTATCTGCCGATCGCGCCGGAGGAGAATCCGGCGCTGGGGCTGCGCGGCATCCGCGTCGCGCTGGCGATGCCCAAGATCCTCGAGGCGCAGTTGCGTGGCATTCTGTCGGTCCGGCCGGTCGGGCAATGCCGGATCATGATCCCGATGGTGGCGAGCGTCGCCGAGATCGTCGCGGTCCGCGCGGTCGTCGACCGGTTGCGCGGCGAGATGGGCATCGCCGAACGGGTCGAGGTCGGCATCATGGTCGAGACGCCGGCGGCGGCGGTGACGGCGGGGACGCTGGCGGCGCACGCCGATTTCCTGTCGATCGGCACCAACGACCTTACCCAATATGCGCTGGCGATGGATCGCGGCAACCCGGCGGTCGCCGCCGGGATCGACGGGCTGCATCCCGCCGTGTTGCAGTTGATCGCGCACACCGCGCAAGGCGCGGCGCGCCATGGCCGGTGGGTCGGGGTGTGCGGTGGCCTTGCGTCCGACGGCCTAGCGGTGCCGTTGCTGATTGGCCTCGGCATCACCGAATTGTCGGCGGCGCCGCGCTTCGTTCCCGAACTCAAGGCGCTGGTGCGCACCCTGTCGATCGATCGCTGCCACGCGCTGGCAACCCGCGCCCTTGCCGCCGCATCGGCGGGCGAGGTGCGCGCGATGGTTCGTGATTTCCTGAAGGAGCAAGCCGCATGAGGTCGATGATCGAACTGCTCCAGCCGATCGGCCGGGCATTGATGCTGCCGATCGCGGTGTTGCCGGTGGCCGGGCTGCTGCTGCGGCTGGGCCAGCCCGACCTGCTCGACATCGGCCTGCTGGCGGCGGCGGGCGATGCGCTGTTCGCCAATCTGGGGCTGTTGTTCGCGATCGGCGTGGCATGCGGCATCGCCCGCGACGGCAATGGCGCGGCGTGTCTTGCCGGGGTGGTCTGCTATCTGGTCGTCAAGAACGGTGGTCCGGTGTTCCTGACCGTGCCGGCCGAGGTGACGAAGGGGTTCGAGGAGGGCATCGCCGCGACACTGTCCGCCGCGTGGAAGGCCAAGGCGTTCGCCAAGCTCGACGTGCCGATCGGTATCGTCTCCGGCCTGATCGGCGGCAGCTTCTACAACCGGTTCGCCACGATCAAGGTGCCCGAATATCTCGCCTTCTTCGGCGGGCGGCGCTTTGTGCCGATCGTCAGCGGGCTGGCCGGCATCGCCATCGCCGCGATCGTGGGGCTGAGCTTCGGCGGGATCAGCACCGGGCTCGACCTGACCAGCCGTGGGCTGGTGGCGTCGGGAAGCTTCGGGCTGTTCGGCTTCGGCCTGCTCAACCGGTTGCTGCTCGTCACCGGGCTGCACCACATCCTGAACAACGTCGCGTGGTTCGTGCTGGGCGATTTCGAGGGGACGACGGGCGATCTGCGGCGCTTCTTCGCCGGCGATCCGAATGCGGGCGCGTTCATGGCCGGGTTCTTCCCGGTGATGATGTTCGGCCTGCCCGCCGCGTGCCTTGCCATGTATCGATCGGCACTGCCCGAGCGGCGCAAGGCGGTGGGCGGCATGTTGCTCAGCCTCGCGCTCACCAGCTTCCTGACCGGTGTTACCGAACCGATCGAATTCTCGTTCATGTTCCTCGCCCCCGTCCTCTACGGGGTCCATGCGGTGCTGACCGGGCTGTCGATGGCGGTGATGAACTGGCTGGGGGTGAAGCTCGGCTTCGGCTTTTCGGCCGGGTTGTTCGATTATGTGCTGAACTATGGCAAGGCGACGAAGCCGCTGCTGCTGCTTCCGGTCGGCCTTGCCTATTTCGCGCTCTATTACGGCGTGTTCCGCTTCTTCATCGTCCGCTTCGATCTCAAGACGCCGGGGCGCGATGCGGGCGCGCCGGTCGCCGGACCGGCGGCGGGCGGGG
>NZ_LMKU01000023.1:199125-204399 GCF_001421635.1 Sphingomonas sp. Leaf25
CGGTGCCTGCACCACCCGGCTGCGGCTGCTGGTCGTCGATCAGGCGTTGGTCGACGAGGCGGCATTGAAGGCGCTGGGCGCGATGGGCGTGCTGCGGCCGTCGGCGCGCGCGGTGCAGGTGATCGTCGGCCCTGTCGCCGATCAGGTCGCCGAGGAAATCCGCGAGGCGGGCAACGCCGCCGGCACCGCGCCGGTGGCGGTTGCGCCGGTCGCCCCCGCCGCCGAATCGACGGTCACGCTGGCCCCCGACGTGCTGGCGGCGCTGGGCGGCGCGGCGACGGTGGCGAAGGCGACGACGCTGGCCGGCCGCATCCGGGTCGAGCTTCGCCAGCCGGTCGACGCGGGCGCGCTGGCGAGCGTGCCGGGGGTTCGCGCGGCGGTGCAGGTGGCGCCCGGCATCGTCCACCTGCTCCCGTAACCAATGTGACGCAGAGGTGTGTTGCCTAAACAGCGCACCCTCTTGCAATATGGATCGTTTTTATCTGCCGGTAGACGGAACAACGTTGACCTATCCTGTCGCTGGTAGAAAAGTATCGTACAGGTGAAACGTACCTTTCTGGCTTTGGTACTGTCCTGCCCGTTTTGAGGATCGGCTCTTGAACCCGTTTTGACGCGGTTTCGAGGTTGTCGACCCGTAACTTTCGGGGAGGGCGTCCAGGCAGACAGGCGGCACCGACAAAAAGGGGGAAACATGCGACCGATCACTACATTGCTGACAACGTCCTGCCTCGTGACGCTGCTGGCGGGCACCGCTCAGGCGCAGACGGGTATTCCTGCCGACGCGCCGACACCGGGTGGCGAGCCGGTCGCGTCCACCGTCGAGGATGATGCGATCGTCGTGACGGGGACGCGCATCCGCCGCCCCAACGCGACCTCGGCGGCGCCGATCCAGTCGGTGACGTCGGAGGAAATCCGCCTGCAAGCCGCCGTCAACATCGAGGACGTGCTCAACCGCCTGCCGCAGATCGCGCCGGATGCGCAGCAGAACTACCAGGATTCGGATGGTCGCCAGCGGATCAAGCTGCGCAGCCTAGGTTTCGAACGCACGCTGACGCTGGTCGACGGCCTGCGGCTGGGCACGATGAACGGCGTCGATGCGGGCATGATCCCGACCGCGCTGGTCGAGCGGATCGACGTCCTGTCGGGTGGTGCATCGTCGGTTTACGGTTCGGATGCGGTCGCGGGCGTCGTCAACTTCATCCTGAAGAAAGACCTCGAAGGCATCAGCCTGAACGCGAACTATAATTTCTACAACCATGATAACAAGGACACGCTGGTCAGCCCCTATGCGCGGGCGGCCGGCTTCCCTGTGCCGCGCGGCTTGACCAACGACGGCGCGCGCAAGGACCTGACGCTGTCGGCGGGCACCAAGTTGTTCGACGGCGCGCTGAGCGTGATGGGCTTTGTCAACTATCGCCAGTCGGACCTCGTCCCTTATGACTCGCGCGCCAGCTCGGCGTGCCAGTTGGTTGAGGCGGGGATCGACGGTCCGCTGAGCTGCTCGGTTTCGACCTATACGCAATATGGCTATCTGTCCCCGCGCGGCGGCACGCAGTCGGGCCGGGTCTATGCCAACAACCCCAATGGCACGCGCACCTTCGTGCCATTCGGCGTTGGCATTCAGGCCAATCCGTTCGACGGCTATTCGTACCAGCGGGAAAGCGAACGGGTGAATGCCGGCGGTTTCGTGACGCTCAAGCTGTCCGATGCGGTCGAACTCTATGGCAACGGCCTGTGGTTCCGCGACGAATCGGTGAACCGCTTCCCGGCGCGCGTGCTCAGCTTCACCGCCTATGGCAACACGCCGTTCAATGTGAACTGCAACAATCCGCTGATGTCGGCGGCGCAACAGACCGCGATCTGCGGCACCGCGGCGGGAACGTCGACGCTGTTGCCGATCGAGGTGCGCTATCGCTTCAACGCGCTGCCGTACAACGACCAGACCTATGTGAACCAGGGCTTCCGCGGTGTGGGCGGCGTGCGCGGCACGTTCGCCGATGCGTGGAGCTATGATATCGCGGGCGTCTATTCGCGTAACCAGCAGGACACCCAATATGCGCCGTTCGCGCCGATCGATCGGATCAACCGGTCGCTGAACGTCATCAACGTGGGCGGTACGCCGACCTGCGCATCGGGGACCGCCGACGGTTGCGTACCGTTCGATGCGTTCAGCGCGAACAACAACAACCAGGCGCTGTACAATTATCTCTACGCCGGTCGTAACGGATCGGAAATCGGCATCGGCCTGCTGTACGACGTCGTCGCCAGCATCAGCGGCGACCTTGGCAAGTACGGCGTTACCAGCCCGCTGGCGGAACAGGGTATCGCAATCGCGATCGGCGCCGAATATCGCAAGGACCGCTACATCGGCACCGCCGATTCGGTGTTCCGCGAGGAAAACGGCGGCACCGATTTCCAACTTCGCCAGAGCGTGAAGGAGGCCAACGTCGAAGTGCAGGTGCCGCTGGTCGAAAAGCAGCGCTGGACGCATCTCTTGCAGATCAACGGCGGCTATCGCCTGTCGAAGTACGACACCAATCCCGACACCTTCAGCACCTACAAGATCGAAGGCCTGTGGGCGCCGGTCGAGGACATCACCTTCCGCGGTGCGTTCAACAAGGCGCAGCGCGCGCCGACGGTGTTCGAGATCCGGCAGGCAACGCAGCGTCAGTACGGCACGCAGGGCGGATCGCAGAACGACTTCTGCGCCACGACCACCATCCAGGTGCCCGATCCCGCCGATCCGACGCGGGTCATCACGCGCACCGTCGCGCCGCGCGCGTCGATCGACGTTTGCCGCGCCACCGGTCTTGCCGATTCGCTGTACGGCAGCACGACGCTGAACTGCCCGAACAACCAGTGCACGGTGTTCACCGGCGGCTTCACCGTCGATCCCGAAACCGCATGGACCAAAACGTTCGGCGTGGTGCTCAAGCCGCGCTTCCTGCCGGGGCTGACCGTTTCGGTCGACCGTTTCCTGATCGACATCGACGACTCGATCGGGTTCGGGGACTATAGCTACTGGCAGGAAGGCTGTCTGACATCGGGCGGCGATTCGTATTTCTGCGACAAGATCGTCCGTGCCCCGACCACGGGCATCCTGTACAGCGCGCCTGCGACCAACCCAACCTCGGGCTATATCCAGCAGGGGACGACCAACACCTACAAGACCAAGGCGCATGGCTGGGATTTCCAGGGCCAGTATGTCTTGCCGATCGACCGTTTCGGTACGCTCGACTGGATCTTCAACGGGTCGCTCACCACGCTGGCGGGTAATCAGGAATCGCCGATCCGGCTGGAGCGGAACTGTGCCGGGCTGTTCGGCAACGGTTGCGGCCAGTTGCTCCCCGAATGGACGCACGGGCTGCGCACCACCTATGTAACGCCGGACAAGGCGGCATCGCTTTCGTTCAACTGGCGCTATGTCGGTGCGCTGACCCATGCGAAGAATTCGGGCGATCCCGCCGTCGGCGGTACTGCCGCCGACGCGCGCAAGACCTTTTATCGTTTCGATCCAGTCAGCTATTTCGATCTGGCGGCGACGTTTGCGGTCGGGCGGCAGTTCACGCTACGCTTCTCGGCGAACAACCTGCTCGACAAGGTGCCGCCGATCCTGCCCAACTCGTATGACGTGTCGCTGGCACGTAACAACACCATCCCGGCACGCTACGACTCGCTGGGACGGCAGATCGCGATCGGGGCAACGGTCAACTTCTGATCGTTCGATCGACGCGACCCGCGGCCCGCTTGCCTGACGCAAGCGGGCCGTTCCGGTTCACGCGGACCGCAGGCTGGGTGACTTGCGTACGGTGCTGCGCCCGTCGTCGCCCGCCACCGCATAGGTGAAGCCCGGCAGCAGCGCGAACGCGCCGACCTGCCCGGCGCGGTCCATCGCGAGGAAGCCGACCTGCACCCCGTCGAGCGCGGTCCCACGCAGCCGGGCGATATGTTCGACCGCCTCGCGGCAGGCGGCGGCGGGGGACAGGCCGGCGCGCATCGACGACACGACGCGCGCGGTGCCGGCGATGCGGGTGACTTCCTCGCCCAGCCCGGTCGCGGTCGCCGCGCCCACGCCACCCTCGACGAACAGTCCGCTGCCGACCTGTGGGCTGTCGCCGACCCGGCCGTGCAGCTTGAACGCCATGCCCGAGGTGGTGCAGGCCCCGGCGAGCGCGCCGTCGGGGGCGCGGGCGATCATGCCGATCGTGTCATGGTCGAGCGGCCCGCCGAGCGGGGTACGGCGGTTCTCGCTGTTCGCCTGGGGCGCGTATTTCGACGTTTGCAGCCATTTGCGCCATTCGGCCTCGGCCTCCGGCGTCAGCAGCTTTTCGGGCCGGAAGCCGTTTTCCAGCGCGAACTGGCGCGCGCCGTCGCCGACCAGAAAAGTATGCGGCGTGCGCTCCATCACCGCGCGCGCGACCGAGATGGGATGGGCGATGTCCTCCAGCGCGGCGACCGCGCCGACATGGCCGCGATCGTCCATGATGACCGCGTCGAGCGTGACGATGCCGTCGCGGTCGGGATAGCCGCCCTTGCCGACCGAATGATTGGCCAGATCCGCCTCGGGCACTTTCGCGCCGGCCTCCAGTGCGTCGATCAGGGTGCCGCCGGCGCGGAAGCGCGCAACCGCCGCATCATTGGCCGCCACCCCGAAGTCCCAGGTCGAGGCGATACGAAACGGCGCGGGCGTGCGCGGCCGGGCGGGAAGGGCGGCGGCGGTGCCGCCGGCGGCGAGGCCGGCGATCGCGGTGCGGCGGGTGATCGGTGGCATGGCGGTTCCTGCTTGATACGGTCGGTGCGCGACTGTGCTGGGCAGGTGCGGCGGGCGCAAGCGACAAGGCGGGATTCGTGGCTTGTCCGTGGGCGATGGTTGCGCGACGATCCTGCGGTCCGCTGCCGTGGGAGGAAGCATATGCCGAGGTCGCTCTTCATCAGCCTGCCCGTCGCCGACGTCGCCCGGTCGAGCACCTTTTATCAGGCGATCGGCATGGTGAGGGACGACCGGCTGTCGGGGCCGCATGCCGCGGCGATGATCTGGACCGATACCGTGCGGATCATGCTGCTCGACCGCGATTTCTACGCGACGCTGGCACACAAGCCGGTCGCCGACGCCCATGCCGCCAGCGGCGTGCTGATCGCGCTCGGCCTCGACAGCCGCGACGCGGTCGATGCGATCACGCAAGCCGCGCTCGCGGCGGGCGGGCACGAGGGGCATGGGGCGGAGGACGAGGGCACTATGTACAGCCGCGCGTTCGAAGACCTCGACGGCCATGG
>NZ_LMKU01000023.1:204440-208711 GCF_001421635.1 Sphingomonas sp. Leaf25
GGCGATCCGCGCTACACCGCGATCTCGCGCAGCACCGCGTCGAGCACGGGAATGCCGGCCGCCGTCAGCGCCAGCCGGTCGCCGTCATGGGCGAGCAGCCCCTGTCGGATCAGCGTTTCGACCCGATCGAGGTGAACGACCTCGCCGATCGTCCGTTCGCCGAGCCGGGCGATCCGGGCAAGGTCGATCCCCTCGGCCATGCGTAGCCCCATCACCAGCGCTTCGGTGACGCGCTCTTGGCGGGTCAGCGCATCCTCGCGTTCGATGCCGTGGCCGTTGCGCGCGACGGCAGCGATCCAGTTTTCGGGTTTGCGGTGGCGCTGCGTCGCCATGCCGCCGCGCCGGCCATGCGCGCCGGGGCCGATGCCGGCATAGTCGCGGTAGCGCCAATAGGTAAGGTTGTGGCGGCTCTCCGCCCCCGGCCGGGCATGGTTGGATATTTCGTACAGCGGCAGGCCGGCGGTGGCGGTCATTCCTTGCGTCATCTCGAACAGGTCGGCGGCGAGATCGGTGTCGGGTAAGGTCAACTCGCCCTTGGCGGCCAGCGTGGCGAAGCGGGTGCCGGGCTCGATCGTCAGTTGATAGAGCGATAGATGTTCGGTGCCGAACGACAGCGCGCGGGCGAGTTCGGCCTCCCATGCCGACAGCGACTGACCCGGACGGGCGTAGATCAGGTCGAAACTGACCCGCGCGAAATGGCGCTGGGCGATGGCGAGCGCGTCCAGCGCCTCGTTGACGCCATGCGCGCGGCCGAGAAATCCGAGCGCGGCATCGTCGAGCGCCTGCACGCCCAGCGACACGCGATTGACCCCGGCGGCGGCGATGTCGGCGAAGCGCGCCGCCTCGACCGAGGAGGGGTTGGCCTCCAGCGTGATCTCGATGTCGGGCATCGCCGGCCAGAGGCGGCAGGCGGCGTCGATGATCGCCGCGACGGTGGCGGGCGGCATCAGCGACGGCGTGCCGCCGCCGAAGAAGATCGAGGCGAGCCGGCGGCCGGGCAGCAGCGCCGCCTCATGCGCCAGATCTGCGAGCAGCGCGCTCGCCCATGCGTCCTGATCCACCCGCTCGCGGACATGGCTGTTGAAGTCGCAATAGGGGCATTTCGACACGCAGAACGGCCAGTGGACGTAGAGCGCGAGTGGCGGTTGGTCGGCGGACATGCGTGCCCCATATGGGGCGTATGCGGAGGATACAAATATTGACGGCGGCGCTGCTGCTGGGGGGATGTTCGGCGGTGCCGGCGAGCGGCCCCGAACGGGTGGTCGAACCGCGCGCGTTCGACGGCGTCGCGCCGCGCGGCGCGGCGCTGCTGCGACAGGCGATGGAAGCGGGCCACCGTGCCGCCCGCGCCGAGGCGGGCCTGCCGCCGCTGGTGTGGGACCCGGCGCTGGCGGCGGATGCCAAACGCTATGCCGGCGAGATGGCGCGGACGGCGACGTTCGAACATTCGCCGCAGCCGCGCGGGACGCCCGAACAGGGCGAAAACCTGTGGACCGGCACGCGCGGCGCCTATCGCTACGACGAAATGGTGGGGCATTGGGTGGCGGAGAAGCGCTATTATCTGCCGGTCGCGGTGCCGGGATCGTCGAACACCGGCAATTTCGGCGACGTCGCACACTATACCCAGATATTGTGGCGCACGACGCAGCGCTATGGCTGCGCCGAGGCGAGCAATGCGAAGGACGATTTCATCGCCTGCCGTTACGTGCCCGCCGGCAATATCGTCGGCCAGCGGGCGTTCTAGGGCGGGTCGACCCCTTTGCCGCTATCGTCACCCCGGACTTGTTCCGGGGTCCACGGTGCCGCGATCGGTGTGGCTTGAGGCACCGGCGACAACGGTTACGGCCCAGTGGACCCCGGAACAGGTCCGGGGTGACGATGGAACCTTGATCGGTTCCGAGCAGCGTTACTCGCCGTCCTTCATGTCCTCGCGTGCGCCGGCGACGATCTTGGCGGCGATGTGGCGGACCTTGTCGTCGTTCTTGTCCTCGCCGTGCGACGGGTCGCCGAGCTTGTCGAGGCTGAGGTCGAGCGAGTCGAGCAGGCCGGGCAGTCGCCGTTCGACATAGCGCATCGTCCAGAACAGCAGATGTTCGACCGCGATTTCGCGGTGGCGGATCTTCACGGTTTCATCACTCACATCAGGCTCCCTGTCGGCTGCCGGGATCAATGCCCCGGCAGCCCCGGCCGTTCCGTCAGAATACCGCGCGTACCAGTTGCGCGAACGCATCGGCACGGTGGCTGATCGCATGTTTATGGTCGGGATCGATCTCGCCATAGGTCTGCGCCATGCCGTCGGCCTGGAACATCGCGTCATAGCCAAAGCCGTTGGCGCCGCGCGGTGGCGATACCAATGTGCCGTCGACCCGCCCCTCGAACCATTCGACATGGCCGTCGGGCCACGCCAGTGCCAGCGCGCAGACGAAATGCGCGGCGCGGCTGTGATCGGGACCGGTCGCCTGCATCCGTTCCTCGACCAGCCGCATCGCCGCGTCGAAATCCTTCGACGGCCCGGCCCAGCGCGCCGAGAAGATGCCCGGATCGCCGCCCAGCGCCTCGACGCACAGGCCGCTGTCGTCGGCCAGCGCGGGCAGGCCCGACAGGTCGGCCGCCTGCAACGCCTTCAACTCGGCATTGGCGACGAAGGTGGTGCCGGTCTCCTCGGGCTCGGGCAGGTCGAGTTCGCCCGCCGAAATCGGCGTCACGCCGTACGGGCCGAGCAGCGCCGCGATCTCACGGATCTTGCCGGGGTTATGGCTGGCGATGACGAGCCTGCCGGGGGCAAGCTTGCGGATCGCCTGTGGGTCCTTGCCCTCGCCGCTCACCGGCCGGTCGCCCGGAGCTGTTCGGCGAAGATGCGGCCGCAGCCGATGCGCGCCAGGCGGAGCAGGCGGAGCAATGCTTCCTCGTCGTAGCAGGCGCCTTCGGCGGTCGCCTGCACCTCGGCGATGTTGTTGTCGCTGGTCAGCACGAAATTGGCGTCGGCATCGGCGGCCGAATCCTCGATATAGTCGAGGTCGAGCACCGGCGTGCCATTGTGGATGCCGCAACTGATCGCCGCGACCTGCCGGCTGATCGGATCGACGCTCAGCTTGCCCTCGCGCAACAGCCCGTCGACCGCTAGCCGCAGTGCCACCCATGCGCCCGAGATCGCGGCGGTGCGGGTGCCGCCATCGGCCTGGAGCACGTCGCAATCGAGCGTGATCTGCCGCTCGCCCAGCGCCTTCAGGTCGACCACCGCCCGAAGGGAGCGCCCGATCAGCCGCTGGATTTCCTGCGTTCGGCCCGACTGCTTGCCCTTGGCCGCCTCGCGGCTGCCGCGGGTGTGGGTGGCGCGCGGCAGCATGCCGTATTCGGCGGTGATCCAGCCCTCGCCCTTGCCACGCAGCCATGGCGGCAGGCGCTCCTCGACCGACGCCGTCACCAGCACGCGGGTATCGCCGAAGCCGATCAGGCACGACCCTTCGGCATGGCGGGTATAGCCGGTCTGGATCGTGATGGGGCGCATTTCGTCGGGGGTGCGGCCGGAGGGGCGCATGGGATTCTCCTGGAAAACTTGGCGACATGCCCTAGCGGTCCGTTCATTCCCGCGCCAGTCACGCCGCGGTATCGACGATACGCGCGCGAAACGATGCGCCAACGGGAGGACGACCATGAAGATCATCGCCTTGGGACTGGTGCCGCTGCTGGGCGGCTGCGTGATGGCGATCGGCAATACCGAGGGGGGCAAGCCGGTCGCGATCGAGCGTGAGACGATCAGTTACGAAACCTCGCCGTGTTTTGGCACCTGTCCGGTCTATATGGTGACGATCCAGCCCGACGGGCGCGGCACCTTCGAGGGCAAGCGCTTCACCGCCGTCAGCGGCGTGCGGTCGTTCCAGGCGACGCCCGCGCAATATCGCGCCTTCGCCGCCAAGCTTCAGCCCTATCGTCCGGCGCAGGGCGACCGGCTGCTGCAACCGGGCCAGCCGGGATGCGGCAATGCGCCGACCGACATGCCCTCGGTCGAGGTGCGGTGGAGCGAACTGAGCGGCGCATCGCAGAAACTGTCCTATTATTACGGCTGTGGTGCTGCCGACGGCGGCCGGACCGGCGAGGCGTTGCGCGGCGCGATCGGCGAACTGCCGGTCGCGAGCTATATCAAGGCTGGTTGATCGGTGAGGGGAGACTTGGAATCCGTTTGAAAACGCGTCGATGCGCGTTTTGCGGTGCCGGCCCGCTCCCCCACCCGGCCACCCACAGCGTATCCTTGATGGGTGGCCGGGTGGGGG
>NZ_LMKU01000023.1:208729-251846 GCF_001421635.1 Sphingomonas sp. Leaf25
GAAACTCGCCCTTCCGCGAGTTTTCAAACAGCCTGTTAAGGGTTCCGCCGCCGCGATCTTCCCCCTACATTCAGGGCATGGCCCAGCCGATCCACGAACTGACCGACCGGGCGCGCGACGTGTTTCGGATCGTCGTCGATTCCTATCTGTCTACGGGCACGCCGGTGGGATCGCGCACCATCGCGCAACTGTCGGGGCTGAACCTGTCGCCAGCCTCGATTCGCGGCGTGATGCAGGATCTTGAGGAAGCCGGGCTGCTCGCCGCGCCGCATGTCAGCGCCGGGCGGATGCCGACCGAGAGCGGCCTGCGCCTGTTCGTCGACGGCATGATGCACGCGATGGAGCCGTCGGCGCAGGAACGCGCCGCGCTCTCCGCGCAGGTCCAGAGTGCCGGGCCGGTCGAGGAAGCGCTCGCCGCCACCGCGACCGCGCTGTCCGGCCTGTCGGCCAGTGCCGGGCTGGTGCTGGTGCCCAAGCGCGAACCGGTGTTGCGGCAGGTATCGTTCGTACCGCTGTCGGCCGATCGCGCGCTGGCCATCTTGGTCGGGGCCGACGGATCGGTCGAGAATCGCGTGGTCGATCTCGTCCCCGGCACCGGTTCGGCGGCGCTGGCCGAGGCGGCCAATTACCTGACCGCCCGCCTGTCGGGCATGACGCTGGAACAGGCGCGCGCGCGCATCCTTGCCGAGATCGGGCAGGAGCGCGCCGAACTAGATGCCACCGCGCGCGTGCTGATCGAGCGTGGCCTTGCGGTATGGAGCGAGGACGGCGGCCACCGCCCGGTGCTGATCGTGCGCGGGCAGGCGCGGCTGCTCGACGAGGCGGCGTCGAGCGATCTCGACCGGGTGCGACAGTTGCTCGACGAGCTGGAGGGCAAGGAAGAGATCGCCCGGCTGCTCGAATCGGCACAGGGCGGGGATGCCGCGCGTATTTTTATCGGGTCGGAAAACAAGCTGTTCGCATTGACCGGATCCTCGGTGATCGCCAAGCCGGTGCGCGCGCTCGACGGGCGTGTGGTCGGCGTGGTCGGGGTGATCGGCCCCGTCCGGTTGAACTATGCGCGTGTCGTGCCCATGGTGGATTTTACTGCCGCGACGCTGGCGCGGCTTCTTGGTTGATGAGTAAGAAGAGAGTGGAATGACCGATACTCCCGCGAACGACGATACCGCCGACCTGCGCGAAGCCACCGCCGAGGCCGCGCCCGAAGTCGCCGAGGCGGATCGCGCCGCCGAGCTGGAAGCGAAGCTGGCCGATGCGCAGGCCGAGGTGCTCTATGCCCGTGCCGATCTGCAGAACGTCCGTCGCCGCGCCGAAAAGGAAGTGGCCGATGCCCGCGCCTATGCCGCGACCGCCTTTTCGCGCGACATCCTGTCGGTCGCCGACAATCTCGCCCGCGCGCTGTCGGCGATCCCCGACGATCTGCGCGGCGAGGAGCGGATGAAGGGCCTCGTCACCGGGCTGGAGGCGACCGGCCGCGAGCTGGAGAGCGTGTTCAGCCGCCACGGCATCACGAAGATGAACGCGGTCGGCGAGTCGCTCGATCCGAACCGCCATCAGGCGATGTTCGAGGTGCCGTCAAAGGATGCCGCCCCCGGCACCGTCGTGCAGGAAATCCAGACCGGCTACATGATCCGCGACCGGTTGCTGCGCCCGGCGCTGGTCGGCGTGGCCAAGGCGCCGGAGGGCGACGCCTGACCGACCCCGCCCCGACCGATCTGGCGACGCCGCCGCGTTTCGAACGGATTCCCGATCCCCAGGCGATCGCGAATCCGCAGGCGCTGGCAGCGGCACTGGCGGCGATCCCCGACGACAGCGACCGTGCGGCATTGCGCCGCGCGGCGACCGCCGTGCTGCGCGACGCGCTGGCACGTGGCCGGTCCGAGATCGAACGACGCTTTCGCGACCGGCCGGGTCACGGGCTGGAAACGGCGGCGGCCTATGCGTGGCTGACCGACGTCATCCTTTTGGCGCTGTCGGAGGTGATCGTCGGCCGGGTCCATCCCAATCCCAACCCGACCGCTGCCGAGCGGATGACGCTGATCGCGGTCGGCGGCTATGGCCGGGGCGAGATGGCCCCGCATTCGGACGTCGACATCGGCGTGCTGACCCCGTGGAAGCAGACGCCATGGTCCGAACAGGTCATCGAATCGCTGCTCTACGCGCTATGGGATCTGGGGCTGAAGGTCGGCCATTCGTCGCGCTCGCTCGACGAGATGGTGCGCCAGGCCAAGGGCGACGCGACGGTGCGCACCGCACTGGTCGAGGCGCGCTATGTCTGGGGCGATACCGCGCTCTATGCCGAGGCGGCGCGCCGCTTCAAGGCCGAGGTGCAGGAAGGGACCGCGCGGACCTTCATCGCCGAGAAGCTGTCCGAACGCGACGCGCGGCACAAGCGGATGGGCGACACCCGCTATGTCGTCGAACCCAATGTGAAGGAGGGGAAGGGCGGCCTGCGCGACCTCCACGCGCTCTTCTGGATCGGCAAATACGCCTATAACGTCCGCCGCGCCGCCGATCTGGTACACGCAGGGTTGCTGAGCGCGCCCGAGCTGCGCAAGTTCAATCGCGCCGAGGATTTCCTGTGGGCGGTGCGCTGTCACCTCCACCTCATCACCGGGCGGGCCGAGGAGCGGCTGACCTTCGACGTGCAGACCGAGATCGCGACGCGGATGCGCTACAGCGACCGCGTCGGCAAATCGCGGGTCGAACGGTTCATGCAGTTCTACTTCCTGCAGGCCAAGCGCGTCGGCGACCTGACCGGCATGTTCCTCAGCCATCTCGACGAAACCTATGCCGCGCGCGGCAGCCGGTTCGGCCTGCCCCGGTTGCGGCGCCGGCCGCGCCGGCTGCATGGCTTCGTCCTCGATCGCGGGCGCCTCGCGCTGCCCAAGGACAATTTCTTCGCCGAGGACCCGGTCCGGCTGATCGAGATCTTCGCGCTGGCCGATCTCCACAGCCTCGAAATCCATCCGCTGGCGATGCGCGCGGCGTCGCGCGATGCGCGCCTCGCGGGGCACGTCCGCTCGCATCCGCGCGCCAACCAGTTGTTCCTCGACGTGCTGACGTCCCCGCGCGATCCCGAACTGGTGCTGCGCTGGATGAACGAGGCGGGGGTATTCGGCCGGTTCATTCCCGATTTCGGCCGCATCGTCGCGCAGATGCAGTTCGACATGTACCACCACTATACGGTCGACGAGCACACCATCCGCATGATCGGGCTGCTGTCGCAGGTCGAGCGCGGCATCTGTCGCGACGAGCACCCGCTCGCTACCGCGCTGTTCGGCGGGATCGTGCAGCGGCGCGCGCTGTTCGTCGCGGTGCTGTGCCACGACATCGCCAAGGGGCGCGGCGGCGACCATTCGATCCTGGGGGCAGAGGTAGCGGAACGGCTGTGCCCGCGTCTCGGCCTCACCCCGGCGGAAACCGAGACGGTCGCATGGCTGGTGCGCCACCACCTGCTGATGTCGGCCACCGCGTTCAAGCGTGATCTCAGCGACTTCAAGACGATCCTCGACTTTACCGGCGTGGTGCAGTCGCCGCAGCGGCTGCGCATGCTGCTTGTGCTGACCGTCGTCGATATTCGCGCGGTCGGGCCGGGGACGTGGAACGGGTGGAAGCGCCAGTTGCTCACCAAGCTGTTCGAGACGGCGGAAGAGGTCCTGCGCCTCGGCCACAAGCAGCGTGGCCGCGACGAGCGTATCGCCGAGAAGCAGGAGACGCTGCGCGCCGCGCTCGGCTGGGACCGCGAGACGCTGGCCGCCTATGTCCGTCACCTGACGCCGGCCTATTGGATCGCCGAGCCCGACGACGTCATCGTCGCCAACGCGCGGATGGTCGATCATGCCGGCGACATCCGCCTGTCGATCGAAACCAGCGTCGACGAGGATCGCGGCGCGACCTTGGTGACGGTCCATGCCGCCGACCATCCCGGGCTGTTCTATCGCATCGCCGGGGCGATCCATGCGGCGGGCGGCAACATCATCGACGCGCGTATCCACACCACCCGCACCGGCATGGCGCTCGACAATTTCCTCGTCCAGAATCCGCTGGGCGGGCCATTCGACGAGGCGGGGCAGCTCGAACGGTTGAAGAAGACGATCGGCGACGCGCTCGCCAACCGGATGAAGCTGGGCGACCGGCTGGCCGCCAAGCCGCTGTCGCGGCCGCGCGCCGAAGCGTTTCCGATCGAGCCGAACGTGCTGATCGACAATGCCGCCTCGAACCGCTTCACCGTGATCGAGGTGAATGCCCGCGACCGGCCGGCGCTGCTCCACCATCTGGCGCAGGCGCTGTTCCAGTCGAAGGTGACGCTGCATTCGGCGCATGTCGCGACCTATGGCGAACGCGCGGTCGATACCTTTTACGTCACCGACCTGACCGGCGACCGGATCACCGGGCAATTGCGGCTGAAATCACTCGAACGGCGGATGCTGGACGCGGCGGCGGGCAAGGAGTTCGCGGGCTTCGTTTAATCCCTTGCGGATTGGTGGGGATTGGGGCAGCATCCGGCCATGGACCTGCCGTTCCTGCTGCTGATCGCAGTCATCGCCGTGGTGCTGGCCACCGCCTTCATCGCATCGTGGATTCATCGCGACCGGTCGCGCCGTGCAGCCACCGGCGGCGACTGGTTCGTCTCTGATGGCGCATGGAGCGACGCAGGCCACAGCGGATCGTCGGATTGCGGCGGCAGCGACGGTGGCGGCTGCGGGGGCGGCGACTGAGCCACCCCCGGCCGGGGTCACTGCTTGTAGGCGACGAAGCGGGCCGTCGTGCCCTGCTTCAGATTGGTCGATTCGACGGTCATCTTCTTGCCGTCCGGCGTAACCGTCACGATCATCCGGCTGTCCGCCTTGCCGCCGATCGACGAATCGAGCTGGACCGCATTGGCGCCGAGCCGCCTGGCCGCGATCATCCGCCCGGCGATGTCGCCCTCGACCTTGACCGGGGGGCCACCGAACGTCGCGACATAGTGCGATCCGGTGCCGTCGGCGAACGAGAAGCGATCGCCCTCCAGCCGCATCGTCACCGTCATCGTGTTGTCGGACCCCTTGTCGAACGAGGTCGTGACCCAGCTTCCGCCCAGGACATGCGACCCGGGCGCGCCCGCCGCGCTCCGCCGTGCGGTGCTGCGATAGATGGCGGGCTGACCATTGGCGGTGGCAAGGTCGGTGTCGACCGAGGTCAGCGTCTTGCCATCGGCGGATACGCTGATCCGGTCGGTCTCGACCAGTCGCCCGCCCTTGCGATAGTGGAATTCGACGGTGCGCGGATCGATCTGTTTCAGCGCGGCTTCGTCGAAATAATTCTGGCCGGCGACGCGGTGGAAGCTTCCGTCGGCGGGAATGCCCCATGGCGTGCTGCAACTGACACAGCGATAGCCGGTCTTGTTCAGGGTCAGGACCCACGGCTTCTTCGGAATCTGGGCGCTGCCCAGATCGACCCGCCACCGTCCGTCGAACACGCTCTGTGCCGATGCCGCCGCCGGAAGCACCATCGCCGCCAGCGCGAAACCCAAACCAAGATGCCTCATGCAATCCTCCGAGATTGCGGCCATGACCTGTACCGGCGAGTCGCGTTGCCGCCCCCCACGCATCGCGGCGCGAGTATACGCGGCCCCGGCGATCGTCCCAAAACAATATGTCGGCCAAGGTTTCCGGTGCGTCAGGCGACCTGTCGCACCGGCGTCACGCCCGCCAGTTCGGCGCGGATCGCCGCGACCTCGTCGAGCAGCCGGTTGATCTGCGCCTCGGCCCGCAGGTTGGTTTCGTAATCGAGCCGCACTTCCAGCCGGTCCTTCGCCGCTTGCCGGTTCTGGCTCATCATGATGATCGGCGCCTGCAACGCCGCCAGCATCGACAGCATCAGGTTGAGGAAGATGAACGGAAACGGATCGAACGCATGGCCGCCCAGCACGATCGTGTTGAGCACCGCCCAGCCGATCAGGAACAGGCAGAACGAGGAGATGAAGCCCCACGACCCGCCGATCGCGGCGACCCGGTCTGCAAGGCGTTCGCCCAGCGTCATCGTATCGTCGAACGCGGCATTGGGATCGCGCACGGGCGCGGCGCGGCGGAAGGGATCGGTCAGGAACCGGAGGGTGGTGTTCATCGGGGAGTACCTCGCGCGGGACGACCGGCCGCATCGGCCGGTTCGCGCGCACCCCCCGAAACGATCAGGCGAGTTGCGGAAGCGGCCGATGCGGCGCGGTCAATCGACTGGAATCGTTGTCGGACATGGACCCATTCTCGGGACGTTGGCGGAGTCGAACGGACCACGGCGGGACCGTTCGGGCGGGCAGATGCGCCCGTCGGCGGCGGGCGTCAAGCGACGGGACATTAAAAAACCGTCATGTCCACACGCGGGGACATGACGGTTTTTCGAAGCGACCGGAAACCGGCGGCAGACGCTTATTTGGGCGCGAGCACCATCAGCATCTGGCGGCCTTCCATGCGCGGATAGGCTTCGACCTTGGCGATTTCGTGCAGGGCCTCGGCAACGCGCTGCAACACCGCCATGCCGAGCTGGCCGTGGCTCAGCTCGCGACCGCGGAAGCGCATCGTCACCTTGACCTTGTCGCCCTCGCCGATAAATTCCTCGACCTTTTTCATCTTCGTATCATAATCATGATCGTCGATGTTCGGACGCATTTTGATCTCCTTGATCTCCTGCGTCTTCTGGGTCTTGCGGGCGAGGTTCGCCTTCTTCTGCGCCTCGTACTTGAACTTGCCGACGTCGAGGAACTTGGCGACCGGCGGATCGGCGTTCGGCGATACCTCGACCAGATCGAGCCCGACCTCGGCAGCGGCCTCGATGGCGGCGCGCGTGAACATCACACCCAGATTCTCACCCTCATGGTCGATCACGCGGACCTTGGGCGACTGGATGAATTCGTTGAATCGGGGGCCGTTCATCGGCGGCGGCGCATTGGGGCGTCGCATCATGGGCGGACGGATAGGTGCTGCTCCTGTAGTTGACCAAAGACCTATATAATCAATCTTGCGCGGTTACGAAAGGTTCCGCGCAAGATCGGGTGCCAGCGCCTCCTGCCGGAGCATCGCGACCAGATCGTCGAGGGCGATCACCTGCTGTCCCTGGCTGCCCAGACGGCGCAGCGCGACGGTGCCTTCCTCCGCCTCGCGCTTGCCGACCACCACCAGCGCCGGGACCTTGGCGAGCGAATGTTCGCGCACCTTGTAGTTGATCTTCTCGTTGCGCAGGTCGGTTTCGACGCGGATTCCCGCCGATTTCAGCGCGGCGGCGACCTCGCTGGCATAGTCGTCGGCGTCGGACACGATCGTCGCCACCACCGCCTGCACCGGCGACAGCCACATCGGCATGCGCCCGGCGTGATGTTCGATCAGGATGCCGAGGAAGCGTTCGAACGTGCCGAGGATCGCGCGGTGGAGCATCACCGGGCGGTGACGGTTGCCGTCCTCGCCGACATAGGTCGCGTCGAGTCGTTCGGGCAGCACGCGGTCCGACTGGATCGTGCCGACCTGCCACGTCCGGCCGATCGCGTCGGTCAGGTGGAATTCGAGCTTGGGCGCATAGAAGGCGCCTTCGCCGGGCAGTTCCTCGAACTTGCCCTTGATGTCGTCGGACAGGGTCGACGACAACACCGCCTCGCGCAGTTCGGCCTCCGCCTTGTCCCACATGTCGTCGGAGCCGAAGCGCTTGTCCGGGCGCAGCGCCAGCTTCACCGCATAGTCGGTGAAGCCCAGATCGCGGTACACCGAGTCGAGCAGTTCGCAGAAGTCGCGCACTTCCTGCACCAACTGATCCTCGCGGCAGAAGATGTGTGCGTCGTCCTGCGTGAACTGGCGCACGCGCATGATGCCGTGGAGCGCGCCGTGCGGCTCGTTGCGGTGGCAGCAGCCGAATTCGGCCATGCGGATCGGCAGGTCGCGGTACGACTTGATCCCCTGACGAAAGATCAGGACGTGTGCCGGGCAGTTCATCGGCTTGAGCGCCATCAGATCGGCATCGCCGCTCAGGATCGCGCCCTCGTCCTCGGTATTGGGGATTTCGTCGGGGACGACGAACATGTTCTCGCGATATTTGCCCCAGTGGCCCGACTGTTCCCATTGCCGCGCGTCCATCAACTGCGGCGTCTTGACCTCCTGATAGTCGGTCGCGTCGAGCCGGCGGCGCATATACGCCTCAAGCTGCCGCCACATCATATAGCCCTTGGGGTGCCAGAACACCGACCCTTGCGCCTCGCTCTGGAGATGGAACAGGTCCATTTCCGCGCCCAGCTTGCGGTGGTCGCGCTTGGCGGCCTCCTCCAGTCGCGTCAGATGCGCGTCGAGCTGCTTCTTCGACAGCCAGCCGGTGCCGTAGATGCGGCTGAGCATCGCGTTCTTCTGATCGCCGCGCCAATAGGCCCCCGACACGCGGGTCAGCTTGAATGCCGCCGGATCGAGCTTGGCGGTCGATTCGAGGTGCGGCCCGCGACACATGTCGAGCCATTCGCCTTGGCGATAGATCGTCAGTTCCTCGCCCTCGGGCAGTTCGGCGGCCCACTCGGCCTTGAACGTCTCGCCCTGTGCGGTCCAGCGGTCGATCAGTTGCTGGCGCGTCACGACCTCGCGCACGAACTTTTCGCCGCGCGCGATGATCCGGCGCATCTCGGCCTCGATCAGCGGCAGATCCTCGTCGGTGAACATGCCGCGGCCCGGCGCGGGGGCGAAGTCATAGTAGAAGCCGTCGTCGGTCGCCGGGCCGAAGGTGATCTGCGTGCCGGGATAGAGCGTCTGCACCGCTTCGGCCAGAACGTGCGCGAAGTCGTGGCGGTGGAGTTCGAGCGCGTCGCTCTCGTCCTTCGCGGTCACGAGCGCCAGCGCGGCGTCGCCGTCGAACGGGCGGTTGAGATCGCGCACCTGTCCGTCGACCCTGGCGGCGATCGCCGCCTTGCGCAGCCCCGGCGAGATCGCGGCGGCGATGTCGGCAGGGGTAGTGCCCGGCGTCACCTCGCGGACGGCGCCGTCGGGGAGGGTGATGCGGAACAATGCGGACATGGAAGCGACCCGGTGTGCGAGGAAGGTAAACGCCTGCCGACTAGCCGTTGGGGCGGGGGAGGGCAAGGATGCGCGGCGGCCTCACTCCACCGCCGCGCCCTTGTCCGAATAGGTGATGCGGATGCGGACCCACACCCCGATCAGCGGCTTGCCGCCGACGCGCGGCGGCACGATGCGGAACTGCCACGCCGCCTGCCGCACCGCGCCGGCCAGCCCCGATCCCCGCGCCGACTGGCCGATCTCGCGGCAGTCGGTGACTTGATTGTTCGGGATGGTGCGGCACGCGATCTCGCCCCAGCCGGGCTGGGCGCGCGGCGACAGATAGGTCGACAGCTCGGCATGGGTCGGGCGGCGATACCAGTCGGCGGCATAGAGCCGGTCGCCGCCGCCGCTGCCGCCGCCGGCATCGGCCACCGCGTCGCCATCGCCGCTGTCGCCCTTGGCGGCACCGCTCCCGGCCCCCTCGGTCGCCGCGCTCTTGCCCGGGGCGATCGCGGCACGGGCGAAGTCGCGCCCGGTCATCGGGATCACCCGCGACCAGATGTCGTCGCTGGGCGCGGTCGGCACCGGCGGGGGCGGCGGAATGTCGGGCGGGGGGGCGACCTGCTCGACCGGGGCTGCGGTCGCGGCGCTGCCCGATGCCGCCTTGCGCGCCGCCTGTTTCGCCGGGGCGGCGGCCGGGGCGACCCGGTCGGCGGGCAGCATGTCGACCACCAGCGCCGATTCGGGGCCGGGCGGCGGCGACATGATCGTCGGCGCGATGTGCAGCAGCAGCCACAGGATCAGCAGGTGGATGCCGACGACCAGCGCCAGCGTCGCCACGCGCCGGCGCAGCGGTACGGGCGCCTGCGCGGAATATCGTTCCTGAATCACCTGCGTCGCCACCGGACCGGCCCTTAGCGCAGGCGCGACCGGCGGGCGACGGGAATCATGCGGCGCGGCGGACGGTTCGGAGTCGGTTTGAAAACTCGCGAAAGTGCGAGTTTCGGGTCAGTGCCAGCCCGCTCCCCTTCCCCGCCACCCACGCAAGTATCCTGAATGGGTGGCGGGGAGGGGGAGCGGGCTGGCACCGCCACTCAATGCGCCGCAGCCGAACGCGCCCGGCCGACGACGAAATCGTGCAGTTCGGCGGGATGATCGCTCTGGATCATCGAGACGCCGCCCCGGATCAGCCGCCCCCATACCGCATCGGGATCGGCCAGCGCGGCGGTATCGCCACCGATGCCGCTCACGAAGCCTTCCCACAGGCTGTTCGCCCACAGTCGCCCGCCGGCCTTGCGCGCGGCTTCCACGACACTGGCGAGGTCCGACAGCGCCATGCGCGGAATCTCATAGCCGACCGGGCGGACCGTCGCCTGCGACTGGCGTTCGATCACCTGCGCCAGATCGGTGGTGCCCGACAGCATCGGCATGAACGGGACGGCGGCATAGGGCGCCAGCCCGGCGAGCGGCGGGCTGGCGATCCCCGCCGTCGCCTTCACCAGCACCCGCCCCTCGGCCCCGGCGCGCCGCACCGCCTCGATTACTTCGATGTAAACCGAATCCTTGACGTCGAGGTTGAGGACGATCCGCCCCGCCGCCGCCGCGAGCATCGTGTCGAGCGTCACGACCCGGCGGTCGGTCAGCGCCGCACCGGCCCCGCCGAGATCGTCGCGCAGCCGCAGCGCCTGAATCTGCGCGAGCGTCAGGTCGGCGACCCGGCCGTGCCCGTCGGTCGTCCGGTCGACGGTGGCGTCGTGGATCATCACCAGATGCCCGTCGCGCGTCATCCGCACGTCGGTTTCCATCACGTCGATCCCCTTGGCGACGCAATGCTCCAGCGCCGCCAGCGAGTTTTCGGGTGCGCTGCCCAGGCCCCTGATCGTGGCATGGCAGCCGCGATGGGCGATCACGACCGGGCCGGCGGCGGGATCGGCGATCCGTGCCATGATGCGCAACGCCGGGTCCAGCTCGCGCCGCGCGGCGTCGAGGTCACGCCGGAATCCGGCATCGCCGTGCAGCCGAGCGACCATCGCCGCCGCCGCCTGCCGCCCGGCGGCGACCGCGCTGGCATTATGCGCGCCACAGATGATCCGGCTTTCGCCATATTCCCGGCCCCGCGCGAGGATGTCGCTCGCCCGCGCGGGCAACAGTTCGGCCAGCACCAGCGCGACCGACGTGCCCCATGCCGTATGGCCCGAGGGATAATCGTAGCTGTTCTCCAGCGCGGCGCGCGGCTGGCAGATCGCACCGGCATCGACCAGGAACGGGCGGCGGCGGGCATAACCGCGTTTGGCGACGTTCACCGCCGCCGCCACGTCGCCGCGCATCCGCGTCAGCAACCTTGCCAGCACCGGCGTCGCCTCGAGCGACAGCGGCTGGCCCGCCGCCGCCGTGAAGTCCGCGAGCATGGCGGGGGTGCTTTCATCGACGTCCGCGATCGCCTGTCGCCAGCGCGGCGTGCCCTCCTGCGACCGGGTCGCCCGGAACGTCGCGCGATCGGCTGCGTCCTCGCTTGATCCGGTCACGGGCGGCTGCGGCAGGACGTCGCGCAACGCGACGCCCGGCCCGGCCAGATAAGGTTGCCCGGCGGCGGGCGCCGCCAGCGCGAGCAACGGCAGCAGGACCGTGTACCGCATCAGTAGCGGACCAGCGCGCCGATGTAGAAGGCGCGCCCGTTGTTGATCTCCTCGCGCAGCAGTCCGAAGCCCGGTCCGAACAGGCGCTGCGGGCGGAAGTTGGTCAGGTTCTTGCCCTGCGCCACGATGGTGAAGCGACGGTCGAGCTTCAGGCGGATCTGCGCGTCGAACAGGTCGCTGGTCGCATAGCGCCGGTCCTGCAACGGATCGGACGTGGAAACCGAGAAGAGGACGGGCGACAGGTGGTTCCACGCACCCTGCACCTGCACCGGTCCGGCGGTATAGAACAGCTTGGCGTTGGCGACGGTGTTGGCGCTTTCGAACAGGCCGGACAATTGCCGCGTGCCCAGGCCGTTCGGCGACACCACGCTCGGCGGCGTCGGATCGAGCAGCGTGACGTTGGCGGAAAAGCCGAAGCCGGCGAGCGGGCCGGGCAGGAAGCGCATCCGCGACACCACCGCGTTCAGCTCCACCCCCTTGATCTGCGACGTGCTGCCGTTGACCGGACGGATGCGCGTGACCAGCGTGGGCGTGCCGTCGACCGTCTCGATCGCCTGATTGCGCGCGGTCAGGATCTCGTTCCGGATGTCCTTCAGGAACAGCCCGGCGGAGAACAGGATGTCGCGGTCGACATAGAATTCGGCGCTGATGTCATAGTTACTGGCAAGACGCGGTTTCAGGTCGGGATTGCCGCTGGTGATCGTCCGCCCGCCGCCATCGGCCTGCGAGAAGATCGACACGACCTCGCGCGCCGCCAGATCGTCGTAATTGGGGCGGCCGAGCGTCCGGCTGGCGGCGGCGCGTAGCTTGAACCGGTCGCTGACGTTCCAGTTCACCTGTGCCGAGGGCAGCCAATAGCCGTAATCCTGCTCGCGCTGACCGAACACGAAACTGGTGACGCCGGCCCGCGTGTTGCTGGAGGTCGAGGTAGTGCGCAGGTCGGTCTGTTCGTAGCGTACTCCGCTCGTCACCTCGATCGCATCGGTCGCGTAGCGCGTCATGACGTAGCCCGCGAGAATGTCCTCGCCCAGCGAATAGTCGGGCGTCAGGCTGGCCGAGGTGTTGGCGGTATTCGCGCTGAAGCCGCTGCCGTTGGCGGCGAAGAAATCGGCGGCGAGCCGGGGGTCGACGAACAGCATCGGCTGGTTGCCGCTGTTATAGGCGGAGAAGCGCGCATCGGGATCGTCGACCGCCGACAGCAGGAAATTGCTCGACGACAGCGGGCGGAAATTCAGGACGGTGAAATCGTAGCGGCGGTTGAGGAAGCGGGCATAGGCACCGGTCTGGACGCCCCAGCCGCGTTCGTTGGCCGCCATGTTGACGCCCAGATTGGCCTGCGCGGTCAGCGCGCGTTCGCGGTTGTTGTCGGCGGTCGTGCCATATTCGAACTGGCGGTAATTTGCCGGGTCGAAGGCATAGCCGGCATTGGCGAAGGTGAAGCGGGGAAAGTCGCCGGGCGTGATCGCATAGCGATAGGCGAGGTTCGGCGTATTGGCGATGCGATAGGTCGCGAGCGTCGCATCCTGACGATAGGTCGACACCGCATAGTTGACGCCGAAATCGGCACGGACGGTGTCGGCGGGGGTCAGTTCGGCATGGAAGTCGCCGTAGCGCACCCGGCGTTGCTGGGCGTATTGCGCGAGGTCGACCTGCGCATTGGCATTGGCCACCGATCCGCCGCTTGTCGTCACGTCGGCAAAATTGGTGTAGCGGTTGGTGGCGGCCGTCACCGCGGTATTGGCGATGACGATGTTCGACTGCCGCTCCTCGTCGTTGGTGTGGCGGAAGTCGGCCAGCGTGAACGCGGCGCGGAACAGGATATGGTCGTCGAATTCCAGCTTGCCGAACGCGCCGTAGCGCTGACGGACGTTATCATAGTGCAGCCAGCGGCGGCGATCCGGCGCAACGAGGGCGTTCGACACGTCGTTCGCCGGCGATGTCAGCCGGCTGCCCGTCGTCGGATCGAAATACAGATAATTGTCGGTCGCCGAATTGAGCGAGGCCGAGTCGCGGCGGAAATAGCTGGCCGACACGACGAAGCCGAACTTGCGTTCGGGACCGAAAGTGGCGGCGGCGATCAGTTCGGCCTGGCCCGACGGGGTCGCATCGGCGCGGACCCGGCGATAGTCCCAGGTGCCGATGTCGAAACGCCCGCCGAGGAAGCCCTTGCCGCCATTGTCGAACGCGCTGCGCGTGCGCAGGTTGGCGACCCCGCCGATCGCATTGCCGTTCATCGCGGCATTGACCGACTTGTACACCTCGACCCGCGAGGCGAGCGACGAGGGGATGACATCGAGCGAGACGTTGCGGCGGCCGACCTCGTTGGCGGGCAGCGTCACGCCGTCGATCTGGACGAGGTTATAATCGGCGTTGAGGCCGCGGATCGACAGGAATTGCGCTTCGCCGCGCGCATTGTTCTGCACGGTCGAAACACCCGGCACGCGGGTCAGCGCCTCGCCCAGACCGAAGTCGGGCAGCGTGCCGATCTCATCGGCGCTGATGCTGTCCGAAATGACGGCGATCGTGCGCTTCGCCTCGATCTCGCGCAGCGCCTGAAGCGGCGCGCCGGTGACGACGATCTCGCCTTCGGCCTCGTCCTGCGGCGTGCCGGCGGCGGGCGCGGGCGGCACGCCCTGCGCCATGGCGGGCGCGGCGATGGCCGATGACAGCAACAGGATCGCGCGTGTCGTAACGAACAGTTTCATGGTGTTTCCCCTCTATCCCCGATCTGGTCGGGCGGTTATTATTCACTATAGGTGACATAACTGTGACGGTATGGGAAGACGCAAACATGATTGGATGGGAACGGGAAAAATGATGACGTCGAAGATGCTGATGGCGCTTGCCGGGATGATGGCGCACGGACCCGCCGCCGCATCGGAGCGGCTCTATGCCTGTGGCGACGATCAGATTCGCGAATATCGGGTGAGCGGCGAATCGGTGGTCGAAACCTGGCGCTGGAGCGCGGCGGCGGCCGAGGATCTGCCCGCCGCCTATCGCACGAAGCTGCTGGCGCATATCGACGACTGCAAGCCGGTCGACGGTGGCCGGGCGATCCTCGTCACCGCCTCGACCGGCGGGGTGGTGCTGGTCGACCGGGCGACCGGCAAGGTCCGGTTCCGCGCGACCGCGCCGATGGCGCATTCGGCCGACCTGCTGCCCGGCGGCTATGCCGCCGTCGCGCTGTCGATCCATCCGCGCGGCGACCGGCTGGAACTCTACCGCCTGTCGCAGAGCGAAACCCCGCTGCTCACCCTGCCGCTGCCCTCGGGCCATGGCGCGGTGTGGGATGCCCGCCGCAAGCGGCTGTTCGCGCTGTCGCACGACATGGTGCAGGCGTTCTCGTTCGATCCGCGCGCGGCCACCCCGCAACTCGTCGAAACGCAGCGCTGGACGTTGCCGGGGCGGCGCGACGGGCATGACCTGTCGCCGACTCCCGACGGCGGCTATGTCGTCACCACCGATGATGGCGCATGGACCTTCGATCCGGCGCGCGGCCGGTTCACGCCGATCGCGGCGCTCAACCCGAAGCTGAAGGTCAAGTCGGTTAGCGTGTCGGCCCGTGCGACCGCATGGGTGCAGGCCGAGGAAAGCTGGTGGGCGCACGGCTTCACCGTCGCCAACCGCGCCATGGCCGCGCCGCGCCGGATCGAAACGCCGGGCATGCGGCTCTACAAGGTCCGCTGGCTCCGCTGAGCGGCTGTCTGTAAATTCGCGGGAGAGCGGGCCGGCACCGCAAACAGGGGCAGGTTCGGCGATCCCGATGCCGTCATGCTTGACAGCGGTGCGCCGACGCCGCTTTTCAGGCCGATGAACGGGATCACCGCCGGGGCGTTTCCAGCCCATTTTCTTCGCGACGATGGCCGACGGACCGCGACCGCCAACGAACGGCTGGTCATGGATTTGCTGTCGCGGCTGGGGCCGTCCAGCCGCGCCGACCTTGCGCGACTGACCGGGCTTGCCCCCCATTCGATCACCCGGCTGGTCGAACCGCTGATCGCGCGCGGCCTGTTGCGCGAGGCCGCCCCGATCGCCGCCGGTCGCGGCAAGCCCGCTGCCAAGCTGGCGCTGGAGGGAGGGGCGGCGTTCGCGGTCGGGCTGTCGGTGATGACCGATGCCGTCTCGCTCGTGCTGCTCGATCTGGCCGGCACCGTTGAGGCGGCGCGGACCGAGCGGCTGGTCGACACCGGCATCGATCGCGCCTGTCACCAGATCCGCCGGATGATCGACCATGCGGTTGCCGACGCGGTACGCGATCCGGCGACGCTGGTCGGCATCGGGATCGGCGTCACCGGCTATTTTATCGGCGATGGCGCGCGGCTCAACCCGCCACGGCTGCTCGATCCATGGGCGCTGGTCCCACTCGACACGATGTTGGCCGACGCGCTCGGGCAAAAGGTCTGGATCGACAACGACGGCAACGTCGCCGCGATCGGCGAGGCGATGCTCGGCCACGGTCGCAGCGTGCGCGACTTTGCCTATCTCTATTTCTCGGCCGGGTTCGGCGGCGGCATCATCGCGCAGGGGCTGCCGTTGCGTGGGAGCCATGGCAACGCCGGCGAATTTGCGTCGATCCTGCCGGTCGACTGGCCGCAGCCGAACTTGGAGGCGCTACGGCTGACCTTTGTCGCCATGGGAACCGCCTATCCCGACCTGCATTCGATGCTCGCCGCGTTCGACGTCGACCATCCGGCGGTCGGCGTCTGGCTCGACCGCAGCATCCCCTCGCTCGATCTGGTGGTGTCCGCGATCTCGGCGGTGGCCGACCCGGCGATGATCGTGCTGGGCGGACGCCTGCCCCCCGCCTTGGCCGCGCGAATCATCGATCGGGTCCGCTTCACCAATCCGGAACGACGCGGCCATCACCGGCCGGCCCCCCGGATCATCTCCTCGGTCATCGACGGCGACGCCGCCGCGATCGGCGCCGCGACCCTGCCGCTGCGCGCCGCGTTCTTCGATCCCGACGGGATGAGCGCTGACTGACGGTCGGTTGGAGCGGGTGAAGGGAATCGAACCCTCGTCGTAAGCTTGGGAAGCTTCTGCTCTACCATTGAGCTACACCCGCAACGGGTGGGGAGCGCCATGCGGTCCCGCCGTCGATCGCTATGGTTTCCACGAGCGATGCGTGCGCCTTATCGCGTTGTCCCGTCGGGTGCAAGCAGGGGGTGGCGATCGGACGCCCGGCGGCGGTCCGTCCTGTCGGCGGGGCGGGGCATCGCGGTTACGAATCCTGCTTAACCCGCATTTAACCCTGTCCGCCTACCTCGATACCCATGAGTTTCGAGACGGGAGCGGGCATAGTGCGGATCTTGATCGTGGACGACGAATCGGCGGTCCATGACGCCTATCGCCGGTCGTTCCGGCGCGACGACACCGCCGATATGCTGGGCGCGATGGCCGCCGAGCTGTTCGACGACGTCGAGGCGACGGTCGCGGCCGACGAGCCCGATTTCCGGCTGATCCACCATACCCAGGGGCTGGACGCGGTTGCGGCGGTCGAACGCGGGATCGCGGAGGGTGATCGCTTCGCCGTCGCGTTCATCGACGTGCGGATGCCGCCCGGCATCGACGGGCGCGAGACGGCGACCCGCATCCGCGCGCTCGACCCCGATGTGCAGATCGTGATCGTCACCGGCTATTCCGATTTCTCCCCGCTGGAGATCAGCCGCGCCGCCGGCCCGGCGGACAAGATCTTCTATCTCGCCAAGCCGTTCGAGGTGGAGGAAATCCGCCAGATGGCTACCGCGCTGTCGCACCGCTGGCAGTCCGATCGCGAACTGGCCGACATGCGCGCCGCGCTGGCGGCGAAGGTCGAGCAACTGGAGGAACAGGCGCTCGAACTGGCGGCGAACGAGAGCAAGGCCATCCACATGGCCAACCACGACGTGCTGACCGAGGCGCCCAATCGCCTGGCGTTCCTGCGCGCGCTGACCGAACAGGTGCGTGGGGCCGAGACCTTCGCGATGGCGATGATCGATCTCGACCGGTTCAAGCTGGTCAACGACACGCTCGGCCATCTGGCGGGCGACGAGCTGATCCGCATGACCTGCGCGATCCTGACCGAACAGGTGGCGGGCGAAGGATTCGTCGCCCGGCTGGGCGGCGACGAGTTCGGCGTGCTGATGCCCGTCACCGGCGAGGACGATGCGGTGATGCGCTGCGAGCGGCTGGTCCTTGCCTGTTCGACCAGTTTCCGGGTGTTCGGCCATTCGGTGCAGGGCGCGGCGTCGGTCGGCGTGGTCATCGTCGAGGGTGATACCGGGCGCGAACCCGTCGACGTCATGCGTCGCGCCGATTTGGCGCTGAACGAAGCCAAGCGTTCGGGGCGCGGGGTGGTGCGCGTATTCGACGACAGCATGGACGAATCGATCCGCTTCCGCCGCCAGATCGAAAGCGGCCTTGCCGAAGCGATCGCCAATGGCGAACTGAGCCTCGTCTATCAGCCGATCGTGTCGCGCAACACGCTGGACGTCGTCGCGTTCGAGGCGCTGCTGCGCTGGAACAGCCCGACCTATGGCGCGATCAGCCCGGCGATGTTCATTCCGATCGCCGAGGAATCGAACCTGATCCACGAACTGGGCGACTGGGTGCTCGATACCGCGCTGGCCATGCTGCCCAACTGGCCGGGGCAATATGTCTCGGTCAACTTCAGCCCCCGCCAGTTCCGGCGGCAGAATTTCGTCGGCCATGTGCTCGAAAAGGTGCAGCGTACCGGCCTGCCGCCCAACCGGCTGCAGATCGAGATCACCGAAACCGCGATCTTCGACAATGCCGAACGCGCGGCGGAAACGCTCTACAAGCTCAGGCAGATGGGCTTCCGCATCGCGCTCGACGATTTCGGCACCGGCTATTCGTCGCTGTACAACATCCGCAAATTCGCGCTCGATTGCCTGAAGATCGACCGCAGCTTCATCGACGGCATGGGCCGCGAGCGCGAGAGCGCGGCGATCGTCCATTCGATCATCCATCTCGGCCGGGCGCTGGGCCTCGAAGTCGTGGCCGAAGGGGTGGAAACCGATGCGCAGGTGCAGGCGCTGCGGGTTGCCGGCTGTTCGCATCTGCAAGGCTATTATCTCTCGCGTCCGGTGGCCGGCCCGGTAGCGATCGAGCTTGCCAACAACGGCCTGACCGGCGCGGCGATGCCCGCCACCGGCACCTACGGCGGATGACCGCGCGGTTCCGGCGGGTGCGGCTGCCCCGTCCGCGCTCGCTCGGCGGCAAGCTCATCTGGATGCTGAGTGCCGCTGGCGTGATCGGCGCGGTCGCGATCATGGTGATGCTTGCCGCCGTCATCACCCCCAGTTTCGACCGGCTGGAGGAGCAGGCGGTGCAGGGCCATGTCGAGCGCACCCGCGCGGCGCTACGCGAATTCGCCGGCAAGGTCGAAAGCGCGTCGCGCGACTATGGCGACTGGAACGACAGCTATGCCTATATGGCCGCGCCCAGTGCCGCGTTCGAGCGCGACAGTTTCTCGGTGCTGGCGATGGCCAATCTCGGCATGGACGGCATGGCCTATGTCGCGCCCGACCGCCGCATCGTGATCGCGCGCTGGGTCGATCAGGCGGCGGGCCGCGACGTGCCGGCGATGCGCGCGCAACTGGTGAAGGCGATCGGCGGGATCGATCTCGACGCGCAACTGGGACCGCGCAGTTCGGCCAGCTTCTATATCCGGCTGGGCGACCGGCTGAGCGCGATCGGCGTCGCGCGCGTCCGGCGCAGCGACGGCAGCGGCGATCCACGTGGTTTCGTGCTGATGGCCCGCGCCATGTCCTCGAAGCAACTGGCGGCGCTGGTGCAGCTTCCCGCCGTCATCCGCTCCGATACGCAAGGGACGGCGTGGCGGATGACCACGCGGCCGCGTACTCTGTCGATCGCGGTGCCGATCGCCGGGGCGGACGGTCGCCCGGTCGCCGATGCCGCCTTCACCGTGCCGCGCGATCTGACGCTGCTCGGCCGGCAGATGCTGTGGCTGGCGGTCGGGGGCACGGTGTTGCTGCTCGCGCTCATGCTGCTGGTGCTGACGCGGATCGTCGCGCGGCTGGTGCTGCGGCCGCTGGCGCGGATCGAGCGGCACATGCACGACGTCCGCGCGTCGGGCACGATGCGCGTGCTGCGCGAGGAACGACGCGACGACGAGATCGGCTCGCTCGTCACCAGCTTCAACGCGATGCTGCGCCAGTTGAACGACCTGTCCGAACAGTTGGAGGCGCAGTCGTTCCGCCTCGGCCGGTCGGAAAGCGCGGTGGCGGTGATGCACAATGTCCGCAACGCCTTGTCGCCGATCAGCACGATCCTGTCGCACGGCCTCATCCAGCCGCCGGTCGCCGACCGCGCGCTGCTCGACCGGGCGGTGGCCGAACTTGCCAACGACGATGTGGTCCCGGCGCGGCGGCGCAAGCTGGCCGGGTTCATCACCGCCGCCACGCAAGCGGCGAGCGCGGCGCGGATCGAGCGCATGGCCCAGCTCGAGATCGGGCGGGCGGCGCTGCACAATGTCCTCGACATCATCGGCGAGCAGCAGCAGGCGGCGCATGAACGCCCGCCGCTCGACCCGTGCGACGTGACCGACATCGTCGCGCGCAACGCCGCGATCGCCCGCTATTCGGGCGAACATTCGATCGCCTTCTCGTTCCCGGCACAGCCCTATTGGGTGCTCGCCAACCGGGTGATCCTCAGCCAGGTGATCGGCAACCTGTTCGGCAACGCGGCCGAATCGATCGCCGCGCGGATCGGGGCGGGGGGGCAGATCACCGTGACGATCGCCGAGGCGCAGCATGACGTGACCGTGACGATTTCGGACGACGGCGAAGGCTTCGACCCGGCTACGGCTGCGCTGCTGTTCCAGCGCGGCTATTCGACGCGGTCGCACAAGTCGGGCGGCCTCGGACTGCACTGGTGCGCCAATTCGATGGTCGCGATGGGCGGCGCGTTGCGGCTGGAGAGTGAGGGACCGGGGTGCGGGGCGCATGCGGTGCTGACGCTACAGGCGGCGCAGGCGATGCAGGCGAGCGCCGCTGCCTGATCGAATCAAAAGCCGATCGACGCCTTGCCCGCGCCGACCGCGACCGACGGTAGCGCTTCGGGCGAGGTCGTGTTGTCCCGACGCCGCAGATAGGGGGCGACGACCCCCTTGGCGCGGAACCATTCCTGTCGCTCGGGCGGCAGGCCGGCGAAATTGCCGATCACCCGGCGACATTCGGGAGCGCGGCACTGGCACAGCATGTGCCAGTTGCTCTCGCTGAGCGTGGTCGAATAGTCCCACGCCACTTCCTCGCCCGCCGCGATGTCGCGCAGCGCGACCAGCCAGACGCCGTCGTCGGCGAAGCGCAGCCCCGCGTTGGGATCGCAGCTATGGTTGACGAGGTCGTCGATCCGCCCCGACGGGCCCATATATTCGTCGGGCGTCACCTGGACATAGCGGTCGCTGTTGCCCAGCAATTGCTGCGGCACCCGCGCGGCGCGCAGGCGGGGGCCGGTGAAGGGGAACAGCCGCGCACCCTCGCGGATGGCGGTATTGGCGAACACCGCCTTGCCGAGATGATTGGTGCCGACGCGGAACCGTTCGGCGATGGCGGTCGCCGTCAGCGCGCGCGCGCCACGCCGGCGGGTGCCCCACAGCACCAGTCCCCATACCGCCGCATGCGACGCCAGCTCGACGATCGGATAGGCGAGTTCGCCGACGCTGCGCCCATGCGCGACACCCAGCGCGACCAGCAGCGTGGCAAGGTCGCCGATCGTCCACAGCCCCCATGCCGGCGAGCGTTCGCGCTGCGGATCGGCACGGGCGGCGACCCATGTCGGCCAGAAGCTGACCGGCACCGCCACCACCACCAGCATATGCGCCCAGAAGGCATCGCGGAAGCCGAGCCACAGGACCAGCGCGCCGAGGCTGGCGACGATGCACGCCGTCTCGCTCCGGCTGGGCGAGGCCCAGGCCGACCGCCGCCAGATGCCCAGCATCACGAGGATGCAGGCAAGCGCCGAGACGAGCAGGACGATTGTCTGGAGCGCGCGGGGGTTGACCGCGGCATAGGTCGCCGCCTCGACGCCGGTGCCGATGCTCCAGATCAGCCACGAGGCGCGATTGGGTTCGACCAGATCAAGCCGCAGCGCGCGCAGATACACCGCATAGCCTGCGATGTTCGCGACGAGCGCCACCATGATCCACGGATCGATCCCCACACGTCCCCCTTACCGAAACGTTATCAAGGTGGGTTAACAGCGTCCAGCGGCGTTCGGATACGATCGTACGAATGTGCGCCGCGGTCAGCCGGCGGCGATCAGCGCGAGGATGCGGTCGGCATCGCCCCGGTGGCAGATCAGCAGGTCGGGCAGCCACGTATCATGGCAATTGTAGCGCAGCGGCGTGCCGTCGATGCGCGAGGCGTGCAGCCCGGCGGCGAGCGCCACCGCGACCGGCGCGCAACTGTCCCATTCATATTGTCCGCCCGAATGGAGGTAGATGTCGGCTTGCCCACGCACCACCGCCATCGCCTTGGCCCCGGCCGATCCCATCGGCAACAGCGCGGCATCGAGTGCCTTGGCGACCGCCAATGCTTCGGGGGCGGGGCGGGTGCGGCTGACGACCATCCGCCGGCGCGGCGGGGGCGGCGGCACGAACGGCGCGGGCTCGGTCGCCAGCACCAGTCCGAGTGCTGGCAACGCCACCGCGCCGGTCATCGCCCGGCCCTCGACCGCCAGCGCGACATGCACCGCCCAGTCGTCACGCCCCTCGGCATATTCGCGCGTCCCGTCGAGCGGGTCGACGATCCAGGTCTCCGCCGATCCGCAGCGCAGCTTGTCGTCCGCCGACTCCTCCGACAGGATGAACGCGCCCGGCCGCTCGGCGCGCAGCCGGTCGAGGATCAGCGTGTTCGCCATGCGATCGCCACGATCGCCCAGCGCCTTGCCCTGCTCCGCCCCTTCGGCGCGGATCGCCAGCAGCAGCTTGCCCGCCTCCGCCGCGATCGCACTGGCGAGCAGCGCGTCGCTCACAGCGTGGGCGCCCAGATGCCGAGCACATGCTCGACGATCCGCTCGGCCGCCGCCTCGGGGCTTTCGCGCGTCGTGTCGACATGGATGTCGGGGCGGAGCGGCGCTTCATAGGGGCTGTCGATCCCGGTGAAGTTGGCCAGCGCCCCGCTGCGCGCCTTGGCGTACAGCCCCTTCACGTCGCGCGCTTCGGCGACGCTGAGCGGCGTATCGACGAACACCTCGACGAACTCACCCGCCGGCAGCATCGCGCGCGCCAGATCGCGCTCGGCCCTGAACGGCGAGATGAACGCGGTGAGCACGATCAGCCCGGCATCGGCCATCAACTTCGCCACTTCGCCCACCCGGCGGACGTTCTCGACCCGGTCGGCATCGGTGAAGCCCAGATCGCGGTTCAGGCCGTGGCGGATATTGTCGCCATCGAGCAGGAAGCTGTGCTTGCCGAGCGCATGGAGCCTCTTCTCGACCAGATTGGCGATCGTCGACTTGCCCGATCCCGACAGGCCGGTGAACCACAGCACCTTCGGGCTCTGGTTCTTCTGCGCGGCATGCGCCTGCCGGGTGATGTCGACCGACTGCCAATGCACGTTCTGGCTGCGGCGCAGGCAGAAATCGATCATGCCGGCGGCGACCGTCGCGTTGCTGATCTTGTCGATCAGGATAAACGCACCCAGTTCGCGATTCTCGCCATAGGCTTCGAAAGCGATGCCGCGATCGGTGAACACGTCGGCCACGCCGATGTCGTTGAGGCCCAGCGTACGGACCGACAGTTCGGCCAGCGTGTTGACGTCGATCGCGTGGCGCGGGGCCTGTACCGTCGCCGAGACGGTGCCCGCCGCCGTCTTGAGCCAATAGGCGCGGCCCGGCAGCAGCGGTTCGCCGTCCATCCACACGATGGTCGTGCGGAACTGGTCGGCGACCTGCGGCGGTGCATCGGCGGCGGCGATCACGTCACCGCGCGAACAGTCGACCTCGTCGGTCAGCGTCAGCGTGACCGACTGGCCGGCGACCGCCTGCGGCAGATCGCCGTCCATCGTCACGATCCGCGCGACATGGCTGGTCCGCCCCGACGGCAGCACCCGCACCGCATCGCCCGGCCGCACCATGCCTCCGGCGATCGTGCCGGCAAAGCCCCGGAAGTCGAGGTTGGGACGATTGACCCATTGTACCGGCAGGCGGAAGCCCTTGCGCGCGGCGGCCTCGCCGTCCAGCTCGACGCTTTCCAGATGCTCGATCAGCGCCGGGCCGTCATACCATGGCGTATGGGGGGAGGGGGCGGTGATGTTGTCGCCCTTGAACCCCGACAGCGGAATGGCGGTGAAGCCGGCGATGCCGATCGATTCGGCAAAGTCGCGATAGTCGGCGACGATCCGCTCGAAGACCGACTGGTCGTAGCCGACCAGATCCATCTTGTTCACCGCCAGCACGATGTGGCGGATGCCGATCAGGTGCGCCAGATAGCTGTGCCGCCGGGTCTGGGTCAGCACGCCCTTGCGCGCGTCGATCAGGATGACGGCGAGGTCGGCGGTCGATGCGCCCGTCACCATGTTGCGGGTATATTGTTCGTGGCCCGGCGTATCGGCGACGATGAACTTGCGCTTCTCGGTCGCGAAGAAGCGATAGGCGACATCGATGGTGATGCCCTGCTCGCGCTCGGCGGCAAGTCCGTCGACCAGCAGCGCGAAGTCGATCTCCTGTCCTTGCGTGCCGACCCGCTTCGAATCGCTTTCCAGCGCGGCCAACTGATCCTCGAAGATCATCTTGCTGTCGTAGAGCAGCCGCCCGATCAGCGTCGACTTGCCGTCGTCGACCGAGCCGCAGGTGATGAAGCGCAACAGCGACTTGCGCTGGTGCTGCGCCAGATAGCTATCGATGTCGGCCGCGATCAGCGCATCGGGGGTATAGGCGGGGGCGGTCGTCATCAAAAATACCCCTCCTGCTTCTTCTTTTCCATGCTCGCCGATCCCGCGTCGCGATCGATCGCGCGGCCCTGTCGTTCCGAGGTGGTGGTCAGCAGCATTTCCTGAATGACCTGCGTGAGCGTCGCCGCCTCGCTCTCCACCGCGCCGGTCAGCGGATAGCAGCCGAGCGTGCGGAAACGGATCGACCGTTCCACCGGCACTTCGCCGGGGTTCAGCCGGAACCGGTCGTCGTCGACCATCAGCAGCATGCCGTCGCGCTCGACGGTCGGGCGGGGCGCCGCGAAATAGAGCGGCACGATCTCGATCTTCTCGGCAAGGATATATTGCCAGATGTCGAGCTCGGTCCAGTTCGACAACGGGAACACCCGGATCGATTCACCCTTCGCCTTGCGCGCATTGTAGAGGTGCCACAGCTCGGGGCGTTGCGCCTTCGGGTCCCAGCGATGATTGGCCGAGCGGAACGAGAAGATGCGTTCCTTGGCGCGGCTCTTTTCCTCGTCGCGCCGGGCACCGCCGAACGCGGCGTCGAAACCATAGTGGTCGAGCGCCTGCTTCAGCCCCTCGGTCTTCCACAGATCAGTATGGAGGCTGCCATGGTCGAACGGATTGATGCCGCGCGCCGCCGCGTCGGGGTTGCGATGGACCAGCAACTCCATGCCGGCATCGCGTGCAGCCTTGTCACGCAGATCGTACATCGCGCGGAATTTCCACGTCGTATCGACATGCAGCAGCGGGAAGGGCGGCGGCGCGGGGAAGAACGCTTTTTTGGCGAGATGCAGCATCACCGCCGAATCCTTGCCGACCGAATAGAGCATCACCGGGCGTTCGGCCTCGGCGACGACTTCGCGCAGGATGTGGATGCTCTCGGCTTCCAGCCGCTGGAGATGGGTGAGGGTCGCAAATTCGGTCATGATCGCCCTTCAGGTAGGGGCGCGGGACCGCAGGACAAAGCAAGCATTACTGCGCCTGCCCGCCAGCTCTGCTTTGCCATCGGTGGGGGAGGGGCCGCGTCGACCCGCTCCCCCGACCGCCGATCAGGTGGTCTGATAGTAGGACGAATATTGCTTGGTGTAGTAATAATAGGCACCGGCCGCCTTCGAGCTCTGGTCGACCATGGTGAACATGGCCCCCACCAGATTGGCACCGTCCGACTTCAGATGGTCGGCGGCCGAGATGACCGCATCGGCCGGAGTCGTATCCCACTTGATGACCAGCACGACCGCATCGGCCAGCGCGGCGATGAAGCGACCATCGGCCAGACCGACGAGCGGCGGAAGATCGAGAATGATCGTGTCGTAGCGCTTGCTCAACTCGTCGAGCATCGTCTGCATCTGGCCGCTGCCAAACATGTTTTCCGAGCTGAAATACGGCTTCTGCACGAGGATCTGGTCGAGATTCTCGACCCCGCTCGGCTGGATTGCCTGATCGAGATCGACTTCGCCGTGCAGCACCTCGACGATGCCCGGACCGGTGCTGCTGGTGTCGAGGATGTTGCGCAGCATGGCACGGCGGACGTCGGCATCGACGAGGATCGTGCGATCGCCGCTGATCGCCATCGTGCGGGCCAGACCCAGCGACGTGGTGGTCTTGCCTTCCGACGGCAGTGCCGAGGTCAGCGCGATGATCTGCGGCCGGTCCTTTTCGCGGACACCGAGGATCGAGGCGCGGGCGTTGCGCAGCGCCTCGGCGAACTGCGACGTCGGCTTTTCGATCAGCAGATTCGCCGGTCGCGTGTTCTTGCGCACGTTGGGGATCGCGGCGAGCAGCGGGACGCCCAGCTTCTCCTCGACCTCCTCGACGGTGCGCAGCCCCGACACCATCAGTTCCTGCGTGGTGATGACCGCGATACCGGCGGCAAGGCCGACGAGGAACGACACCATGAACAGCAGCGGCTTGTTCGGCCAGCTTGGGGCACGCGGCGTTTGCGCGGCTTCGATGATCTGCGCCTGCGCGATCGAGTTCTGCGCCGCCTGACGGCTTTCGAGCGCAAGCTGCGACAGCCGGTCATAGGCGGCGTGCTTGCTGTCGGCGTCGCGTTGCAGGCTGGCGGCGATCACCGAGGCGCGGGCATTGTTCGCCTGACGCTCCTCCAGCGCGCGCATCGACGAGCGCAGGCTGGCGGCACGCGCATCGGCGGCGTCGGCATCGGAGCGCAGCGAGCTGACGACGCGGCGCGATTCTTCGGCCAACTGCTTGTCGAGCCCTTCGAGCTGATCGCGGACCTTCAGATAGTCGGGATGGCGGTTGCCGTAGCGGCCTTCCATTTCGGCGCTCGCCTGCATCAATAGCGCGCGCTGGCGGCGCAGATCCTGCACCGTCGCCGAATTGCGCACATCGGATACCGTGTCGAGCGTACCCCGGCTGACCTGTTGCTGCGCCGAGGTCTGTTTCGAGCGTGCTTCGGCGGCGATCGATTCGGCGCTGGCGAGCTGGACCGAGAGCGGGCCGACCTGCTGGTCGGTGATCGTGCCCGAATTGTTCGATGCGCCGCGCACGATGCCGGCCTGTGCCTGATATTGCGCGACGCGCTCGTCGGCGACGCGGACTTCCTGCACCAGATCGGCCATGCGCGATTCGAACCATTTCGACTGGCGCTCGGCGGTGCCGATACGGCTGCCCACCTTGTTGTCGAGATAGGCGGTGGCCATCGCATTGGCGACCTTGGCGGCGATGTCCGCATCGGGCGAGCTGTAGCGCACGAGCAGGATGTAGGTCAGCTTGTCGCGCGAGACGCTGACGTCGCTGCGCACGGCGGCGGCGACCATCTCGACCTTTTCCGTATCGGACACAGGCCCGGTCTTTTCGGCGCGCGCCTGCCAGATGCCGCGGAACTGGGGATGGTTCACGAGGTTCAGGCGGCGCACGACGGTGCGGACAAGATCCATCGAGCCGAGGTTGGTGACTTCGGTTTCGATCGCCTCGCTCGCCAACTGGGCGTTCGCCTCGCTCTGGTTGCGGGTAAGCGGGTTGCGCGACGGATCGATCTGGATCTTCGCGACACCCTGATAGGTCGGGGTGATCCTCAGCGTCAGGAAGACACCGATCGCCGTCACGGCAAGCGTGATCGCCGCCAGCGTCAGATAGCGGCGGCGGATGACGTCCTTCGCGGTGCGGACCACGTCGGCCAACCGCGTTTCATATCCGGCCGCTGCGTTGGAAACTTTCATTCTGGCTCATTCCCCACGTGCGATTCCCGAAAAGGTTCCGCACCATTCCATATCATAAAAACCGGAACGTCGTTACCGCCGTATCCGTACGGAAACCTGCCCGCGCCATTCGGTGGATCCGACACCCAAGCGCAAGCTGCGCTGCGGTGCCGACTTTCCGTAGAAGCTGTCGATTCCGAAACTGAGCGAACGGGTCATCTGAAACCGTGCCTCGAAATTTGCTTGGGTCACGTTGGTCAGTGCGTCGTTTTCCAAATAGCTGCGCCGTACCCGAATGGCGTTTGCACTAAGGATCAGGTTGCGGAGCAGTTCGTGGTCAACACTGATGCCCAAACGGCTGTCGATGAATGCGCTGCCGTTGCCAAGGTTCGCGTCTTGGATCTGCCGCTGCAATGAAACGCCAACGGTAGTCAGTTCCGTCGGGAAGAAATCAAGCCGGCTTTGCAGCGATATTCCGCTGGCATCGTTGAAACGCGGGGCAAGATAGTTGCGGTACGTATAGCCGATTCCGGCAGCTCCACGCATCAAACCGGCGATGTCGAAGCTTACCCCGCCAAGCGCCGTAGCACCGTTTGAGTCACGGTTCGACAGATTGCCGGCAAGAACATTGGGGTATCGAGTTCGATCGGACACTATTTGCGCATAAAAGGCGACAGTAGGCGTTACGCCATACTCGGCAATAGCGGTACCACGATCAATGGTACGATCGCGAAAGGCTTGGGACGCAGATCTGCCATCGATGAACCGAATTGGAGCGAAGCTGTACTCATTGTGATCTAGTATCGCTGTCGCTCGTAATCGACCGCTGGCGTACACGCCTCGCACCGTACCCGAACGTCGCGTGAAATGTGAAAAATAGGTTTGGTTAATCAATAGATCGTCGGAGAAAGGTGACTCGAACACCCGACTAATCTGCGCATCGCCAATGATCGTGATCCGGCGGCTGACGTCGAGTCTGCCCTGCGCGTTGATGTAGCCTGCGTCCTGATTACGCGCTGAAGTCGAAGCATACCGCCGCAAATCACCTGATGCGTCAATGGAAACGCGATGCACTGACCAGTTCGATGCTACTCGAAGTGCTGGCTGATACACCGTAAAAACGTCGCTGCGCTGGATAGCGTCGGTCAGCAGCACGTTGCTGGTGATACCGGTCGCCACCGACAGTTGCGGATTGATGAGGAACGAGCCGACCTGCACGCCGATGGCGTCGAAATCGGGGCGGGCGCGCTCGGTAACGCCCTGGTTCCGGTCACGGCTGAAGTCGGGCAGGACGACGGTGCGGATCAGCGATGGGTTCAACTGCGCTTGTGCCGCGCCACCCGCCAATACCGCCGGTGTGCCGATCGCACTCGACAACACCGCACGCTGCCATGGCTTCAAGCGGTATGAATTCGACGGAACGAGCTTCACTTCCCCGCGCATGCGACACCTCCTCGCCGGTTGGTCACCGGACGATGGAGCGGGACGGTCGGCCCGCGCGATCCGGCTTGCGCCACGTCGGCTCAGAAATAGCGCTCGGCGAGGCGGATGGTGTCGCCCGGCCAGACGCGCAGGTTCGGCGTCAGTTCGTAACGAAGCTCGGCCTGCTCACCGAAGCGGCGGATATTGACCCACGACCGGCGCGCGCGCGGGGTAAAGCCCTGGGCGGTCGCCACCGCGTTCAGGACGGTGAGGCCGCTGACATAGGGATATTCGCCCGGCGCACGGACTTCGCCGAGAATGAAGAACGGCCGGTAGTTGATGACTTCCATGGCGACCCGCGGCGAGCGCAGATAGCCGTCCGCCAGCATGCCCTGTACCAGTGCGGCGACATCGCCGGTGGTCTTGCCGAGCGCGGGCACGTTGCCGATCAGCGGCAGCGACAACTGACCGTCGGTGCCGACCGAAAACTCGCCGGACAGGGTCGGTTCGTTAAACACGGTCAGGCGAATCTTGTCCCCCGCACCGAGCGGATAGGCTTCGGCAGGATTGGCATCGGCGACATACCGGTCGCCGCTCGACAGCGGCGGGGGTTCCGAACTCGAACAGGCGGCCAGCGCAAGAATCATGGCGCCGCCGAAAACCGCTTTCATCTTCACGCGCACCCGCCTTGTTTACCTGCCCCGACATATGTCCTGTATCGGTACGTCCGGGCATTTACAAGAACACGGCCCGCCGCAAAATGGCGGAACAGGCCGGAATCGCGTTGTTCCTTGGTATGAATATTGCCGCTGATCCAGTATCCCGCGCCGCGATGCCCGGCCTTGTCTGTGCAAGGAGCGGCTCGTGGCCAGCAGCTATCGCAGACGCCGCGCGATCCGCTGCAACAAGGTGGGGCGAGGCGGGGTATGGAGCCAGTCGGCCAGCCGTTCGGTGAATTCGGGAGGAGCGCTGGTACTGGCACTCGGGCGGGCAAGCAGCGTATCCGCCCGATCGAGCAGCGCCACGACCTCGGCGGTATCGCGCGCGGCATAGACGCCGGGAAGCTGGGCGAAGTGGCGAATGGTCGACGTCTGGTGCGCGTTGCGATGTTCGCCCAGCCGATGATCGCGGGCGAGCAGGATGATCGGCTTGCCCAGTTCCATCGCGGTGATGATCGATCCCATGCCCGCATGGCTGACCATCAGCGAACAGTCCGCCTGAAGCGCGCGGAAGCGCCCATGGTCGAGAAAGTCGAACGCGCGGATCGTTTGCGGCCGGTAGCTCGAAGGACCGATCTGGCCGACGACATCGTCACGCGCCGTAGCGAGCGCCCAGTCATCGACAGCCCGGACGAGGCGATCGAACGGCAACTGCGTGCCGACCGACAGCAAAATCACAATATCTGTCCGAAATATCGCAGATGACGATAGCGCTTCGTCAGATGTGCCCATTGCGTCAGTCGAAGATCGGCAAAAGGCAGGACCGCCCGGCCCGACATCGACAGTTCGTCGCCATTGGCGATGCTATCGATCCACACGGTGCGCGCGCCATGCAGCTTGGCGAGGACGAGCGCGATCGCGCCGGGTGCGGCGCCGGTCGAGACGACGATGTCGGGGCGATGCTCACGGATGATCTTCCAGATGGCGCGAACGCTGCGCAACATGTCGGGCAACGTGTCGCGCGAGCTGTCCCTGATCTGCAGCACCGGCGCGCCATCGTCCGGCGCGACCATGCCGCCGGCGGTGCTGACAAACTGGCATTCGCAGCCTTCGAACGCCGCGCTCAGCCGTGCCAGTTCGATCCAGTGGCCGCCGGCCGATGCGACCAGCAGGACGCGCGGGCGGGTAACGACCTGGTCGGAGCGACGAGGGGCGCCAGCCGTGGCGATCCCGTTGGCGAGGGCGGGATCGATCATCGAATCGGTCCGCGGCGATAGCACGGGCCCGGATTTGAGGCGCAGGCCATGGCGGTCCGGGTCAGACGCAAGCGTGCCGGCGATCGTGTGCCATGCGTTCCACCCGGGCCTTTCCGCTGCAACCATATCGGCAATATCGACGATGCGCTGCCGCTCGGACCCGGCGGTGAAATCATGCGTCCGGCGCTTCGCTGCCGTGCATTGACCGCCTTGTCGTACCCGGCATAGACGCGACCCGTCTCTTCCCCCAAATAACCCCTTAACTCACGCTATATCGGGAACCGCAGCCTTGCCAAGCACGGATTCAGGCGAACGCATCTATGCTGTCGGCGATATTCATGGCTGCTATGATCTGCTGCGCCAAATGGTCGATGTGATCGGCGAGCATTCGGCAAGGTTGCCGCCGGTGGAGTCGCTCCACCTGATCTTCATCGGCGATCTGATCGACCGTGGTGGCAACAGCGCCAAGGTCCTCGAATTTCTGCATGATCTTCAAACCCGTAGCGACCGGGTGATCGTCCTGCAGGGCAATCATGAGGAAGCGATGCTGCGCGCGCTGGCCGGCGATATGGCGACGCTGCGCGGGTGGCTGAACGTCGGCGGGCGCGACACGCTGCGCAGTTTCGGCATCGATCCGCCGGGGCCGGACGACGACATGCGCGATTTCCTGCGCCGGGCGCGCGTGGCGATCCCGCGGCAATGGGTGCAGTGGATGCAGCGATTGCCGCTCACCGCGCAGTCGGGCGACTATTTCTTCTGCCATGCCGGGGTTCGTCCCGGCGTGCCGCTGCGGCGGCAGTCCCGCGAGGACCTGTTGTGGATTCGCGACGATTTTCTGTACGACGAAAGCGATCACGGCGCGGTGATCGTGCATGGTCACAGCATCGAGCCGACGGTGCAGATTCGCCCCAACCGCATCGGAATCGACACCGGTGCCTATCGGACCGGACGGTTGTCGGCGGTATATCTGGAAGATGATCGCAGCGAAGTGCTGACGGTCGGCGCATGAACGGTGCTCCCTAACCGCTTGTTTACCTCGCGCGGAGTACATTGAGATTCGGGATTTCATCGGGAACGGATCGTCACGGCCCATGGTTATTCTTTCGCGATGCTTGTTTTGCGGCAGTGCAAAAACAGGTGCCGTGGTTGACGCAAATGCCCGGATGCAGTACCGGGGGACATGATTTTCGCGCCGCAACATCATCGATGCGCGCGCAACGGGAGGCGAACGATGCTGAAGAAGGGTGCGCTCGCAATCGCGCTTGCGGGATATGTGATGGCCGGTTCGACGGTCGCGATGGCAGGCCAGCGCGCGGGCAGCGCGGCGTTCCCGGCGGTGAATGCCCCGGTGCAGTCGATGACCGCTCCGGCGAAGCGCAAGGTTGCCAAGGACGCCGAGTTCATTGCGGCCGGTGGCCTGCTGATCCCGGCGATCATCGGCGGCATCGTGCTCATCTCGATCATCGTCGTCGCGGCCAGCGGCGGCAGCGACTCGAGCCCGAACTAAGCGACGGGCGGGCCGGTCAGGCTCGCTGATCGAACGATAGTGATGGCGTCGTAGCAACAGGCTGCGGCGCCGTTGTCGTGTCCGGCGCTGGTCGCCGGGGTTCTGGCGAGCGAGTCGTTGATCTTTGGTCATGGTAGTCGGAGTCGTGCCTAGCCCATGCGGCGGGCGATTTCGTTCATGAAGCGGACGTCGTCGCCAGCCGCCAGCCATGGTGATTCGGCGGCGACCGCGCCGAGTAGGTCAGTCAGGTCGTCCAGTTCGGCCTTGGCGAAATTGCCGAGAACGTGCGGCGTTACCCGGTCCTTGTGGCCCGGATGGCCGATGCCCAGCCGGATGCGGCGGAAGTCGGGGCCGATGTGCTGGTCGGTCGAGCGCAGGCCGTTGTGGCCGGCATGGCCGCCGCCGGTCTTCACCTTCAGTTTGAACGGGGCGAGGTCGAGCTCGTCGTGGAACACGGTCACGTCGGCGGGGGTGAGCTTGTAGAAGCGCATCGCCTCGCCGATCGCGCGGCCGCTTTCGTTCATCCAGGTGCCGGGCTTGAGCAACAGCACCTTTTCCGGGCCCATCCGGCCTTCCTGAACCCAGCCCTGAAAGCCACGCCGGGGGGCGGCGAAGCCATGGACCTCGGCGATCGAATCGACGGCCATGAAGCCGATATTGTGGCGGTGCATCGCATATTGCGGCCCTGGATTGCCCAGACCTGCCCATATTTTCATACACTTAGCCTCCAAACGCGAAGAAGCGGGGCCGCCGTGTCCGGCCGCCCCGCTCCATCAAGATACCGGCGAAAGGGCGGATCAGCCCTCGGCCTTGTCCTCTTCGTCGGCGGCCGCTTCGGCTTCCGCCTCGGCAGCGGCTTCGGCCGACTGTGCTTCGGCGACTTCGGCGTCGAGCGCTTCGTCCGCGGCGGTCGGGACCGTCGGCGGCACGATGGTGGCGACGGTGAAATCGCGATCCTCAACCGCCGGTTCGGCACCGTTCGGCAGCGACACTTCCGAAATGTGGATCGAGTCGCCGACTTCGCGGCCGGTCAGATCGACGACGATCTCGGTCGGGATGTTCGACGCTTCGACCACCAGTTCGATTTCGTGACGCACGACGTTCAGCACGCCACCGGCGCGCTTGATGCCGGGGGCTTCGTCTTCGTTGACGAAGGTCACGGGCACGGCGACGGTCACGGTCGCATTCTTCGAGATGCGCAGGAAGTCGACATGGATCGGCTGGTCCGAGACGACGTCGAACGCGACGTCCTTGGCCAGCGTACGCACCTTCTTGCCACCGACGTCGACCATGATGACCGAATTCATGAAGTGGCCCGTCATGAGCTGCTTCATCAGTTCGCGGGCGTTCAGGTGGATGCCCTGGGGCTCTTCCTTGTTGCCATAGATCACGGCGGGGACGCGGCCATCGCGACGCAGGGCACGGGAGGCTCCCTTGCCAACCCGGTCGCGCGTCTCGGCCGACAGGTGCAGCGTGTCGCTCATCTTGTCTTCCTTAAAGATACGGTGTTGCAGATCTTGGCCGCGCCGGACCTCCAGGGATGACCCCGGCGTAACGGACAAGCGCGGGCGACTAGGCGAGAATGGCAAAAAAGGCAAGCGTGGCAAAGTTTACAAAGTTTACACTAGCGACGTCGGTACGGTGCGCCAACCGGCGGCCCGGAACGGCAGGGCGGAACAAGGAATAGTGGCACCGGCCGATGTAGGACAGCGTCGGGAAAAGACGGGTTATCCGCCCCTATTGCACCCGTTCGATCACCATGCCGCTGGCCGCGAGGCGCGCAGGCACGCCGCCGGGACCCAGCAGATGCCCGGTGCCGATAGCGACGAACAATGTCGTCGCGGGCGTCATCCGCCGGCGGATGGCGTCTGCGAAGGCGGCGTTGCGACGGTCGAGGAGGGTCGCGCGGAATGCCGGGCCGGCGGCCGCCATGTCGGTGTCGAGCAAGGTGCGGAGCGCGGACACCTGTCTAGACCCCCATGCGGCGACCAGCCGGTCCATCGTCGCCACGCCGTCCCCCGACAGCGCCTGCGCCAACATCCGCCGCTGTACCGATGCCGGCAGCGCAGCGAACATGCCGAGTTGGGTGCGCTGGGTTTCCAGCCCGACGACCTGCTTGCCGGTGCGTCCGGCCAACCGGGCGAGCAGCGTTTCGGGGGCGGGGGTGCTGGTGTAGCCGGCGCGCGCCAGCCGCGCGCCACCGATCGAGGTCGCGGCGAACCACGCGCCGTGGCGGTCGAACGATCCGGGCGGAAAGCCCAGCGCCGCCGCGCGGGCATCGCGGCGGCGGCGCAGATCGGCGGGCAGCGGCTGCGGCTGCGCGACCGCGGACAATGCGGCGGCGGTTTCGACGGGCGTGGGCGCGACCAGTTCGAGCAGCAGCGTGTCGCTCGCCGCGAATGCCTGCGCGACCCGGCCGGTCAGCCATGGCATGGCCGGCCGTAGCTGATGCACCGTTCCGAACAGCCATACCGTCGCGCCGTTCCCCCGCGCCACCCACAGCGCCGGGGTGAGCGGCAGCGGGGCGGCGAGCGGGCTGGCCAGCGCGACCCAGTAGAGCAGCGCGGCAGCCAGGCGGGCAATCATCCGCGCAGCCGCTGGACGATCCGCGTGGCGATCAGCGTCGCGGCGGCCAGCCCCCAGCCGATCATCGCCGGGTTGCGCAGGCCGAGCGGACCCTGCGCCAGCGACAGGACCGGCAAGATGGTCAACGCGACGATCGCGGCGAGTGACAGCGCGGTGGCGATCTGGCCGCGTTCGACCTCGTCGGCCGCTCGCCACAGCCGATACTGGACGGCGAGTGCCACGAGCATCGTCATCGCGACGCCGACATAGCCGATATGGTCGCGCGTGCTGACGGTCGTCCCCGGATCACGCACCGACCAGATGCCTTCGACCAGCCCCAGCCCGAACGACGCGGCGATCGGTGCCAGCACGACGAGAACCACCGCCAGTCCGACCCATTGCCACCGCCGCCGCTTGCGGGATCGTTCGCGCGTGGTGCCCCAGTTATCGTGCATCGACATCATCCTCGAAAATATCCTCGATCGGCAGCGCGAACAATCGGCTCATGCGAAAGGCGAGCGGGAGCGAGGGATCGTGCTTGCCGGTCTCGATCGCGTTCACCGCCTGCCGCGACACGTCGAGCCGCCCGGCGAGTTCGGCCTGGCTCCAGTCGCGTTCGGCACGCAGCACCTTCAGGCGGTTCTTCATGGCGCGGACCGGCGCAGCGTGAAGGTGGCGAGGCCGGCAAGGAGTGCCGCCAGCCATGCGTAGATAAGGCCGAACCTCAAATCGAGGAAGAAGAGCGGCGGAACAAGCAGCCCGAGCAGCAGCCCGCCGACCGCGAACCCGTCGATCAGGCGGCGGCGTTCGAATTCGTCGCTGGCGCGGTAGAGGCGGATCACGCCGGCGAGCGCGATCGCGACCACGAGGAGCCAGTAGAGGATCGGGATCCACAGCGGGAACCGGCCGTCGGGCATCACGCCGCCATTCGCCGCATAATGTTTCGATCCATGGTGAAGCGCGAAGGGCGAGGCGAGGACCACGGCGGTGATACCGGCGATCCAGCGCCGGCGGGCGCGTTGCCGGGCGGTGGCGCGGCGTTCGCCCCATTGGGGGTCGGGCATGTGGGGCCTTTCGGATTGGGGTGGTTGGATATGGGCGGGGCTTTTCCCCGGTCGTCATGCCGGATTTGGTCTGGGGGCTATGATCCCGTGAGAGCAACGATGGGTGCGTCCGCGGAACGGGTTCGGGGTGACGATGGGGTGAGGGTGGCGCTTCTTGTCACGGTGTTTCGGGTCCATGGATCCCGGCCTTCGCCGGGATGACGGAAAGGGCGGGTCTTTTCCCCTCCTTCGTCACCCCGGACTTGTTCCGGGGTCTACGGTTCCAACAAAGCAACGCCGGGTGCGTCTGCGGGACGGTGGACCCCGGAACAGGTCCGGGGTGACGATGGGGTTGGGGTGGTGTTTCTTGTCGCGGGGTCTGTCAGCGCCAGCTCAGCGAAATCGCGGCGTCGCCCAGTTTTGCGGCGATGGCGATGCCGTGGGCGGTATCGACCGCGACCGGGAGCGGCACGGTGACGACCCGTGGCAGATCGAGCTTCACCCCTTGGAACACCACGAGGATGAAGAAGCCGATCGCCAGCAGGCTGGGGCTGCGTCGTGCCGGTTGCGATGCCATCGGATTATCCCCTGTGTCGTTGGATGCTGACATTGTGTCGTGCTTACCTGACTATGTATCGAGTGATTCGCGCTTATTGTCAATACAACCTGACATAATATCGTGTGATCGTGACACGGGGGTCGCTTGACCCGCGCGGCGGGCAGGCGCTAGGCGCTGGGGCCTGTTTTCCCTTACGCGACGAGGCTCCGTGTCCGCCCCGCTCAGTTTCCAGAAGATGATCCTGACCCTCCACGAATACTGGAGCGATCGGGGCTGCGTGATCCTGCAACCCTATGACATGCGCATGGGGGCGGGGACGTTCCACCCGGCGACGACGCTGAAGGCGCTGGGCCCGGAGCCGTGGAACGCCGCCTTCGTCCAGCCGTGCCGCCGCCCGACCGACGGCCGCTATGGCGAGAACCCGAACCGGTTGCAGCATTATTACCAGTATCAGGTGATATTGAAGCCTTCGCCGCCCGACTTGCAGGAACTGTATCTGGGGTCGCTGGCGGCGATCGGGATCGACTTCACCCACCACGACATCCGCTTCGTCGAGGACGACTGGGAGTCGCCGACGCTGGGTGCTTGGGGCTTGGGCTGGGAAGTGTGGTGCGACGGGATGGAAGTCACCCAGTTCACCTATTTCCAGCAGATGGGCGGGTTCGACTGCAAGCCGGTGGCGGGCGAGCTGACCTATGGGCTGGAGCGGCTGGCCATGTATATCCAGGATAAGGACAGCGTGTACGACCTGGCGTTCAACGACGTTGTCGATGGGAGGGGGGGCGTGACCTACGGCGACGTGTTTCTCGAAAACGAGAAGCAGATGTCGAAGTGGAATTTCGAGGTCGCCGATACGGAGTCGCTGTTCGACCTGTTCCGCAAGGCAGTGGCCGAGTGCGAGAATGCGCTGGCCGCCGACGTGCCGATCGCGGCCTATGAACAGGCGATCGAGGCGAGCCATATCTTCAACCTGCTGGGTGCGCGCGGCGTGATCTCGGTCGCCGAGCGGCAGGCGTATATCGCGCGCGTCCGCGATCTGGCGAAGGGATCGTGCCAGAAGTGGATCGAGATGCGGACGCCCGAATGGCAGGCGAGCTTTCCGGGGTGGGTGGCATGAGCGATTTCCTGCTGGAGCTGCGCTCCGAAGAGATTCCGGCGCGGATGCAGGCGCGTGCGCGCGAGGATCTGGCCAAGCTGTTCGTCGCCGAGCTCGCCAAGGCGGGGATCGCCGCGCCGCGTGTCACGACCTATGCGACGCCCAGGCGGCTGGTGCTGATCGCGCATGATCTGCCCGAGGCTACGGAAGCGGTGCGTGAGGAAGTGAAGGGGCCGCGGGCATCCGCCCCGCCGCAGGCGCTCGAAGGGTTCCTGCGCAAGACCGGGTTGACGCGCGAGGTGCTGATTGAGCGCGACGGCGTGTTGTTCGCGGTGACCGAGGTGCCGGGGCGGCGGACTGCCGACGTGCTGGGCACGGCGATCCCGGCGATCGTGCGGGCGTTTCCGTGGCCCAAGTCGATGCGCTGGGGCGCGGTGTCGCTCAGTCCCGAATCGCCGCGCTGGGTGCGGCCGTTGCAGGGCATCGTCGCGCTGTTCGGCAGCGACGTGGTGCCATGCGAGGTCGCGGGCGTGAGCAGCGGGGCGACGACGCTCGGCCATCGCTTCCACCATCCGGGTCCGATCACGATCGGGTCGGCGGGCGATTACGTCGAGAAGCTGCGCGCGTGTCATGTGATCGTCGATCAGGACGAACGCGCCGCGATCATCGCGGTCGGCGCCAAGATGGCGGCGCGCGGTGCCGGGCTGGAACTGGTCGAGGACGAGGGGCTGCTGGCGGAGAATGCGGGGCTGACCGAATGGCCGGTGCCGTTGATCGGGCGGTTCGACGCAGCCTATCTGGCGGTGCCGCCCGAGGTGATCCAGTTGACCGCGCGGGTGAACCAGAAATATTTCGTGTGCCGCGATGGCGAAGGGCGGCTGGCGAATGCGTTCGTCTGCACCGCGAACATCGACGCGGCCGATGGCGGCGAGCGGATCGTCGCGGGCAACGCCAAGGTGCTGGCGGCGCGGCTGTCCGACGCGAAGTTCTTTTACGAGACGGATTTGCGCACGCCGCTCGATGCGCTGCTGCCCAAGCTTGCGAAGATCGTGTTTCACGAGAAGCTCGGCACGGTCGCCGACAAGGTCGAGCGGGTGGCGAAGCTGGCCGAGTGGCTGGCGCAGGAAGGCATCGTGCCGGGCTGCGATCCGGCGCTCGCACGGCGCGCGGCGGAACTGGCCAAGGCCGATCTCGTCACCGGCATGGTCGGCGAGTTCCCCGAATTGCAGGGGCTGATGGGCGGCTATTACGCCGCCGCGCAGGGTGAAGACCCGCAAGTCGCCGAGGCGGTGCGCGATCACTACAAGCCGGTGGGCCAAGGGGATGACGTTCCTATCGCGCCGGTAACGGTGGCGGTCAGTCTGGCGGATAAGCTGGATACGATTGTCAGCTTCTTTACTGTGGAAATGCCTCCTTCTGGTTCACGCGATCCATTCGCCCTACGTAGGGCTTGCCTAGGCATTATTCAGATAATTGACCGGGCGGGTATTCGCGTTCCGCTGCTTAATGCGTCGTCCCGAATCGCTGCTTTGGTCTGGGATCAAAGGATTGATGCTGAACAGAAGCGCGACAACGACCGCGTTCGCCTCGTATCAGATGCACTCGACATTCTTGGTTTGAGTCGAGCAGACATCTTACCGTCCGAGCGGCTTCGCTTGGCAATCGCAACGCATCCGACGATTGAGGTTTTGGACTCTGCCGCACCTGACAAAGTTCTCAATTTCTTCGCCGACCGCCTCAAAGTCCAGCAACGCGAGGCCGGCGTCCGCCACGACCTGATCGACGCTGTATTCGCGCTGGGTGGAGAGGACGATCTCGTCCGCCTCCTCGCGCGCGTCCATGCGTTGCAGCGGTTCGTCACCACCGAGGACGGCGCGAACCTGCTCGCCGGGTACAAGCGCGCGGCGAATATTCTGAAGAAGGAAGCGCCCGCCGATGCCGAGGTCGCCCGCGACTATACCCCCGAACCGGCCGAGGCGGCGCTGATCGCCGCGCTCGATGCGGCCGAGCCGCGCGCGGCCGCCGCGATCGAAGGCGAGCGGTTCGAGGAGGCGATGGCGGCGCTTGCCTCCTTACGCGCGCCGATCGATGCGTTCTTTACCGAGGTGACGGTCAACGATGCCGATCCGGCGAAACGCGCCGCGCGGCTGGCGTTGCTGGCAAGGGTGCGTGGCGCGGTGCATAGCGTTGCCGACTTTGCCAAAATCGAGGGATGACCTGACGGTTTAACCCGTTTAACGGGACGCCATGGCCTTTGAGGCTCGCGAATCACGATACCCCGCTGCGGGCCTGTGCCCGATCCAGCGGACAGCATGAGGATTGCACGGCAGCATGACCCAGTATGTCTATCGCTTCGGCGGCGGGGTGTCGGACGGCGGATCGGGCGACAAGACGCTTTTGGGCGGCAAGGGCGCGAACCTGGCCGAGATGGCCTCCATCGGCCTGCCGGTGCCGCCGGGGTTCACCATCGCGACGACGATGTGCACCCGCTATTACGACGAAGGACAGGCGTTCCCCGATTCGCTGCGGGACGAGGTCGCCACCGGCATCGCCCATATCGAGGGGATCACGGGCAAGACCTTCGGTGACGAGCGCGATCCGCTGCTGGTGTCGGTGCGGTCGGGTGCGCGGGTGTCGATGCCGGGCATGATGGACACGGTGCTCAACCTCGGCCTCAACGACCGCACGGTCGAGGGGCTGGCGCAGGTGTCGGACGATGCGCGCTTCGCATGGGACAGCTATCGCCGCTTCATCCAGATGTATTCGGACGTGGTCCTCGAACTCGACCATGGCCGGTTCGAGGAAGCGCTGGAGATCGCCAAGGAAGATCACGGCTATTACCTCGACACCGAGATGACCGCCGCCGACTGGCAGGCGCTGGTCGCCGAATACAAGGCGCTGGTCGAGGAATTGTGGGGCAAGCCGTTCCCGCAGGACGTGCATGACCAGTTGTGGGGCGCGGTCGGCGCGGTGTTCGGATCGTGGCAGGCGGACCGTGCCAAGGTCTATCGCCGGCTGAACGACATTCCGGCCAACTGGGGCACCGCCGTCAACGTGCAGGCGATGGTGTTCGGCAACATGGGCGACACCAGCGCCACCGGCGTCGCCTTCACCCGCGATCCGGCGAAGGGCGACAATGCCTATTACGGCGAATTCCTCATCAACGCGCAGGGCGAGGATGTCGTCGCGGGCATCCGTACCCCGCAATATCTGACCAAGGCGGCGCGCGAGGGGGCGAACGCCAAGCCGGCGTCGATGGAAGAGGCGATGCCCGAGGCCTATGCCGAGCTGGCCGCCGTGTTCGACCGGCTGGAGCGGCATTACCGCGACATGCAGGACATCGAGTTCACGGTGCAGCAGGGCAAGCTGTGGATGCTCCAGACGCGCTCGGGCAAGCGCACCGCCAAGGCCGCGCTCAAGATCGCGGTCGACATGGCTGAGGAAGGGCTGATTACCCGCGAGGAGGCGATCGCGCGGGTCGATCCGCAGGCGCTCGACCAGTTGCTCCACCCGACGCTCGACCCCAATGCCGCGCGCGACGTGCTGACCAAGGGACTGCCGGCGTCGCCGGGGGCCGCCAGCGGCATCGCGGTGTTCGACAGCGATACGGCCGAGCGCCGGTCGAATGCGGGCGACGCGGTGATCCTGATCCGCACCGAAACCAGCCCTGAGGATATTCACGGCATGCACGCGGCGCGCGGCATCCTGACCGCGCGCGGCGGGATGACCAGCCACGCCGCCGTCGTCGCGCGCGGCATGGGGCGGCCGTGCGTGTCGGGCGCGGGGTCGATCTCGATCGATGCGAAGGCGGGGGTGATGAAGGTCGCGGGCCGGGAGATTCGCGAAGGCGACATCGTCACCATCGATGGTGCTACCGGCGAGGTGATGGCGGGCGCGGTCGCGACCGTCCAGCCCGAACTGGCCGGCGATTTCGGCACGTTGATGGAATGGGCCGATGGCGTCCGCCGGTTGAAGGTGCGCGCCAACGCCGAAACCCCGCTCGACTGCCGCACCGCGCGCGATTTCGGCGCGGAGGGCATCGGCCTGTGCCGCACCGAACATATGTTCTTCGAACAGTCGCGCATCACCTCGGTCCGGCAGATGATTCTCGCCGAGGACGAGGCGGGGCGTCGCGCCGCGCTCGACAAGCTGCTGCCCGAACAGCGCAGCGACTTCGTCGAGATTTTCGAGGTGATGGTCGGGCTGCCCTGCACCATCCGCCTGCTCGATCCGCCGCTGCACGAATTCCTGCCGCACGAGGAAGCCGAGTTCGCCGAGGTGGCCGAGGCTGCGGGAATCGAGGTCGAGCAGTTGAAGCGGCGGGCGGCGGAGCTGCACGAGTTCAACCCGATGCTGGGGCATCGCGGGTGTCGACTGGGCGTGACCTATCCCGAAATCTACGAGATGCAGGCGCGCGCGATCTTCGAGGCGGCGGTGATCGTCGCCGAGAAATCGGGCGATGCGCCGATCCCCGAGGTGATGATCCCGCTGGTCGGCACCCGCCGCGAGTTGGAGCTGATGAAGGCGGTAGTCGATAAGGCGGCCGAGGCGGTGTTCGCCGACAAGGGACGGCGGATCGAATATCTGGTCGGCACGATGATCGAGCTGCCGCGCGCGGCATTGAAGGCCGGCGAGATCGCCGAGGTGGGCGAATTCTTCTCGTTCGGCACCAACGACCTGACCCAGACGACGCTGGGCGTCAGCCGCGACGATGCCAGCCGGTTCCTCGGCGCCTATGTCGAGCAGGGCATCTACGCGCGCGATCCGTTCGTTTCGATCGATGTCGAGGGCGTGGGCGAGCTGATCGAACTGGCCGCCGAGCGCGGGCGCAAGACGCGGGGCGACATCAAGCTCGGCATCTGTGGCGAGCATGGTGGCGATCCGGCGTCGATCGCGTTCTGCGAGAAGGTCGGGCTCGATTACGTGTCGGCCAGCCCGTATCGCGTGCCGATCGCCCGGCTGGCGGCGGCGCAGGCGGCGTTGGCCAAGTGAGGGGGGCCAGATGAGGGATGCGGCGCGCGTGACGCGCGACGGGTTCGACCGGATCGGCCCGTTCCATCCCGCCTTCGTGTGGGGGGCGGTGATCGTCATCGACCTGATCGTCGTGATCGCGCTGTTGCTGGCGGTGACGAAGATCGGCGACAAGGTCGAGGATGTGGTGTCGCCCGGTGGGCCGGAATGGGTGACGTTCTAGGCGGGATCGACATTCAACGAAATGCCGTCCGAATCTGCTCCCCTCCCTGACAAGGGAGGGGCCGGGGGTGGGTCGGCCCGAGAGGAAACGTGCGCGCTCCACAACCGGCCTACCCCCCCCC
>NZ_LMKU01000023.1:251857-299847 GCF_001421635.1 Sphingomonas sp. Leaf25
CAGGGAGGGGAGATGCAGGAGTCGCCGTCTGGCTGAATGTCGATCCGGCACCATACCCGCGTTGGCAAATCCAACCCCTACCGCAGAGCGCGCGCGATCCAGTCGGCGGCGCGTTCGCCGATCATGATCGTCGCGGCGTTGGTGTTGCCGCCGATGATGCGCGGCATGACCGAGGCGTCGGCGATCCACAGCCGCTCGACGCCGCGCACCGCAAGCTGCGGATTGCAGACGGCGGCGGCGTCCTCCCCCATGCGGGCGGTGCCGATCGGGTGATAGAGGGTGTCGGCGCGGGCGCGGATCAGCGCTTCGAGCGTCATGGCATCGTCGAACGGCCAGCGATCCTGCCCGCCCAGCGCGGCCAGCGCCGGGGCATGGAGGATGCGGTACATCGCGCGGACGCCGGCCATCAGCCGGGGGAGATCGGCCGGGGCGGAGAGATAGGCGGGATCGATCAGCGGCATCGTCGCCGCGTCGCGCGTCGCCAGCCGCACCGTGCCGCGACTGTCGGGACGCAGCAGGCAGGCACGACAGGCGAAGCCGTGCGAAGCGATCCGGGTACGGCCGTGATCCTCGACGGGCGCGACGACGAAATGGAGCTGGATGTCGGGGACGGCCGCGTCGGGGGCGGTGCGCAGGAATGCGCCGGCCTCGGCATAAGGGGTGGTGCCCGGACCGCGCCCGGTGGTCGCCCAGCGCAGCAGCGCATGGGCGGCGGCGATCCGGCCGGGCGGGGTGCCCCGGCGGAAATGCGGCGCGGCGGTGGTGAAGCAGGCGCTGTAGTCGAGATGGTCCTGAAGATCGCTGCCGATCGCGGGCCGGTCGCGCAGCAACGGGATGCCATGATCGGCGAGGTGCCGTGCCGGCCCCAGCCCGGAGAGCATCAGCAGTTGCGGCGTGGCGAAGGCCCCGCCGGCCAGCACCACCCCGCCGCGCGCGCGCAGGATCCGCCGCCGCCCGGCGTGGCGATAGGCGACACCCCATGCGCGACCGTCTTCGAACAGGATGCGTTCGACCAGTGCATCGGTGCCGATCGACAGGTTGGCGCGCGGCGTCAGATACGCGCGGGCGGCGGACCAGCGCTCGCCGCGCGCCTGCGTCACCTGATACAGACCGGCGCCGTCCTGATGCGGGCCGTTGAAGTCGGGGTTGGCGGGGAGGCCGGCCTGCGTAGCGGCGGCAAGGAAGGCGGCGGTGCCGCGGTCGGGGTCGCGCTGGTCGGCGACCGGCAGCGGGCCGGCGTCGCCGTGCCATGCGTCGCTCCCGCGCGTGTTGGCTTCGCCGGCGCGAAACCATGGCAGGACATCGTCATGGCTCCAGCCGGGGCAGCCGAGCGCGGCCCAGCCGTCGTAATCGCCGGCGTGGCCGCGGACATAGAGCATGGCGTTGACCGCCGACGATCCGCCGAGGCCCTTGCCCCGCGGCTGATAGCTGCGGCGGCCGTTCAGTCCGGGCTGTGGCACGCTGCGCCACGAATAGCGCGCGGCGCGCGGCGGGGCCGCGACCATCGATGGCATCCGCGTGCGCCAGTCGTCGTTGCGGCCCCCCGCTTCGAGCAGCGCGACGGTGAGGTCGGTGCGCTCGCTTAAGCGACCGGCGACGGCCGATCCGCCCGATCCCGCGCCGATGACCACAATGTCTGCTTCGTCGGGGATCATGGGGCTGCGGTGTAGGCGGTGGGGGACGGCCGGGCCAAGGGGGTGGGTACGCCGTGGGCGTCCCGCTTTTGGAATGTAGGCTTCCCCCGTCATTCCCGCGAAGGCGGGAATCCATAGACGCTGACGCTGCGATTCTGATCCGATCAGTGCGTTTATGGATTCCCGCCTGCGCGGGAATGACGATGAGGGTTTTCCGCTTCTCCCTCAGTCGAAATCCACCGCGATATTGTCGATCAGGCGGGTGGTGCCGAGCCGCGCTGCCGCCAGCAGCCGGGCGGGGCGGCCGCGCACCGGATCGCGCAAGGTTTCGGCATCGACCAGCGCGACGTAATCGGGATCGAAGCCCGCGCGGGTGAGCGCGGCGAGCGCGCCGGCCACCGCGCTGGCGGGATCGTCGCCGCGCGAGAGCGCGCGTTCGGCGACGCCCAGCGCGCGGGGGAGGGCGACGGCGCGGGCGCGCTCGGCGTCGTCGAGGTAGATGTTGCGCGAGGACAGGGCGAGGCCGTCGTCCTCGCGCTGGGTCGGCACGCCGACGACCTCGACGGGCAGGCTCAGGTCGGCGACCATGCGGCGGACCACCGCCAGTTGCTGGAAATCCTTTTCGCCGAAGAAGGCGGCGACCGGGCGCACCTGCCCGAACAGCCGGGCGACGACGGTGGCGACCCCGTCGAAATGGCCGGGGCGGTGTGCGCCGTCGAGGACCTCGCTCACCCCCGATACCGAAACGGTGGTGGCGAACCCGGCCGGGTACATCTCGTCCACCTCGGGCGCCCACAGGATGTCGACGCCGTGGTCGGCCAGCATCTGCGCATCGGCCGCCTCGCGCCGCGGATAGCGGGCGAGGTCCTCGCCCGGGCCGAACTGTTTGGGGTTCACGAAGATCGAGACGACGGTGCGCGGCGCGCGGCGGCGCGCGGCATCGACCAGCGCCATGTGCCCGGCATGGAGCGCGCCCATGGTGGGGACCAGCGCGACGCCCTCGCCGGCATGGGCATAAAGATCGAGGGCTTGGCGAAGCGCCTCCAACCGACGGATAATTTGCACGGCCGATGGCCCTTCGATATGGACGGGGGAGCGGCTTCTATGGGGCAAGTCGCCGGGTTTCAACAAGGATGGGCGTAAAGTTGGACGAGGGCACGGATCGGTTGCACGTCATCGTGTTCGCCAACGAGAAGGGCGGCACCGGCAAGTCGACGACGGCGGTCCATGTCGCGATCGCGCTGGCGGCGCGCGGCGCGCGGGTCGCGTGTTTCGATCTCGACCATCGCCAGCGCACGCTGGGGCGCTATCTCGACAACCGGCGCGACACGATGAAGCGCACCGGCCGCAACCTGCCGATGCCGGTGTACGAGACGCATGACGGCGAGAGTCTCGACAGGTTCAACGACGCGCTGGGACGGTTGACCGAACATGCCGATTTCCTGGTGATCGACACGCCGGGGCGCGACGACCGCTTCGCGCGGATCGCCGTCACCAACGCCGACACGCTGGTCACGCCGATGAACGACAGCTTCGTCGACTTCGACCTGATCGGCCATGTCGACCCCGACACGTTCAAGGTGACGCGGCCAAGCTTCTATTCCGAACTGATCTGGGAGACGCGCAAGCATCGCGCGCGGGCCGATGGATCGACGATCGACTGGATCGTGCTGCGCAACCGCCTGCAGCATATCGAGGCGCGCAACATGCGCCGCGTGTCGGAGGCGATCACGCAATTGTCGAAGCGGGTCGGCTTTCGCACCGTGCCGGGGCTGTCCGAACGGGTGGTCTATCGCGAGCTGTTTCCCTCGGGGCTCACCATGCTCGATCGCGGCGAATTCGGCGAGATGGGGCTGGCGCATGTCGCGGCACGGCAGGAACTGCGCGAGATGATGGGCGGGCTGCAACTGCCCGAAACCACCGCCTCGGCTCCGGCGGCGGCCTGAACCGCCCATGCTGAAACTGGTCCTGATCGTCGCGGCGATCCTCGCCTTCTGGCTGTGGCTGCGCGCCAAGCCCAAAAAGGTCGGCGGCGAGGCGGAGGCGCGGGCGATTCTCGGGCTCGGCAAGGACGCGAGCGTCGCCGACATCCGCGCGGCGCACCGGCGATTGATGCAGGCGGTCCATCCCGATCGCGGCGGATCGGCCGATCTGGCGCGGCGGATCAATGCGGCGCGCGATGTGCTGTTGGGACGGTTGCGGCACTAGATCGGTTTCGGGAAGTCGGGTTCACGCGGAGGCGCGGAGGAAGGAAGAACAGAAGATCTTTTCGCGCAGAGGCGCAGAGGCGCGGAGAGGTTGCGGGCGTGACGGCTGCACCGATCCGGCGAAGCCTCTCTTTCGCGGTGGTCGAAGATGGAGAGCCGCTATCGCGGCAGATGCAACGCCTCTCTGCGCCTCTGCGCCTCTGCGCGAAGAACCCTTCTCCTTCTTCCTCCGCGTCTCCGCGCCTCCGCGTGAACCAGACTTTCTTCTTACGGCTCGTCGATGAGCCGCCACTGCCGGGGAAACCAGCATGCGCCACCACTTCCACCCGACGTCGCTGCGCGAGTACGACATTCGCGGAGTCGTGGGAAAGACGCTGGGGACGGCGGATGCCCATGCGCTCGGGCGGAGTTTCGCGACGGTGGTACGCCGCGCCGGCGGCACGCGAGTCGTGGTAGGGCGCGACGGGCGGCTTTCCTCGCCCGATCTGGAGACGGCGCTGGTCGCGGGGCTGATCGCGAGCGGGGTCGATGTGGTGCGCATCGGACTGGGGCCGACGCCGATGCTATATTATGCCGAGGCAGTGCTGGAGGTGGATGGCGGCATCCAGATAACCGGCAGCCACAATCCCGCCGACCACAACGGCTTCAAGATGGTGGTGCAGCATCGCCCGTTCTTCGGCGAGAACATCCAGACGCTGGGCCGGATGGCGGCGGCGGGCAACTGGGAGGTAGGCGACGGCGCCGTTTCGGACCATGTCGTCGAGGACGACTATGTCGGTCGGTTGATGGCCGGCTATGCCGGGGGCAGTTACCGTATCGGCTGGGACGCGGGCAATGGTGCCGCCGGCCCGGTGATCGAGAAGCTGGTGCAGATCCTGCCGGGTGAGCATCATCTGTTGTTCACCCAGGTGGACGGCAATTTTCCCAACCATCATCCTGATCCTTCCGAAGAAGCGAACCTTGCCGATCTCCGGCAGCTTGTCGCCGACAAGCGGCTCGATTTCGGACTGGCGTTCGATGGCGATGGCGACCGGATCGGCGCGGTCGACGGGCTGGGCCGGGTGGTGTGGGCCGACCAGTTGCTCGCGATCCTCGCCGAACCGCTGCTGAAGGAATTGCCCGGTGCCACGATCATCGCCGATGTGAAGGCGGGGCAGGGGCTGTTCGACCGTATCGCCGAGCTGGGCGGGACCCCCTGCATGTGGAAGACCGGCCACAGCCATATCAAGCGCCGGATGCAGGAGACGAACTCGCCCTTGTCGGGCGAGATGTCGGGGCATCTCTTCTTCGGTCAGGACTATTACGGGTTCGACGATGCGCTCTATGCCGCGGTGCGGCTGATCCGCGCGATCCATCTGTCGGGCCGTTCGCTGACCGAGTTGCGCGGGGCGATGCCGGTGATGGTCGATACCCCCGACCTCCGCTTTCAGGTCGACGAGGCGCGCAAGTTCGCGGTGATCGATGAGGTGCTGGGCAGGCTGGATGCGGCGGGGGTCGCGGTGAACCGCACCGATGGCGCGCGGGTGACGACACCCGACGGCTGGTGGCTGCTGCGCGCGTCGAACACGCAGGACGTGCTGACCGCGCGCGCCGAGTCCGCCACGCCCGAGGGGTTGGCGCGGTTGCTGGCGCAGATCGACGGGCAACTGGCGCTGTCCGGCGTGACGCGGGGATAGCGGGCGGCGCACCGATCCGCCGCGCAGGCTGGCTTTTCGTGGCGGTAGTTGCCATCTGGGCGCCATGGCCCAGCCGCAGATCATTCGTGTCGTCGACCTCGAAACCACGGGGCAGGCCCCGCCCGCGCATGGCGTGTGCGAGGTCGGCTGGCAGGATGTGGCGCTGGGCGAGGATGGCCGCTGGGAATTGCATGGCGAGGGCGGGCAGCATTTCGTGAATCCCGGCCGGCCGATCCCGGCGGTGACGCAGGCGGTCCACCATATCCTCGACGAAGAGGTGGCCGATGCGCCGTGGTGGCAGGACATCGCGCGCCGCGTGCTCGATCCCTATCCGCGGCGCATCGCGCTGGCAGCGCATCGCGCGGATTTCGAACAGAAATTCTGCACGTCGCAACTGACGCATGGTGCCGACTGGATCTGCACGTGGAAATGCGCGCTGCGGCTGTGGCCCGATTCGCCGGGATTTTCCAACCAGATGCTGCGCTATTGGCGTAAGCCGCACGGCATGGTCCATGAACGCGGGCTGCCCGCGCACCGGGCGTTTCCCGATGCCTATGTCACCGCATTCCACCTGCGCGACATGCTGAACGAGGCGTCGCTTGCGCAGTTGATCGAATGGTCGCGGATTCCGGGGCTGTTGCCGCGCGTGCGCTATGGCCCCGATCGTGGGCGCGAATGGACCGAGATCGACGATGATTCGCTCGATTCGTTCCTGACCGACCGGGACGAGGACGTCCGCTATACCGCGCAGACCGAACTGGCGCGGCGGCAGGGCGGCGGCGAGGTGAAGCGCAAGCGTAACGACTGGTTGCTGCTGTGAGCCGGATGCGGGTGGTGCGGGTGCATTGCCCGGTATCGACGGTCGGCTTCGCGCGGTTGCAAGCCGGGGACGGCGCGGCGATCGCCGACGAACCGGCGCTGGCGGCGATCGTGGCGGTGGTGCGGGGCAGCGACGTGCTGGGCGCGATCGGCAGCTATCGCGGCGTGGTCGAACTGGGGTTCGGTCTGGAAAGCTTCGTGCCGGGTGAAGGCGCAGTGCCGACGACCGGGCGGGTCGGGCAGGCCGAGGTGGTGCCGTGCGTGGTCGTCAAAAGCTATGCCGCGATCGGGGCCGATCTGGGGCCGGTGCTGGCGGCGATGGCCGACGCGCATCCGTGGGAAGTCCCGGTGATCGAGGTGGGTGAGGTCGAGTTGTTCGGCGTCTGACAGGGTAGCGAGATTTGAGGCGGCTTTGCTCCCCTCCCTGGTCAGGGAGGGGAGTAGTCTGCTTACTGCTCCAGCGCCTTCCATGCCGCCACGAAGGCGCGGGCACGTTCGCCGACGGTCGCGGCGTCCATGCCGGGAACGTAGAGCGCCGAGCCGAGGCCGTAGCCCGCCGCGCCCGCCTTGTGCCAGTCGGCCAATACCGACGGCACGATGCCGCCGACCGGTAGCATCCGCACGTCGCGCGGCAGGACGGCGCGCATCGCCTTCATCACCGCCGGGCTGGCGGCTTCGGCGGGGAACAGTTTCAGCGCGGCGGCACCGGCTTCCAAGGCGGCGAATGCCTCGGTCGGGGTCGCGATGCCGGGCATCGCCACCAGTCCGCGGTCCGTTGCCGCCGCGATGACGGCGGGGTTGGCGTTGGGCGAGATGATGAGCGTGCCGCCCGCCGCCTCGACCTGCGCCACCTGATCGAACGTCAGCACCGTGCCCGCGCCGACCACGGCATAGCCGGCCAGCCGCTGCGACAGGCGGGTGATGCTCTCGTACGGGTCGGGCGAGTTGAGCGGTACTTCGACGATCGTGAAGCCGGCATCGAGCAGCGCGTCGCCGATCGCGTCTACCTCGTGCGGCTGGACGCCGCGCAGGATCGCGACCAGCGGGCAACGGGTGAAGGCGGCGTCGAAGGTGGCGAGGTGGCTCATGCGGACAACTTTCGGATTTCGGTGATACCGGCGATAAAGGCATCCTCGCAGCCGCTGACAATGGCGCGGCCGCCCAGCGTCTCGATCGCGGTGGCATACAGGGTGGCGAGATCGCCGTCGGCGACGAGGTGGACGTCGCGGCCGTCGCCGATCCGGGCGGCAACGTCGCTGCCGATCAGGACGCCGCTGGCGTAGGAGGCGGCCTGGTGCTCGGGGCGCAGGCCGAGGACGTGCGCGGCGCGGATGCCGAAGAGGCTGGCGGCGAGGTCGCGTCTGGCCCCTTCGCGCACACCGTCGCGAAAGGCGTCGTCCGCGCTCACCGGGGCGGCCAGTTGCGGGGCGAGGACGCCGCCGCCCTTGAGCAACGCGAAGAGTTCGCCGGTCATCGCGGTGGTGAAGCCGGTAACGCGATTGTCGGTCAGCTCGACCCATTTGCAATGGGTGCCGGGCTGGCAGAGCAGCGCGTCGGCCGGGACCTGTCCGGCGAGGGCGGCGCCGAGCAACTGCACTTCCTCGCCGCGCATCACGTCGCCGTGGGTGCCGTTGGTGAACGACAGGCCGGGGACGATCGCGGTGCGACCGTCGATAGGGTGGAGCTGCGCGGCGATGTCGGCGATTCCGGCAGGAACCGCGACATAAGGCGCGACCTGCCAGCCGATCGTCGAGCCGACCATGCCAGCCATCAGCACGTCGAGGTCGCCGAGTTCGGCGCGGATCGCGGCGAGTTCGGCTGGATAGTCGGCGGCGGCCATCGCCGAGACGCCCTTGGCCGAGCGGGCGACGGCGGCGATGCGGCCATCCTCGATCCGGTAGGCGCGCCGGTTGGTCGTGCCCCAGTCGAGGGCGAGGAATGGGCTCACCACCATGTCGCGTACAGCGCGATGAGGATCAGGATGACGCCGACGCCGGCGACGTTGAAGCCGGTGGAGGTCTGGAAGCGCACGCCTTCCATCGTGATCCGGTTGGCGTTGCCGCGCCCCTTCACCGCCAGCGACAGGACGACGGCGAGCGCGAGGCTGAGGAAGAACACCAGCGCCATCCGGTCCATGAACGGAATGCTCGGCGCGACGCTGCGCAGCAGCCACGACAGCAGCACCGACGCCACCGCCGCGCCGATCGCACCGGCTTCGGTCGCGCGCTTCCAGAAGAGTCCCAGCAGGAAGATGACGGTGATGCCCGGCGTGAAGAAGCCGGAGAATTCCTGGATGAACTGGAACGCCTGATCCGCGCCGCCGAGCAGCGGGCGGGCGGCGAAGATCGCGATGAGGATCGCGACGCTGGCGGCGATGCGGCCGACGCGGACCAGCTTGCGTTCCTGCGCCTTGTCCATCGCGCCGCTTTCGCTGGTGCGCTTGGCATAGAGGTCGAGGGTGAAGATCGTCGCGATCGAATTGATCTTGGACGCGGTCGACGCGATGATCGCGGCGATGAGTGCCGCGAAGACGAGGCCGAGCAGCCCGGAGGGCAGCAGCCGCATCATCGTCGGGTATGCCTCGTCGGGCTTGGCGAGATCGGGGGCGAGCACCACGGCGGCGATACCCGGCACCACGATCACCAGCGGCATCAGCAGTTTGAGGAAGGCGGCGAAGACGATGCCCTTCTGCGCCTCGGGCAGCGATTTGGCGGCCAGCGCGCGCTGGATGATATACTGGTTGAAGCCCCAGTAGCTGAGGTTCGCGATCCACATGCCGCCGATCAGCACCGACAGGCCGGGCAGGTCTTTGTAGAACGGATTGTCGCGCGACAGGATCATGTCGAACTTCTCGGGCGCGCGCCGGGTCAGTTCGTGGAAGCCGCCCAGCACGCCGGCGTCGCCGCCGATCTGCGACAGGGTGAGGTAGGAGATGGTCAGCCCGCCAAACACCAGCAGCGTGACCTGCACGATGTCGGTCAGCGCCACCGCCTTGAGGCCACCCTTCAACTGATAGAGCAGCGCGAAGAGGCCGAGGCCGACCAGCGCCACCGTCTGATCCACGCCCGCCACCTGCGTGACGGCGATCGAACCGAGCCAGATGATCGAGGTCAGGTTCACGAAGACGTACAGCGCCAGCCAGAACACCGCCATCAGCGTGCGGATCGACGGGCCGTACCGCTGTTCGAGGAACTGCGGCATCGTGTAGATTTCGTTGCGCAGGAAGATCGGCAGGAAGAATTTGCCGACGATCAACAGCGTCAGCGCCGCCATCCATTCATAGGACGCGATGGCAAGGCCGATGGCATAGCCCGATCCGGCCATGCCGACGATCTGTTCGGCCGAGATGTTGGCCGCGATCAGCGATGCGCCGATCGCCCACCAAGGGAGCGATTTGGACGCAAGGAAATAGTCCGAGCTGTCCTTTTCATGTCCCCCCTTGTCGCGGCTCACCCACTGCGCAAGACCGAAGATGCCGATCGCGTAGATGATGACCACGATCAGATCGATCGTCGACAGGCGCATGGTTCCTCCCCCTCTCCGCAACGCTGGCGGACTTGGAGCAGGACAATTATACGACGATTGGAGGTTGTCCAGTGCGAAGCAACGAAACACGGCGGGAGGAGAGTGGCATGGCGGCGCGGATGAGCGGAATGCCGGGGGGAAATCTGACGCGGGCGACGCTCGACCTGCTCGGGCGTGCGATCGTCACCGGCGAATATGACGCGCGGCCGTTCCCGACCGAGGCGGAGATCGCCAAGACGCACGGCATCAGCCGGTCGGTAACGCGCGAGGCTGTGAAGATGCTGACCGCCAAGGGGCTGGTCAGCGCCCGGCCGCGGCAGGGGACGATCGTGCGCCCAGCGGCGGCGTGGAACCTGTTCGATCCCGACGTGCTGCACTGGCTGCTCGACCGGCAGTTCTCGGTCGAGCTGCTGCGCCATTTCAACCAGTTGCGCGTCGCGATCGAGCCCGAGGCGGCGGCGCTGGCGGCAGTGATGGGCGACGAGGCCGATCATGCGCGGGTCGCGGCGGGGCTCGACCGGATGGTCGCGGCGGAGCGGGGGGACGATGATCCGCTCGACGCCGACATCGCGTTCCATGTCGCGGTGCTTCTGGCGGCGAAGAACCCGTTCTACGCCCAGTTCCGCGAGACGGTGGCGACGGCGCTGCGCACCTCGATCCGTTTCACCAACACCATCGTCGGGAGGTCGGCGAGCATCGAGCAGCATGCGGCGGTGGCCCAGGCGATCATCGCGCGGGATGCGGTGGCGGCACGGGGAGCGATGCGGGCAATCATCGGGGACGTGCTGGATCTGATCGATGCGCCGGGGGCGGGGTAGGTTGGAGAGTCGTGCGGATCGTCAGTTTGCGGGCGTTCGTTTTGGCGCGGCGGCTGAACGACTTGATCTGGGTGGATAGCGGACCGAAAGCTACTGGCGTGAAGCAACCCGGTCGAGAGTGGCGATCAGCCATCGCCGCAGACGCAACAGTCCCCATCCGGTTGCTCCGCCGGTTACCACCAGAAACACCAATCCCAACCACGCTGGCTGGTCCGGTGGAGGATCAGAGGTGAATCCGCCCGTTCCCTTGATCGCGATCAAGCTTCCGAATGCTACTACAGCGACCAAAATCAGATTGAAGATCACAAAGCCGATATGGATAGCGCCGCGCGCAAGTAGGTCGAGCAGGTCCCGCATTGATCTACAGATAACATTCTGGTGAATATCCGCAATTGGGAGGAAAGCGGACGTTCCTCGGCCCGTTAAGCGGTGGGCGCCTCGGTTGAGTAATCAGTCTCCGCTGGCTGCCCATTGATGTAGGCGGATGGCTGTCCGTCCCAAGCCGCGTAGATTTGAATTCCCCCATCATAGAAGTTCAGCGTGAACCCCTCGACGCGCGGAGCGTCTTCTGCATCGGCGATGAGCACCAACTTATCCTTGGGCCGCAACACATACCGCTCCGGCGTCATCTCCACCATCACTTCGATTGCGCGCGTGCCTTCGTTGCATATTTCGAGTTTCTGCTTCGATGCTGGCAACCGTTCGTGAGATGATATCATGCTGGCCTCTGACGCACAGTATGTCCAGGCAGACGAATGTCTGCAACTGGGCGTCCGCCGACGATCCGCCCTATGGATTCACGCCCTACCCCAACCGTTCTGCATGCCAAGCGATGTGATCGGGCATGAAGGTCGAGATGCAGTAATAGCTGTGGTCGTAGCCCGGCTGCATGCGGAGCGTGCAGCCGATGCCGGCCTTTTCGCAGGCGTCGACCAATAGCTGCGGGCGGAGCTGCTCTTCTAGGAACGGGTCGGCGTCACCCTGGTCGATCAGCAGGTCGTTGATCCGCGCTCCATCCTCGATCAGCGCGACCGCGTCGGCGCCGCGCCAAGTGCTGCGATCGGTGCCGAGATAGCCGGCCAAGGCCTTTTCGCCCCACGGCACCTGCGACGGGGCGACGATCGGGGCGAAGGCGCTGACCGAGGCGAAGCGGTCGGGGTTGCGCAAGGCGAGGGTGAGCGCGCCGTGACCGCCCATCGAATGGCCCATGATCGATTGCCGGCTGCAATCGAGCAGCGGAAATTCGGCGGCGATCAGCGCGGGCAGCTCGTCCTCTATATACGAGCGCATGCGGTAGTTGGCCGCCCATGGCTCCTCGGTCGCATCGACGTAGAAGCCCGCGCCGAGACCGAAGTCCCACGCACCCTCCGGGTCGTCGGGCACCCCCTCGCCACGCGGCGAGGTGTCGGGGGCGACGAAGGCGATGCCGTGCTGCGCGCATGCCCGCCGAAACTCGCCCTTGTCGGTGACGTTGGCGTGGGTGCAGGTGAGGCCCGAGAGATACCACAGCACCGGCGCGCGCTGTCCCTCCGCCAAGGGCGGGACATAGACCGAAAAGGTCATGGTCGTGCCGGTGGCGGTCGAGGCGTGGGCGTAGACGCCTTGGGTGCCGCCATGGGCGCGCGTGGTCGAGATGGTTTCCATCAGGCGGGTGATGGCAGCTTGTCGAGCATCTTGTCGAGGGTGATCGGATAGTCGCGTATCCGCACGCCGCAGGCATTGTAGATCGCGTTGGCCACCGCCGCGCCGACGCCGCAGATGCCGAGTTCGCCGACGCCCTTGGCCTTCATCGGCGTGGAATAGGGGTCGGCCCCGCCCAGGAACACCACTTCCTGATGCGGAATATCGGCATGGACCGGGACTTCATAGCCGGCCAGATCATGGTTGACGAAGAAGCCGAAGCGCTTGTCGACCGCGAGGTCCTCCATCAGCGCCGCCCCCGCGCCCATCACCATGCCGCCGATCACCTGGCTGCGCGCGGCCTTCGGGTTCAGGATGCGGCCGGCGTCACAGACCGCCAGCATCCGGCGGATACGGGTTTCGCCGGTGAAGCCGTGGACCGCGACCTCGACGAAATGGCCGGCGAAGGTCGCCTGCGCGGTGCGCTTGGCGATGTCGCCATAGTCGATGCCGTCCTCGGCGGTGATCGCGCCGCCGCGCGCGGCATCGGCCAGCGCCATGGCGCGCCCGCCGCCCGTCACCTGTCCGCCGGTGAAATCGACGTCGCCGGTCAGGCCGAGCTTCGCCGCGATCTGTTCGCGCAGCTTCATGCAGGCGGCATAGACACCCGCCGTCGAATTGGCCGCACCCCATTGCCCGCCCGATCCGGCCGAGACAGGAAAGCGGCTGTCGCCCAGCCGAACGTTGATCCGGTCGAGCCCGACGCCCATGGTTTCCGCCGCGGTCTGGGCGATGATGGTGTAGGTGCCGGTGCCGATGTCGGTCATGTCGGTTTCGACGGTGATCCGGCCATCGGTTTCCAACCGGACGCGCGCCGCCGACTTCATCAGCATATTGTTGCGAAAGCCGCTGGCTACGCCCATGCCGATGAACCACTGGCCCTCGCGCACCGACGCCGGGGTCGCCTGTCGCCGGTTCCAGCCGAAGCGTTCCGCCCCGGTGCGCAGGCATTCGATCAGCCGGCGTTGCGAATAGGGGCGGTCGGGCTTTTCGGGATCGACCTGCGTATCGTTTTTGATGCGGAACTCGATCGGGTCGAGCTTCAGCTTCTCGGCCATCTCGTCCATCGCGACTTCGAGCGCCATGAGGCCGGGGGCCTCGCCTGGCGCGCGCATTGCATTGCCTTCAGGCAGGTCGAGCACGGCGAGGCGCATCGCGGTCAGCCGGTTGGCCGCGGCATAGAGCAGCTTGGTCTGCGCGACCGCCGCTTCGGGGCCACCGCCGGGCAGGTCGCCCGATCCGCTTTCATGCGCGATCGCGGTGATCGTGCCGTCGGCGGTGCAGCCCATGCGGATGCGCTGGATCGTCGCCGGGCGGTGGGTGGTGTTGTTGATGATGAGCGGGCGTTGCAACGCGACCTTGACCGGTCGCCCCGCCGCCTTCGCGCCCAGCGCCGCCAGCACCGCATCGGCGCGCACGAACAGCTTTCCGCCGAAACCACCGCCGATATAGGGCGAATCGAGCCGGACCTTTTCCTTGGGGATGCCGAGCGTCTTGGCGACGTCGCCCTTGCCCCAGTTTATCATCTGGTTGGAGGTCCAGACGGTAAGCTCGTCGCCGTTCCATGCCGCGATCGAGGCGTGCGGCTCCATCATCGCATGGCTATGGTCCGGCGTGGTGTATTCGGCGTCGAGCTTGACCGGTGCGGCGGCATAGGCACCGTCGAAATCGCCGACGCGGTCGACCGGCGCGCCGCTGTCCGCACCTTCGAGCGGGGCCGATTTGAGTGCTTCGGCGAGATCGTAGCGGCCCTGCGCGCGGACATAATCGACCCGCAGCAGCTTGGCGGCGGCGCGCGCCTGTTCGAACGTCTCGGCGACGATCAGCGCCACTGCCTGATGATAATGTTCGATTTCCGGCCCGGCGAGCAGGCGGGCGGTGTTCATGTCGCCCTTGCCCAGCTTGCCCGCATTGGCGGCGGTGACGACCGCCAGCACGCCGGGCGCACGGCGCGCGTCGGCCATGTCGATGCCGCCGATCCGCCCCTTGGCGATCGCGCTGCCGACGACATAGCCATAGGCCTGATTGGCGGCGACATCGTGGCGTTCATAGGCATAGGGCGCGGTGCCGGTGGTCTTGAACTTGCCGTCGATCCGGTCGGTCGGCTTGCCGATGACCTGCATCCGGTCGATCGGATTCTGCCCTGCGGGTGAATCGAACTTCATGCGCGGGCTTCCTTCACTTCGGCGAGGACGGCGGCGAGCGTGCGCTCGACCAGCGGCAGTTTGAACGCATTGTCCTTCGTCGGGCGGGCGTCGGCGAGCAGGCGGGCGGTTACTGCCTTGGCACCCTGCGGCAGCGCGGCCTCGGCCGCCTCGATCCGCCACGGGCGCGGGGCGATGCCGCCGATCGCGACCTGCCCGGTGCCGTCGCGGCGGATAATCGCCGCGACCGAGACGAGCGCATAGGCATAGGAGGCGCGGTCGCGGACCTTGTGATAGACATGGGTGCCCGCCACCGGCCGCGGCAGGGTGACGGCGGTGATGAGCTCGCCGGGTTTCAGGACCGTGTCGAGGTGCGGTGTGTCGCCGGGCAGGCGGTGGAACTCGCCCAGGGAAATGGTGCGGGTCGCGCCACCGGCATCGACCGTCTCGACGTTGGCACCCAGCGCCCGCATCGCGACGGCCATGTCGCCGGGATAGGTGGCGATGCAATGCTGGCTGGTGCCGATGACGCCCAGTTGCCGGCTGTAGCCGCCGATCGCGGCGCAGCCTGATCCCGGCTTGCGCTTGTTGCACGCCTGATCGGTGTCGTAGAAATAGGGGCAACGGGTCCGCTGGAGCAGATTGCCTGCCGTCGTCGCCTTGTTGCGGAGCTGTCCGCTCGCCCCGGCGACGATCGCGCGGGTCAGCACGCCATAGTCGCGGCGGACGCGGTCGTGGCTCGCTAGATCGGTGTTGGTGACGAGCGCACCGATGCGCAGGCCGCCGTCCGACGTGCGTTCGATCTTGTTCAGTCCCAGATCGCGCAGATCGACCAGATGGGGCGGCGTCTCCACCTCCAGCTTCATCAGGTCGAGCAGGTTGGTGCCGCCGGCGATGAAACGCGCGCCGGGGGCTTTCGCGACGGCGGCGGCGGCCTGCGCCGGGCTGGTCGCACGTTCGTAGGTAAAGGCCCTCATGCGCGTCCTCCCGCGACGTCGGTCATCGCATCGACGATGTTGGAATAGGCACCGCAGCGGCAGATGTTGCCGCTCATCCGCTCGCGCATCTCGGTCGCGTCGACCGGGGAGCGGCGGGTGATGTCCTGCGTGGCGTGGCTCGGCACGCCCTTGCGGATTTCGTCCAGTACCGCGACCGCCGAGCAGATCTGCCCCGGCGTGCAATAGCCGCACTGATAACCGTCGTGTTTCACGAACGCCGCCTGCATCGGGTGCAGCGCGTCGGGCCGGCCCAGCCCCTCGATCGTCGTCACCTTGTCGCCCTGGTGCATCACCGCCAGCGTCAGGCAGCTATTGATGCGCGTGCCGTTGACCAGCACGGTGCAGGCACCACACTGACCGTGGTCGCAGCCCTTCTTGCTGCCGGTGAGCTTCAGATGTTCGCGCAGCGCGTCGAGCAGCGTGGTGCGCGTGTCGAGCGTCAGTTCGCGGCGCTGGCCGTTCACCTCCAGCGTGACGGGCAGCATCGTCGGCTGGGGCTGGGGCGCGCCCTGCGCCGAGGCGGCCGGCACGGCGGTGAGTGCCGCCGAGGCCGCGCCGGCGGCGAGCACGCCACGACGGGAAAGTTCGAGATCGCCGGGACCGGGCATGGGAGGTTCCTGAAAGACAGACGGACGACGGGATACGGCCGGCATGGCACCGGTCATCACGGGCGTAACGCATCGAAACCGCGCCGTATCCGGTACGCTATCGATCCGATCCGTCCGGGGTTCCCCTCGGGGAAAATATCAGGAAAAAATGGTGCTGCCGGTGAGGATTGAACTCACGACCTCAGCCTTACCAAGGATGCGCTCTACCACTGAGCTACGGCAGCACTGCAAGCCGGGGGGAAGCCCCTCGACTGCGGAGGCGCCTATGTGCAGGGGTGGGCGATATTGTCAAGCGATGCGTTGTCAGTTTGCCGGTAAAAAGCGTAAAGGGCGCTGCATGAGCGACGACGAACGCAAGGACCGGTTGGCACAGGCGCTGCGCCAGAACCTGCGCCGCCGCAAGGCGCAGGCACGCGGCGAGGAGGCCGTGCCGCCACCCGCCGCGCCGGAGCGCCCCGCCGACTGACGCCGGGCGGGGGTGCCATTGACAGCGTGGCCGACTGCCGACACCGCTGTCGTCAAACGACGGGTGGAGGAGGCTGGAATGCGCGGATGGTGGCTGTTGCTCGTCATGATGGTGCTGGGGCAGGGGGCATGCGCCGCCCCGGCGGCCGCGCCGGCCGGCTCCCCGGTCGCGCTGCACGGGCGGCTGGCGGTCAAGGGCAACCGCGTGGTCGACGCCAGGGGTAAACCCTATGCGGTGCGGGGCATGTCGCTGTTCTGGAGCCAGTGGCAGCCGCGCTATTATGATCCGGCGACGGTCGCGTGGCTGGTGCGCGACTGGCGGGTGAGCGCGGTGCGCGCGGCGATCGGCGCGCAGTCGGGCGGGTACGACGTGCAACCGGCGGCGGAGACGGCGCGCGCCGAGGCGGTGATCGACGCGGCGATCGCGCAAGGGGTCTATGTCGTGGTCGACTGGCACGCGCACCAGCCGCGCGCCGACGACGCGGTGCGGTTCTTCTCGCACATCGCCACCAAATATCGCGGCGTGCCGAACCTGATCTACGAGACGTATAACGAACCGCTGCCCGAACATGGCTGGGCGAGCGTGCTGAAACCCTATCATGTCAAAGTGATCGGCGCGATCCGCGCGATCGACCCGCAAGCCTTCGTGGTGGCGGGAACGCGAAGCTGGTCGCAGGACGTCGACGAGGCGGCGGCCGATCCGCTGCCCTTCGCCAATGTCGCCTATACGCTGCATTTCTATGCCGCGACGCACAAGGCGGAGCTGCGCGCCAAGGCGGATATGGCCTTGAAGCGTGGCATCGCGCTGTTCGTCACCGAATATGGCACCACCGCCGCCAATGGCGATGCTCCGATCGATGCGGCCGAGACGCGGACGTGGTGGAAATGGTGCGCGAGGAACGGTGTCAGCTATCTCAACTGGTCGGTCGCGAACAAGGACGAGGCGTCGGCGATCCTGAAGTCGACGACGCAAGGCGTGGCAGACTGGCGCGAGGATGAGCTGACCGAATCGGGCCGGTTGGTGCGGGCGCATCTGCGCGGCATCGCGCGGTAGTCTGCTCCCGTCCCTGACAAGGGAGGGGCCGGGGGTGGGTAGGTCTGTGGCGGGTGCCGGCGTTCCCTCGCGGGCCAACCCACCCCCAACCCCTCCCTTCCAGGGAGGGGAGAAGATGGACTGGAACGCAAAACGGCGGCCCCTTCGCAGGGACCGCCGTTTCTCGTTGCAACTGGCGTCCGATCAGAACCGGAAGCTGGCACCGGCGCGGAACTGGCGGCCGATCAGGCCGGCATAGTGCCACGTCGTCAGGAAGTTCGGCGCGCTGGCATAGGCCGCCGGGGCGATCGGAGCCTTCACGTCGAACAGGTTCTTCACGTTCAGGAAGAACGAGAAATTGTCGCTGACCTTGGCGGTGCCGTTCAGGTCGACGTTGATGAACCGCTTGACGTAGCAGAAGGTCTGATCCTGCGGCGACGAGCGGGTGTAGAGGTTGCCGGTATCGCAGATGCGCGGCAGCCCCTGATCCTCCGACACCGACTGGATGCGGCCGGTGTAATAGGTGGTCGCAGACAGCGCGAACTGGCCGAAGTCGATCGTGTTCTGCCAGTTGCCGCGCCAGTTGGGCGTGCCGTTGCCCGACGACAGGTCATACGGCCCAAGCGTGCCGGCATAATTCTGCACGTCGCCCGCACCGGTGCCGGTGACGAGGTTGTATTCGAAGATATGCGTCACTTCGACGCGGCTGGTGAACTTGATCGTGTCGGTGATTGGCGCGGTGATCGTGGCGGCCAGATCGATGCCCTCGGTGACGGCATAGTTGGCGTTCACATAGGGCACGTTGATGATGAGCACGCGCGGGAGGGCGTTGGGGAAGTTCGGATCGGTGCCGTCGACACTGTTGACCGAATAGCCCTGGCCGATCGCCGCGACCGCCGCCTGTGCCGCCGCGAGGTTCGCCGAGTTATAGTATGCCTCGACCGCCTTGCCGACCAGCGGGCCGGTGACGATCAGGTTCTTCTTCTTCACGTTGTAATAGTCGGCGGTGAAGCTGAACCACGGCACCGGCTGGAAGATCACGCCGGCGGTGAAGCTGCGCGAGGTTTCCGGTTCGAGCGCCGGGTTGCCGGCGACGCCGCGACCCAGCGAATATTGCAGGTTGTATGGATTGCCGTTGGCCGAGCAGGCCGACGCCGTACCGGTGCCGCCATGCTGGAGGATGAAATTGCACGGCGGGGTAGTGGTGACGAAACCGGCATACTGGCTGCGCGCACCCGATTCGGCGAAGGTGGGGGCGCGGAACCCCTGGCTATAGGTGCCGCGGAACGCCAGTTCGCGCACCGGGGTCAGCTTGAAACCGACCTTGGGCGAGAAGCGGCCGAAGCCTTCCGAATAATGATCGTAGCGGCCCGACACGTTCACATCGAGCTTTTCGAGGAGCGGCATGTCCGCTTCGAAATAGGCGGCCGACACGGTATGCGCGCCGAACGCCGAGGCGGTCGTCAGGCCATAGGTGTCGAGGTTCACGTTCTGGTTGTTGTTCTCCAGCGTCTCGCGCCGCACCTGGCCGCCGATCGCGACCTGGAGCGGGCCGCCGGGCAGGTCGAACAGCCTCGCGGTCAGCGAGGCGTCGACCGATGCCATCGTCGAGAACGACGGGGTAGTCTTGTCGGGGGCGATGGTGTCGCGCACCGCCTGGCTGTTCGACTGCGGATTGACGAAGTTGTACGAGCCGGTGTTGATCGCTCGCAGCGTCTGGGCGATGTTGAGCAGCCCGTGCTGGGTGATCTCCATCTCGTCGCGGGCATAGACGCCCTCGACCCGCCAGCCGAAACGGTCGTCGTCGAAGCTGCCGTTCAGGCCGGCGGCGGCGCGATAGACCTCGTTCTTGCGGTCGCTGCCCGCCGGAATATCGCCGAACAGATAATAGATGCGCGCGGCGCCGTTGTTCGGATCGTTGGCGTACGCCGTGGCGAACGGGTTGTTCGGGTTCAGGCGGCGGTCGCTGGCGGTCGCGCAGTTGGTGCCCGCCGAACAGATATAGACTGGCAGCACGATGCCCGGATTCGACGAGGCGACCGAGGGCGCGGCACCGAACGGCTGCGTCGCGCGGATCGCGGCCGGCGTACCCTTGATGCTCACGTCGCTGCGGCTGTACATCGCGGTGACATAGCCCTCGACGTTGTCGCCGAGGCGGACGCTCAGGCGGGCGTTCAGCGCATAGCGCTCCTGAAGCGGCTGGATCTGGCGATATTTGTCGACCAGGTCGTATTTGCAGCCGGTGCCCTGGACCGCCGTGGTGTTGACGGTGAAGGTATCGCGCGCGCAGTTGCCGAGGCCCAGCGCCTGATACTGGTTCGACAGCGGTGCGCCGGCCTGACCCGACAGCGGGTTGTTGAGGTCGCTCTGGCGGACGCGGGCGACATAGGCGGTCGGCACGTTGACCGTCATCGAGCTGTCGCTGGCGTTGTTGTCTAGCCCGCCGATCCGGGTCAGATCCTGCGTGTTGTACGGGAAGCCGCGGCTGGAGTTGGAGACGCGGCCGTCGCGCTGATATTCACCGTTGACGAAGACGTTCCAGCCATTGGCCTCATAGTCGCCGGTGCCGACCGTCAGGTGGACGCGCTGGTGCGAGGCGTCGCCACGCTCGGCGATGCCGCCTTCGACGAGGCCGTCGACGCCGGTGAACTGCTTCTTGAGGATGACGTTGACGACGCCGCCGATCGCATCCGCGCCATAGGTCGACGATGCGCCGTCCTTGAGCACTTCGACCCGGTCGACGAGGCTGAACGGAATCGAGTTCAGATCGACATAGGCGTTGTGGCCGTCGTCGTTCAGCGGGAAATTGGCCGAGCGCAGCCCGTCGATCACCACCAGCGTCGAGGAGACGCCGAGGCCGCGCAGCGACACGGCCGAGCCGCCCGCCGAGAAGCCGCTCTGGAATCCGGTGCCGATCGATCCGGCGCTGTCGGCCGAGATCGAGCGGATCGCGTCCGACACGTTGGTGATGCCGGCCTTGGCCAGCGTGTCCGACGTCAGCACCGTGACCGGCGAGGGGGTTTCGGTGTCAGTGCGGCGCAGCAGCGATCCGGTGACGACGATAGTGTCGCCCTCACCCTGATCGGCGGTGCCCTGAACGGTCGTCGGGTCGGTGGCCTGCGCCTGCGCTTCCAGCGCGCCGGGCGAGGCCGGGGTCGTCTGGGCAGCGGCGGGGCCGGCGATCAGCGCAACGGCAAGCGACAGGGTAGCGGTACCCGCGACGAGGCGCGAGCGACCGGTGATGGTCGTCATATCGTGAATTTCCTCCCGGCAACGATGGCGATACCCCCGTATCGCCCGGCCTTGGTGCAACTTGTGTGCAAGTGCAGCAGGCTCGTAAAGCGTTATGGAAACAATATGATACAATTCATATTGCGTGTTGCGCTTCCATCACACCGTCGAAAGGATGAGCAGGATCAACGCAGTATCGTCGGATCGGCGGAGCGCAGCGCCGCGAGGATGGTGGCGATGACCAGCTTGTCGTCGTTGCGCAGGAAATGTCCGCCGGGCAGGCCGATCACCTGTGCCTTCGTGCCGGCGAGCGTCGGGCACAGGCTCTCGCGCTCGTCGCGGCCATGGATGCAGATGACCGGTGCCCAGTCGAGCCGCCGCATTCCCGCCGAGGGCCATGCGTCGGGGGTGCCGTGATAGAGGATGCCGGTCGGGTCCGAGCGGAAGAACACGCTTTGCGCCGGCACGACGACGTTGATCGCGGCGATGTGCTGGCGCAGGTCGGCGGGCAGGTCGGGCGCGATGGCCGAGACGATGTCGGCACCGAACGACTGGCCCATCAGCAGTACGCGGGTCGCGCCGGTCCGCGCCATCGCGGTGCGGATGGCGTTGGCGACGATCGCGTCGGCCTCCGCCCGGCTGCGGCGCGTGCCGAAGGTGACGGGCGAACTGACGCCGACCACCGGGATGCCGTGCGCGGCGAGCGCGGGCACGACCTTCGCGCCGAGCCCGAAGCGCAGCCCCATGTCCCCCGACAGATAGACCGCCACGACCTTCGGGTTGCGCTCGCCGTTGCCGCGGAACAGGCGCAGCGCGCGATTGTCGATCAGGTGCAGCGCGGGGGCGGCGAGCGCCAGCAGCACCAGCAGCCCGGCGGCGAGCGCCGACCAGCCGAGGATACGACGGCGAGCGATGCGCCGCTGACGGGGGGAGCGGGTCATAGGGCCTCCTCAAGATCGAACCGGGCATCGGCGGGCGGGAACGGCGCGGCGGGCTGCGGCCGGCCGATCAGGCGCGAGAGGTCGCGCAATCCTTTCAGGAGCGCGACGCCGGTCGGCCCGGCGATATAGCGCGGCTCCCATGCGGGCGCGAACTTCTCCTTGTAGGTGCGCAGGCCGCGAAAGCCGTAGAAGCGCTCGCCATGCCGGAACACGAACGCCGCCGCCTTGGCCCATGCCGGGGCCAGCCGGCGGTCCTCGATCCCTGACAAGGGCGCCATGCCGATCGAGAAGCGGGCATAGTCCTGTCCTTTCGCCCACAGCATCAGGTTCACCATCAGGAAATCCATCGTCCCCCCCGGCGCATCCTCGCGGTGGCGCATCAGGTCGACCGAGGCTTCGTGGTGGCCGGCGGTGAGCCACAGATTGGCGAAGGCGACGATCCGCCCGTCGATCCGCACCAGCCCGATGTCGAAATGGGCGAGATAGGCGGGATCGAAATGGCCGAGGCTGAACCCCTTTTCCTGCTGGCCCTTGATCCGCAGCCATTCGTCGGAAACCTCGGTGATCTCGGTCAGGATCGTATCGAGCCGCGCGGCGGGGACGATCTCCAGCACCGCGCCCTTGCGTGCCACCGCGCGTTCGGATTTGCGCAGCGTGCGCAGACGCGGGGTGTCGAGCGTGAACTGCGTGAGGTCGACCACCGCATCCTCGCCGAACTTCACGATGGTCAGCCCCATGCCGATCGCGATGTCGAGCACCGGCGAGGAGACTTCGTAGAGCAGCAACCGGCCCTGTTCGCGGTCGGCGAGATCGCGCAGGTTCCACAACAGCTCGCCCCATGCCGCGCGCGGGCCGACGGGATCGCCCATCACGATCCAGCTCGCGCCCGATACCTGATACATCAGGAACGCATCGCCCTCCGCCGACAGCAGGAAGCGTTTGTCGCCGGTCAGCGCGAGCATCGCATCGGTGCGGACCGCCTGATCCAGAATGTCGCGGACGGTCTGCCGGTCGGCGATACTCGCCTGCATGGCCGGACGGACGCGCGACGGGGCCATCAGCCGCCACACGCACGCCGCCGCCAGCACCACCGCGACCCCCAGCAGCGCGCGCAGGAAGCGCGGCGCATCGCTGTAGAGCGCGAAGCGCCACCACAGGTCGCCCGAATAGGGGACGTGGCGATAGGCGAAGAACCCCGACCAGATCGTCAGGCCGATCACCGCCACCATCGATGCCAGCCACGGCAGCGCGATCGGCTGGCTGGTGAGCGTGGTGCGGCGGTAGAAGGCGCTGCGCGTCCACTGCAGCAGCGCGACGAGGACCAGGCAGACGCAGGCCTCTTCGTAATCGATCCCCTTGCCAAGCGAAAAGACCGCCCCTGCGATCAGCAGCGCGCGGGCGGCGACGAACGCGCCATCGAGGCGGCGGTAGAGCGCCGGAGCGAGCAGCAGCAAGGTGGTGCCGATCAGGCTGGCGGCGACGTTGCTCGCCTCGATCAGCGGCAATGGCAGCAGATCGGCGAGGTCGCCCATCCGCCCGTGGATCGAGGGGAGCGAGCCCGACAGCAGCAGCATCGCCCCGCCCAGAAACGTCGCCGCGCCGAGCGCCAGCGGGGCCACGCCGGTGGCGACCGCGCGCAGGCCGGTCAGCCACCGGCTATGCCGCCGCCGCGCGCCCTCATACACGGCGAGCAGCGCGACACCGATGCCGAGCGGCAGCAGATAATAGACGACGCGGTAGGCGATCAGCGCGGCGAACAGCGTGGCGCGATCGACCGGCACCACCGCCAGTACCACCGCTTCGAACACGCCGATGCCGCCGGGAACATGGGTGACGACCGCCGCGACCATGCCGAGGGTGAAGGCGAGGATGAACGCGGGCAGCAGCGCGGCCTGTCCACCCGGGATCAGCACGAACAGCGCGGTGCTGGCAAAGGCGATGTCGACGACGGCGATGCCGATCTGCGCCAGCGCTTGGGCGAGGCTGGGCAGTGGAACGGCCATGCCGAACAGGCGGAGCGGGCGGGGGGCGAAGGCGCAGCCGGCGAGGAGCGCGATGGTGAGCGCCAGAACGCCCATGCCCAGCGCCCGGGTCGCGCCTTGCCCCAGCGTCCACCCCGCCAGCGCCAGCGCGCCGTCGTGGAGCAGCAGGGCAACTCCGCCGACCGTCACTACCCCGGCCCAGAAGGTGCCGCTGGCCACCGCGACGACGCGGGCGACGTCCGGCCCGTCGAGCCCCGCGCCGCTGTAGATGCGGTAGCGCGCCGACCCGCCGGTCAGCAGCGACAGGCCGAGATTGTGGCTGAGCGTATAGCTGGTGAACGAGGCGAGCGCGGCGGTGCGCCACGGCAGCGGCCGGCCGATGACGCGAAGCGCCAGCACGTCGTAGAAGGTGAGCGCGAGATAGCTGCCCGCAGTACACAGCAGTGCGAGGACGACCCGCACCGGCGAGAGCGCATGGATCGCATGGGCCACGTCGTCGAAGCGGATTTCGCGGGTCAGCGTCTCCAGCGCGGTGAAGCCCAGCGCGACGAGCGCGGCGACCAGCAGGATGCCGATCGCAGTGCGGTGGCGGGCGAGGAAGGCGCGGGGGTCAGGCACCGGGCAGCCGATCGATCCGGTGCCACGTCTGGCTGCGGCAGATCAGCCCGCCGAACATGCAGCCCGCGATCCGCAGGCGATCGGGCGCGGGTTGCTCGATCCGCGAGGCGAAGCGGGTGCCAAGGTCGGGGACGAACACCGTGCCGCGCCAGCCATGCGTGCCGTCGCTGCGATAGTCTTCGAGCAGTTCGGTGCCGATCAGCCGGGTGATGCCACCATCGCCGGCATGCGCGCGCGCCGATGGACTGGCCCATACCACCCGGCCGCACAGCATCGTCCCGCACGGACCGGTCCGCACCGCGACATCGGCATGCGGCCCGATCCAGTCGCCCACCGGCACCGCATCGGCGGCCAGCGCCGGGCTGGCCAGCCCGAGCGTCAGCGATGCGCCCCACGCCATCCACCGTTTCATCGTCACACCCCCGTTGTTCATGGGAACGCTTCTGCCCGGGCGCAGCTTGCCGCAGGGTCAGCGCGCGCTGAACAATCGGTAATGTTTGGGGACCGCTGACCAAAGTTCGTCATTCCCGCGAAGGCGGGAATCCATACACGCTGACGTCCCGGCAGGAATGGAAACGGTAGCGTCTATGGATTCCCGCCTTCGCGGGAATGACGGTGCGGATCGGCCGGAGCGGGGTCTGCAACGGTCAGCCGGTCGGGGCCGGGATCAGCGTTGTTCCTTCCACACGTCGACGCCCGCCGCCTTGGGTTCGCCGATCTCCGCCTGTCCGGCGAGCGAATGGTCCACCTCGTCCGACAGTGAGCCGAGGTGCATCCAGCGGGTGACGAACCGCGACAGCAGCAGCACGACCACGCCGATGCCGATCGTCCACCAGCCGATCGTCGCATAGACCGACAGCGTGCCCTCCTTGGTCATCTCGCCGCCTTCGCCGCCGGTCGCCTCGCCGATCTTGCCCGCGACGAAATTGCCGACCGCCGTCATGTAGAACCATGCACCCATGATGAGGCTGGCGAGGTGCTTCGGTGCCAGCCGGTTCATCGCCGAGAGGCCGACGGGCGACAGGCACAGCTCGCCGGTTGTCTGGAAGAAGTAGATCAGGAACACGAACAGCACCGGCGTCGCGATTTCCGGCCCGACGCTCCGCGCACCCCAGACGAACACTAGGAACGAGAAGCCGACCTGGAGCAGCGCCAGCGCGAACTTGGCCGGGGCGGAGGGTTCGACCCGGCGCTTGCCCAGCGCCACCCAAAGTGCTGCGAAGATGGGACCGAAGATCACGATGTAGATCGAGTTGATCGACTGGAACAGCGATGCGGGCACCCCGCCGCGATCGACATAGCGGTCGGTATAGAGGTTGAGCGACCCACCCGCCTGTTCGAACAGGCCCCAGAACACCGGGTTGAGCGCGATCAGGAACAGGATGGCGAACATCCGTTCACGCGGTTCCTTGGGCAGCTTGAACGATTCGAACAGGACATAGCCGAGCAGCGCGACACCCGAGACGATCAGCAGCGTCTCGATGACCGAATTGTACTGGATCAGCGCCCAGATGACCCCGATCGAGGCGAGGCCGAGCGCGTACAGCGTCCATTCGGTGCTTTTGGCGAGCGGGCGGGGAGCCTCGCCCTGACCCTTCAGCAGCGGCTTGCCGAGCACGAACACCAGCAGCCCCAGCAGCATGCCGATGCCCGCCGCGCCGAAGCCGTAGGACCAGCCATAGGTTTCGCCGAGATAGCCCGCGAAGATGACGCCGAGCGCCGCGCCGACGTTAATCCCGACGTAGAAGATGGTGTAGGCGCCATCGCGGCGCACATCGGTGCGGCTGTAGAGCTGCCCGACGATCACCGAGATGTTCGCCTTCAGGAAGCCCGAACCGACGATGATGCAGGCGAGCGCCGCCCAGAAGATGTTGATCGCCGGATCGGCCTGCTTGACCAGCGGATCGGTGATGCCGCTCTGCCCCTCGAACGCCATCAGCAGGTGGCCGATGGTAAGGACGACCGCGCCGAACAGCACCGCCTTGCGCTGCCCGAGATAGCGGTCGGCGAGATAGCCGCCGAGCACCGGGGTAATGTAGACCAGCGAGGTATAGGCACCGTAGATCAGCGTGGATTGGCTGTCGCCGAACAGCCAGTGCTTGGTGAGATAGAAGATCAGCAGCGCACGCATGCCATAGTAGGAGAAGCGCTCCCACATTTCGGCAAAGAACAGGACGTAGAGCCCCTTGGGATGGCCGGCGAACTCTTCGCCCTTCGACGCAGCGGCGACACCGCCCAGCGCCAGCAGCAGGATCAGGAACCCCGCCGCGATCGATGGAATAATGGGTAGGCCAAACACGGTACTCGCATCCCCCGAAACAAATAGGCGCCCCTGCTGCCGGGTACGGCGCTGGGGTTCGCGGATGGCGCGAGCCTAACGGCGAAAACGGCAATGCCAAGCGCATTGTGCGTGGTGGCGTCAGTGCCTACCTGCCGCGCCATGACCTTCAACGATCGCTCGTCGCTGCTCGCCCACCTTCGCACCCGCCGGTCGGGCAAGCCGCGCGACATGGTGGCACCGGGGCCGGACGACGCCGAACTGGACCAGATGATCGCGCTCGCCGCGCGCACGCCCGACCATGGCAAGCTGGCGCCGTGGCGTTTCGTGATCGTGCCGAACGACCGGCGCGAGGCGCTGGCGCGGTTGCTGCGCGACGCCTTCACCGCCGCCAACCCGCAGGCGACCGGGGCGCAACTGGACGCCTGCGACCGGTTCGCGCACGAGGGCGAGGCGCTGGTCGTCATGCTGTCCGCGCCGGTCATCCCAAGCCACATCCCGCTTTGGGAACAGGAACTGTCGGCGGGGGCGGCGGCGATGAACCTGCTGCATGCCGGCCATGCGCTGGGCTATGTCGGTAGCTGGCTGACCGGCTGGGCGGCGGAGAACGAGACCGTGCGCGATGCCTTTGGCGGTGCGGGCGAGCGCATCGTCGGATTCTTCTATTTCGGGTCGCCCGGCCGCCCGCTCGACGAACGGCCGCGTCCCGATCCGGCGCGGATCGGTACTCGCTGGGCCGGATGAGCGATGGACTTCGGCGGTGGTTGCTGTATTAATCCAGCATGACAGCGATCGACCATGAAGACACGCCCGTCTATCTCCGCCTGCGCGCGCTGGTCGCGGCGGCGATCCTGCGCGGCGACTATCGCGCGGGCGACCAGTTGCCCTCGGTCCGGGCCTTCGCCGCCGAACATGGCGCGAACCCGCTGACCGTCGCCAAGGCCTATCAGACGTTCCAGGACGATGGCTATGTCGAGGTCCGGCGCGGCGTCGGCATGTTCGTGCTGCCCGGCGCGGTCGAGCGGCTGTGCGTGGCCGAGCGCGAACGCTTCCTGACCGGACACTGGCCGCGCATCCGCCAGCATATCGACCTGTTGGGGCTTGACCCCCGCGCGCTGCTGGAGGATCGGGCGATCGCCTGATCCGGCGCCGGTTTGCGGTCGGCCGTGGTCGGCAATCGGCCAACGACTTTGTACGAGCGGAACCCTTGTCCCCGATCCGGTTCTTCCGATGGCTTCGTTACGGAACCGTGACGCGCACGCGACGTTCCTCCCCGCTCAGGGAGAACGGCATGGACCGAACGGTCGTCATCGGCACGCGGGTGCCGGTCTTTGCGCTACATGGTCACAATAACTGCCCGACCTGCGGCGCGTCGCAGTGGAACGTCGGACGGGTGATCGCCGAATGCGCCTGTTGCGGCGACACGCTGCCGATCAACAACGCGGTGCGCCCGACGCACCTGCTAACCCGGCCGGGCATCGCCGCCTGACGCCGGCGGCGCGCCTCAGCGCGCCGCGAACTGCTCCGCCGTCAGGGTATAGAGGCCCGCCGCCCCGGCCATCGCCGCCATGCCGAGGCCGCGCGCTTCGGCCACGATCCGATCGAGGTAGAAGGCGACGGCCGCCCGCTTGCGGACCGCGAAGTCGGGATCGCCATGATCGTCCAGCGCACGCAACTGCCGTTCGAGCAGCCAGCCGCAGACCGTGGTCGAAACCATGGTGAGAAACGGATAGCTGCCCGCCAGCCGGTCGTCGGTATCCGCCTCCAGCATCCAGCGCGCCACCGCGCGGGTATCGCCCAGCAGGTCGGCGAGCGCGGCATGGCCGACCTCGCCCGCCATCTCGGCGAACAGCGCCTCCAGCCCCGCGCCACCGTCGCCGACCAGCTTGCGTCCGACCAGATCGGCGGCCTGAATGCCGTTGGTGCCCTCATAGATCGGGGTGATGCGCGCGTCGCGGAAATGCTGCGCGGCCCCCGTCTCCTCGATATAGCCCATGCCGCCATGGACCTGGATGCCGAGGCTCGCGACCTCGCAGCCGATGTCGGTGCCGTGCGCCTTGGCGAGCGGGGTGACGAGGTCGAGCCGCGCCTTGGCTCCCTCCATCCCCAGCGTCGCGCGATCGACCTGCCCGGCGGCGTAATAGACCAGCGCGCGCGCCGCCATCGTCTGCGCGGTCATCCGCAGCAGCATGCGGCGCACGTCGGGATGCTCGATGATCGCGACCGATGCGCCGGGCGCGGAGGCGCGCGCCGATTGTACCCGGTCGCGGGCATAGGCGACGGCGCGCTGCGTCGCCGCCTCGGCCACCTGCACGCCTTGCAGGCCGACGTTCAGCCTGGCGTTGTTCATCATCGTGAACATCGCGCGCATGCCGCCGCCCTCACCGCCGATCAGCTCGCCGATGCAGTTTCCGTTGTCGCCGAACGACAGGACGCAGGTGGGCGAGGCGTGCAGCCCCATCTTGTGTTCGATCGAGACGACGCGGATGTCGTTCGGCTCGCCCGGCGTCCCGTCCGCGTTCAGCCGGTATTTGGGAACGAGGAACAGCGAGATGCCTCTGGTCCCCTTGGGCGCCCCCGGCGTGCGGGCGAGGACGAGGTGGACGATGTTGTCGGCCATGTCGTGATCGCCGAACGAGATGTAGATCTTGGTGCCCGTAACCCGCCAGCCACCGTCGCCGACCGGTTCGGCGCGGGTGGTGAGCGCACCGACGTCCGATCCGGCCTGCGGCTCGGTCAGGTTCATCGTGCCGGTCCATGCCCCGGTGGCGAGGTGCGGCAGGTAGCGCGCCTGTTGCTCGGTGCTGCCGTGATGGACCAGCGCCTCGACCGCGCCGACCGTGAGGGTGGGGGCGAGCGCGAACCCCATGTTGGCGGTGCCGAGCGTTTCGAGGACGGCGGTGGCGACCGCGAACGGCATGCCCTGTCCACCATGGTCGACCGGCGACCCGATCGTGCCCCATCCGCCCGCGACATAGGCCTGATAGGCGGCGCGGTAGCCATCGGGCATCACCACCCCTTGCGGAGTCCAGCGCGCACCGACGCTATCGCCCGCGCGGTCGAGCGGCCGCCATTCGCCCGCCGCGAACTGGCCGATCCCGTCGAGGATGGCGTCGAGCATGTCGGGGGTCGCCTCGGCGAAGCGTTCGCTTTGCGCGAGCCCCTCGATACCGGCGGCATGGGTCAGCGCGAACCGCTGTTCGGCGGTGGCGGGGGTCAGGTCCATTTGCCCTCTCTCGTTTCTGTTTTGCGATAGGCTATAGCCCCCAAATCATGGCGCTTCCAAATCCCTCGATGACCACCCGGACCTTCCCTTACGGCAGCGCGGGGATCGCAGCGGCGGCGGCGGTGATCGCGGACGGGGGCTGCGTCGCGGTGCCGACCGAGACGGTCTATGGCCTCGCCGCCGACGCGACCGATTCGCGTGCCGTCGCCGGCATCTATGCGGCCAAGGGACGGCCGTCGTTCAATCCGCTGATCGTCCATGTGCCCGACCGTGCGGCGGCCGAGGCGCTGGCGGTGTTCGACGACCATGCCGCGCGGTTGGCCGATGCCTATTGGCCGGGGCCGCTGACATTGGTGCTGCCGCTGCGCGAGAATACGGGGATCGCCTCGCTGGTGACGGCGGGACTGGCGACGATCGCGATCCGCGTGCCGGCGCATGACGCGATGCAGGCGTTGCTGGCGGCGTGCGGAAAGCCTCTGGCCGCGCCATCGGCCAATTCCAGCGGATCGATCAGCCCGACCCGCGCCGGGCATGTCCTGCGCAGCCTCGACGGGCGGATACCGCTGGTGATCGACGGCGGGCCGACCGCGCGGGGGCTGGAGTCGACGATCATCGCCTGTGTCGGCGGAGCGGTGCGGCAACTGCGCCCCGGCCCGATCGCGCGCGAGGACGTCGCCGGGCTGTTGGGCGTGCCGGTCGGCGGCGCGGGCGCGGGGATCGAGGCACCGGGCCAGCTCGCCAGCCATTACGCACCGGGCAAGCCGCTGCGCCTGAACGCGACCGGGTGGCGCGCGGGCGAATGGCGGATCGGCTTCGGCGTGGTGACGGGCGACGCCACGCTGTCGGCAAGCGGCGATCTGACCGAGGCGGCGGCGGCGCTGTTCGACGCGCTGCATCGGGCGGACCGGAGCGACGCCCGGTCGATCGCGGTGGCCCCGGTGCCGGACGAGGGGCTGGGCGCGGCGATCAACGACCGGTTGCGGCGGGCGGCGGTGTAGCCGTTCAGGCTGTATATCGCCGCTATGCGGGATCACGATCGAACGGTCGCCGGGTGACGCGATGAAACACGTCCGCCTCGACCGAGGTTCGTCCGAAACATTCGACGAACTTCGTCTGAAGCCGTCGTAGTGCGTTGTCCGGCAGGGGGCTTGATGCGGGCCAGCCGTCCGCCCGTATCACCAGCTCTGCAAATTCTTCGGCGGTCAGTACACCCGCCGCAGGGATCAGATCGGTTACGGTAACGGGCTCGCCATCGACGACACCGCCGCAATAGCCAAGTTCCACGCAAATCGCCCACAGCAATCGGTCCGATGGCGACGGGGGAACGATGTCGACCTCATAGTCCCCTGCGTCGCACCAGACATCGATCCTGTGTTCGCCGATCGCGGCATGGTAACGATCCTCTGCATGTTCGGGCAGCGAATAGCGGATGGCGGCGCGCCCAAGCGGCGGAACCTCGATCCGATCACCTGTCGGTTCGATCGACAGGACAAGCGGACGTTGTTTGCGGTTCTCGAACTCGACGACGGGCATGGGTCCGTTCTGACGGACTCCCGCATTTTTGGGAACTGCCCGCGTCGTTTGGTCGAGCCATCCACAGGGCCTGCCGAACGCCGCGCTTCGGGCACCCTGCGTTGCACGACGATTGTGTGCCGCGTTTTTCGATCCTGCACCGGTACGCCGCATCCCCCAAAGCGGTTGCGCCGTTCCGCCGCCCATGCTTGGAGAGGCGGGGATTGGGGGAGCGCATGGCGATCCACGCGAACAACGGACTGCTGGACGCGGGCGTGACCGCCGAACGCTGGGTGCGCGACTATTGCGCCCGCGCGCCGCGCGGCGACATGCTGTGCGACGCGAGCGAGGGCGACCGCGCGGCATGGGCAATAGCGTTCGAGGAACTGGCGACGCTGTCGGGCGAGACGATGGCTCCGGCGCGCGAACGCGCGCAGCGCCATGCCGAGGACATCGGCACCGTCTACCGCGTGGCGGGCGAGAGCGAGGAGCGGCGCTGGCCGCTCTCGCCGGTCCCGCTGCTGATCGGCAAGGCCGAATGGCAGGGCATCGCCCACGGCGTCGCCGAGCGTGCCGGACTGTTCGAATCGATCGTCGCCGACATCCATGGCGACCAGCGGCTGGTGGCCGATGGCGTGCTGCCGGCGATGCTGGTGACGGGATCGCCGCTGTTCCTGCGTCCGATGGTCGGGCTGGTGCCGCCCGGCGGGCATCAACTGCACTTCATCGCGATGGATCTCGCGCGCGATCCGGGGGGGACGTGGCGGGTGCTGGCCGATCATGTCCGCATGCCGGTGGGGGCGGGCTATGCGCTGGAAAACCGGCTGGCGATGGGGCGGACGCTGGGCGCGCTGCCCGCGCGGCTGAACGTCGAGCGGCACGCGCCGTTCTTCGCCGGGGTGCGCGCAGGGATCGCCGCCGCCTGCCGCCGCGCCGAACCGCGCATCGGGCTGTTGACGCCGGGCAAGCTCAACCCCAGCTATGCCGAACAGGCGCATCTCGCGCGCTATCTGGGCTTCCTGCTGGTCGAGGGCGCCGATCTGGCGGTGCGCGACGACCAGTTGTACGTGCGCACCATCGCCGGCCTCAAGCGGATCGACGCGCTGTGGCGGCGGCTCGATCCGCGGCTCATCGATCCGCTGGCGTTCGATTCAACCTCGACGATCGGCGTGCCGGGCCTGGTCGATGCGATGGCGGCGGGCAATGTCGTCATCGCCAACGCGCCGGGGGTGGGCGTCCTCGAATCGCCCGCATTCGCCGCCTTCCTGCCCGCGATCGGCCGGCACCTGCTCGGCCGCGATCCGGCGCTGCCTTCCGTCCCGACATGGTGGTGCGGCGATGCCGCCGCCCGGTCGCGGGTGCTGGACAATCTCGACCAACTGGTCGTCGGCCCGGCGTTCGTGCCCGGCGTGCTGGGGCTGGATGGCGGTCCGGTGCTCGGCGCGACGCTGGATGCGGGCCAGCGCGAACGGCTGGCGGCGGCGATGGCGCTGCGGCCGCAGGATTATATCGGGCAGGAGGTCGCGCAACTCTCGACGATGCCGACCGGCTGCGGCGAGGGCCTCGAACCCCGCCCGTTCAGCTTGCGCGTGTTCGCCGCGCGCGACGCGGCGGGCGAATGGCAGGTGCTGCCCGGCGGATTCGTCCGCATCGGCGATCAGCCCGATCCGCGCGCGGCGGTGATGGGTGAGGGGTCGTGGTCGGCCGACGTCATCGTCCATGGTCCCGATCCGGTCGCGCCCGTCTCGCTGCTGCAACCGACCGACAGCGTCGAGTTGCGCCGCAACCCTGGCACGCTGCCCAGCCGGGTCGCCGACAATCTGTTCTGGCTGGGGCGGTATCTCGAACGCGGCGAGGCGCTGCTCGGCGTCATCCGCGTGCTGTTCGGCCATTCGATCTCGGCGGATACCGGCGCGGCGCTGGCCCCCGAGACGGTCGAGCGGCTGGTGACGATCATCGCCGATACCGGAGCGGCACCCCGCCCGCCCAGTCACCGCCGCCGCGACCTCGTCGATTTCGCGCGCGCGGCGATGGAGGCGGTCGACGGCTGGGGCAGCGTGCGCGCGGTCAACGCGCTGGCCGCCAGCATCGGCGCGGTGTCGCGCGACCGGTTGTCGGCGGACATGGTGCGGCTGCTCGATGCGCCGCATCCGGTCGGCGGCACGCTGCTCGACCGGGCAGGCACGTTGCAGCGCCGCTATGCCGCGCTGGCCGGGCTGTCGGCCGAACATATGGGGCGGACCGATGCGTGGCGGTTCCACGATCTGGGCCGTCGCATCGAACGCGCGCTGGCCACCACGCGCACCTTGCTCGCGGTCGACCTGCGCCGGGCGAGCGGCGAGGACCTGTCGACGCTGCTCGACCTGGCCGACAGCCAGATCAGCTATCGCCAGCGCTATCTGATCGGCTTCGCGCGGGTGCCGGTAATCGACCTGATCGCGCTCGACCCCGGCAATCCGCGCGGCCTCGCGTTTCAGGTGGAGACGATCGTCGGGCATCTGGCGAAGCTGCCGGTGCTGAACGATGCCGGGCTGGCCGAACCGCAACAGCGCATCGCCGCGCGGCTGACCGCCGGCATCGCCATGGGGGCGGCCGACCGGATCGATCGCGGCTGGGTGCTGGAGATCAACCAGCAGTTGCAGAAACTGTCCGACGCCATCGCCACCCGCTATTTCCTGCAAGGCGCGCAGGCGCTGCGCGAAGCCGGGCTGACCCTCGCATGATGCGCTATGCCATTCGCCATGTCACCCGCTTCGATTACGAGGAGGCGGCGGGCTATGCACGCTGTAACCTGCGGCTGCGCCCGATCCTGTGGTCGGGACAGGAGCTGGAGGACTATGCGCTGGTCGTCGAACCGGGCGGCCATACCGCCCCGGCGCGCGCGCAGGCGGGCCTCGCCAACGTCACCCGGCTGGTGGTCGAACGGCCCGAACGCACGCTGACGATCGAGAGCCGGGCGACCGTGCGGGTCGACCGGCCGATCCCGATGCCCTCGGCGGACGACCCGACGATCGCCGAGGTGCGCGATCTGGCGGCGGCGGTGCGCGACGCGGGGCCGGCCAGCCCGGCGAGCTATCTGTTTCCCTCGTCGCACGTGCCGCTCGATCCCGCGATCGCAGGCTGGTGCGCGGCCGAACTGGCCGATACGCGCGGGGTGCTCGACGCGGCGATCGCGTTGGCGCTGGCGATCCAGCGCGACTTCGCCTTCGATCCGACCGCAACGCTGGTCGACACGCCGATCGCCGAAGCCTTCGCCAAGCGCGGCGGGGTGTGTCAGGATTTCGCGCAGATCATGCTCTCCGGGCTGCGCGCGGCCGGGCTGCCGGCGGCCTATTGCTCGGGCTATCTGCGCACGCTGCCGCCGCCGGGGCAGGAGCGGCTGGTCGGGGCCGATGCGACGCATGCGTGGGTGCTGATCTGGGCCGGGCCGGTGCTCGGCTGGGTCGGGGTCGATCCGACCAACGGCATCTGGATGGCCGAGGACCATGTCGTGATGGCGATCGGCCGCGACTATGCCGACATCGCCCCGATCGACGGCGTGGTGCTGGGATCGGGCGCGCAGACGATGCACGTTTCGGTCGATGTGGAGCCGTTGCCGATCGGGTGAGGGTGGTTTCACGCGAAGGCCGCGAAGAAGAAAGCAGAAGGATTGTTCGCGCAGAGGCGCAGAGGCGCAGAGGCGCGGAGGGGGTGCGCTCGCGATGGTATCATTCGTCATTCCCGCGAAGGCGGGAATCCATAGCCGCTACCGTCGCAGTTCTTGCACAGGCGTCAGCGTTTATGGATTCCCGCCTTCGCGGGAATGACGAACATGGTGACGGACGCCATGTGCCAAAGCCGCACCCTCTCTGCGCCTCCGCGCCTCTGCGCGAAACTCACTTTATTCCTTCTTCGCGTCCATCGCGCCTCCACGTGAACCAACCTTCAGCCCGAACCCCGATTGACGAACCCCGGCGGGTCAGGCGATAAAGAACAAATCATGAACGAAGAGTCGCCCCTCCTGACCCTCAAGCGTCGCATCGCCACGATCGAGCGGCGCGTCGAGTCGGTACAGGCGGTGCAGGTGGCAACCGGTCATGCCGACATGGATGCGGCACTCGGCGGCGGGATCGCGCGCGGGCGGCTGCACGAGATCTTCGCACTCGAGTCGGGCGACGGCGGCAGCGCTACCGGATTTGCCGGCATGGTGTCGATCCGCCTCGGCGGCGGCATCGTCTGGCTGCGTGAGGAAGCGGCGGTGCGCGCCGGCGGGCATCTCCATGCGCCGGGGCTGGTCGAGATCGGCGTCGATCCCGCCCGGCTGCTGATCGTGCTGCTGCCCGGGCCGCTCGAACTGCTGCGCGCCGCCGCCGACGTGGTGCGCTGTAGCGGGGTCGGCGTCGCGGTGGTCGAACTGCACCGCGATCCCCGCGTGCTCGACCTGACCGCCAGTCGTCGCTTGGCACTCGCCGCCGAGGAGAGCGGGGTGACGACGCTGCTGTTGCGCATCGCCGCGACGCCGGTGGCGAGTGCCGCCGACACCCGCTGGGCGGTGCGATCCTGCGCGTCGCAGCCGCTCGCCGCCAATGCGCCGGGGCATCCGACGCTCGACCTGGAATTGTTGCGCCAGCGCGGCCGGGGGGCCGAGGGACGCTGGCAAGTGGAGTGGAACCGTGACCAGACCCTCTTCACCGCCCCGCAGACGCCATCTGGCGCTGTGGTGGCCGTTCCTGCCCACCGACCGGTTGCGGCGCCAATCGCACGCCGCCGCACCGGATGACACGCCGCTCGCCTGTGTCGAGGCGGTGCGCGGCGCGCTGCGCCTGTCCGCCGTCGATCCGGTCGCGGCCGACAGGGGGCTGGCACCGGGCATGACGCTGGCCGACGCCCGCGCGCTGTTGCCCGAGCTGGTCGTCGTCGATGCCGATCCCTTCGCCGACCATGGCTGGCTGGAGGCGCTGGCCGATGCGTGCGACCGCTATACGCCGATGGTGGCGCTCGACGGCGGCGACGGGGTGACGCTCGACATCACCGGCTGCGCGCATCTGTGGGGCGGGGAGGGCGCGCTGGTCGCCGAGGTCGAGGCGCGGTTCGCCTGGGCGGGCACGCTGCGCCATGCGCTGGCCGACACGCCCGATGCGGCGCAGGCGCTGGCGCGGTTCCAGCACACTCCGGCCGCCAGCGAGGCGGCGGCGATCCGCCGGCTGGGGGTGGCGGCGCTGCGGCTGGACGACGAGATCGCGGTGGCGCTGCGCCGGGCGGGGCTCAAGACCATCGGCGATCTGGCGAGCCGCCCGACCGCGCCGATCGCCGCGCGCTTCGGCGAGGAGACGGTCGGCGCGTTGCAACGCCTGCTAGGCGAGGCCGACCAGCGGCTGCGCCCGCGCCGCGCGCTGCCCGCGCTGTTCTTCGAGCGGCGCTTCGCCGAACCGATTGCGCGCGACGCCGATGTGCTGGCGGCGATCGGCGAACTGGCCAGCCAAGCGGAGGCCGAACTGGTCGCGCGCGACCGCGGCGGGCGGCGCTTCGCGGTGCGGCTGTACCGGGCCGATGGCGCGACGCGCGATCTGGCGGTCGACAGCGGCCTTCCGGTACGCGATCCGCCGACGATCCTGCGGCTGATGCGCGAGCGGATCGCGAGCCTCGCCGATCCGCTCGATCCCGGCTTCGGCTTCGACATGCTCCGCCTGAGCGTCCCCGCGCTCGAACCGCTTATTCCCACCCAGTTGCAACTGGAGGGCGGCACGGTGAGCGAGGAGGCGATGGCCGCGCTGGTCGATCGTCTCAGCACCCGGCTGGGCCGCGCGCGGGTGTCGCGGGTGCGGCCGGGCGACAGCCATCTGCCCGAACAGGGGATGCTGACGATCGTCGCGCAGGATGCCGCGCCGGCCCCGGTCGCATGGGACGTGCCCGAAGCGGGCGAGCCGCCGCTCCGCCCGATCCACCTGTTCGACCCGCCGCAACGGATCGAGGTGATGGCCGAGGTGCCCGACGGCCCGCCGCACCGCTTCCGCTGGCGTCGCGCGCAGCATGACGTGATCCGGTTCGAGGGGCCGGAACGGATCGCCGCGCAGTGGTGGCGGCGGGGGCAGGCCAAGGCGCGCACCCGCGACTATTACCGGGTCGAGGACGTGCGCGGGCGACGCTACTGGATTTTCCGCCACGGCCTGTACGAACGCGAGACGGTGGACCCGGCGTGGTATGTCCATGGGGTGTTCGCGTGATCGAATGGCCCGCCGCCCGCCGTCATTCCCGCGAAGACGGGAATCCATTCACGCCGACGCTGCGGACAGGGTCGAAACGTCGACGCATATGGATTCCCGCCTTCGCGGGAATGACGAAAGATGGTGTGGCGGGCGGGCGGGTAGAACGGCCTGATCCTCACGTCGTCACCTGTACCGCCGGCGCGCGCACCATCGCCACTAGTGTAAACTTTGTAAACTTTGGCCCGTCCCGCTGACGCCATGGCCCATGCCGAACTGATCGCCGCGACGAACTTCTCGTTCCTGCGCGGGGCGTCGCATCCCGCCGACATGGTGGGGCAGGCGATCACGCTCGGGCTGAGCGGACTCGGCATCGCCGATCGCAATACGGTGGCCGGCGTGGTGCAGGCGCATGTCGCCCTCAAGCAAGCGCGGGAGAAGATGGCGGCGGCGGGCCTACCCGACGTCGACTTCCGCCTCGTCTCCGGCGCGCGGCTGGTGTTCGACGACGGCACGCCCGACATCGTCGCCTATCCGGTCGACCGCGCCGCATGGGGCCGGCTGACCCGGTTGCTCAGCACCGGCAATCTGCGCGCGCGCAAAGGGGAGTGCCACCTGCGCCTCGCCGATCTCCTCGAATATCACGACGGGTTGTTGCTGATCGTCACGCACGCCGATCCGGTGCTGCTCGCCCGGCTGCGCGACACCTGCCCCGGCCGGGTGTGGCTGGCGGCGACGATGCTGCGCGGCGGCCGCGACCGGCGGCGGCTGGCGGCGCGGATCGCGCTGGCCGCGCGGCTGGGGGTGCCGCTGATCGCCACCAACGACGCGCTCTATGCCGAACCGGCCCAGCGTCCGCTGCACGACGTGCTGACCTGTATCCGCGAGGGCACGACGATCGCCGCCGCCGGCCGCCGCCTTGCCGCCAATGCCGAGCGCCATCTGAAAGGCCCCGCCGAAATGGCGCGGCTGTTCCGCGATTGCCCACAGGCGGTGACGGAAAGCATCGCCTTTCTCGCGCGGATCGCTTTCCGGCTCGACGACCTTCAATATGAATATCCCCACGAACCCGTGCCGCCGGGGTGGGAAGCGCAGGACTGGCTCGAACATCTGGTGCTGGCCGCCGCGCAGGAACGCTATGGCACCGACTTTCCCGACAGCGTGCGCTGCCGCCTCGACGAAGAATTCGCGCTGATCCGCAGCCAGAACTACGCCTATTATTTCCTGACCGTCCACGACCTCGTCCGCTTCGCGCGATCGTGCGATCCGCCGATCCTGTGCCAGGGGCGGGGCTCTGCCGCCAATTCGATCGTCTGCTTTCTGTTGGGCGTCACCTCGGTTGATCCCAGCAGCCACGACCTGCTGTTCTCGCGCTTCGTGTCCGAGGAACGCCGCGAGCCGCCCGACATCGACGTGGATTTCGAGCATGAACGCCGCGAGGAGGTGATCCAGTATATCTATCGCCGTTACGGCCGCGAGCGCGCCGGGATCGCCGCGACCGTCATTCATTATCGCCCGCGCAGCGCGGTGGGTGAGGTCGGCCGCGTACTGGGGCTGACCCGTGATGTGACCCAGCGGCTGGGCAGCACCGTCTGGGGCAGTTTCGCCGGGGAGATGGAGGTGCGGCGCTATGCCAGCGCGGGCTTCGACGTGGACGATCCGCAGATCGCGCAACTGCGCGGACTGGTCGACCAGATACTGAAATTCCCGCGCCACCTGTCGCAGCATGTCGGCGGTTTCGTGCTGACGCAGGGCCGGCTGGACGAGATGGTGCCGATCCACAATGGCGCGATGGAGGGGCGGACCTTCATCGAATGGGACAAGGACGATATTGACGCGCTGGGGCTGATGAAGGTTGATGTGCTGGCGCTCGGCATGCTGACCTGCATCCGCAAGGCGTTCGCGCTGCTGCGTGCCCACGACCTTGGCGACCATGACCTGACCGTCGATCTCGCCGCCGACGATTCCGCAGTGTACGCCATGCTCGAGCGCGGCGACAGCATCGGCGTGTTCCAGGTCGAGAGCCGCGCGCAGATCAACATGCTGCCGCGCCTGAAACCCAAAAACCTCTACGACCTGAGCGTGCAGGTGGCGATCGTCCGGCCGGGGCCGATCGAGGGCGACATGGTCCACCCCTATCTGCGGCGGCGCTCGGGCAGGGAGGCGATCACCTATCCCTCGCCCAAGCCGCCGCACGATCCGCGCGAACTGGAAGTCTTGCTCGGCAAGACGTTCGGCGTGCCGCTGTTTCAGGAACAGGCGATGAAGCTGGCGATCACCGCCGCCGCCTTTTCCCCGGCCGACGCGAACCGGCTGCGCCGGGCGATGGCGACGTTCCGCAACGTCGGCACGATCGACAGCTTTCGCCAGCAGATGATCGACGGCATGGTCGCGCGCGGTTACGAAGCCGACTTCGCCGCGCGCTGCTTCCGTCAGATCGAGGGGTTCGGCAGTTACGGCTTTCCCGAAAGCCATGCGCTGTCGTTCGCGCGGCTGGTCTATGTCTCGTCGTGGATCAAATGCCACCATCCCGCCGCCTTCGCCTGCGCGCTGCTCAATTCGCAGCCGATGGGTTTTTATGCTCCGGCGCAGATCGTGCGCGATGCGCGCGACCATGGCGTGGCGGTGCGCGACATCGACGTGAGCGCAAGCGACTGGGACAACACGCTGGAGGATGGCGGGCAGGCGCTGCGGCTGGGGTTTCGCCAGATCGACGGGTTTCGGGCAGGCTGGGCCGAGGCGATCGTCGCCGCGCGGCCGTTCGCGCAGGTCGAGGAACTGGCCCGGCGCGCCGGGCTGCCGCAACGCGCGTTACGTCTGCTCGCCGATGCCGATGCGTGCCGTTCGATCGGGCTCGACCGGCGCGAGGCGCTATGGGAGGCGCGGCGGACGCCCGATGCCGAACTGCCACTGTTCGCCCATGCCCGCGCTGCCGAGCTGGGGATCGAACCGGCGATGGCGTTGCCGGCGATGCCGCCGGTCGAACAGGTCGTGACCGATTACCAGACGCTGCGCCTGTCGCTCAAAGGGCATCCGCTCGCCTTCCTGCGCGACCGGCTGGAGCGGCGGCGGGTAGCGAGTTGCGCGCAAGTGGGGGCGGTGAAGGCCGGCACGCGCTGCACCACCGCCGGGCTGGTGCTGGTGCGCCAGCGTCCGGGCAAGGGCAATGCGATCTTCGTCACGCTGGAGGACGAGACCGGCATCGTCAACGTCGTGCTGTGGGCGCGACTGTTCGAGGCGTATCGCCGCGAGGTAATGGGCGCGCGGCTGATGCTGGTGGAGGGCGAGGTGCAGCGCAGCCCCGAAGGCGTCGTCCACCTGATGGGCGCGCGGGTGTGGGACGGCAGCGCCCTGCTCGATACGCTGGGCGAGGGGCCGGTGACGCCCCGGAGCGGCAGCGGCGATGGCGCCCGCCCGCCGGCGGCGCGCCATCCGCGCGACGTCCGGCTGGTGCCGAAGTCGCGCGATTTCCATTGAACCGTCCGCGCTATTCCTTCGCGCGGTAATCGTAGCGGTAATAATTGCCGGTCGCGGCATAGCCCGACTTGCGACGGTTGTACTTGGTGACGATGCAGCCGAGCACATGGCCCTGCGCGCGGACCAGCCGGGTGATGGCGTTGCGCACCTGCCCGTAATGCGCGCCACCCGCCTCGGCGATGATGACCGTCGCGGCGGCCGACGACGCGAGCGCGGTCGCATCGGCCAGCGCCAGCACCGGCGGCCCGTCGAGCACGATCAGATCGTACCGTTCGCCCAGCTTCGCCAGCAGGTCGGCCGGCACGGTGCCCGCGAACAGGTTGGCGGGATCGGGCGGCAAGGGTCCTGCGGGCAGGAACGACAGATTGTCGGTGTCGGTCGACACCACCGCATCCTCGACCGGGGTCATCCGGGCGAGCACGGTCGACAGGCCCTTGTCGGCCGCACTCATGTTCATCAGCCGGTGGAGCGACGGCCGCCGCAGATCGGCATCGATCAGCAGGACTTTATGCCCGATCGACGCGAAATCGCGGGCGAGGGCATAGGAGGTGGTCGACTTGCCTTCCGCCATCTGGCTGCTGGTGACGAGCAGCGAGCGCGGCAGCCCCTGGTTCGACGACAGTTCGAGCGAGGTGCGGATCGCGTAATAGGCCTCGGCGATCTCCGACTTGGTATCGCGCAGCGCGACCAGCGGATCGCCCTCCTCCTGCTCGGGCACGACACCCAGCAGCGGCAGGTGCAGCTTCGTCTCCACGTCGCGCGGATCGCGGATCGCATCGTCCAGCCGCTCGCGTCCAAAGGCATAGAGGCCGGCGAGGAAGACGCCCGCCACCAGCGCCAGCGCCATGTTGACGAGCGGGCGCGGCGAGGTCGGCCGGCGCGGCGCTTCGGCGCTATCGACCAGCGTGATGTTGTTGGTCGCGACGCCGGCCTCGGCGCTCACCTCCTTGAAACGCTGGAGCAGGCTTTCGTAGAGCTGGCGGTTGGTATCCACCTCGCGCTTGAAGATGTTGTACTGCACGCCGCGATCCTGTTCGGCGAGCGTCGCGCTCTTCAGCCCCGACACCTGCCGGTCGATCGCATCCTGCTGGCGCTGCGCGGTCAGATACTGGTTGCGGATCGACGCGAGGATGCTGCCGGCGAGCTGGTTCAACTGCGCGTTGAGCGCGTCGAGCTGTGCCGTCGCCTGGATGACGGTCGGGTGATCGGGCTTCAACCGTTCGCGAAGCTGGTTGAGCTGCCCGTTCAGTTCGGCGCGGCGTTGCAGCATCTCCTGCGCCGCCGGGTTCGACAAGACGTCGGGCAGCGAGAGCAGCGGCGTGGCGCGTGCCTGTTCGTAGCGCTGCTGCGCCTGCACCCGCGCGGCGGCGGCGGTCGCATAGCTTTCGTTCAACTGCACGAGGTTCGCCGTCACCAGCGACTGCGGACCATCGGGCTGGCCGGTCCGGCGCGCGCCGGTGCTGGCGTCGATCAACTGCGCCGACCGGGCATAGTTGATGAGCGAGCGCTCCGATGCTTCCAGCCGCCCCTTGGCCAGCCCGAGCTGATTCTGGAGGAACTCGCGCGAATAGGCCGAGGTCGAGAACTTGCGCTGGATGTTGCTCTCGATGAAATTGTTCGCATAGCTGTTGGCGATGCGCGCGGCGAGGGCCGGGTCGCGGCTCTTGAACTGGACGCCGACCACGCGCGAATTGCGGCGCAGGTCGACGTTTAGATTGTTCTGGAGCGTGTCGAGCACCTGATCGATGCGACGTTCGCCCGGCACAGGCAATTTGGCCCGGCCGCCCATCGATTCGAGGAAGGCGTCGTTCGCCGCCAGCCCAAGGCTGTCGGACACGCGCTTGGCCATTGCCCGGCTGTTGATGACGTCGACCTGCGTCTGGAGGAAACGGTCGGCATCGCCGCCGGCGGTGGCCGGTTCCGAATCCTCGGTGCCGAGCACCTTGGCGACCTGCTGATCGATCTGCACGCTGGAGCGCGCCTGATAGATGCGCGGCGTCACCATGATCGAGACGACGCCCAGCACCAGCGCCAGCGCGACGATCAGGATCATCACCAGCCGGTTGCGATAGAGCACCGCCCAGATGGCGCGCGGATCGAAACCCGCCTCGTCCTCCGCATCGGGCAGCAACGACGGATCGTCGCCGGCCGCGGCTGCGTGCCGGCCGGTGTCGCGCGGACCGATCGTCCGGTCGGGGGCGGTATCGAATCCGCCGGTCGCCTGTTGCATCATCGCCTGGTCCTGGTTCCCGAGCGTCAGAATTGGGTGAAGACGCCGAACAGCGGCGCGGCGCGCAGCGTGTCGTGCCAGATCTTCTTGAGGTTGCTGTTGCCGACGATCACCACGTCGCGCGCGAGGATCGCCGGATCGGGATCGTCGCCGCGACGGACGCGGGCAACGTTGAACACCGCCGCCATCCGCTTGCCCTCGACATAGCGGATCACCAGCACTTCGTTCAGCGCGGCATTCTCGGTTTCGCCCTTGGCGAGCGCCATCGCGTCGAGCAGCGTGGTCGCGCCCTGGATCGGGTAGATACCGGGTTCCGTCACCTGTCCCTGCACGGTGATGCGCTGCGACACCGAGCTGGAGACGACGACGCTGACCTGCGGATTGACGTAGAAGCGTGCGCCGAGACGCTGGCGGATCACCTCGGCGAGCTGCGTCGTGGTCAGCCCCCCGGCATGAATCCGTCCGATCAGCGGCATCGACAGATCGCCCGAGGCATCGACGACGACGCCCTTGCTGGAGATGTCGCCTTCCTGAAACACGGTGATGTCGACCGAATCGAGCGGCCCGATGCGATAGTCCTGCGCGGTCAGTTCGCCGACCGGTGCGGGTATCACCTCATAGGCCGCGCTGCCCGACCGCACGTTCGGCCCGATGTTCGGCCCCGAACACGCGCCGACCACCAGACATAGTACCGCCGTCAGCGACGCGCGTCGCCGAGAAGCTACCCCAAGCGTCATTCCATCATCCCGCTCAAACCCCGGTGCAGGCCGTATCATTCTTTTTGACGGCCGCCTACCGCAACCCACGCGATCATGCGCATCGGGTGGGTGTGGCGCGGTCGATCAGCCGGTCCGGGCGAGCGTCACGTCGTCGATCCACGCCGACACCGCCCGGTTCGTCTCGCCCAGCCGGACGCGCAGTTCGCCATCGTCGCACCGACCGGGCAGGCGGATGGTCCCGGCGTAGCGTTGCCAGCCACGATCCGCGACCGGTGCGGCCAGCGTCGCCGTGACCGGCGGCGCGTCGCCACACGCGACGATCCAGTCGAGCGCGGGGACCGGACCGTCGCTGCGCAGGACGAAGCCCAGCCGGTAGGTGCCGGGCAGCAACCGGGTCCGCTGCGCCAGCGGCGTGCCGGCGGACCCGGCATCGGCGGCGATCTCGACCGCCTGTCCGTTCCACGGCTGGTCGGGCTCGCCGATCGCGACGCGCACCCCGGCGGCGGGCGGCGCGCGCCAGTCGAACGGCGGTGCGGCGGGCGGCAATGCGCCGGCCGGACCATCGAACCCGCCGTTGCCGATCCGCCCGGTGCCGCCCGCCATCCGCCACAGCCGTTCGGCGGCAACCATGTCGCCGGCCTCGGCCAGTCGCCACAGCGTCAGCCGGACCTCGTCGGTGCGAACCGGCACGCCGGCCCGCGCCAGATCGCCATAGAAGGCGGCCAGCGCATCGACGCGGTCGGGCGCACCGCGTGCGAGCGTGTTGAGAAATCCCTGTCGCCAGCCGGGGCGTTCGGCCAGTCGCCGGGCAATCGCGCTGCGGCCTTCGGGCAGATCGAACAGCCGGCTCATCTGCGCATACAGGATCGGCGCCAGTTGCCGCTGGCGCAGCAGCGCGTCGATCCGTTCGAGCGCGAAGTCGAACGCGCCGGCGTTGATCGCCTCACGCACCAGCCACAATTGCGTCGGTGCGTCGCGCCAGCCGAGTTGGGCCGCCTGTCGCAGCAGCGTCTGTCCGGTCGCGGTATCGCCCCGCGCGATGGCGGCCAGCCCCGCGACCCGCACCGCGACCGCGTCCATCGGCCGGGTGGCAAGCGCGCGGCGGGCGGCGGCTTCCGCCGCCGCCGCCTGTCCGGGAAGCGGGTGCTGTGCAGCGACCATTGCCCACGCCCGGCCGGACCATGGCGCGACCTGCGAGGCGGCGGCCCCTTGCCGGCCGTGCATCAGTTGCTGCGACAATCCTTGCGCCAGCGCCTGCCATGCGGCGCCCAGCAGGACGACCGCGACGACAATCCGCCACGCGATGCCGCTGCGCCGGCGTGCCGGCACGACCGCCGGTGGCGCGAGCAGCGCGACCAGTGCCGCGAACAAGGTCAGCAGCGCGCTCATCCGCAGCGGGAAATCGACGATCGATCCCGCCAGCAGCATGACGATGCCGCCAGTGGCCCCGATCGCCACGCCGCGCCGGGTCGTGGCATCGGCCCCGCCCGCGCGCAACGCCGCGACCAGCCCGCAGCCGACCAGCACCAGTCCGGCCAGCGCCAGCGCCAGCGCGGGCACGCCCCCCTCCATCGCCAGTTCGAGATAATCGCTATGCGCGTGCGGCACAGTCAGGAACTGGATCTGGTCGAGCGGTTCGACGACGGGATAGACCGTCTGGAAACTGCCGAAGCCCGTGCCCCATGGCAGCGACTGGCGCAGCGCGAACAGGCTGTTGTCCCAGTAGTTGTAGCGATCCTCTTCCCCGACCGTCGCGAAGCGGGCGAGGACCCCCTGCACCAGCGGGGTGAACCACAGCGCGACCGCCGCGACCATGGCGACGCCGATCGTCGCGGGCAGCCAGCGACCGCGTCGCACCCGGCGGACGAAGGGCAGCAGCGCACCGGCCAGCGCCAGCGGCAGGAGCAGCAGCGCGGTCCGCGACGCGCTGGCCAGCACGCCCATCGCCAGCAGGGCGACGATCGCAAGGAGCGCGGGGAAGGGCAGGCGGCCGATGCCGCCCACGCCGCGCCGATCGGGAACCAGCACGCCGGGGACGGTCGATACGAGCATCGCGACCAGCAGGAACACCGCCTGATGGTTGCGGTTGACGAACAGCCCGACGCCATAGCCACGGTGTGCGGTGTCGTAGAGCAGCGGCGCGGCATCCGGCCCGGCCGCGATCTGGAGCGCGGCGACGAGTATGCCGAGCAGCGCGATTGCGACGACGATACGCAACGCAACAAGCCGTGCGGTCCATGACAGCCCCAGCACCGCCAGCAGCGCGGCCAGCGCCGGCAGTTGCGCGAGCAGCGTCGCCCGCGTGGCATCGGGGGAGAGGCTGAGCGGTCGCGATACGCCTTCCCAGCCGAGGATGCGGTAGATGGCGACGGCCTGTTCCTGCCCGCCCAGCGTGCTCCACACGCTCCATGGCAACGGGATCAGTTGCGCGAGCGGCAGCAGCAGCGCGAGCGCGGCGAGCGCCAGCAACGCCTTGCCGAACGGGCCGATCGCGGCATGGCGCAGCCGCAGCGTCGACCAGCCGATCACGCCGATCGCGGCCCATTCGATCGCCGTTTCGACCAGCGGATAATAGGTGCCGCCGCCACCCAGCAGCAGGACGAAGGCGAGATAGACGAGCGGCACGACCTCACCCCGCCACGCGCGGTCGTCCGCCCCGCCGGCATCCGGATAGGGAAGATTTGCGGATCGGCGCGGGGCGTGCGATCCGCCGGCGAAGGAGGCGCTGCGGGCCATGGTCATCCGTTCCAGATTGTTCGCGCCGTGGTGGCGATGGATCGCGCTCGTGCTGTGCATGATCGCGATGCCGGCATCGGCCGGACGCTCACCGGTCGACGACGATCTGGCACTGGAAACCCGCATCGCCACGATCGGCTATCGTCTGGCGCGCGGCGCACAGGCGCGCTGCGCGGTGCCCGAGAAGATGTCCGGCCTGATACTCCACGACATCGGCGGATATGCGCAAAGCGACCGTGCCGCAATCGCCAAGTCGCTGGGACTGGGCGATGGTTTCGGCGTCCGCGCGGTCGTGGCGAACGGCGCGGCGGCGCGGGCCGGGGTGCGGGCGGGCGATGAGATCGTCGCGATCGACGGCGGCGACCTGACCGGCTTCGCGCGCGATGCGATCGGCGCGGCGGCTTCGTTCGACCGGACCGAACGGATGGTCGACTATCTGGCCGGCGCACTGGCGCGGGGGCCGGTAACGATCGGTATCCGGCGCGACGGGCAGGCGTTGTCGCTGACGCTGGCCGGCGATGCGGGATGCGCGGCACGGTTCGCGGTCGCGATCGAGGACGGGGTCAACGCCCGCGCCGACGGGCGCTATATCGCGGTCACGTCCGGCCTCGCGCGGCTTGCGTCGCGGGACGATGCGCTCGCCTTTGCGATGGCGCACGAGATGGCGCACATCCTGCTCGGCCATGTCGCGGCGCGCCGGGCGGCACGCGACCGGGTGGACGTGCGGGCGCAGGAACTGGCGGCGGACCGGCTGGCGGTGGCGATCATGGCCGATGCCGGCTTTGCGCCCGCCGCCGCGATCCCGCTGCTGGAGGCGGTGTCGCGCGGGCGGATCGACTGGCTCGATCGCGACCATCCCGCCACCGCCGTCCGTATCGCCGCGTTGCGCGCAGTGCTGGCCGGGGACGGGTCAGGCGTTCAGCACATAGGTGATGATGAAACAGGCCGCCGTCAGTAACAGCATCGCGGTGATGAACGTCGCATCTGCGATCCGTTCCAGCCGGTGGAGCCGCCGTGCCGACTGGGTCCGCATCGCGAAATAGGAACTGAGCGTCGCGATCAGGAACGTCAGCGCATCGATCGAGAGCAGGTCGTCGGCGAAGCTGTGCTGGCGGTGCAGCGACAAGGTGACGTGAAGCAGCCCGATCCCGGTCAGGCAGACCCCGACCATCGCCGCGGCGATCGGGCAGATCATGTGGCAGATGCGCTCGTCGAGCGGCCTGGCGCGCCGGCGGTGGCTGGTCCGGGGGG
>NZ_LMKU01000023.1:299857-313371 GCF_001421635.1 Sphingomonas sp. Leaf25
ACCATCTGACGCGCCGGATGCTACCGCCGGCTGGCCGGATCGTGACGTTTCGGTCATCCGGCATAAAAAAACGTGGCCGGCACGGATGCCGACCACGTCAGGGGAGGGAAGGGTTGAACCGGACCGATCAGAAGCGGCCGCGGATGCCGACCAGCAGCGTGCGGCCGGGGTTGTATTCGTTGAAGGTCGCGTTGGGGAACTGGAAGTAGCTCGCCTGCGCCTGCTTGGTGATGTTGATGACGTTGACGACGACGGTCGGCAGATAATCGTTGCCGAGGATCTTGCCGAGGTCGACGTTGCCCGAGAAGTCGAGCTGACCATAGTTGCGGCCGAAGATCGCGCCGTTGGTGATGCCGTTCTGGTTCAGCCCCGAACCCTGCGACCCTTCGTTGTAGGTGTAGGTCAGCCGCGTCGACAGGCCGTTGCCCTCATAATAGCCGGTCAGCGTATAGGTGGTGGGGGCGACGCCTAGCGCGACGGCGGGGGCGCCGGTGCCTTCACCCTTCTGGTCGATCAGCGTCAGGTTGCCCTGCACGCCGAAGCCCTCGACGCCGATATGGCGCGTCAGGAAGTCGAGCGGCTGGGTGATCTGGAATTCCAGACCGTTGACCTTCAGCTTGCCGTTGGCGTTCACCTGCTGCTGGATCTGGATCAGCACCTGTTCGGGGGCGATGCCCGAGGGGCGGGCGCGATCGATCAGCGCCTGCTGCTGCGCCTGCGTCAGCGACGAGAAGGTGATGCCGAACGGTTCGAGCGTCGAGAAGGGAACGGTGTTGACGCCGTTGATGGTGAAGCCGGTGATCGATTTGCGGAACGCCGCCACCGCGATCACGCCTTCGCCGCCGGTATAATATTCGAAGCCGAGGTCGATATTGTCCGAGATATACGGGTTGAGCGCGTTGTTGCCGAGCGTGCCGACGTCGGCCGATGGCTGGACGAAGCTGGCGCCGGGCAGGAGCTGGTTCGGATCGGGCCGGGTCATCGTCCGCGAGATCGAGCCGCGCGCCACCGCCTTGCGCCCGAAGTTGTAGGCGATGCTCGCCGAGGGCAGGAAGTTGGAATAGAGCCGGTTCGTCTCGGTGAAGTTGATGATCGGCGCATAGCACGACCCGTCGAGCGCGAAGTTGTTGGCGCTGCTGCCCGGGCAGGTCACGCCGTTCCGCGTGTTGAGCGGATTGGGCACGGTGGTGCGCCCGCCGACGACCTGTTCGGTACGGACATAGCGCACGCCGCCGTTCAGGCGGATGGTGTCCTCGTCGCCCACGTCGAACACGCCGTTCATCTCGACGAAGGTGCCCGTCACCTTTTCGCGGATCAGGCCGCCGTTGGCGCCGCTGCTGCCCGCCCCCGTCTCGGTCGCGCCGGCGAGCAACTGGTCGTACCCGGTCGCCGCCTTCACCTTGTTCCAGTCGACGGTGACGAAGCCATTGTCGCCGGGCAGCAGATAGGAGGGGACCGCCGCCGTCGGGATGATCGACCCGCGATAGACGAGCGGCGCGCCGCCGACGGTCGCCGCCGTGCCGTACGCCGGATAGGTCGGATAGCCCGAGGGCGCGACCGTGCCGGGCAGGTTGGCGCCGTCGCAGATCGGCTGGCGGTTCGGGCTGGGCAGCACCACGCTGGGGTTGTTGCCACAGATCGCGGCCTGCCACGGAATGGTGTTGTCGAACGGCGTGATCCGGCGGCTGACGTCGTCATAGGCGCCACCGACGCGGACGCTGAAACGCTTTTCGTCGCCGAACAACAGGCTGCCGCGGATGCCGCGCGTCTCGGTCTTGCGCTCCTCGCCGTTCAGGTTGACGCGGCCGCCGCCCGCCCAGCCGAAATTGGCCGGATTGTTGAGATCGACGTTGCTGGTGATCGACGGAATGCCGCCGTCGTTCTTGTAGGTGACGGTCGTCCCGCTGCTCGGCGGGGTGATGACGAGGAAGGTCGGGCTTTCGCGGCGGAAGTTGCTCTGCGTGTAGTTGGCCTGCAGATCGCCCTTGATGAAATCGTTGACGACGAACTCGGCACCGGGGTTCACGCCCCAATAGTCCTGCGTGTCCTTGTAGGGGCGATATTCGAGGAAGAACTGCGCATTGGCATAGGTGCCGCCGGTGACGGTGCAACCGGCCGAACAGTCGGTCTTGTCATAGGTGGTGTTGAGCGGGATCGCCGCGCCGTTGCGCACCGCCCAGTTCATCGCGGTGCGGGTGAATTCGGTATCGCGCTTGGCGTACATGCCATCGACATAGAAGTGCAGCGCGTCGCTCGGCCGCCATTCGAGGCTGACGAGACCGTTGTAGCGGGTGCGTTCGCCGATTTCGGTGCGCGGCCGGCCGAGGCGCGGCAGGATGCCGTTGTCGATCTGGTCGATCGTCGCACCCGGATTGTTGCGCAGCAGGAACGCCTGATCGATCACCGTACCGGCGATCAGGCCGTTGCCGGCATTGGCGGGGACGGTCGTCGGAATGGTGAAGTTGCCGCCGCCGGTCGCGTTGCGGGTCGCCGAGCTGCTCTGTGCGGCGGTCAGATTGGGGTTGGTCCAGCCGACCGTCTCGAACCCGTCGACGCGGAACTGGTTCTTGACCGCCGCGCCGCCGACGAGAATGCCGAAGTCGCCGAAGGTCGCGCTGGCCAGCACATGGCCGCGATAGCCCCATTTGTCGGCGGTGCTGACCTTCGAACCCTGAAGGCCATAGCTGATATAGGGCTTGGGATTGTCGAACGGCCGTGCCGAACGCAGGTTGACCGTGCCGGCAGCACCCCCTTCGATCTGGCTGGCGGTCGGGGACTTGCTGACGGTCAACTGGGTGAACAGCTCGGTCGGGATCAGGTCGAGGTCGACTTCGCGGTTGGTGCTCTGCGCATCGAAGCGGACCGAGGCGATCGCCGCCGGCGCGCCGTTCAGCAGCACGCGGGTGAAGTTGGTGCCAAGGCCACGGATCGCGACGTTGGCACCTTCGCCGGTCACTTCGCGGCTGATGGTCACGCCGGGGATGCGGTTGACCGATTCGGCGATGTTGGTGTCGGGAAACTTGCCGATGTCCTCGGCGAAGATCGTGTCGGTGAAGCCGATCGAATTGCGCTTGGCGTTCGTCTGGCTGGTCAGCGACGCACGGTAGCCGGTGACGACGATGTCGTCATTGCCGGTGGTGGACGGGTCGGCCGGGGCCTGCGCGGTCGAATCGATCGCGGTCGGCTGGGTCGCGCCGGCACCATCCTGTGCCTGCGCCTCGGCGGCGGTGGTTTCGGTGACGACGGTGGCGGTCGGCGGGGTGGTGGTCTGCGCCAGCACCGGCCAGGCGGTGGTGCCCAGCAACAGCATCGAGAGCGAACCCGCGCGACGCAACAAACCCGTGGTGGCCATGAAACCTCTCCCCAATGACGCCGCGGATTCGCGGTCTGATGGAAAGGTGGTAGCGCTATCAGATGGGTTGCGTCAACTGGCTAGACCAATTGTATGAATCGTCTTGCCGCAACCGGTCTGGCGTGCCGCCCGGCCGAAACCGGGCGGCAGCCGGCCGGGTCAGCGACGGCGCATCGGGTCGATCGTCACGATCGTGCCGTCGGGATTATAGGTCAGTTCCGTCACCTTGACGTTGCGCAGCCGCGTCTGTCCCGACAATTGCGTGTCGGCATAGAACAGCCACCATTTGCCGTTCGCCTTCACGATCGAATGATGCGTCGTCCAGCCCTCGACCGGATCGAGGATGCGGCCGGTATAGGTGAACGGTCCGTAGGGCGAGGTGCCGATCGCATAGTTGATGTAGTGCGTATCGCCGGTCGAATAGCTGAAATAATATTTGCCGTTATATTTGTGCATCCACGACGCTTCGAAGAAACGCCGGTCGTGATCGCCGCCGAGCAGCGGCTTGCCCTGCGGATCGAGGATCACGACGTCGCGCGGGGCCTCGGCGAATTCGGTCATGCTGCCGTCGAGCGCGGCGACCTTGGGCATGAGGGCCGGCTTGTCGTCGGCCATCAGGTCGGTCTTGGAGCCGTTCGGATCGTAGGTGCCGGTGGTGTTGCGTTGCAACTGCCCGCCCCAGATTCCCCCGAAATACATATAGCTGCGACCGTCGTCGTCGGTGAATACCGCCGGATCGATCGAGAAGCTGCCCTTGATCGGCTGGGGGTTGGGCACGAACGGGCCGGTCGGCGATTTGGAGGTGGCGACGCCGATGCGGAACGCGCCCTGCCGGTCCTTGGCCGGGAAATAGAGATAATAGGTATCGCCCTTCTTCGCGGCATCGGGCGCCCACATCTGGCTGGCGGCCCATGGCACCTGCGCCACGTCGAGCGCGACCGGATGCAGCGTGACCGGCCCGCCGACGCGGTCCATGCTCATTACGCGATAGTCGCGCATCTCGAAATGCGCGCCCAGATCGTCCTCGGGGGTCGGCCCGTCGATGTCATGGCTGGGGTAGACGTAGATCTTGCCGTTCCACACATGTGCCGAGGGGTCGGCGGTGTAGATTTCGCTGACCAGCGGCTGCGACAGATAGCGCGCCGGATCGGACCGCGCGGCGGGGGCGGCGGCACTGGCCGTCACGCGCGGGGTCGGGGCCGTGGTGGTGCACGACGCGAGCATCGCGGCGGACATGGTCGCCGCCCAAGTCATTCTGGTCATCGTCTCTCCTGATCGCCGCCATCGCCGGTGGTCAGGCCGATCGTTAGCGCTATCACCGCCGGTTGGGCAAGGTCGCGTTCGCCCAGCACGGCGTGGTCATTGGTCTTACAATATAACGGGCGAATGCCAAACCACGGATGGCATATGGCAGGTTGACGATCGGTCGATCGCCGGGGATGATAGCGGTAACGAGAAATAACCCGGCCCAAGGAGAGACAATGCCGCGGTATCCCGATCATCGGTACGCCGCCTGCGCGATCGCGCTGACGATATTGGTCAGTCCGGTCGCCGAGGCCCAGACGCAACGCATCCGGCTGGACGAGTGGCGGTTCCAGCAGGGCGATCCGGCAGGGAACACCGTCGACCTGCGGTACGACGTGCGGCCGGTGGTCGAGCGCAGCGCCGACGGCAAGGTCGCCGACGCCATGCCCGATGCGGCGGTCGTGGTCGACGCGGCGAACCAGCGGGTGTTGAAACCGTGGATCCTGCCCAGCGCCAATGCCTTCATCGCCGATCCGGCGAAGCGTCATGTCCGGCCGGCGGGCGATCCGGGCAGCGACGTTCCCTATGTCCGTGCGACCTTCGACGATGCCGCGTGGCAACGGGTGCGGTTGCCGCACGACTGGGCGATCGCCGGACCGTTTCTGAAGGACGGCCCCTATGGCGGCATGGGGCGGCTCAGGACCTGGGGGCCGGCATGGTATCGCCGGACGATCGACATCGCCGCCGCCGATCGCGGCAAATCGGTGTTCCTCGATGTCGAAGGAGCGATGGCCTATGCCACCGTCTGGCTGAACGGGCATCTCGTCGGCGGCTGGCCCTATGGCTATAATAGCTGGCGGCTTGATCTGACGCCCTATGTCGTGCCGGGCCAGCGCAACCAGTTGTCGATCCGGCTCGACAATCCGCCCGAATCGGCGCGCTGGTATCCCGGCGCCGGCCTCTACCGCGACGTGTGGCTGGTGAAGACCCGGCCGGTGCATGTCGCGCAATGGGGCAGCGTCGTGCGGACGCCCAGCGTGTCGAAGGAGGCGGCCGAGGTCACGCTGGCGCTGAGCGTCGACAATGACGGCACCACCCCCGCGACCGTCGAGGTGACGAGCGACCTCTACGCACTCGACGCCAATGGCGCGCGCACGGGCAAGGCGGTGGCGCGGATCGCGCCGGTGCGGCAGACGGTGGCGGCAAAGGCGACCGCCCGGTTCGACGGGCGTACCACCATCGCCCATCCGCGGCTGTGGGGACCGCCGCCGACACAGGCACCCAACCGCTATGTTGCGGTATCGCAGGTGCGGCGGAACGGGCGGCTGGTCGACAGCTACGAGACGCGCTTCGGCGTGCGCGACATCCGGTTCGAAGGTGCGCGGGGCGTTCTGGTCAATGGCGAGGCGGTGACGCTGAACGGCGTCAACAACCACCATGACCTCGGCGCGATCGGCGCGGCGTTCAACATGCGCGCGGCCGAGCGGCAGTTGGAGATCCTGCGCGAGATGGGCGTCAATGCGATCCGGCTGAGCCACAATCCGCCGGCGCCGGGGCTGCTCGAACTGACCGATCGCATGGGCTTCCTCGTGATCGACGAGGTGTTCGATTCGTGGGAGCGCAAGAAGACCCCGCTCGATTTCCACCTGATCTTTCCCGACTGGCACGAAGCCGATCTGCGCGCGATGCTGCGGCGCGACCGCAACCACCCGTCGATCATGCTGTGGAGTGTCGGCAACGAGGTGGGCGAGCAATATACCGGCGAGGAGGGGGCGAAGATCGCACGCGAACTGGTGTCGATCGTGCGGCAGGAGGATACGCGGCCGACGACGACCGCGATGAACTATGCCAAGCCCGACATGCCGCTTCCGGCCGAAGTCGACGTCATCAACATCAACTATCAGGGCGGCGGCATCCGCACGCTGCCGGGACAATATCCCGGTTTCCGCGCGAAATTCCCGACCAAGGTATTGTTCGAGAGCGAGAGCGCGTCGGCGCTGAGCAGTCGCGGCGAATATCTGTTCCCGGTGTCGGGCAGCGTCAGCGGGCCGGTACGCCCCGGCTCGGGCGGCGATCCGGTAACGCATCAGGTGAGCGCGTATGAACTGCACGCCGCCGATTTCGGATCGACGCCCGACCGCGAATGGTCGGCGATCGACCAGAATCCGGGAGTCGCGGGCGAGTTCGTGTGGACCGGCTTCGATTATCTGGGCGAGCCGACGCCCTATTATACCTCGCGCAGCTCCTATTCGGGGATCGTCGATCTCGCCGGTTTTCCGAAGGACCGCTACTGGCTGTATCAGGCGCGCTGGCGGCCCACCCTGAAATTCGCGCATATCCTGCCGCACTGGAGCTGGCCCGGCCGCGAGGGGCAGGTGACGCCGGTGCAGGTGTTCAGCTCGGCGGACGAGGCGGAGCTGTTCGTGAACGGCGTGTCGCAGGGCCGGGTGAAGCGCGCGCCCTATGCCTATCGCTTCCGTTGGGATTTCGTGACGTACCAGCCGGGCGAGGTGAAGGTCGTGACGTGGAAGAACGGCCAGCCATGGGCGAGCGAAACCGTGGCGACGACCGGTGCGGCGACCGCGTTGAAGGCCAGCGTCGATCGCAACCGGATCACGGCGGACGGCCGCGACCTCGCCTTCGTCACGCTCGACGTGGTCGATGCGGCGCAGCGAGTCGCGCCGGCGGCCAAGCCGCCGGTCCGCTTCCGGGTGGAGGGGCCGGGCGTGCTGGTCGCGACCGACAACGGCGATCCGACCGACCTGACCGCCTTTCCCTCGGCGGTGCGGCATGCCTTCAACGGCAAGGCACTGGCGATCGTCCGCGCCGACGAAGGCGCGCGCGGGCCGATCACGCTGATCGCCGAGGCCGACGGACTGGTCCCGGCGCGGGTCGTCATCACGCCGGTTCCGCCCGGCTGATCGCGGCCGCCGGCGGGGTGCCGGCGATGCGACCGAACAATATCGCCAAAGCCTGATCCATCCGCTATGGGCCGCTCGCCCGGCGCGATGCCGACACCCGGGCGGTGTGAAGCTGTCACACTTCGTCGATAGGACGACCCGTTCATTCGGCAGGGGAATATCGATGACGAGCGCAGCGCTGGAGCGGGATGGACGCCCCGGCCCGAAACTGGACGACAATTTCGGTCGTGCCGGTTCCCTTGGGTTCGTTGTGGCGATCATCGCCGCGCTCGGATACGTGTTCTACAACGTCTATCGCGATGCCGCCGCCGTCAGCGTCGATCCGCTGACGCTGATGCCCTTCGCGCTGCTGTTGCTGGCGCTGGTGATCGCGCTCGGCTTCGAATTCGTCAACGGTTTCCACGACACCGCCAATGCGGTGGCGACGGTGATCTACACCAATTCGATGCCGGCGCATGTCGCCGTCGTGTGGTCCGGGGTGTTCAATTTCCTCGGCGTGCTGTTGTCGACGGGGGCGGTGGCGTTTGGGATCATCTCGCTGCTGCCGGTCGAGCTGATCCTTGGCGCCGGATCGGCGTCGGGCTTCGCGATGGTGTTCGCGCTGCTGATCGCGGCGATCGTGTGGAACCTCGCCACCTGGGCGCTCGGCATTCCGTCGTCGTCGTCGCACACGCTGATCGGATCGATCATCGGCGTCGGCGTGGCGAATGCGATCATCCAGGGGCGCAGCGGTTCGGCCGGCGTCGACTGGGACAAGGCGGCGGACATCGGCAAGGCGCTGCTGGTATCGCCCGCGATCGGTTTCGGCGTGGCGGCGTTGCTGTTTCTTGCGATGAAGACGCTGGTGCGCAACCGCGCGCTGTATGAAGCACCGGTCGCCGATACGCCGCCGCCGCTGTGGATCCGCTGCCTGCTGATCTTTACCTGCACCGGCGTCAGCTTCGCCCATGGATCGAACGACGGGCAGAAGGGCATGGGGCTCATCATGCTGATCCTGATCGGCACGGTGCCCACCGCCTATGCGCTCAACCGCGCGGTGCCCGCGCAATATGAGGCGCAGTTCGCCACCAACAGCGCCGCCGCGCTCCGCGTGCTCGGCCCGCGTGCGCAGGTGCAGGCCGCGCCCGACGAAGCGACTGCCCGCACCCAGGCGCAAAGCTACATCGCCTCGCACAAGATCGCCGCCGACACCGTGCCCGCCGTATCGACGCTGATCGGCACGATCGACCAGCAGGTCCGCGAATATGGCCGTCTGGCCAAGGTGCCCGCCGCCGTCAGCGGCAACATGCGCAACGACATGTATCTGACGTCGGAAGCGATCAAGCGGCTGTCGAAGGAGAATGCGCTGGCGCTGACCGACGCCGACAGGCAGGTGCTGACCGAATATCGCGGCTCGCTCGATTCGGGCACGCGCTTCATCCCGCTGTGGGTGAAGGTCGCGGTCGCCTTCGCGCTCGGGCTCGGCACCATGGTCGGGTGGAAGCGGATCGTCGTGACGGTCGGCGAGAAGATCGGCAAGACCCACCTGACCTATGCGCAGGGCGCATCGGCCGAACTGGTGGCGATGGGCACGATCTTCGGCGCCGACAGCCTCGGCCTGCCGGTGTCGACCACGCATGTCCTGTCGTCGGGCGTGGCCGGAACGATGGCGGCCAACCGGTCTGGTTTGCAGATGGCGACGGTGCGCAACCTGCTGATGGCATGGGTGCTGACGCTGCCGGTGTCGGTGCTGCTGTCGGGGTCGCTGTACTTCCTGCTCAACAAGCTGTTCTGATTTCGGCGGCGGGGAACGCAGGACCATGCCGACCCCGCCGTTGCAGCGCGATCCCGTCGCTTGGGCGATCCTGCTGCTGACATGGTTTTCGTGCGCATGGTTCGGGTCGTGGGAGTTTAATCCGAACAACGCGGTGCGGATGTTCGCCGCGATCGCGATCGTCGAACAGGGCGATGCGACGATCGACCGTTACGCGCCGCTGACGATCGACAAGGCACGGTTCGGCGAGCATTATTATTCGGATAAGGCGCCGGGCATGACATTGCTCGCGCTGCCGGTCGTCGCGGTGGCCGACCGGCTGTCGGGGGTGACGTCGAGCGACTATACCCCGGCGTTCGAGGATCCCGGCTTCAATCGCTTCCTGAAAATCCGTATCCGGCTGGTCGCGGCGCTGGTCTGCGCGGGCCTTACCGCGCTGGCGGCGATGCTGCTGTATGGCTGGGTGCGCGGCCTGACGGATGATGCGGGCGCGGGCGTCGTCGCCGCGCTGAGCTATGGGCTGGGCACGACCGTCTGGGGATGGTCGACGACGATCTTCGGCCATGCGCCGGTGGCGGCGTTGCTGGTGATCGCCGGCTGGGCGGTGTGGCGGGGGAGCGCGTCGCCCGCGATCCCGTGGCGCTATCCGCTGGTCGCCGGGCTGGCGCTGGGCTGGGCGGTGCTGATCGAGCATTCGGCGCTGATCGCCGGACTGCCGGTCGGGCTGTACGCGCTATGGAGCCTGCGCGACCGGAACCGCGCCGAACAGGGCCGGGCGGCGGGAATCGTGCTGGCGGCGGGGGCGAGCGCGCTGGTCCTGCTGCTCGGCTACAACTGGTTCGCGTTCGGGACGGTGTTTCGCCTCGGCTATTCGGGCGTCACCGATTTCGCAGGGATGCAGGAGGGGCTGTTCGGGCTGACCTATCCCAAACCCGGTGTCCTGTATCAACTAACCTTCGGCGAGCGGCGGGGCATGCTGTGGGTCGCGCCGATCCTGATCGTCGCGCCATTCGGGATCGCGCTGCTGATCGCCGATGCGCGTACCCGCGCGGTCGGATGGCTGGCGCTGGGCGGGGCGGTGCTGCCGTTCCTCATCAACGCCTCCTATTATTACTGGGACGGCGGCAATGCGACCGGTCCGCGCCATGCGCTGCCCGCCGTGGGGTTCCTGTGCCTCGGCATCGGCATGTTCTGGGCGCGCGCACTGCGCTGGTCGCGGCTGGCGGTGGCGGCGTTGCTCGCCGGATCGGTCGTGCTCAACATGGCGATCGCCAGCGCCGAGATCACCGCGCCGGGCACGGTCGAGCGGGCGGTGCGCGACGGCGTGTTCGTCGAGCGGTTCGATCCGGGCTATCTGCGCACCGTCGCCGACGAATGGCTGGGCTTTACCCCGTGGCAGGGGCTGGCGATCTGGTCGGTGGTGGCGGGCGCGATGCTGGCGGTGCTGCTGCTGCTGCTGCGGCGACGCCCCGCCTGATCGTTTATTCGGCGGCCTGCGCCTGGGCCGCAGGGATGTCGAAACCGAAGCGCGCCTCCACGTCCGGGTCGAGCCATGCGTGGATATGGGCAAGGTCGGCGTCCGATACCCGATCGTAGCGGGTCGGCACGAACTTGCGGAAACCCTGCCCCTTGTAGCTGTCGTGCGACACGAAGGGTTCGCTGCGGGTGAGGCCGGTGGCCGCCGCCAGAGCGTCGATCACCCCCTGCGGATCGGCGAGGAACGCATCCTGCCCGAGCAGCGCGACATGGTGCGCGCGGTCGCCAAGCTCGCTCCAGTGGCGCAGCTTCGCGGTCCGCTTGGCGAGCGGGTTGGCGAACCGGTCGCCGGTCATGGGACAGCGTTCGTGCAGCATCTCGCGCCCCAGCACCGGATGGTCGCTGTCGACCCCCCAGAATTCCTGGTCCCAATAGCTGTGCCACGGCGCGCGGATGAAGTCGGAGAAGCCGAGCGCCTTGAGCTCGGGATGGGCGTGCCATGGCTGGCGGTGCAGGCTGCGCACCCAGTCTACGGCATCGCGCGCGATCACCAGCACCATCACGTCGCGCGGGAACAACACCTGTTCGGGCACGAACCAGTGTTTGAAACCGCAGCTTTCCGTAAAGGCGGCAGGCCCGAGGTTCGCCTCGATCGAGCGGATCAGCACGTTGGTGCCCGAACAGCGTTGTCCATAGACCTGGATCGCCCGGATCGGGGCGTGCCCGCGCCGAAGCAGCGACAGGCCGGGACGGGGGCTGGTCCAGCGTTCGGGCATGGGTAATTCCTAGCGATCGGATCGGAAATTGTTGCGCTACCGCAATAACTTAGCTATGCGGGATACGCCGGGTGCGAACAAGGGTTCCCCGGCCGGAACGCAGCGTACGCCGCTGTCGATAGTCGGGTTCTCCGGGGGATATATGACGACACGGCCGATCACCTTCTTCATCCATCATCAAGGGCGCGGACACGCCAATCGCGCGATGGCGATCATCCGCGAACTGCCGCCCGAACGGCGCGTGACGATCCTGTGTGCGCGGCCCGACCTGTTCGACGGGTTCGACCGGCCGATCGAGCTGATCGAACTGCCCAACATGATCGGCGCGCCGGTGCCGACGCGGGCGCTGTTCGACCAGCCGACGCCCGAGGTGCTGCACTGCGTGCCGTTGGGCGTCGATGCGACGCGGCGGACGATGCGCACGATCCTCGACCATCTCGACGATGTCGGCCCTGCGCTGTTCGTGGTCGACGTGTCGGCGGAAATCGCGCTGATGGCGCGGATCGCGAGCGTACCGGCGATCAAGATCCGCATGCACGGCGACCGGACCGATCCGGGGCATCTGGGTGCCTATCAGGCGTGCGTTGGCTTGCTGGCGCCGTTCGATGAGGGCATCGAGCAGGATGATTTCCCCGACTGGGCGCGGGCCAAGACCTGCTACACCGGCGGCCTGTGTACCACGACCGATCCGGTGCCATCGAAAGCCGAGGCGCGGGCAAGGCTGGGGATCGATCCGAACCGCGAGGTCGTACTGGTGCTCACCGGCGGGGGCGGGGCGGGGACGCCCTATGCGCCGCTGACGATGGCGGCGCGGGCGGTGCCGGACGCGCTGTGGCTGGTGATCGGACCGGTCCACCGCGAGGGGCATGAAACCGACTTCGGCAATCTGGTGGAGAAGGGCTGGGTCGCGAACGTCACCGATCATATCGCGGCGGCCGACGTCGTCATCGCGTCGGCCGGGGACAATACGGTGCACGAGATCGCGCGGGTCGGCCGGCCCTATATCTGCGCGCCCGAATGGCGCTATTTCGCCGAACAGACGCGCAAGGCCGACCGGCTGGCCGAGGTCGGCGCGGCGGTGGCGCTGCACCGCTGGCCGGGGTCGCTCAGCCCCTGGCGCGGGCTGCTCGACGCGGCGAAGGCGCTCGATCCGGCGGCGCTGGCGGCGCTGTACGATCCCGCCGCCGCCGCCCATGCCGCCGATTATATCGAAGGGCTGGCGGTACGGCTCTGGGCGGAGTGACGCGCGGCGCGGGCGAAGCATCCCGCGGCGACCAGCCAGAGCGTGCCGAACAGGGCGATGCCGAGCGTGACTTCATACACGCCCTGCCCGCCCGGCGCGGCCCAGCCCAAGGTCCAGCCGAGCGTGCCGGCAAGCAACTGGGCAAGCGCGGTGCCCTGCATCACGCGGACCATGCCGGCGTTGCCGAACCGGACGAACAGCCCGCCGAGGATGGCGATGGCGAGGACGATCAGGAACACTGCATTGGCTGGATTATCCCCGTCGCCGAGCAGGCCGACCGCGGCGTTGCTCCATAGCAGCAGGAAGGCGGTGCCGATCGCGACGATCGCGCCCGCGCGATAGGCGGGGTTGCCCGAGGTGCGCACCGCCAGCTCGATCATCCCGCCGAGTGCGGCGAACATCGCGGCGGCGAAGCCGTAATCCGCCGGCGTCCATGGTGCGCCCGCCGCCCATGGCAGCAGCAACAGACCGGCGAGGCCACTCCATCCGAGAAGCCGCCAGGGAAAGGTGGGTCGCCGGACTGTACGCATCGGAGCCTCCATCGTCGTGATCGATCGGACGATAGGCGGACGATGTGCGGCGGGTATCGAGCCGGCATGCAGATTTGGTGGATTCGCTCTTGGGACCGATCGACATTTAACGGAATGGCTTCCCAATCTGCTCCCCTCCCTGAAAGGGAGGGGGTGGGGGTGGGTTGGCCGGTTGTGGAGCGCTTACGTTTCCTCTCGGGCCGACCCACCCCCAACCC
>NZ_LMKU01000023.1:313381-316430 GCF_001421635.1 Sphingomonas sp. Leaf25
ATCCCGCCTAGCTGAACAACGCATCCCCGCGCCGGCTGGCGGCGATTTCGGCGTCGGTAGGATCGCGCAGGCGTTCGATCGCGGTCGCGTCGGGGGTCCAGCGGATCAGCCCGGCGGCGGCGAACTGGCCGAGCCAATAGTCCATGCACCACCGGCCCCAGCGTTCGCGGAAGCGGGCGGCGTTGCGCAGGATCGGGTCGAACTGGTGGAGCGGGGGGACGTGGACCGCGTGATGCTGATGCCATGCGACCGCGCCGCCGACCCATGCCATCGGCACGCCCGCCGCGTGGAGCCGCCACGCGAAGTCGGTTTCCTCAGCCCCATAGCCGACATAGCCCTCGTCCATGCCGCCCGCCGCCTCCCATGCGCTGCGGGGAAGGGCGAACGAGAGGCCCCACAATTCGCCGTGACTCGGCACGGGGCGAACCTCGTCGTCGGCAAGCGCGGGTTTGGCGGGGTGGCGTTCGCCGGCATGTGGCAAGGCCGCCGGATCGACCGGGCCGGGCGGCAGATAACGGACTTCGCCGAGATAGACGCCGGGCGCGTCGGCCAGCACGCTGGCATAGCGTTCGACCAGCGTCGGCGAGGGGATGCAGTCGACATCCAGAAAGATCAGCGTGTCGCCCTGTGCGGCGGCAGCGGCGGCGTTGCGCGCGCGGGCGAGCGGCATCGGATCGCCGGGGACGAATATCTCGCGCAACCGTACGCCGGGATCGGGCAGGCCCGACGGCGCGGCATCCTGCATATAGGCGATGACGACTTCGTCGGGCGCACGGCTCTGGCGGGCGATGCCGGCGAGCAACTGCGCAAGATGCCCCTCGCGGCCGCGCACCAGCGTGCAGACCGAAATCACGCGATCAGCCGCCGGTCGGGTTGCGCGCGGAAATGGGCGACCCCTTCCATGATGCCGAACGCATAGCCGGTCCGCGCGACATAGCTGTGCGCGAGGTCGGGATGCTGTGCCAGACCATCCGAATAATTGCCGACGATGATCGATCGGGCGCAGGCGCGCAGCATCTCGACGTCATTGCCGCTGTCGCCCGCGACGATCACCTGATCGGGGCGCAGGCCATGATGCTGACGGACATACTCGACCGCCGTGCCCTTCGACGCGGCGAGCGGCAACACGTCGAGATAGCGGCCGTGGCTGTGGATCACCGAGGCGGTGACGCCGGCGGCGGCGAGCAGGTCGCGCACCCGTTCGGTGATGTCCGCCTCGCCACCGGTGAAATAGCTGAGCTTGTGACTGCGCTGTTCTAGCGGGCTTTGCGGGCGGAGGTCGGCGACGGTGGCGAGCAGCCGCGCGATGGCGGCGCGGTCCCAGCCGGCGTCGATCCGCCGGGTCCACGCATCGTCGCGGGCATAGACGCCGCCGTGGACGCGGTGGTAGATTTCCGATCCGACCGAGGTAATCATGATGGCGGGCGGCGCGACATGGTTCTGGGCGAGGATCGCCAGCGCGCTGTGCAGGCTGCGACCGGTGGCGATGCCGAACGCCATGTCGCGCTGGTCGCCGTGCCACAGGTTGAACGCGGCGGCGGCCTCCGCTTCGCCGAGCAGCGTGTTGTCGATGTCGGAGACGAGCAGCAGGCGCGGGGATTCCATCACCGGGGCCGGCGGGGCGATGACCGCCTGCGCCAGTTCGACATAGCGTTCGACATGGCCGTCCCAGTCGTACAGCCTGGCCGCGACCGCCCCGGCCTGCGAATACCGGTCCCACAGCATGTCGTCGGACAGGATTTTCAGCACCGCCTGACCGATGGCATGCGGATCGCGCGGATCGACGAGGATGCCGTTGCCGCAGCCTTCGATGATGTCATTCGGCCCGCCGCTGTCGGTCGCGACCAAAGGCAGGCCCGACGCGGCGGCTTCGAGCAGGGTGAGGCCGAACGGTTCGTTGAGCGCGGGGTTGACGAACACGCCGCGCCGCGCGCGGGCATAGGCATAGATCGCCGGGACTTCGTGCGGGGCGTGGCTCTTGGGAAGTGCTACCGATCCGTACAGGTCGTAGCGGTCGATCAGCGCGAACAGTTCGGCCATGTTGCCGGCGAGTTCGGGTTCAAGGCTGCGCGGATCATCGCGGGTGCCGGCGACGATGACGAGGTTCGCGGCGGTTTGCAGCGCGGGGCAGCGGCCATAGGCGTGGACGAGGGCGGCGAGGTTCTTCTTGCTGACCGGCCGGGCGATGGCGAGGATCGCGGGCTTGGTCGGATCGGCGAGGAACCGGTCGATCCGGGCGTCGACCAGCGTGTCGGTGCAGGTGCCGGCGAACAGTGCCAGATCGCTGCCCGGCGGGATGATGCGGATGCGGCCGGGATCGTAGCTCGGATAGCCGGCGTACTGCACCTCCGCCTCGTCGCGCGAGGAGGCGATGATCGCGGCGGCCCCGGCGATCGCGCGGTCCTCGATCGCGATGCGGCGGTCGATTCCCTGCGTCTCGGCGCAATCGGTGCCGAACGCGGTCCGCTTGACCCGGCCGAGCGAATGGGCGGTGAACAGATAGGGGATGCCGAGCCGGTCCTTGATCGCCGCCGCCACCGCGCCGGCATCGGCATAATGGGCATGGATCAGGTCGGGCCGGCGGTCGAGCGTTGCGATATGGGCGATAAGCGCGTCGACCGTGGTTTCATGCTCGCCCCACAATGCCTCCTTGGCCATATAGGCGTCGCTTGCCGAGCGCAGGCGGATGAGGCGGGTCGTCGCATCGATCGGTTCGACCGCGCGCCAATAGCCCTCGCCTGCAGGACCGCCGCGAAAGGCACGGGTGACGATCTCCTGCCGTTCGATGTCGGGATGTCGCCCGCCGGCCGTGACCAGATCGAGCAGGTAGCGGATGTGGCCGCCGGTGTCGGCCGTAACGCCATATTCCACCTCGCGCGCACGAAGACAGCCCTGCAACGCAAGATGTAGGATGAACATTACGGAACTTTCCCGTTTAAATACGTGGTGTTGGGACCACCCTGACGGAACCGTCGCGCAGGCGGATGGTTCCGCCCGTGGAATGCCCGCCCCCTTACGCATCGCGCAGCTCGCCCCGGTGATCTACCCC
>NZ_LMKU01000023.1:316448-320699 GCF_001421635.1 Sphingomonas sp. Leaf25
GGACAGCATCACCACCGCGCGGCATTTGTCGGCGCACCCCAGCCTGCGCACGTTGGAACAACATCACGGCACGGTCGCGCCGGGGGTTCCCGCCGCGCTGGAGGCGGCGCAGCTCGGCATCCTGCGGCGCTATCTCGACCGGTTCGACATGGTGCATTGCCACGGCGAGTTCGCCCATGCGGCGGTGCTAGGCGACCGGATCGGGTGCAGCCTGACGACGGTCCACTGGCGGCTGGACGAGCTGGACCGGCAGTTGTTCTTTCGCAGCTTTCCCGACCTGCCGGTCGCGGCGATCTCGGCGGCGCAGGCGCGCGACCTGCCCCGGTCGAACCACGCCGGCATCGTCCACCACGGCATTCCGCCCGAACGGTTCCGCGCCGGGCCGGGCGGGCGCGGCGTCGCCTTCATCGGGCGGATGACCGACCAGAAACGGCCCGACGTCGCGATCCGCGTCGCGCGCGCCGCCGGGCGACCGATCTGGCTGGCCGGGGGGATCGACGTCGGCAACCCGCGCTATTTCACCGACAGCGTCGCGCCGTTGCTGGGCGACGACGCGGTCCATGTCGGCGAGGTCGACGACCGCGCCAAACAGGCGCTGCTGGGCGAGGCGGCGGCGCTGTTGTTCCCGATCGACTGGCCCGAGCCGTTCGGGCTGGTGATGATTGAGGCGATGGCGTGCGGCACGCCGGTGATCGCATGGGACCGGGGCAGCGTGCGTGAGGTAGTGGAGCAGGGCGTGACTGGCTTCGTCGTCGCCAGCGAGGACGAGGCGGTCGCCGCGCTGGAGCGGATCGAGACGCTCGACCGGGCACGGGTTCGCGAACGCTTCGAGGCGCGGTTCACCGCCCGGCGGATGGCCGAGGACTATGTCGCGCTCTACCGCCAGTTGATCGCGCTCAAATGAGGATCGGCATCGTCACCTGGGCCTATCCGCCCGAGAAGAGTGGCCTGTCGCGCGCCGCGCGCGAGATCGCGCAGGCGCTGGCCGGTGCGGGGCATGACGTGCGCGTCGTGACGATGGACCGGTCGGGGCGCGAGCGCGACGGCGCGGTCGAGGTGGTCGGCGCGGCGGGCGGCGGCTGGCTGGCATGGCTGCGGCGCTGGCCCGGCATCGGCCATCTGTGCGGCCCGGCGATGATCGCGCGGACGATGCGGCGGCTGCATGCCGAACGGCCGTTCGACGTAATCGAGGGGACGAACTGGTATGCGCCGGGGCTATGGATCGCGCTGACCGGGCCGGTGCCCTATGTCACGCGCAATTCCACGCCGGTCGCGACCAGCGCCGCCCCGCCCGTAACCCTGCGCGACCGGATCGATCGGCGGGGGGCGGTGATGGTGGAGGCGATGGCGGCGCGGGCATCGGCGGGGCTCATCTCCAATACCGCGGCGCATGGCGCGAAGATCGCCGCGCTGTACCGCACGGCACCGCCGGGGCCGGGTCATGCGGTGATCGGCCTGAGCCTCGACCCCGCGATCGTCGCGGCGGGGCAGGCGGCATCCTATCCGCCGGGCAACGACGTGCTGCGGGTGCTGTTCGTCGGGCGCAACGAACCGCGTAAAGGAACCGATGCGCTGATCGGCGCGCTGCCCGCATTGGCGGCGGAGGCCGATGCGGGGGCGCTGCCCGATTTTCGGCTGACGGTGATCGGGCTGCATCGCCACGAACTGGACGGACTGCCGCCGGCGGCGCTGCGCCGGATCGATTCCTTTCACCGGGTCGACGACGAGACGCTGCACGCGCAACTGGCGGCGGCGGACATGGTGGTCGCGCCGTCGCGCTACGAAAGTTTCGGGCTGGTCTATCAGGAGGCGATGATGTTCGCCCGGCCGATCGCGGCGTGTGGCGAGGACCCGAGCGCGCGGCTGTTCGTCGGCGACAGCGGCGCGGGGCTGCTGGCGGAGAATTGCACGGCGGCGGCGTTGGGCGACGTGCTGCGGCGGATGCTGCGCGACGGCGGGTTGCGCGCCGCGCTGTCGGCGGCGGCGCGGGTGGCGGCGGGGCGCTTCACCCGGACGAGTCTGGCCGGCGAGACGGCGGCGGCCTACGTTGCGGCGGTGAACGGTCGGAGCAACGCCGCCTCGTCGCCCGGCCGGCCCGCCCCGGCGGACATCGCCTCATAGACTTTCGATCGTTCGATCACGCGGGCGCGGTCCAGCCGGTGATCGATCGCGCCGGTCAGCGCCAGCGAGGTCCGCTCGAACGGCACGTCGGGGCGTTCATGGACCCGGCCGGCGAAGCGGACGTTACTGCGCACCAGCCGGTACTGGATGTCGGGCCACAGCGCCGATTGCACCCCGTCGACCAGATTGCGCCGGGCGAGGCCCAGCGCGCACAGGCCGTCGCGATCGGCCGCCGCCGTCATCCAGCCGAGCGCGCCGAGCAGCGCGTCGTCGGGCCGTTCGTCGGTGTCGAGGTGCAGCACCCATGCTTCCGCCAGCGCCTGCACCCGGTTGCGTTGCGCGGCGAAGTCTCCGTCCAGCGGATGCGCCATGACCTGCACGCCGCGCGCCTTCAGGGCGAGGGTGGTGGCATCGCCGATCGTGCCGTCGAGGACGACGATCGCCTTGGGGAACCATGGCCGCAACGCCGCGAGCATCGCCGCCACCGTGTCGCTGTCGCTGGCGCGGGCGATAATGCCCAGCGTCACGTCAGGCGAGCGCGGCGTGGCCGGACGCCAGCCCGCTGCCTGCCACACCATCCCCAGCGCCCATGCCGCGTTGCGCCGGGCATGGGGTTCGAGCGCGAAGCCGGTCATGGGTCCCCCCGCCAGATGCGCGCGGATCGCCTCGCGTAGCGCGACCGCGTCGAAGTCCAGATCGGCGACGGCGAGGCCGCAATGGGTGCATTCGGGCAGCGGGCGGGCATGCCAGCGATCGTTGCCGCAGATCGGGCAGCGGGGCCCGGTGATCGCTTCGTCCAATGGCTGTTCCCGTTTCGCGGTGATGCGCGTAGGAAACGCACGGACGGCAGGGTGGTTCGCTAACCGCAATGATACGCAAGGATGTGACAGAAACGATCGTTGTCGCCGGTGCGAACGGCGATCTGGGCGGGCGGATCGTCCGTGCGGGGCTCGCGCGCGGTGCGGTGGTGCGCGCGCTGGTCCGGCCGGGGGCCGATGCCGCCGTGCTGGCGGCGGCCGGCGCTGAGGTCGTCGCCGTCGACTATGACGATGCGGCGGCGCTGGTCCGCGCGTGCCGTGATGCGCGCTGCGTGGTGTCGGCGCTGAACGGTCTGGGCGAGACGATCCTCGATACGCAGACCCGGCTGCTCGATGCCGCGATCGGGGGCGGGGCGGCGCGGTTCGTGCCATCCGACTTCTCGATCGACTATACCGCGCTGCCGACCGGCACGAATCGCAACTTCGATCTGCGCCGCGCCTTTCGCACCCGGCTCGACACCGCGCCGATTCTCGCCACCTCGATCTTCAACGGCGCGTTCGCCGATATGCTCAATGGGCAGATGCCGCTGATCCAGCGGCCGGTGCGGCGGGTGCTGTACTGGGGCGATGCCGACACCCGCTTCGCGCTGACGACCAAGGACGATGTCGCCGCCTATACCGCCGCCGCCGCGCTCGATACCGCAGCACCACGCGACCTGCACATCGCCGGGGCGAGCGTCAGCGCGCGCGACCTCGCCGGGGTGATGGGCGAGGTGACGGGCAAGCGCTATGGCGTGCTGCGCGCCGGATCGCTGAACGGCCTTGCCCGGCTGATCGGGGCGACGCGGCGGCTGTTTCCCGATCGCACCTCGGTGTTCCCGGCGTGGCAGGGGATGCAGTATCTCCACAATATGTTCGACGGGCGCGCGCCATCGGCCCCGACCGACAACGCACGCTACGACGTCGCATGGACCGATCTGCACGACGTGTTGCGGGGCTAGTGGGGATCGACATTCAGCTATTCCGGTGCAGTTCGTAGTCGAAAACGCCATTCTCCTTCGTCACCCCGGACTTGTTCCGGGGTCCACTTGGCCGCAAACGCTGTCGCAAGTGTCTCGAGCGGCATCAATCGCTGCACGGTGGACCCCGGAACCAGTCCGGGGTGACGGAAATGGTCGTTGCTGGCGTCACGGCCGACGGAATGTCGATCGGCCCTAGAGCCGATCGACGTTCAGCCAGAAGATGGCGCTTGGCGGCTCCCCTCCCTGACAAGGGAGGGGTTTGGGGGTGGGTGGGCCGGTTGTGGAGCCTACCGTTTCCTCTCGGGCCGACCCACCCCCAGCCCAGTTTCGGGTGAACAGTGCCCCGCACT
>NZ_LMKU01000023.1:320712-449280 GCF_001421635.1 Sphingomonas sp. Leaf25
AGGAAGCCATTTCGTTGAATGTCGATCGGCCCTAGTCCTACCCCTCGACGATCGGCGCGACGCTGCCCGCCGCGACCGACCAGCGCGCGGTGGTTTCGGTGGTGAAGGTCGGTTCGATCACGCTCGACACGGTGCGGAACTGCGCCTGCGCGCGCGTTGGCGTCAGGGTGAGCAGGAGATAGCCCTTGCGGTCCTGATCGCAGTAGCGGACTTCGGGGCTGCCATCGGCGATGATCGTGCCGATGCCGGGCAGGACCGAGCCATAGGACGGGCTGGAGATCGCGGTCGCGCCGAATTCGGCGGCGACGAGGCGGCCGGCATCGTCGTGCAGGTCGTTCGCCCAGCCGGCATGGCTGTCCCCCGACAGCACGATCGGCCGCGACCCCGCCCGGCGGAACGCGGCATAGAGCCGCTCGCGCGCCGGGGGATAGCCGTCCCAGCTATCGAAGTTGAACGGCAGGCCCGCCTTGTACGATGCCTGCCCCTCGGCGATCCGGTCGCGATAGGCGGCGGGTGCCTTGGCAAGAAACTCGGCATAGCCGGCATCGCCGAGGGCTGCAGCAAGGTCGGGACCGGGGACGCGCGCCATCACCACCTGATTGCCGAGCAACTGCCACGGCCGCTTCGCCGCGACCGACCGGGCCAGTTGCGCCTCGACCCAGTCCTGCTGGCCCTTGCCCAGCAGGTCGCGGTCGGGGCGGGCGCGGATCGCCATCATCCGTGCATAATCGTCGGGCGCGATGCCGGCCCCCTTGGGCGCGGCCTGTTCCGACCGGGCGAGCAGGCGGGTTTCGACCATCACCAGCGTCGCCAGATCGCCGAAGTCGAACGCGCGGTTGATCGCCGCCCATGGCTGGCCCGGCTTGGGATCGCGGATCGGCATCCATTCGAAATAGGCCTGCATCGCCGCCGCCTTGCGCTTGCCCCAGTCGCCCTCGGTCGCGGGATCGTGGTTCTCGGCCCCGCCGACCCAAGCGTCGTTGGCGCTCTCGTGATCGTCCCAGACGCAGAGGAACGCGGCGCGGGCGTGCGCCGCCTGCATCGCCGGGTCGCGCTTGGTCTGCGCATGGCGGGTGCGATAATCGGCGAGGGTGACGATCTCGTGCGCCGGTTCGGGCAGGCGGTTCAGCTTGCGGCCGATGTCGGCGCCATAGCCGTCGGGAGCATATTCATAGATATAGTCGCCAAGATGCAGCACCGCGTCCAGCCGGGGTTCGGCGGCGATCGCGGTATAGGCGTGCCAATAGCCGCCGGGATACAACTGGCACGACACCACCGCCAGCACGACATCGGCGGTGCGCCCACGCGGCAGGGTGCGGAACCGGCCGGTCGGCGAACGGGTGCCGTCACCGCAAGTGAACCAGTACCAATAGTCGCGCCCGGCGGTCAGCCGCGTGACCTCGACCTTGGCGGTGAAGTCGCGCGCGGCGCGGGCGGTGGCGCGGCCGCTGGCGACGGGTGTGCCATCCTCGCTGGTGGCGACATGCCAGTCGAGCGGAATGTCGCCCGTCGCGCCGGCGGGCGGCGTCGCGCGGGTCCACAGGATCGCGCCGTCCGCCGCCGGATCGCCGCTCGCCACGCCATGCCCGAACCGCGCGGGCGGGGTGGCCGCATGGGCCGTGACGGCGGGCAGCGCGAGCGCGGCGCTGCCGCCGATCGTGCGAAGGGCGGTGCGGCGGTTGATCGTCATGGGCGGCAAACCTTGGCAGAAACGGGATAGCCGCCCCCTATGTCGCTGATACGACAGGTCGATGACGTAACCGGACTGTCATTCCTTCCCCCTAGAGGCGGCGCCATCATTAGGGGGATATTGCATGTCGTTCTCGCGTCCGCTCGTCGCGCTGCTCGCGCTTGGTTGTTCGACCACCGCCTTCGCGCAGGCCAATGTCCAGCCGCGCACATCCGACGATGCCGATAGTGCCGCCGAGATCGTCGTGACCGCGCAAAAGATGGAACAGCGGATCGAGGACGTACCCCTCACCGTCACCGCCGTCACCGGCAAGCGGATGGCCGACCTCGGCGTATCGACGCTGGCCGATGTCGCGCAATATATCCCCGGCCTCGTCATCCAGGAACAGAGCGCCAATAATCCGGGCTTCGTGATCCGGGGCATCACGTCGGATTCGGGATCGGCGCAGCAGGGCGCGCGCGTCACTTTCTATTACAACGGCGTCGACATCAGCCGGTCGCGCGGGGCGTATCAGGACCTGTTCGACCTCGAACGGATCGAGGTGGTGAAGGGACCGCAGGCGACGCTGTTCGGCACCGCCGCCGCCGTGGGCGCGGTATCGATTATTTCCGCGCGGCCGCGCCCCGGTTTCTCGGTGGAGGCTGCTGCATCCCGGGGCAATTTCGACCGGACGCAGGTGTCGGGTGTCCTGAATGCGGGGGGCGACACGCTCGCCGGGCGGCTGGCGTTCGCGTATAAATACCGCGACGGCTATGTCCGCAACATCGCGGGCGATGCGACCATCCCGAACCAGAATCAGGGTCGGGTCGATCAGGACGACCTGAACGGGCAGGACCAGCGGGGCATTCGCGGATCGCTGCGCTGGACGCCGACCCCCGCCGTCACCGCCGACCTCGTGCTGACCTATGACGGGCAGCGCAATCCGGGCACCGCGTTCAAGAGCCGCGCGTTCGCGCCGACCGGCGGGCGGACCGGCGATTATGGCACTGCCGAACTGTCGGGATCGCCGCTCAGCGCCGAGGTGCTGGGCAAGCGCAAGCTGGGGCTCGACCGCGACGTGTATGACGCGAACCTGACCGTGCAGGTCGACCTCGCGCCGGGCGTCGTCTTCACCACGGTCAACGGCTATCGCCGCTTCAACAGCCTCGAAACGTTCGACGCCGATGGCGGCCCGGCATGGTATCTAGAATTTGCCGAGGATGCGAAGGGCGACCAGTGGAGCCACGAGGGCCGATTCGCCTTCACCGGTGAAAAGGCACGCGCGTCGTTCGGCTGGAACGCCTTCTTCGAGAATGGCTTTCAGCGCGTGCCGTTCTCGACCGAGGAAGGCACCTATCTCGCCTGTTCGGTCGCCGGGGCCTATGCCGGCGTCCGTGCCGGGCTGAACGCGGCGGGCGTGCCCACCGGCGCGGGCTGTGTCGCCGCCAACGGCACGATTCCGGCGACGCGCGCCACCGCGCTGCTGACGCGCGGGGCGGCCACCGTGCTGCCCTATGCGTCGGAATTCGCCAATTACGGCAACAACGACACCTATTCGGTATTCGCCGACGCGACATGGCTGCCGCTGCCGCAACTGGAGTTGACCGCCGGCGCGCGGGTGCTGATCGAAAATCGCCAGTCGCAGTACAGCTCGGTTCAGCCCTTCTCGCGCATCCTTGCCGGGGCCGGGGTGTTCACCAGCCTGCTCGGCACCGCGAGCACCGGGGGTGCGAAGTTCGAGGCCGAACGCAGCTTCGCCGCCGTGCTGCCGCGCTTCAACGCGCTGGTCCGCCTGAGCGATGCGGTGAACCTGTACGCGACGGTCAGCAAGGGCCGCCGTTCGCCGGTGGTGCAACTGGCCGCCGCGCGAACCGGCACGGCGGCGACCGCCGCCGTCGTTCCCGCGCTCCAGATCGTGCCGGAAGAACTGGTGTGGAACTACGAAGGCGGCATCAAGGGGCGGGTCGGGCCGTTCAGCGGAGCGGCGTCGGTCTTCTACCAACGCTATGACGGGTTTCAGGTCAGCGTGACCGACAATGGCGTGACGACCACCCGTTCGGCCGGGTCGGCCGACAACCTCGGCGTCGAGCTGGAAGGTAATCTCGCGATCGGGCGCGTCCTGTCGCTGTTCGGGACCTTCGCCTATCTCGACGGTGGGATCGGGGACGAAGCGACCAACGGCGTGTTCGCCGGCAACCGCTTCCGCCTCCAGCCCGACATGACCGCGTCGGGCGGCGCGAACCTGCGGGTGCCGCTCGGCGGGCTGACGCTATATGCGGTGCCGAGCGTCACCTATCGCTCGCGCGTGTTCTTCGAACTGCCGAACAATCCGGCGATCGCGCAGGGCGGCTATACGCTGGTCAACGCGCGTGCCGGCGTCGAGATCGGCCGCGACGGACGCTTCCTGATCGGCGGCTTCGCCCGCAACCTGACCAACGAACGCTATCTGATCGACGGCGGCAACACCGGCGGCGGCTTCGGCGTGCCCACCTATATCCGGGGCGAGCCGCGCTTCTACGGTATCGAGGTCGGCGCGCGTTTCTGATCGTACGGTGCGGGAGGCGGCCTGCTTCCCGCACCGGTTGTTGCCGATTGGCAACAGCCGCGATTGTAATGATTACGCAACGATCGCGTAACCATTCTGCCAAACCGGCCGGGCAGGGCCACCCCAACGAGAGAGCGCGACGACGTTCTCGAATGGGGAAACAGACATGGTTGGTATGTGGTCGCGGTCCGGTCGGGCCGTTTTCGTGCGCGCGCTCCTCGCCGGCGCTGCTTTCGTTCCCGTGAGCGCGTTCGCCGCACCGCGCGACGAGCCGGTCGTCGTGGTTGCCGCCGATCCGGCCGCCGTGCCCGAGGAGGATCAGGAAATCGTTGTGCGCGGATCGCGCCCGATCGCCGAATCCGAATCCGCCGCGCTCGAAATCCAGCGTAACAGCCCGGCGCTCGTGTCGGTCATCGCGTCGGACGCGGTCGGCCGTCTTCCCGACCAGAATATCGCCCAGGCGATCAGCCGCCTGCCCGGTGTCGGCGTCGAGCGCGATCAGGGGCAGGCACGCTATGTCAACCTGCGTGGCGCGCCCAAGCGCTGGACCACGCTGTCGTTCGACGGCGTCAACGTCGTCAGCCCCGAAGGCCGCGCCGCACGCTTCGATTCGATCCCCTCGGCGATCGCCAAGCAGATCGTCGTGCGCAAGGCGGTGACGCCCGACATGGTCGGCGAGACGATCTCGGGCAACGTCGACATCATCACCCGCTCGGCGTTCGACCACAACGGCCTGTTCGTCGCGGGCAAGGCCGGCGTCGGCTATGTCGAGCTGGGCGACCGTCGCGAATGGGAAGGCTCGCTGGTCGTGTCCGACCGGTTCGAAACCGGCATCGGCGAAGTCGGCATCGTGTCGTCGGCGACGATGTACCGGCGCGGCATGGTGACCGACAATTTCGAAACCGATTGGGAAGCGGTCAAGGAAGATGCCCGCCCCGGCTTCGGCGACCGCATCTGGGCGCGCGAGACCGAGAACAAGCTCTATCGCCTCGTCCGCAAGAATTATTCGCTGTCGACCCGGCTCGACTGGGAGCCGTCGGCGGGCCACCGCATCTTCGCCGAGACGATCTATTCGGCGTTTCAGGATGACGAACAGCGCAACAACTATATCTTCGATCTCGACGACCAGCAGTCGCGCACCCCGACCGGGACCGCGTCTTGCGTCGTCAACGCGACGCCGGCGGCCGGCACCACCGGCTATGCCGATGTCTGCACCGGCAACACGCCGCTGCGTGGCACCGTCTATGGCATCGATCTGAATTCCAACTTCACGGTTCGTGCCTACAAACAGTCGGTGTTCACCAACACGCTGGGCGGCGACCACGACCTCGATACGTGGCGCGTGTCGTGGCGCGCGAACTATACCCGCTCGATCGACGACCGGACGCAGCCGGCGCAGCTCAACTACGACAGCCCTTCGTTCGGCAGCAACGGCGCGAACGCCGCCAACCGGCTGACCGTCGCCTATGACCTGACCGATCCGCAACTGGCGAAGGTCGAGCTGTACCGCACCATCCGCAATGCCAATGGCACGCTGGGTCGCGGCGAGCGGGTGAGCGCAATCGAGAATTTTCCGCGCACGCTCAGCCGCCTGCGCTCGCTCTACGCCGCCGACACGACCGAGGCGTACACCGCGCGGCTCGACGTAAGCCACGACATTGATGGCCTGCTCGGCAACCGCACGACGATCGCCGCGGGCCTGCGCTTCGACGATCGCACCAAGTCGGTCGACGAACGCCTGCTCGAACTGAACAGCGCGGCGCAGTTCGCCGCTGCGGGCATCCCGACCGGCTATGACCAGATCGCGATCCCCGGCGGGTTTCAGGGTCAGGTTCCGCTGGGCTACACCTTCCAGTATTTCGGGCGCGACAAGCTCCTCGACCTCGTCGACCGGGCCAGGACGGTCGGGGTCTATCGCGACCAGACCGCCAATCTCTACAACGTGAACGAGCGCATCTATTCGGCCTATGCCATGGGCACCGTCACCACCGACTGGGGCAACGTGATCGGCGGCGCGCGGATCGAGCATATCCGCAACAATTCGTCGGCCGCCACGATCAACGGCGCGACTGGCGTCACCACTCCGATCAGCGTCGAGCGCGACATCACGCTCGTCTATCCGAGCCTGCACATCAATTATGACGTCAACGACCGGATGAAGGCGCGGCTGTCGTTCAACACCGGCGCGGCGCGGCCGGATTACGACCAGTTGCGGCCCAATCTGACGTTCAACGACGCCAATCTGACCGTGTCGGGTGGCAATCCCGACGCGAAGCCCGAAAAGGCGATGGGCGTCGATGCCTATGTCGAATATTATGTCCTGCCGCGCGGCTTCCTGTCGTTCGGTGCCTATTACAAGCGGCTGCGCGACGTGTTGTTCGATACGACGCGAACGTTCGGCAGCGATGTGCTGAACGCGAACGGGGTCGACCGCTCGCAATATGTCTATTCGACGATCGACAACGGCGGCGACGGATCGATCCTCGGCATCGAAGGCGCGATCCAGCAGCAGCTCGATCCGTTCGTCGCCGACCTTGGCCTGCCCGACTGGGTCGGCGGCTTTGGCGTGCAGGTGAACGCGACGCTGAACCGCAGCCGCGCCGAAACGCCCGATGGCCGCCGCGTGCCGCTGCCCGGCGCCTCGGACGCGGTCTACAACCTCGGCGTCTATTACGAAAAATACGGCTTCTCGGCACGGGTCCAGTATCAGAACCGCTCGCGCTGGCTCGACGATCTGGGCGATTTCCAGACGATCAACGGCGTGGTGCGCGGTGTCGACGGCGGCGATTTCTACTGGGCCAAGGACAATGAACTCGATGCGTCGGTCCGCTACGCGATCAACCAGAACGTCGAACTCTATGGCAATTTCAGCAACTTGCTGAACGGTCCGGGCCGCCGCTACGTCGGCGACACGCGCTATACGATCGAGCATGAAACCTTTGGCCCGCGCTATCAGGCCGGCGTACGGGTGACGTTCTGATGCGCGCCGCATTCCTTGCGCTGTTGCTCGGCGGATGTGCGGTGACGTCGTCGCCGGTGGCGATGCCCGTCGCAGCGCCGATGGTCGCGGCGGTGGCGGAGACCGATCCGGTCGACACCGCCGCCGATGCTGCCGACGATCCCGCGATCTGGCGCAACCGGCGCAACCCCGCCGCCAGTCTGGTGATCGGGACCGACAAGAAGGCGGGCATCCACGTCTACGACCTGTCGGGCAAGCGGTTGAGCTTCACGCCCGCCGCGCGGCTCAACAATGTCGATCTGCGCGAGATCGGCGGCCGGGTAATCGCGGTGGCGAGTGACCGCGCCGATGAAGCGCAGGCGCATGTGGCGTTGTTCACGCTCGACACGGTCGCGCGGCGGTTGGTGCCGATGGGGCGCTTTCCCGTAGGTGCGGGCGAGGCCTATGGCATGTGCCTGTGGACCCGCAAGGCGGACAAGGCGCTGTTCGGCTTCGTCGTGATGAAGGACGGGCGGATCGATCAGGTCGCGATCGACCTGCCGCCGGGCAAGCCGCCGGTAGTGCGGACGGTGCGGTCGATGAAACTCGGCACCCAGTCCGAGGGCTGCGTGGTCGATGACCGTACGGCCACGCTCTATGTCGCCGAGGAGGATGTCGGGCTGTGGCGGTTCGACGCCGATCCCGCCGCGCCGACGACGCCCACGCCGATCACGAAGGTCGACGGGACGACGCTGGTCGCCGATGCCGAAGGGCTGGCGATCGCGCCCGAGGGGCGGCGGGGCGGCTATCTGGTCGTCAGCAGCCAGGGCGACAATGCCTATAGCCTCTATCGCCTGCCCGATCTGTCCTATGCCGGGCGGTTCCGCATCGGTGGCGGCACGATCGACGGGACGAGCGACACCGACGGGATCGAGTTGATCGCCGGCAATTTCGGGCCGCGCTTTCCCCAAGGGCTGATGGTAGCCCAGGACGGCGACAATGCGCCCGAGACACAGAACTTCAAGCTGGTGTCGTGGCGCGATGTGAAGCGCGCGTTGCGGCTTCGCTGACGGTCGGAAGATTGGTTCACGCGGAGACGCAGAGGGGTTGCGTGTGCGGCGATAGCCGCACCCTTCTTGCAAACGTCGGTTAAGACGGGCGGCTATCGCCGCAGGATGCACCGCCTCCGCGTCTCGGCGCCTCCGCGTGAACCCGATCCGATGCTTAGCGCATCAGCCCGGCAGCCCGCAGCGCGCGTTCGATCGTGGCCTGTACGCCGCCCGCAACGGGTTGGCGTTCCTCGACCACCGGTTCCAGCCGGCGGACGCGCGGGGCGGGGGCGGGCGTCGCGACCGTCGTCGCCGAAGCGGCCGGGGTTCCGGTCAAACCCCATGACTGCGCGATCGCCTCGGTGCTCGACAGGCCGACGTCGAGCATGAACGGTCCCGCCGCGCCGATGCCGCTCGCCGGATCGATCGGCACGCCGTGGCCCATGCCCGCCACGCGCCATTCCTCGACCAGCGCGGTGCCGTCGGGGCCGTTCCAGCTCCGATGTTCCCAGTTCGCTCCCTTGGCGACGGCATCGGGGCCAGCGGTCAGGTCATGGACGCCGCGCCATTGCCCGACCAGCCGGTCGAGATTGCCGACGACGACCGTCGTGTCGGCGCTGCCATGCCATACCGCCACGCGCGGCGCGCCGTGGACGCCGGCTGCCGCCGCACGCACCGCCGCCGCCGCCGCCGCATCGGCCGGCGCGCCGTGCCCGCGCATCCGGTCGAGCGCCTGCGGCACGCCGGTCGCCCCGCCATAGGGCAGGCCGCCGATGATCGCGCCGCCGGCCAGCTTGTCGGGCCAGGTCGCCAGCATCACCGCGCTCATCGCGCCACCGGCCGACAGCCCGGTGACGAACACCCGCGCGGGATCGATCGGATGCAGCGCGAGCACGGCATCGATCATCGCCGCGATCGATTCCGCTTCGCCGCCCAACCGGGCAATATCGGCCGGCTCGAACCAGTTGAAACAGAGGTTGGCGTTGTTGGCCCGCTGTTGCTCGGGGAACAGGACGACGAAGCCTTCGCGATCGGCGAGCGTCGACCAGCCGGTGCCGTGATCGTAGGCGGCGGCGGTCTGGGTACAGCCGTGCAGCGCCACGACCAGTGCCGCGCCGGGCGCGATCGTATCGGGCACGTACAGCCGCCCGCGCAGATTGCCGGGGTTGGGCTGGAACGGTCCCAGCTCGCGCAGCCGGTCGGGTGTGCCGTGCGTCATGCCACCCGCCTGCATCTTGGCAAGTCGCTGGATCGTATCGGAAATCGGTCGCATGGTTCGTCTGCCTTACACGGTCACGGCACCCTTGGGACCGATGCCTTCGCCAAAGGATATGGCGACCATGCTGCGCTGCACAATAGGCAATGCGATGTATACAGGACAGCAGTCTGCCGCCCGGCCTGCCGATATGCTGTAAGGGAGCCGCGTGTCGCGGCGGTCCAAATGGTCGGGGAGAGAGGATTCGAACCTCCGGCCCCTGCCTCCCGAAGGCAGTGCTCTACCAGGCTGAGCTACTCCCCGACGGAGTATCGGCGGGGCGTCGAAAGGCGCCTGCCGTTGCTTGGAGGCGCGCCTATAGCGGGGGGATGCGGGGGCCGCAAGCGGGATTCGCATGTCCACCTGTTTGGCTTTGGGCGCGAAGCTGCTACGGGGCGGATCGACTTTCTCTTATCGATTGTGTGACCGTGGCCACTCCGCTCGACAAACTGCGTAATTTCTCGATCATCGCCCATATCGACCATGGCAAGTCGACGCTCGCCGACCGGCTGATCCAGCGCACCGGCGGGCTCGCCGAGCGTGAGATGTCGGCGCAGGTGCTCGACAATATGGACATCGAGAAGGAACGCGGCATCACCATCAAGGCGCAGACCGTGCGTCTGGAATGGAAGGGCCATGTCCTCAACCTGATGGACACGCCGGGTCATGTCGACTTCGCCTATGAAGTCTCGCGGTCACTGGCGGCGTGCGAAGGCGCGCTGCTGGTGGTCGACGCGGCGCAGGGCGTCGAGGCGCAGACGCTGGCCAATGTGTACCAGTCGATCGAGCACGATCACGAGATCATTCCGGTCATCAACAAGATCGACCTTCCTGCCGCCGAGCCGGAAAAGGTCAAGGCCGAGATCGAGGACCTGATCGGCCTCGACACCAGCCGCGCCGTGCTGGCGTCGGCCAAGGCGGGGATCGGCATCGACGAGATTCTCGACGCGATCATCGACCAGATTCCGGCCCCCAAGGGCGATGCGAGCGCACCGCTGAAAGCGATGCTGGTCGATAGCTGGTACGACCCGTATCTGGGCGTCGTCATCCTGATCCGGGTGATCGACGGGTCGATCCGCAAGGGCCAGCAGATCAAGTTCATGAACGCCGACACGACGCATCTGGTCGACCGCGTCGGCGCGTTCCGGCCGAAGATCGAGCAACTGCCCGACCTTGGCCCCGGCGAGATCGGCTTCATCACCGCGCAGATCAAGGAAGTGGCGCAGACGATGGTCGGCGACACGATCACCGACGCGCGGCGGCCGACCGCCGAGGCGCTGCCGGGGTTCAAGGAAGTCCAGTCGGTGGTGTTCTGCGGCCTGTTCCCGGTCGATGCCGCCGATTTCGACAAGCTGCGCGAATCGATCAGCAAGCTGCGCCTGAACGACGCCAGCTTCACCTTCGAGATGGAAAGCTCGGCGGCGCTCGGCTTCGGCTTCCGCTGCGGGTTCCTGGGGTTGCTGCATCTGGAGATCATCCAGGAGCGGCTGACCCGCGAATATGACCTCGACCTCATCACCACCGCGCCGTCGGTGGTGTATCAGATCGAATTCACCCATCCCGATCCGGCCGGCATCACGCAGATCGACCTGCACAATCCCGCCGACATGCCCGACGTCAACAAGATCAAGACGATCAGCGAGCCGTGGATCAAGGCGACGATCTATGTCCCCGACGAATATCTCGGCGGCATCCTGAAACTGTGTCAGGACCGGCGCGGCATCCAGCTCAACCTGACCTATGTCAGCGGGCGGGCGCAGGCGACCTATGAACTGCCGCTCAACGAAGTGGTGTTCGATTTCTATGACCGGCTCAAATCGCTGTCGAAGGGCTATGCCAGCTTCGATTACGAACAGATCGGCTATCGTGAGGGCGACCTTGTCAAGATGAGCATCCTCGTCAACGAGGAGCCGGTCGACGCGCTCAGCATGATCGTCCACCGCGGCACCGCCGAAGTGCGCGGACGCGGCATGGTGGAGCGGTTGAAGGAACTGATCCCGCGCCACCTGTTCAAGATCCCGATTCAGGCGGCGATCGGCGGTAAGGTGATCGCGCGCGAGACGATCAGCGCGATGCGCAAGGACGTGACCGCGAAATGCTATGGCGGCGACGCCAGCCGCAAGCGCAAGCTGCTCGACAAGCAGAAGAAGGGCAAGGCGAAGATGCGCGAGTACGGCTCGGTCAGCATCCCGCAGGAAGCGTTCATCGCCGCGCTGCGCATGGGCGACGAAAACTGATCGCCTGACCGCCGATCAAGGCCGACCCTGAATCAGAACGGCCCCGGCGCGAAGGGAGCACGCGCCGGGGCCGTCTGGCGTCAAGCGTTGGCGACATCGTCAGACGACGACGTGCATCACCACCTGAACGATCAGCGCCACGCCGGCCCAGCCCACGATCGTCATCCCGGCGATCGTGGCGATAGTCGTGCGCCCGGAAAATTTCGCGTGCATCCTCGGCTCCTCGTCTTTGTCCTGGTTAATCTCTACCAACGTTATTGGGTGATCGTACCGTAGAATGCAAACCCGACTTTCGAATTAACATGATCGTTTTTTACGATGATGGATATTACGGCAACTTCCATGCTGCACCGCAACCGAACCCTACGGAAATGCGGGAACGCCCATCGCGGCTTCCTGATGGAATCATGTCACAAAAGGAACAAACCCGATCTTCAAACGTCGCTTTAACCAAGTAAGCAGGAGAGGATGATGAACGACCAGACGACCAATGCCGCCGATCGCGCGGCGGCCGCGATGCAGGATGCGGGCGAGCGGATGCGCGCGGCGGGCAGCCAGATGGCGGATCAGGGATCGCAGTTCAGCCTGCGCATCCTGTCGCAAGCCGAATCGAATACGCAGGAAGCATTCCGCGCGATGCGCGCGGCGGCACAGGCGAACGACATCAACGAAGTAATGCGGATTCAGTCCGAGTATCTGCGCGCGCAGGGCGAGCGGTCGATGGCGCAGGCGCGCGAGGTCGGCGAGCTGATCGCCCAGTTCGGCCGCAACGCGGTTGGCCAGATGGGCGGCCCGACAGGCGGCCAGGGCTGAGCAACGCAACCGTCGGAGGTGCGTTGTCCCGATCGCCGGATTATGGTTCGGCGGAACGGGGGGCATGATGATTCGATTCCTGATGTGGCTGGCGCTGGCCGTGACGGCTGGCACGACGGCAATGGCGCAGCGGCGTCCGGCGACGGTGCTTGCCGCCGCCAGCCTGCAGGAATCGATGAATGCCGCCGCCGATGTCTGGGCACGACGCGGGCATCCCCGCCCGGTGCTGTCGTTCGCGGCCAGTTCGGCGCTGGCGCGACAGGCGGCGGCGGGGGCACCGGCCGATCTGTTCGTGTCGGCCGATATGGAATGGATGGACTATCTCGCCGCGCGTGGCGTGCTGGCGAGTGCCACCCGCGCGACGTTGCTCGGCAACCGGCTGGTACTGGTCGCGCCCCGGGCCAGCGCCGTGCGGATCGCGCTGCGGCCCGGCTTCGACCTGCGGCAAGCGCTGGGGCAGGGGCGGCTGGCGATGGCCGATCCCGCTGCGGTCCCCGCCGGACGCTATGGCAAGGCCGCGCTCGAACGACTGGGCGCGTGGAACGATGTCGCCCCGTTGGTGGTGCGCGCCGAGAATGTCCGCGCGGCGCTGGCGCTGGTCGAACGTGGCGTGGCGCCGCTCGGCATCGTCTATGCGACCGATGCGAAGGCATCGGCCAGGGTGCGGGTCGTCGCAGTGTTCCCGGCCGCCAGCCATCCGCCGATCGTCTATCCGATCGCGCGGTTGAAGGCGTCGCGTAATCCCGAGGGAGAAGCCTTTCGCCGGTTCCTTGTTAGCGGGGCGGGCAAGGCGGTCTTCGTGCGCTACGGCTTCACCGCGCGTTGATGCCCGATGCGGGCGAATGGGCGATCGTCGCGCTGTCGTTGAAGATCGGCGGCGTGGCGATGCTCGCCACCCTGCCGGTCGCCTATGCGATCGCATGGGTACTGGCGCGGGGGCGGTTTCCGGGGCGGGTGCTGCTCGACGGGATCGTCCACCTGCCGCTGGTGCTGCCGCCGGTCGTGACCGGGTGGCTGTTGCTGCTGGCGTTCGCGCCGCACGGCCCGGTCGGGCGGTGGCTGCTGGCATGGTTCGATGCCAACGTGCTGTTCCGCTGGACCGGCGCAGCGATCGCCGCCGGGGTGATGGCGCTGCCGCTGATGGTCCGGGCGATCCGCCTGTCGCTTGACGGCGTCGATCGCCGGCTGGAAAGCGTTGCGCGCACGCTCGGCGCATCGCGCTGGCGAGTGTTCTGGAGCGTCACCGCGCCGCTCAGCCTGCCCGGCGTATTGGCCGGCATGGTGCTGGGGTTCGCGCGCGCGCTCGGCGAGTTCGGCGCGACGATCACTTTCGTCTCCAACGTGCCGGGCGAAACGGCGACGCTGCCGCTGGCGATCTACAGCGCGTTGCAGGTGCCGGGTGCCGAGGCGAGCGTCGTGCGGCTGGCGGGCCTGTCGGTCGCGCTGTCGCTGGTCGCGCTGATCGTGTCGGAATGGCTGGTGCGACGCGGGGGGCGGCGGGTCCATGTCCTTTGAGATCGACGTGACTGTGCGGCTGGGGGAGGCAGTGGTCGGCGCGGTCGTGCCCGACGACGGCCGCGACACTGGCCTGACCGTGTTGTTCGGCCCGTCGGGGGTCGGCAAGTCGAGCGTGCTGAACATGGTCGCCGGGCTGTTGCGACCGGCGGCGGGGCATGTCCGCGTCGGCGGCGAGACGTTGTTCGACTCGGCGGCGGGAATCGACGTGCCGGTGGCGCGGCGGCGCTGCGGCTATGTGTTTCAGGAGCCGCGCCTGTTCCCGCACCGGCGGGTCGCCGCCAATCTGCGCTATGGCATGGGGCGGGGAACGCCACCGGTCGGTTATGACGATATGGTCGCGTTGCTGGGGCTGGGGCCGCTGCTTCGCCGCTGGCCGGCGACGCTGTCGGGCGGCGAGGCGAAGCGGGTGGCGATCGGACGCGCGCTGCTGTCGGGTGCGCGGTTCCTGTTGATGGACGAGCCGCTGTCCTCGCTCGACCGGGCGCGGCGCGAGGAGGTGATGGCGACGATCGAGCGATTGCGCGACGCGCTCGCCCTGCCGATCCTGTACGTCACCCATGATCTGGCGGAGGCCGAACGGCTGGCGACGCGGATCGTGCGGATGTGACCATCATCCCGCCGCAATCGGCCAGGATGACGGCGCCGAAACGATCGGGAGTTCGGCGATGCGGGTGATGGTGGCGGGTGTGGTACTGGTGATGACGGCACCGGCACCGGTGGCGGCACAGGAAACCGATGGTCCCGACATCGTCGTCACCGCGCCGGGCAAGCCGTTGCAGGTCGATGCGAAACTGTTGCGCATCGCTCAGCGGCGGCTGGCGAAGGATCGCGCTGCGCTGGCCCCGGCGGCCACGCTGCGGTTCGAACTGTGGCGCGGCGGGCAGCGGGTGGCGGCGAACGATCTTGCACTGGTGCTGACCGACGGGACGCGGCAACTGCCGGTGACGGTCGACAGCGACGGCCGTTTCGCCCTGCCGGCGATCCCGGAAGGACGTTGGTTCCTGCGCGGTGGGACGGCGGCACAGGCGCTGTCGCTGCGTCCGCTGGTCCTGTCGCCGGGTACGGGGATCGAGGACCGGCGGCTGGGCGACCTGCGCGCGCAATGCCAGGTAGCGGTGGCGATGGGCAAGGCGCAGGCGTCGATCCTCGCACTGCCGCTGATCGGCGTGTTCGACCTTGCGGGCGGATGCGCCAGCAGCCGTTTCAACTTCTATCACCGCGTCGAACGCCCGCTGGCCAGTGCGGTGGCCGATGCGCCGGGTGGGCCGGTGGTATTGCCGCTGCGCACACAATCCTATCGCCCGCCACTGGCCGACCGGACGTTTGGCAACGAGACGCGGATACGACTCAGCTATCGCTGAGTGGAACCGCCACCCGCGCGCTTTGTCCGCCGCGGGTGAAATAGGCGGCGTCGATCGCGAGGCTGCGCAACTGCCAGCCATCGACGCTGTCGCCGGGGGCGAGTGTGCGGGTGCCGTCGCTGCCACGCATCAGCGCCACCGCGTCGCGGCCCAGCCGTCCGACGATGCCGATCAGTTGCGGTGCATCGGCCGGCGGTGCGGCATCGATGACCGGGGCGGCGAACAGCGGACGGGCGAAGGCGGCGCGCAGCGGCGGGGGTGCTGGCGGCGCGGCGAGTGGCTCCTGCTCGAAACGGTCGGGCACGGGCGTTCTATCGGAGGGCTGCAACAGCCAGAGCGGCACGAGGATCGCCGCCGCGACCGCCGCGATGGCGATCCCCTGTGGCCGGGTCACCCGCGCCATGGTGCCACCATCCGCCCGACCAGCCGGATGCCGCCGGGCACCGGGGTCAATTGCCAGCGGTGCAGCCGCACCGGCGGTTCGCCGCGCTCCAGCGTGTCGACGAACGCCAGCATCGCCTTTTCCGGTCCCGATGCGCGCAGCGTCAGTGCGGCGAGCGCCGGTGGCTGGGGGCCATCGCTGCCGATCGCTTCGATCAGGACGCCGCCGCTGCGCGCCGCCGCCTGCACCCGCGCCGCCAGCCGCCGCCGGGCGTCGGCCGCGTCGTTCGCCGGAAAGGCGGCGGCGGGCACGGCGACCGGTGGCGGCGGCGGAGCGGTGGCCGCCGCCCGCATCGTATCGCGCCACCCTCTGGCCCGATCGAGATCGGCGAGCGCCCGCACGGCCGGAAGCGCGAGCACCGCGGCGAGCGCGACGGCGGCGAGGATCGGGCGGGGGTTCATCGCAGCGCCTCCAGCGTGACCTGCATCCGGCCGTCGACGCGCTTCTGCGCGGTGGGACGCAGGCGGGCGAGCGCGGGATCGCGGCGCAGCGCGGCGATCAGCCGGTCGGGATCGGGGGTGACAATGTCCAACGACAGCCGGCCGGCCGCATCGGCTTCGGCGCGGGCGAGCGAGGCTTCGGGGGGCAGCCCGCGGGCGATACCCTCCATCGTCGCGCCGAGCGGTTGCCGCGACCATGTCTGCGTCAGCGTGGCGAGCGCCGCCGTTCGTGCGTCGCGCGCGGCAATGGCCGGTGCGGCACGGGCGGCGGCGATGCGGCCGTCGGCGCGGGCCGATGCCGCCAGCCACGTCGCCCCGCCCCAGGTGAGCAGGGGGGCGACCACGATCGCGCAGGCGACTGCCAGCGTCGGCCGATCGAACGGCGCGGCGCGGCGCGGCGCTGGCGCGGGTTCGACCGGCGCAGCGTCCGTCCGGCCACGTGCCGCCGCGACCGCGCGGTCGAACAGGCTGGGCGTGCGGGGAGCGTCGTCGTTGGCGGGCAGGGGGTCGGCGGCCATCGTCCGCTCCTACGCCTGCCGCCGGGCGCGGCACAAGCGCGTCACGAAACCGTCGTCATTCCGCCATCCAACTGCCTTCGATCGGCAACCGTCGTGTCGCATGAATACGCCAACGCTGAAAAATGGAGGGCATCGGCGCGACCGATGGTCCGGGACTTAGCGGGGAAATCATGAGCGATACCAATCTGGTCGTCGGCTATTCCGACGGCGACATCGAAACCAATCCCAGCGCCGGTCCGAGCCTGCACGATCTGGTCGAGCGGCGCTATTCGCGGCGGCAGGCGTTGCGCAACGGCGCGTCGACGGCGGCGGTCGCGGTGTTCGGCGGCTCGCTGCTCGCCGCGTGCGATGACAAGGGCGACGGGATCGACAACATCCCGCCGGTGGTCGGCGGTTCGTCGAGCGGGGCGACCAGCGGCGGCCGCGTCGTGACGCTGACCGGCATCGTGACCGACGATAACGCGATCGTTGCCCAAGCGTTCACGCAGGTATCCGGCCCGACGGTCGCGCTGGCGAACGCGAACACCGGCACCGCGACCTTCATCGCGCCCGCCGTCGCCGCGACGACCAACCTCGTCTTCCGCTATTCGGCGACCGACGTGAAGGGTGCGGCGAGCACGACCGACATCACCGTCGCCGTGTCGCCCGCGACATTGGGCTTCGCCGCCGTGGGCAAGAGCCTTGCTGATGCGCTGGTCGTTCCCGATGGCTATGACGCGACCGTGCTGTACCGGCTGGGCGATCCGCTGAACGCCGCGACCGCAGCCTATGCCAACAACGGCACCGACACCGGCTTTTCGGCGCGGGCGGGCGATCATCATGACGGCATGAGCTATTTCGGCCTCGCCGCCAGCGGCACCGCGCAGGACGCGACCAGCTCGACGCGCGGCGTGCTGGTGATGAACCACGAGAATATCTCGGAGCAGTATCTCCACCCCAATGGCGTGACGCTGACGAACGGCGTGCGGCCGACCGCCGAGGTGGTGAAGGAAATGGAGTGCCACGGCGTATCGGTGGTCGAAGTGACCCGCGCGTCGACCGGCGGCTGGAGCTATGTTCAGGGATCGGCGCTCAACCGGCGCATCACCCCCTATACCCCGACCAGCTTCAGCGGTCCGGTGCGCGGCAGCGCGCTGCTCTACACCGCCTATTCGACCGATGGCACCGCCGGGCGCGGCACGATCAACAACTGCGCCAACGGCCATATGCCGTGGGAAACCTACATGACCTGCGAGGAGAATTGGGCAGGCTATTTCCGGCGGGATGCGGGCGACAATGCCCGGCGTACGGCGGTGCTGGGCGCCCGGGCGGTGCAGGCGTTCACCCGCTATGGCCTGAACACCGGCAGCGGCGATGCCTTGCGCGCCGGCAACTATGGCTGGACCACGGCGGCCGAGCAGGTCGCGGGGCAGACGCTGATCCGCAAGTTCAACGCGACGCTCGACGTGAGCCAGCCGACCAACGGCACCGGCGACTTCCGCAACGAGCCGAACCAATATGGCTGGTGCGTCGAGATCGATCCCTATGATCCCGCCGCGACTCCGCGCAAGCGCACTGCGCTTGGCCGGATGAACCACGAAGGCGTGTGGCCGGGCCGGGTCTTCGCCGGCGTCCGCCCCGCCTTCTACATGGGCGACGATGCGCAGAACGAATATATCTACAAGTTCGTATCGGCCACGCCATGGGCGGCGGCGGATGCGGCGGCGACCAGCCGTCTGGCGACCGGTGACAAGTATCTCGATACCGGCACGCTCTATGTCGCGAAGTTCAATGCCGACGGGTCGGGCGAGTGGATCGCGCTGGTGTTCGGACAGAACGGCCTCAACGCTTCCAACCCGCTCTATGCCTTTGCCGATCAGGCCGATGTGCTGACCCATTGCCGGCTGGCCGGTGACGCGGTCGGCGCGACGCGGATGGACCGGCCCGAATGGACCGCCGTCAATCCCGCGACCGGCGAGATGTACTGCACGCTGACCAACAACTCGTCGCGCGCGCCGGGGCAGGTCGATGCCGCCAACCCGCGCTCGTACATCGATCCGCGCACCAACGGCACGCGCTCGACCGGCAATGCCAACGGTCATATCGTCCGCCTGCGCGAACGCGGCGACACGACCGAGGCGACGGCCTTCACGTGGGACGTCTATGCCTTCGGTGCCGGCGCGGACCTCGATCCGACCAACATCAACCTGTCGTCGCTCGACGCGACCAACGACTTCTCCAGCCCCGACGGGCTGTGGTTCGGTCGCGCGTCGAACGCATCGGGTCAGGTGACGCCGGTGCTGTGGATCCAGACCGACGACGGTGCCTATACCGACGTCACCAACTGCATGATGCTGGCGGCGATGCCGGGCAGCGTGGGCGATGGCGGCACGCGCACCATCACCAACACCGGCGTGTCGGCGACCAGCACCGCGACGACCCGCGTGGGCAAGGCACCGGGCACGACGCTGCGCCGCTTCTTGGTCGGCCCGGTCGGCTGCGAGATCACCGGTGTCGACTCCACGCCCGATGGCCGCTCGCTGTTCGTCAACATCCAGCACCCCGGCGAGAACGGCGACCTGTCGCGCAGCACCAGCATCTGGCCGGCGACGACGGCGGGCAGCCGTCCGCGGTCGGCGACCGTCGTGATTACCAAGAAAGACGGCGGCGTGGTCGCGCTGTAAGTATTTACCAATACAGCGAAAATGGACGGGCGGTGGTCGAGGGACCGCCGCCCGTTTTGTTGTGGCGCGCCGAGCGAGGTGCAGCGCAGCAGCACCGCGCCGCACTAGGTGCGCACGGCCGACGGCGCAGGGAGCGCCGTTCGACGGCACGGGCTTTGCCCGTGGCGCGGTTTGTCGCGCGTCCAAAGTTTACAAAGTTTACACTTGCGACGCATTTTTTGCGAATGGTTCGCAGAGTTTGCGTGTGGTCGAACCCGTTGCCGGAACCGCTGGCGGGGGCGTGCGCGGAGCGGTGGATCCCGGAACGGGTCCGGGGTGACAGTGTCGGGCTGGTCAGGGGGCGTGGCCGTTTCATAGGCGCTGCTCTGCGCCGGAACGGGGGGTGTAGGACAGAGGCGGCTGGCGGTTGATCCATCTTGCCCGACAACGTCGCTCCGGCGCAGACGGGGGCCTCCAGCGGTTTCTATCGCGCGCCACTTGCCGGAGATCCCAGCTTTCGCCGGGATGACGCGCGGGTCGATAGGGATGTATCGGCTGCTCGAGGCTCTCTCGTCACCCCGGACCTGTTCCGGGGTCCACGGCGCGGCGATCGGTGCGATTGAGCCTCGATCGACAGCATTCGCGGAGCAGTGGACCCCGGAACGGGTCCGGGGTGACGTCGGGGGTGGGGCGAGCGACCGCCCCCCTCAATAAATCCCGTCGATCTCCAGCGTCAGGCGCGGGGCGGGCGGGTTGAGGAGCAGGCTGCGCTTTTCGCCCTGCAACACTTCCTCGCCGCGCAGGCGGTCGTAGCGTGCCCTTGCCGCTGCCGAGGCGTCGGCGCCGTCGCGCAGGATGGTGGGTTTGAGGAACACGAACAGCGTGCGCTTCTCGCGGATTTCGCTGCGGCCCTTGAACAGTTCGCCGAGGATCGGGATGCTGCCGAGCACCGGCACCTGGCTGCGCACGCGGTTGTAATCATCGCTGGTCAGGCCGCCCAGCACGATCGTCTGGCCATTGTCGGCGAGGACCGTCGTGGTGGTCGAGCGCTTCTGGGTGATGAGGTCGGCGGCGGTGCTGAGCTGCGTCGCCGACAAGGCCGAGGCTTCCTGACTGACCTCCAGCCGGATCGTGTCGCCGGCGTTGATGCGCGGAATGACGCGCAGCGTGATGCCGACGTCCTTGCGCTCGATCGTGGTGTACGGATTGGCGGTGCCGTTGCCGGTCAGGATCGATCCGGTGACGAACGGCACTTCCTGCGCCACCACCAGTTCGCCCAGCTTGTTGTCGAGCGTGGTGATCTGCGGGGTCGAGAGCAGGTTCGCCTTGGTCGAGGTGCTGAGCGCCTGCACCAGAATCGAGAAGTCGTTGCCGATCGACACATTGCCGGTCAGCCCGCCGGTCAGCAGTCCGGCGGCGGGCACGCCCAGCAGGCTCAGGATCTGGCCGAGCGACGCGCCGGCGTTGCCGAACGAGGTGCCGACGCCACTCACCTGATTGAGCGCCGCGCCGGCGGTGCCGATCTGCACCGCGAGCTGTTCGGCGTCGCGGCCCGAAATCTCGACGATCGCGGCCTCGATCAGTACCTGCGGGCGGCGCACGTCGAGGTCGGGGATCAGCCGTTCGATCTGGGCGATGGCGGTGGGGGTGCCGCGCACGACGACCGCGTTGATGTCGGGCGCGGGCTGCACGGTGATGTCGGGGGTGGTGAAGCCCTGCGGCGTCTGGGTCGGCTGGTTCTGGCCGATCGTGGCGGTGCCGCCCGACGACGTGCCGCCGCCCGCCGCTGCCGCGAGCCCGGCGGCGCTCGCCCCGCCGTTGGCGATCAGGCCGGACAGCGCCGCACCGGCGTTGTTGCGCTGCGACATGGTCGACAGGCTGCGCGCGACCGGGTTGGAGGCGGATTGCTGCTGACCGAGGATGCCGCGCAGCACTTCGGTCACGCTTTCCGAATCGGCGTAGTTCAGCCGGAACACACGGGTCGCCATGCTGGCACTGCCGCCGCGCGCGTCGAGCGACTGGGCGATGCGGCGCGCCTCGGCGACGGCGGCCGGCGTGCCGCGCACGAGGATGGTGTTGCTGCGCGCATCGCCCGCGACGCGCGCGCCGCCTTCGCCCAGTACGCCCTGCATCGTTGTCGCGATGTCGGCGGCGTTGCCGTTCTGGAGCGTGATGGTGGTGAAGGTCGATCCGCCGCCGCCGTCGAGCGAGCGCGCGAGCGCCTCGATCCGGCGGACGTTGTCGGCATAGTCGGTGACGACGATGGCATTGGGCTGGGTCAGCGGCTCGACGCTGCCGAAGCTGGCGACGAGCGGACGGACGATCCGCGCGGCATCGGCCGAGGGGACGTTGGACAGGCGCACCATCCGCGTGGTGAGTTCCTGCCCGCTGACGCCGCGCGCACGCACCCCGCCGTCGCGCACCGCATTGGCCTGCGGAATGATCCGCCATGCCGCGCCCGACCGCACGGCGGCGAAGCCATTGGCGCGCAGCACCGACTGGAACAATTCCCACACCCCGGCGGGCGAGAGGGGTTCGGCCGACGTCACCGTCACCTGCCCCTTGACGCTCGGGTCGAGGATCAGCGTGCGGCCGGTAATGCGGCTGATCTGGTCGGCGACGTCGGCGATCTCGACGCCGCGCATGTTGACGACGATGTCGGCGGCCTGCGGCGCTTGCGCGAGGACCGGCGACAGGCTGGTCGCGGCGAGGGCGAGGATGGCGATACGGAGCGGGTGACGCACGGGAATAGCCTTAGCGAAGGGGAACGGTGACGGTGATCGGTTTGCCGTCGCGCAGGATGGTGACTTGTGCCTGCCCCGACGTACCGGCGCTGGCGATGGCGGCGTTGACCGCCGATGGGTCGGTCATGGCCGCGCCGTTGACCGACTGGACGACATCGCCGCTGCGCATGCCGGGCGGGGCATTGGCCCCGATCGCATAGCCGCCGGCGACCGGCGTGGCGTTGAGCCGCGAGAGGACGGCCTGCGCGGTCGGTGCCGGCGGGGCGGCGGGGGCACCGGAGGCGGGTTGCGCCGGGGCCGCGCCGGGGGCCGGGATCGCCTGTCCGAACGGATCGGGGAAGGCGAGGAATTCGAGCCGGCCGGCGTTGTTCAGAATGATGCGGTCGCGCCGGATCTCGGTGATCGCCGCCCCGGCCACGGCGTCGCCGACGCGGTAGGGTTTGGGCGGTTCGGCCCCGATCGCGACGAACGCGACCGACAGTTCGGCGGGGCGGGCGGAGACGACGCCCTTCAGCACCGCCTGGATCGTGGTGGCGACGGTGGCATCGGCGGCGGTCGGGCTGCCGAACGGGTTCCACGCGATGGCAGGCCCGGTGTCGACCACGACCGCGCGGGCGCGGGCGTCGGAGGGCAGGGTGATCGCGCCGCTGTCGGCGTGCCCCGCGATCCGCCAGACGAGCCCGGCTAAGGCGATCGCGACCGAGACGATGGCGACTCCGGCGAGGATGTCGAGCGCGCGGGTCGTGTCGCGCAGGCGGAGGCGTTCGATCACGATCATGCGCCGTCCCCGCGCAGGAAGCCGTCGAGCCGCGCGAGCGGGGCGCTTTCCCCGGCGGCCGCGACGGTGATCGTCACCCGGTCGAGATCGGGATCGGCGGTGGCCACGCGGCTCACCGCGACGTTCCAGTTGCGCCCGAGCATGTCCACCTGTTCGCCATTCGCCTCGGGCGTCCCTACTTCCAGATCGGCGAGCCGGTTTTCGGCCACCCACATCGCGATCGCACGCCGTTCGACGCCGCGGGTCGAATCGATATGCTGCTCGACCGCGCCGATCAGCCCTACCGTGGCGATCGCCAGTACCGCCAGCGCGACCATCGCCTCTATCAAAGAAAAGCCGGACTGGGCGGGGTTGCCCCCCTCCCTGCGAAGGGAGGGGTCGGGGGTGGGTTGGCCCGCGAGGAAACGCTGGCACCTGCCCCGGACCNCGACCCACCCCCAACCCCTCCCTTGTCAGGGAGGGGAGTCAATAAAGCTGGATGACCGGCCGTCACGACGCCACCTTCACCGCATGCGCGGTGATGCCGTCATAGTCGACCTGCCATGTCTGGTCGCCGCCGGTGATCGTCGCCGACAGCGGCTGGCCGGTGCCGTCGACGCCGAGGATCACCGGCGGGGCGACCGACAGCGTCATCGCCATGCCGCCGGGCAGTTTGTGGAACGCCAGCGCATCGTCGGTGCGCGGCACGAGACCCTTTGCCCCCATCTGCGCGAAGCCATAGCCGTGCGGTTCGATGGTGAAGGCGATCAACTGGTCGCCGAGCATCGCGTCGTCGGCCGCCGCCTGCAACCGCGTCGCCAGCCGCCGCGCCTCCGCCTCGACGTTGGGCGCGCGGGTGGCCGAGCCGATGCCGAGGCTGACCGCGCCCGCCGCCACGCCGATGATCGCGAGGACGATCAGCATTTCGATGAGCGTCATGCCGGACTGGGCGTGCTCCCTCGTCACTCCCGCGCAGGCGGGAGTCCATAGCCGCTGACGGTCGCGATTCATGCGCGACGCCGGCGTGTATGGATTCCCGCCTTCGCGGGAATGACGACCATGGGGTACGAGGCGATGGGCGTCGCTCAGCGTGTCGTGCCGTCAATATCGGCGTCGAGGTCGGTGCCGCCGGGCTTGCCGTCCTTGCCGAGCGACTTGATCGCGAAGCGTCCGCCGGTCGATTCGTAGACATACGGGTTGCCCCACGGGTCCTGCGGCATCTGCGACAGATAGCCGTCGGGCGGATAGGCACCGGGGACCGGCGGCTGCGAAGGCTTTTCGACCAGCGCCTTCAGCCCCTGCGTCGTCGTCGGGTAATCGCCGTTGTCGAGCCGGTACATTTTCAGCGCGGCGGAGATCGACTTGATGTCGGTGCCCGCCGTCGTCACCCGCGCCTGATCGGGGCGGTTGATGACGTTGGGGACGATCAGGGCGGCGACCAGCGCGATGATCGCCAGCACGACGATCATCTCGACCAGCGTCAGGCCAGCCTCACGGTCAGGGACAGAAACCTTGCGGGCGGCGGGGTTCGCGGCCAAGGTGTCACGAAACTTTCGGAATATGATGCGCATCCACGCCCCAATGCGTCCCCACGATGAAGCCATTGTGACAATCGAACCCGCCCCCGCCGGTCCGGCCGCCGGCGTGTGGGCGATCGCCGGCGGCCGCGCCATAGTAGTCGATGCCGCCGGACCCGCAACCTTGCTCGTGCCGAGCGAGTCGGTGTTGCTGCTCGGCGTCGACCTGCCGCTGCCCAGTCGGGCGAAGCGGCTGGCGGCGCTGCCCTTCGCGATCGAGGACCGAATCGCCGATCCGATCGACGCGGTGCATCTGGTGCTGGGCGGGGCGATCGGCGACAAACGCTATCTGGTCGCGGTGGTGCGCCATGCGGTGATGGCCGAATGGATCGCGATTGCGGAGGCCGCCGGGATCGGCGGGGCGGCGTTCGTGCCCGACGCGCTGGTGCTGCCGGCCCCGGTCGAGGGGTGGAGCGTCGATCTGCGCGACGGTCGTGCGCTGGTGCGGGCGGCCGATGGCACCGCCTTCGCCATGGGGCAGGCGATGCTGGTCGCGGCGTGGAGCGCGGCAGGCAAGCCGGCAGTGCAGGCGAGCGGCGATCCGCTGCCGGAAGCGATGGCGGGGCAGGGCAGCGCCTTTCCCGCCGCCGCGCTGCCCGAACGGGTCGCGGCGGCGCCGATCGATCTGCGGCAGGGCATCTATGCCCGGCGGCGTGGGCCGTTGCCCAGCACCGCGCGCAAGGTGGCGATGATCCTTGGGCTCGCCGCGCTGGCGCATGGCGTGATCGGCATCGCCGATACGCTGATGCTCCAGCGGATCGCCGAACGGCGACAGGCGGCGCTCCAGCAACTAGTCGTGACGACCGCGCCCGGCGTTCCCACCGGCGGCGATGATTTCGCGACGCGGGTCGCCGATCTGTTGCCGCGCGCCAATGGCACCAACCGTTTCGTGCCGCTGCTGTCGCGGGTCGGTGGCGCGTTGACGCCGATCGGCGCGACGCTGATCGTACGCGGCATGACGTTCGAGGGGAATGCGCTGACCATCGAGTGCGAATCGCCCGAGACCGGCATGGCCGACCGGGTCCGCGCCGCGTTGTCGGCCGCCGGTATCGCCGCGCAGGTCGCGAACGGCCCCGGCGGGGCCTTGCGCATCGTGGCGAGGGGGGCATGATCGTGGTGCGACGCAATGCCCGGATCGAGGCGGCGCTCGCCCGGTTTGACGGCTGGTGGCAGGGGCTGACCGGCCGTGAGCGGGTGCTGGTCGGCACGTTGGCGGTGCTGATCGCCGGCACGGTGCTGGTGTATGGCGTGGTGAAGCCGGTACAGGCGGCGCGCGCGCAGGCCCGCGCCGACATCCGCCAGGCCGAGACGCTGATGGCGCGCATCCGCGCCGCCGGGCGGCTGGAGGCGGCACCACAGACGGTCGCCGCCGGCCCGCCGCAGACGATCATCACCAACGCCGCCGCCGTGCAGCAACTGCAACCGGCGATCGCGCTCGGCGCCACGGGGATCACCGCGACGCTGACCGATGCGCCTTATCCGGCGGTGGTGACGTGGCTGAGCGAGGTCGCCCGCACCAGCACGATCGGGATCGAGCGGGTGGCGATGCAGCGTGGATCGGCATCGGGCCGCGTCAACGCCACGATCGGATTCCGCCCATGACCGACACGTTGTTGCGCGCCGAACTGGTCCGGCTGCCCTATGGCTATGCCCGGAAAGGCGGCGTGCTGATCCGGCTGGGTAGCGCAGGCATGGAGTGCCTCCACCGCGCCGATGCGACGCTCGATGCGATGCTGGAGGTGCAGCGGGTGGCACCCGGCGTGCCGTTCGTGGCGGTCGCCGACGCGGCGTTCGATGCCGCGTTGCAGGCGAGCTATGGCGGCAGCGCCACCACCGCCGCCGACATCGAACTGGCCGAAACCGATCTGGCGGCATTGGCCGACAGCGCGGCGGCGGTCGACGATCTGCTCGACGCGCGCGACGATTCGCCGGTCATCCGCCTCATTAACGCGCTGCTGCTCGAAGCGATCAAGGAAGGCGCGTCCGACGTGCATGTCGAGACGCAGGAAAAGCGCCTCGTCGTCCGCTTCCGCATCGATGGCGTGCTGCGTGACATCGTCGAGCCGCCGCGCGCGCTGGCGCCGCTGCTGGTCAGCCGGATCAAGGTGATGGCCAAGCTCGACATCGCCGAGCGGCGCACGCCGCAGGACGGGCGCGTCACGCTGCGCATCGGCGGGCATGACGTCGATGCGCGGGTTTCGACCATGCCGACCCAGCATGGCGAGCGGGTGGTGCTGCGCCTGCTCGAGCGCGGCGGCATGATGCTCGATCTGGGCGGTCTCGGCATGTCCGAGCGCGACGAGAGCGTGTTCGGGCGGCTGCTCGAACGCCCGCACGGGCTGTTGCTGGTGACGGGGCCGACGGGGTCGGGCAAGACGACGACGCTCTATACCGCGCTGACCCGGCTCAATGATCGCCGGCGCAACGTGATGACGGTCGAGGACCCGATCGAGTACGAACTGTCGGGGATCGCGCAGACGCAGGTCAATCCGCGCACCGACATGACCTTCGCACGCGGGCTGCGAGCGATTCTGCGGCAGGATCCCGACGTCATCATGGTCGGCGAAATCCGCGATCAGGAGACGGCGCAGACGGCGGTGCGATCGTCGATGACCGGGCATTTCGTGCTGTCGACGCTCCACACCAATACCGCGATCGGATCGGTCACGCGGCTGATCGACATGGGGGTCGAGCGGTATCTACTGGCGCCGATGCTGGTCGGGCTGGTCGCGCAGCGGCTGGTGCGGCGGCTGTGCCGCGAATGCGCGTGGCAGGACCGCGCGACCGAGGCGGACAGCGTGTTGCTGGGCGGGGCGATCAAGCCGGGCAAGAAGCTGTGGCGCAAGGGCGGGTGCGAGGCATGCCATAACGAGGGCTATCGCGGGCGGGCCGGGCTGTACGAGGTCGTGGCGGTCGACGACCGGTTGCAGGCGATGATTCACAACGGCGTGGCCGAAGCCGAACTGGAACGCGCCGCGCGGCTGACCAATCCCGCGCTGCTCGACGACGGCGTCGCCAAGGTGAAGGCCGGCATCACCACCGTCGAGGAGGTCGCGCGCGTCGTGCGCGACGAGGCGTGACGATGGCGCGCTATGTCCCGTCACTCCCGCGAAGGCGGGAGTCCATACACGCTGCCGTATCGGCTGGAGTCGTGGCGTCAGCGTGTATGGATTCCCGCCTTCGCGGGAATGACGGACGGTTTATAGGGGCGGCCGGGCAATGACCGCCTATGCCTATCGCGCGGCGTCGCGCAGCGGGGCGACCGTCAAGGGCGTGATCGAAGCGTCGAGCCCCGCCGCCGCCCGCGCGGCCTTGCGCGAACGCGGCGAATTGCCGCTGTCGGTGGAGGAAGCGGCGGAGAAGGGGCCGAAGCTGGGCGGCGTCCAGTTGCCCCGGCTGTTCCGGCGCGGCGTGTCGTCCAAGGCGCTGGCGACATTGACGCGACAGATTTCGACGCTGGTCGGGTCGGACATTTCGATCGAGGAATCGCTGCGCATCGTCGCCGGACAGGCCGACAATGCGGCGGTCGAGGCGTTGCTGCTCGACGTGCGTGCCGCGATCCTCGACGGACGCAGTTTCGCGCAGGGGCTGGCGCGGCACCCCAAGGCGTTCCCGGAATTCTATCGCGCCTCGGTGGCGGCGGGCGAACAATCGGGGCGGCTGCCCGACGTGCTCAGTCACCTCGCCAATTTCGTCGAGACGCGGCAGGCCAATGGCCAGAAGATGCAGTTGGCGCTGATGTATCCGGCGCTGCTCGCCACCGTTAGTTTCGGCATGATGGTGTTGCTGATGGTCTATGTCGTGCCCGACATCGTCCGGGTGTTCGTGTCGCGCGGGGCGGAACTGCCGTTCCTGACGCGGGCGCTGATCGCGCTGTCGGCGTTCATCCAGAACTACGGGCTGTATGTCGCGATCGGGGGGCTGGTGCTGGTGCTGGTTGGTGCGCGCTGGTGGAAGGTGCCGGGCAACCGGCTGCGGCTCGACCGGCGGCTGGCGACGCGCGCACCGTTCCGCCGCTTCAGCCGGCAGCACAATGCCGCGCGCTTCGCCGGGAGTCTTGCGACCTTGGTCGGCAGCGCGGTGCCGCTGGTCGAGGCGCTGCACGCCGCCGCCGCCGTCACCCCTAACCGCTTCGTGCGCGACAAGGCGCTGACCGTCGCCGCGCGGGTGCGCGAGGGGCTGAGCTTGCGCGCGGCGATGGCGGAGGCGGAAATCTTTCCGTCGATGCTGGTCGCGATCGTCGCCTCGGGCGAGACGTCGGGGCGGCTGGCCCCTGCGCTCGACCGCGCGTCGGGCGAGCTGGAGCGCGAGCTGGACGCGCTGGTCGCGACGCTCGTCGCGCTGGTCGAACCGATGGTGCTGTTGCTGATGGGCGGGCTGGTGCTGATGATGGTGCTGGCGATCCTGTTGCCGATCATCAACCTCAACAATCTGGTGACGATCTGAGCGCCATCGATATTGGCGCGCGTCCGGTAAAGCTTCGTCATTCCCGCGCAGGCGGGAATCCATAAACGCTGGCGTTTCGGTTCTATCGGTGAGGTCAGCGTGTATGGACTCCCGCCTGCGCGGGAGTGACGACGGGATCGATGGCTGCCGATGGTGGCACCACCCCCGGTTCGCGTGACGCCGCGCGACCTGCTACCGCCGCCTCACCGCTTGCAAATCAAGGAATTGCCCGTGACCGATCTCGCCCGCATCGTCGCCGAGGTGACGGAGGAGATCACCGCCAACGCCGCGACGATCGAAAAGGCCGCCGCGCCCGACCTCGACTATGGTCCCGACTGGTTCGCCATGGCGGTGGCGACCGCCGACGGTGCGGTGCATCACGGCGGCTATGCGCATATCCGCTTTCCGCTCCAGAGCATCGCCAAGGTCTTCGCGCTGGAACTGGCGTTCGAGGCGGTCGGCGACGGGGTGTTCGACCGCGTCGGGCGCGAGCCGTCGGGCGATCCGTTCAATTCGATCGTCGACCTCGAACGCAACAAGGGCGTGCCGCGCAATCCGTTCATCAACGCCGGCGCGCTGGTGGTATGCGACATCCTTGCCGAGCATCACGGCGGCGATCCCCGCACCGTCGTCGATTTCGTCGGGCGCGAGGCGGGGGTGGCGCATGTCGTGCTGAACGACGACGTGCTGGCGACCGCGCGCGACAGCGGCGACCTGAACCGGGCGATGATGAGCTTCGCCAAACATCACGGCAATCTGCGCTGCGCCATCGATACGGTGATGGAAGGCTATGCCCATCAATGCGCGATCGAACTCGACTGCCGCGCGCTGGCGAAGGCCGGGCTGTTCCTCAGCCGCACCGCGCGGACCGGCGATGAGGGCGACGACGCGCGCGCCAAGCGGATGCGGCGCGTGCTGTCGCTGATGATGACCAGCGGGCAGTATGACGGATCGGGCGACTTCGCCTACCGCGTCGGCCTGCCCGCCAAGAGCGGGGTGGGCGGCGGCATCCTCGCCATCGTGCCGCAGGTCGCGTCGATCGCCGTGTGGTCGAACAACCTCGACCGGCACGGCAATTCGATCCTCGGCGTTCGCGCGCTGGAGCTGCTGGCGGACAAGGCCGACTGGTCGGTGTTCGGATAGGCGGCGTTACTGCCCCGCCGCGCCCGGCCCCAGCAGGTCGAGCACCGCCGCGGTCATCGCGATCGTGCCGGTGACGATCGCCGGTTCCGGGGCGACCTTGAACAGCGGCGAATGGTGCGAGGGCACCGCCGGCCCGCCGTTCTGCGCCGCCAGGATGTCGCGGGCAGGGGTGCCGCCGACCGCGAAATAATAGCCCTTCACCCGCGTGTCGGGCTGGACATAGGCGGCGAAATCCTCCGCGCCCATGCCGGTCTGTTCGAACGGCACGACATTACCCGCGCCCAGCGTCGTCGCCATCACCGCGTTCAACCGCCGGGCGAGCGCGGCGTCGTTGATCGTCGTCGGCGTACCCTCGATCACCTTCACCACCGGCATCCTGTCCGCCGGCATGCCGTTCAGCGTGCCGATGCCGGCCGCCACGCGGCGGATGCCGTCGAGCAACTGCTTGCGCGTCGCCTCGTCATTGGCGCGCACCGTCACCTGCAACTTCGCCTCGTCGCTGATGATGTTGTGTTTCAGGCCCGAATGGAACGAGCCGACGGTGATGACGCCGGGTTCGAGCGGCTGACGTTCGCGGCTGATGAGGCCCTGCAATGCGATCACGAGCTGCGACGCCATGTAAACCGGGTCCTTGCCGGCATGCGGGCTGGCCCCGTGCGCGCCGATGCCGGGGACGGTGATGTCGACCGAATCGGACGACGAATACTGGATGCCCTCCGATGCCGAGACCTTCCCGGTCGGCAGGCCGGCGGCGACGTGGAACGCCAGCGCATAATCGGGCCTCGCGAAGCGCGAGTAGAGGCCGTCGGCGAGCATCGCCTTGGCGCCGCCGACGCGCTCCTCGGCGGGCTGGACGATGAACACCACCGTGCCCTTCCACCGGTCCTTCAGCGCGGCCAGCCGGCGGGCGGTGCCGACCAGCGACGTGATGTGCGTGTCGTGGCCGCAGGCGTGCATCACCGGCGCCTCGACCCCGTCGACGCCGACCTGCCGCGCCTTGCTGGCGTTGGGCAGGCCCGATTTTTCCTCGACCGGCAGGCCGTCCATGTCGGCGCGGACCAGGACGGTCGGGCCGGCACCGTTCCTCAATACCGCGACGACGCCGGTGCCGCCGACGCCCGGCGTCACCACCATGCCGGGGACGGCGCGCAGCTCGGTCGCCATGCGCTCGGCGGTCTTGACCTCCTTGAACGACAGTTCGGGGTTGCGGTGGAACCAGTCCCACATCTGCCCCAGCGACGCCTGATAATCGGTGCGCACCGCGCCTGCCCAGTCGGGTTCGGCGGCGGCGGGCGTGGCGGCGAGCAGGCAGGCGGCGGTGGCGATGAGCTTGCGCATGATGTGGGTCCCCTTTGGGTGCGCAGGCTATCGGCTTTGTCCGTGGTGTCGAGGGGGTTTTGGTTCACGCGAAGGCGCGAAGGCGCGAAGGGCGCGAAGAAGGTTTGGTTCACGCGGAGGCGCGGAGGCGCGGAGGAAGAAGTAGAAGGGTTGTTCGCGCAGAGGCGCAGAGGCGCAGAGGCGCGGAGGAGGTTGTACTTGCGGAACGGCGGTGCGGCTTGGAACCGGTGGAATGTCTCCCGCCGGATAGCGTCATGCCAGCGCAGGCTGGCATCTCCCGCGGCGAGGCGCGCGCTCTACGACCGGGAGACCCCAGCCTGCGCTGGGGTGACGATGATGGTGGGGCGGATGCTTGCCGATCACGCAACCCCTCCGCGTCTCCGCGCCTCCGCGTGAACCCAACCTCCTTCTTCGCGCCCTTTGCGCCTTCGCGTGAAACACACTCCCGACACCGAGGCAGATGTTGCCGTCCCGTTCCGCGTCACCCATATTCCGGCGCATGGCGATCACGATCCGCACCGACCTGTCCGAGCCCGAAACCGGACAGACCTTCATCCCCCACCGGCCCAGCCGGCCGGCGAAGGTCGACGCCGGCAAGCGGTTCGTCATCAAGTCCGACTACGAACCCGCCGGCGACCAGCCGACCGCGATCCGCGAATTGGTCGCGGCGGCGCGGGCGGGGGAGCGCGATCAGGTGCTGCTGGGCGTCACCGGTTCGGGCAAGACCTTCACCATGGCCAAGACGATTGAGGAGCTGCAACGCCCCGCGCTGATCCTCGCGCCCAACAAAATCCTTGCCGCGCAGCTTTATGGCGAGATGAAGTCGTTCTTTCCCGACAATGCCGTCGAATATTTCGTCAGCTATTACGACTATTACCAGCCCGAAGCCTATGTCGCGCGGTCGGACACCTATATCGAAAAGGAAAGCTCGACCAACGAGGCGATCGACCGGATGCGCCATTCCGCTACCCGGTCGCTGCTGGAACGCGACGATGTCATCATCGTCGCGTCGGTGTCGTGCCTCTACGGCATCGGATCGGTCGAAACCTATTCGGCAATGATCTTCGACCTGAAGAAAGGTGACGTGGTCGACCAGCGCGAGATCGTGCGCAAGCTGGTCGCGCTGCAATACAAGCGCAACGATGCCGCGTTCCAGCGCGGCAATTTCCGCGTGCGCGGCGACAGCCTCGAACTGTTCCCGTCGCATTATGACGACAGCGCGTGGCGCATCACCTTCTTCGGCGACGACATCGAGGAGATTACCGAATTCGATCCGCTGACCGGCAAGAAGGTCGCGAACCTCAATTCGATCCGGGTCTATGCCAATTCGCACTATGTGACGCCCGGCCCGACGCTGAAACAGGCGGGCGAGGCGATCAAGCACGAGTTGGCCGAGCGGCTCAAGGAACTGGTGATCGAGGGCAAGCTGCTAGAGGCGCAGCGGCTGGAGCAACGCACCAACTTCGACCTCGAGATGATCGCCGCCACCGGTAGCTGCGCGGGGATCGAGAATTACAGCCGCTTCCTGACCGGCCGCCTGCCCGGCGAACCGCCGCCCACGTTGTTCGAATATCTGCCCGAAAGCGCGCTGCTGTTCGTCGACGAAAGCCACCAGACGATCGGCCAGATCAACGGCATGTCGCGCGGCGATCACCGGCGCAAGATCACGCTGGCCGAGTACGGCTTCCGCCTGCCCTCGGCGATCGACAACCGGCCGCTCCGCTTCAACGAATGGGACGCGATGCGCCCGCAGACCGTCTGCGTATCGGCAACGCCGGGCAGTTGGGAAATGGAGCAGACCGGCGGCGTGTTCAGCGAACAGGTCATCCGCCCGACCGGCCTCATCGATCCGCCGATCACGATCCGCCCGGTCGAGGAACAGGTCGACGATCTGATCCACGAGGCGAAGGAGACGGCGAAGAACGGCTATCGCACGCTCGTCACGACGCTGACCAAGCGCATGGCCGAGGATCTGACCGAGTTCATGCACGAGGCGGGCCTGAAGGTCCGCTACATGCACAGCGATGTCGAGACGCTCGAGCGGATCGAGCTGATCCGCGACCTGCGCATGGGCGTGTACGATGTGCTGGTCGGCATCAACCTGCTGCGCGAGGGATTGGACATTCCCGAGTGCGGGTTGGTCGCGATCCTTGATGCCGACAAGGAAGGGTTTTTGCGCAGCGAAACCTCGCTCATCCAGACGATCGGCCGCGCGGCGCGCAACGTCGACGGGCGGGTGATCCTCTATGCCGATCGCATGACCGGCAGCATGGAACGCGCCATCGCCGAAACCGACCGCCGGCGTGAGAAGCAGCGCGAATATAACGAAGCGCACGGCATCACGCCCACGACGATCAAGCGCCAGATCGGCGACATCATCGCCGACGTCGCCTCGCGCGATCAGGTGACGGTGGAGATCGACGACGACGGCCCGCGCCACATGGTCGGCCACAATCTGCGCAGCTATATCGAAAGCCTCGAAAAGCAGATGCGCGAGGCGGCGGCGAACCTCGAATTCGAGACGGCGGGGCGGCTGCGCGACGAGATCCGCAGCCTCGAGAACGAGGAACTCGGCCTGCCCGCGTCCGAACACAAGGCGCCGATCATGGGCCGGTCGAACGAGGGCAAGCCCGGCACGCGCAAGACGCACTATGGCAAGCAGAAGGCGATGCGCATGGCCGGCGGCGGCGGGCGGGGGCGGTAGGAGCGGTCGGCGTTCGCCCGGAATGCCAGCAATTGCTCCCCTCCGTGGAAGGGAGGGGCCGGGGGTGGGTCGGCCGGTTGTGGAAAGCGTACCTTCCCTCGCGGACCTACCCCCCCCCCNCCTACCCACCCCCAACCCCTCCCTTGTCAGGGAGGGGAGAAACCGACGGTCATCCAGCGTGACCACCAATCATCGTTACTTCCGACAACGCTGGACAATCGCCGCCCTCCGCGTCACGTTCCGCGCAAAACAACTGGAGGGGATTTCATGCGCCACACCATTGCCACCGCGCTCGCGCTCGCGCTGACGCTTGCCACCAGTGCCGCCGCCCAGCCCAAACCGCGCTATGCGCCGGCACCTGCCGCCGTGCCCGCGAAGGGTGCCGCGTTGAAGCTCGGCAAGTGCATCAATCTGTCGAACATGCTCGAAGCGCCGACCGAAACCGCATGGGGCCGCGCGTTCCGCGACGACGACATGACCCGGATCAAGGCGAAGGGCTTCACCGGGCTGCGGTTGCCAGTGCGCTTCTCGGCGCATGCCGATGCGAAGCCGCCCTATGCGATCGATCCCGCCTTCCTGCAGCGGGTGCGGCATATCGTCGACCTTGCCACCGCCAACGGCATCGCGGTGATCGTCGACATGCACCATTATGAGGAGCTGTTCACCGATCCCAAGGGGCAGGCGCCGCGCTTCGCCGCGCTGTGGCGACAGGTCGCGCAGGAATTTCGGACCGCGCCCGACAGCGTCTATTTCGAGCTTATCAACGAACCGCACGACAAGCTGGGTGCCGACAATCTGTTGTCGGTGCTGACCCCGGCGTTGAAGGCGGTGCGCGAGAGCAATCCGACGCGGCCGGTGGTGATTGATGGTCCCGAATGGGCCGGGCTGGACGCGATGCTGACCTCGCCCTTCCCCGACGATCCCCATGTCGTGCCGACGTTCCATTTCTACGATCCGCCCAATTTCGGGCTGGACAAGGCCGACTGGCTGACCCCGAAGGTCAAGGAAACCTATGGCGACAAGCAGGATCTGGCGCAGCTCGACGCGGCGATCGCCAAGGTCGCGGCCTATGTGAAACGCACCGGGCGCGTGCCGTTCGTCGGCGAATATGGCGCGTGGGAAGGGCGGTCGGCGGACCAGCGCGCGCGCTATTATCCGATCGTCAGCACCGCATGGGCCTCGGCCGGCATCCAGAGCTGCGCATGGGGCTATACCAACACGTTCCAGCTCTATCGCGACGACACCGGCTGGCTGGATGCCGCGGTCGACCGGATCGCCAGCCCGATCATGCGCTGAAATCTCAGTCGGGCGGATTGAGTCCGAACAGCCGGTCGACCAGCCGCTGGACGACTGGCACGACCACCAGCGACACCGGAAAGGCGGTGGCGAAGCCGATCGGCGCGCCTTGCGCGAACGCCCCCCAGAACTGGTCGGGGCCGACCCGCACCAGCGCGCCGACCGCCCCGATCAGCGTGGAAAATATCACTCCGTTGATCGCCGAGGCGACCAGCCGGTAGCGCAGCCGCGATCGGGTCTGGACGGTGGCGTGGGCGCGTTCGGCGGCGGGGGCGTGCGACATGGCCGGCAGAGCGGTCGATCGGTAGTGGTGGTTCCGTGTCCGTACCCGACGGGCGCGGCGCGGCATGGCTCGTTTTCCCGCTGACAGCCGCGCCGCGCTATGTCACAAGCAATAATATTACGCGGGATTGAGTCGGCGACAGACCGGACGGGCCGCCATCGCAGGAGAGTGTATGCGGGTCATCGATCATGTGATCGTGGGCGATACGGCGGTATCGGGCGACGAGGGCGGTCCCTTTGGCGCGGTGTTCGATCCCAATCGGGGCGAGGTGCAGGCGCATGTTCGGCTGGGCGCGGTCGCCGATGTCGAGCGCGCGGTTGCCGCCGCGCTTGCCGCGCAGCCGGCGTGGGGCGCGACCAACCCGCAGCGCCGGGCGCGCGTGCTGTTCCGCTTCAAGGAACTGGTCGAGGCGAACATGGATTCGCTCGCCGAACTGCTGTCGAGCGAGCATGGCAAGGTCATCGCCGATTCGAAGGGCGACATCCAGCGCGGGCTGGACGTCATCGAATTCGCCTGCGGCGTGCCGCATCTGTTGAAGGGCGATCATACGCAGGGCGCGGGGCCGGGCATCGACGTCTATTCGATGCGGTTGGCCGTAGGCATCGGCGCGGGGATCACGCCGTTTAATTTCCCGGCGATGATCCCGATGTGGATGTTCGGCGTCGCCATCGCGTGCGGCAACGCCTTCATCCTGAAACCCAGCGAGCGCGATCCGTCGGTGCCGGTGCGCCTCGCCGAACTGATGCGCGAGGCGGGCGCGCCCGAGGGCATCTTGCAGGTGGTCCATGGCGACAAGACCGTGGTCGATGCGATCCTCGATCATCCGGCGATCGGCGCGGTCAGCTTCGTCGGGTCGAGCGACATCGCGCATTATGTCTATCGGCGCGGCGTCGCGGCGGGCAAGCGGGTGCAGGCGATGGGCGGGGCCAAGAACCACGGCATCGTCATGCCCGACGCCGATCTCGATCAGGTCGTCGCCGACCTGTCCGGCGCGGCGTTCGGATCGGCGGGGGAGCGCTGCATGGCGCTGCCGGTGGTGGTGCCGGTGGGCGACAAGACCGCCGAGGCCTTACGCGAAAAGCTGATCCCGGCGATCCATGCGCTGCGCGTCGGCGTGTCGACCGACCCCGAGGCGCATTATGGCCCGGTGGTGAACGCGGCGCACAAGGCGCGGGTCGAAAGCTGGATCGCCAAGGGGGTCGAGGAAGGCGCCGAGCTGGTCGTCGACGGGCGCGGGTTCCGCCTGCAAGGCCATGAGCGCGGCTTCTTCATCGGGCCGACGCTGTTCGATCATGTGACTCCCGCCATGTCGGCGTATCGCGAGGAAATCTTCGGGCCGGTCCTGCAAATCGTGCGCGCGCCCGATTTCGAAAGCGCGGTGCGGCTGCCGAGCGAGCATCAATATGGCAACGGTGTCGCGATCTTTACCCGCAACGGCCATGCCGCGCGCGAGTTCGCCGCGCGGGTCAACGTCGGCATGGTCGGCATCAACGTGCCGATCCCGGTGCCGGTGGCCTATCACAGCTTCGGCGGGTGGAAGCGCAGCGCGTTCGGCGACATGAACCAGCATGGCGAGGAAGGCGTGCGCTTCTGGACCAAGGTCAAGACGATCACCCAGCGCTGGCCCGACGGATCGGCACTGGGGAGCCAAGCCGAGGATGGCGCGGCGGCGCGGACGCAGGATGCGTTCGTCATCCCGACGATGGGGTGACGGCGGTGCGGGCGCTGGCGCTGACGACGGTTGCGACGATGATGGCGAGCGCGCCGGCGGCGGCGGCGGGCGAATTGCGCGGGCCGGGGCGGTTCTGCGGCTATGCGCCGATCGTCGATCTGGTGGCGGGCGAACGCATCGTGACGCTGGAGGGCGGCATTCATGGCGGCACCTTCCGTTGGGAAGGGCCGTGGGGCGTGATGACCGTCGACGGCGTTGGCTGGGCATCGCGTCCCGGTGGGCGTGCGCTGCCGGCCCGGACGAGCGGCGGGGCGATCCGTTTCGCCGAACGGCGGGACAAGCGCGGGCATGTCGTCGCGATCTGGAACGGGCGGCGGGGCGCTGGCTATTTTCGCAGCGATAACCGCTTCACGCCGGGCCAGCTTGCTGCGATCGATCGGGTGCGGTTGTTTCAGGAGGGCGAGGAGCCTTCGGGCTGCGATCTGCGGACGGTTTTTTCGTGGGGAGACGTTGGATGACAGGGCGGTTGATCGGAATGCTGATGGCGGCGCTGCTGGCGGCGATGCCCGCCGCCGCGCAGAAGCGGATCGCGCTGACGTTCGACGATGCGCCGCGATCGGCCGGTGCGTTCCTGACGCTCGACCAGCGCACGGTGAAGCTGATCGCCGCGCTGCACCGCGCGGGCGTCACCCAGGCGGCGTTCTTCGTCAATCCGGGCAATCTGGCCGATGCGGCGGACGGCGTCGACGGGGTCGACCGGCTGACCGACTATGTCGCCGCCGGCCATGTGCTGGCCGATCATTCGTACAGCCATCCGGCCCTCACCAAGCTAACGTCCGAGCAATATCTGGCGGACATCGACCGGGCCGAACGCTGGTTGAAGGGGCGCGAGGGCTATCGTGCATGGTTCCGCTATCCCTTCCTCGACGAAGGCGGCGCGGACAAGGTCAAGCGCGACGCGGTGCGCGCGGGGCTGAAGGCGCGCGGGCTTGCCAATGGCTATGTCACGCTCGACGGATCGGACTGGCAGTTGGAGGGAATGACGATCGCCGCCAAACAGGCGGGCCGGGCGATGGACATGGCCGCCTTGCGCACGCTCTACGTCGACATGATGATGCAGGGCGTCGAGACGCATTACGCCAATGCGCAGAAGGTGTTCGGCGCGCGCCAGCCGATCCACGTCATGCTGATGCACGAAACCGATATTGCCGCGCTGTTCATCGAGGATTTCGTCAAGGCGTTGAAGGCGAAGGGCTGGACGATCGCCACCGCCGACGCCGCCTATGCCGATCCGCTGGGCAGGGTCGCGACCGATCCGGCCCATGCCAACGGCACGCTGACCGGCCAGATCGCGCAGACCCGCGGGATCGGCGGCCTTGCCAACCCGTCGCTGGGCGACGCGAAGGCGGCGCAGGCGGCGTTCGACACGCGCGTGCTGACGCGGCGGTGAGGCAGCGGACCGCCTCGGCATCGCCCTATGAGGCGGCGATCGGCTTCGCCCGCGCGGTGCGGGTGGGTGACCGCATCCTCGTGTCGGGCACCGCGCCGGTCGAGCCGGACGGCAGCAGCACGCCGGGCGATGCCGCCGCGCAGGCGACACGGTGCTTCGCGATCATCGCGCAGGCGATCGGCGAGTTGGGCGGGCGGATCGACGATGTCGTCCGTACGCGGATGTACCTGACCGATCCGGCCGATGCCGGGGCGGTCGGGCAGGTGCATGGACGAGTGATGGGCACCGCGCGGCCCGCCGCGACGATGCTGGTGGTGGCCGCGCTGCTCAGACCCGAATGGCGGGTCGAGATCGAGGCCGAAGCGATAGTGGAGAGTGAAGCGTGAACCCGTTCGACCTGACCGATGACCAGCGCGAGATCCAGGAACTGGCGCGCCGGTTCACCGCCGACGCGATCACCCCGCATGCGGCGGAATGGGACGAGCAGCACATCTTCCCGCGCGACACGATCAAGCAAGCGGCCGAACTGGGCTTCGCCGCGATCTATGTATCGGAGGAGTCAGGCGGGATCGGGCTTGGCCGGATGGAATCGGCGCTCATCATGGAGGCGATGGCCTATGGCTGTCCATCGACCTCGGCGTTCATCTCGATCCATAACATGGCGGCGTGGATGCTCGACGCCTTCGGGTCGGCCGAGCTGAAGGCGCGGTTCCTCCCTGACCTCGTCACGATGGACAAGCTGGCGAGCTATTGCCTGACCGAGCCGTCATCAGGGTCGGACGCGGCGGCACTGAGGACGAAGGCGGTGCGCGACGGCGACGACTATATCGTCACCGGCACCAAGCAGTTCATCTCGGGCGCGGGCGAGAACGAGGTGTATCTGGTGATGGTCCGCACCGGCGGGGAGGGGCCGAAGGGCATCTCGTGCCTGCTCATCGAGAAGGACATGCCCGGCGTGTCGTTCGGCGCGAACGAGCGCAAGCTCGGCTGGCATTCGCAGCCGACCCGCGCGGTGATCCTGGATCAGGTGCGCGTGCCCGCCGCCCATCTGGTCGGCGCCGAGGGACAGGGCTTTTCGATCGCGATGCAGGGGCTGGACGGCGGGCGGCTCAACATCGGCGCGTGTTCGCTCGGCGGGGCGCAGCGGTGTCTCGACGAGGCGGTGGCGTACACGAAGGCGCGCCAGCAGTTCGGCAAACCCGTCGCCGATTTTCAGAACACGCAGTTCACGCTGGCCGACATGGCGACCGAGCTGGAGGCGGCGCGCGCGCTGCTCTACACCGCCGCCGCCAAGGTGAGCGCGAACGCACCCGACAAGACGCGCTTCGCCGCGATGGCGAAACGCTTCGCCACCGACACCGGATCGAAGGTGGTCGATCAGGCGCTGCAACTCCATGGCGGTTACGGCTATCTCATGGACTATCCGATCGAGCGGTTCTGGCGCGACCTGCGCGTTCATTCGATCCTCGAAGGGACCAACCAAGTGATGCGGATGATCGTCGGACGGGATCTGGTGAAATGAGCGTTCGGGTGGAAATCGACGGCCGGGTCGGGCGTCTCCGGCTCGACCGGGCGGAGGCGTTGCATGCGCTGACGCATGGCATGTGCGACACGATGCTCGCCGCGCTGGAGGACTGGCGCGACGATCCCGCCGTGCAGGCGGTGGTGATCGACCATGCCGAGGGGCGGGGGTTCTGCGCGGGTGGCGACATTCGCATGATCGCCGCGAGCAGCGCCATCGATGGGGCGGAGGCGCGGGCGTTCTTCGCCGCCGAATATCGGCTGAACCACCGGCTGTTTACCTATGCCAAGCCGGTGATCGCGATCATGGACGGGATCGTCATGGGCGGCGGGGTCGGCATTTCGCAGCCGTGCAAGCTGCGCGTCGCGACCGAGCGCAGCCGCTTCGCGATGCCCGAAACCGCGATCGGGCTGTTCCCCGATGTGGGGGGCGGCTGGTATCTCTCGCGCCTGCCCGGCCGGATCGGCCAGTATCTGGCGCTGACCGGGGCACGGATCGACGGGGCGGAGATGCTCGCGCTGGGCCTCGCCACGCATTTCGTGGCGTCGGAGCGGGTGGCGGAGGCGACCGCCCGCATCGCTGCCGATCCGCAAGCTGCCGAGGCGATTTTGAGCGAATTGTCGGGCGAACCGGGCGAGGCGGCGATCCTGTCGCGCCAGGGCGAGATCGACCGGCTGTTCGCCAGCGACGATTTCGAGGAAATCCTGTCCGTGCTGGACGCCGATGGCGGGGAGTGGGCGAGCGAGCAACTCGGCATCCTGCGCCAGCGCGCGCCGCTGTCGTGCAAGGTGTCGCTGAAACTGCTGCTCGACGGCAGGGCGATGCCGACGTTCGAGGACGAGATGCGGCAGGAATATGCCGTCGCCACGCGCATCGTCCAGCGGCCCGACATCGTCGAGGGGGTGCGCGCGGTGATCGTCGACAAGGATCACGCGCCGCGCTGGGACCCGGCCACGCCGGACGCGGTCAGCGATCACATGATCGACCGCATCTTCGCGCCGCTCGACGCGGACGACGAATGGCAGCCGCGATGATTTTTTCCCCGTCATTCCGGCGCAGGCCGGAATCCATTGTGTCGGGAGATCGCGCTTCTATCGCTACCGTCTCGCGTCCATGGATTCCGGCCTTCGCCGGAATGACGGTTCGTTACGGGAGTTCGCATGTCTACGTATGAAACCATCCTCGTCGAGCGTCGGGGTGCCGTGACGCTCGTCACGCTCAACCGGCCGCAGGCGCTGAATGCGCTGAACGCGCAGGTGCTGGCCGAACTGCTGGACGCGATGCGCGCGTTCGATGCCGATCCGACGCAGGGCTGCGCGGTCGTCACTGGCTCTGCCAAGGCGTTCGCCGCCGGGGCCGACATCAAGGAAATGCAGGAAATGGACTTCGCCGCGATGTACGGCGGCGATCATTTCAGCGGCTGGGACGCCTTTACCCGCACCCGCAAGCCGATCATTGCTGCGGTCGCCGGCTTTGCGCTGGGCGGCGGCTGCGAGCTGGCGATGATGTGCGACTTCATCCTCGCCGCCGATACCGCGAAGTTCGGCCAGCCGGAGATCAAGCTGGCGGTGACGCCGGGCATGGGCGGGTCGCAGCGCCTCGCGCGCGCGGTCGGCAAGGCGAAGGCGATGGAGATGTGCCTGACCGGGCGGATGATCGGCGCGGAGGAGGCCGAGCGGTGCGGCCTCGTCGCGCGGATCGTCCCCGCCGACGATCTGGTCGAGGAGGCGGTCAAGACCGCGCAGACCATCGCTGCGATGGCCCCCTTGGCGGTGAAGGCGAACAAGGAAATGGTCAACGCCGCGTTCGACACGACTCTTAGCGCTGGCGTGCAGTTCGAACGTCGCCTGTTCCACGGCCTGTTCGGCACGGCGGACCAGAAGGAAGGCATGGCCGCCTTCGTCGAGAAACGGCCGGGCAACTGGACCGGGCGGTAAGGATCGGGCCGGCACCGCCTTCCGCCGGGAGGCGGACAAAACACAGGAGAGCAGCATGGCACGGATCGGCTTCATCGGCCTTGGCAACATGGGCGGGGGCATGGCCGCCAATCTGGCGAAGGCGGGGCATGACGTGCGCGCGTTCGATCTGTCGGCCGAAGCCCTCGCGCGCGCCAAGGCCGCCGGCTGCCTGCCCGCCGCCGGCGCGGTCGAGGCGGCGGCGCGCGCGCAGGCGGTCGTCACCATGCTGCCCGCCGGCACCCATGTCGCCGAGGTCTATGGCGGCGGACTGTTCGAGGCGGTCGATACCGGCGCGGTGCTGATCGATTGCTCGACGATCGACGTCGATACCGCGAAGACGGTGGCGCAGGCGGCGCGTGCGAAAGGGCTGCACGCGGTCGACGCGCCGGTGTCGGGCGGGATCGCGGCGGCCAACGCCGGCGCGCTGACCTTCATGGTCGGCGGCAGCGAAGCGGCCTTCGCCAAGGCCGAGCCGTTCCTGTCCGACATGGGCAAGGCGGTGATCCATGCGGGCGACAGTGGCGCGGGACAGGCGGCCAAGATGTGCAACAACATGCTGCTCGGCGCATCGATGATCGCGACGTGCGAGGCGTTCGCGCTGGCCGAACGGCTGGGGCTGGACGCGCAGACCTTCTACGACATTGCCTCGGTCAGTTCGGGACAATGCTGGTCGATGACGAGCTATTGCCCGGTGGCGGGCGTTGGCCCGGAGACGCCGGCCGATCGCGGGTTTCAGGGCGGGTTCGCAGCGGCATTGATGCTCAAGGACCTGCGCCTTGCGATGCAGGCCGCCGCCGGGGTCGGTGCGGATACGCCGATGGGCGCGCGGGCGGCCGAACTGTACGGCCGCTTCGTCGAGGGCGGGCAGGGCGCGACCGATTTTTCGGGGATCATTCAGACGCTGCGGTAATTCACAGGTCGTCGCCCCGGTCGTATCCCCGCGCAGGCGGGGATCCAGAGCCATGGATACAGGCCGTTGTTCTGCCTGACTCTGGACCCCCGCCTGCGCGGGGGTACGCCATGTTTCAGACAAGCGGCACCTATCGTCCCAGCAAGGGACAGAGGGTGATCGCCCCTTGCCGCCCGCCACCGGCAACGCCCATGTCGGCCCGATCCACTGCGACAGGAACCATCCGATGCGCCGTCTGCTCCCCCTCGCCTTGCTTGCCGTCGCCGCGCCGCTGCCCGCGCAAACCCCGGCACCGTTCGTCATCGAGCAGACCGGGCAGGGGTTCGCGACGATCGATGCGGCGGTCAGCGCGGTGCGCGACGGCACCGCCACCATCCTGATCGCGCCGGGCACCTACCGCGACTGCACGGTGCAGACCGGCGGCGACATCACCTATCGCGCGCGGACCCCCGGCAGCGTCATCTTCGACGGTGCGGCGTGCGAGGACAAGGCGACGTTCGTGCTGCGCGGCCGGCGATCGACGGTCGACGGCATCGTGTTCCGCCGTATCCGCGTGCCCGACGGCAATGGCGCGGGCATCCGTACCGAGATCGGCGACCTGACCGTCGTCAACTCGACCTTCCTCGACAGTCAGGAAGGCATTCTGGGCGGCAACCCGGAGGGGCGGCAGCGGATCGTGATTGACCGGTCGACCTTCGCTGGTCTGGGCCAATGCGATGAATCGACCGACTGCGCGCATTCGGTCTATCTGTCGAACAACGGGTCGATCACCATCACCCGCTCACGCTTCGAGCGCGGGACCGGCGGCCATTACGTGAAGATCCGCGCGCCGCGCATCGACATCACCGACAGCAGCTTCGACGACAGCCGGGGGGCCAAGACCAACTACATGATCGACCTGCCCGAAGGGGCGACGGGCAGGATCGCGGGCAACACCTTCGTCCAGGGCAAGGCGAAGGAGAACTGGACCGGCTTCATCGTCGTCGGCGCGGAGAAGCGGACCTTCCCGGCAACGGGCCTCAGCGTCGAGAACAATGTCGCGACGCTGGCACCGGGGGTGGACAAGAGCCCGGCGTTCGTCGCCGATTATACTGGCGACGGGGTCAATGTGGGGGCTAACCGGCTGGGGCCGGGGGTGCGCAGGTTCGAGACGCGGTAGGGCGGACGCGACATTCCTGTCCGTGCCGTCACCCCGGACCTGTTCCGGGGTCCACGGTGCGGCGATCGGTGTAGTCAAAGGCTCGAACGGCAGCGTGTGCTGCTGGGTGGACCCCGGAACAGGTCCGGGGTGACGAAGCGGATAGCGCGTTCGACCCAAAACGTCGGGTCGTGTGCCGCTCAAAGCCGAATGTCGATCGGACCTGAACCCTACTCCCGCAGCAACGGCATCACGTCGGCCAGCGTCACGTCGTGCATCTGGTGCAGATACGCCTCGTAGTAGCCCTTGTGCGAGGCTCCCACGACCGCGAGCATCCGCGTGCCGGGAGTGCGGCCCAGCACGTCGCGCATGTTGGCGACCATGCGCAGGTTGCGTGTCTCCCAATAGCCGACATAGTCGCGGGCGAGGCCGGTGGGTTCGGCCAGCGCCGCGCCGAAATCGGACCGATAGACCAGCGCGGGCGCGTCCGGCGCGTTCATCGAGCGATAGAGCGCCAGCACGCCGCCCGGCGTGCCGAGGCCGGCGGTCAGCCGTTCGTCGTCGGCACGGCGCTGGCGCGAGGCGGGATTGTCCCATGCCCGCAGGACCGCGTCGTCCGCCGCCTTGCGGCGCGCGGGATCGGCGTCCCCCGGGCTGTCGGCGGAGTGATCGTCGACGCTCCACGTCCGCTCGAGCCCCAGGCGCGCGGCGAGGACGGCGGAAATCTGGCTGCTTTCGCCGCTATGCGCGGCCAGCCTGGTCAGCATCGTCACCAGCGGCGCGTCGAGCCCGTCGCCCGCGCGCCGTTCGGCGGGCGGCAGGCGCAGCCACTGGACCAGCGCCGAGTAGCGCTCGCCCGCCGCCAGCCATACCGCCGCCAGCCGCCGGCGCTGCGCCGGGGTCGGCGCCTTGCCGAGCGCCGCGACCAGCCGCTCGCCCTCGGCATTGGCGGCGGGCACGTCCAGCCCGGTCGCGGTATTGGCGGGGGTGGGGTCGTAGCAATAGGTTTCGACCGTCTCGGCATAGCGCACCGGATAGCGGCGCAGCGCGTCGCATTGCAGCCCCGAGAGATCCTCGGTCGCGATCGCGGTCGGCTTCCACGCCGCCAGCCGGTCGAGCAGGGGGCCAAGCACCGCCGGCTGGAAGCTTTCGGGCAGGTTGGCCAGATGCGTCGTGCCCAGCACCAGGACGATATTGGGATTGGCGGTGCCGGTCCGTTTCAGTGTTTCGGGGCGGAAGGTCGGTCGATACCCCGATTCCTGCGCCGCGACGTCAGGGGCAAGCAACAGGGTCGCGCCGATCAGGGCGGCGGGCAGGAACGACGGCATGGATTGACCCCCAATGTGTATTGCCAATATAATACGCTATCGTGCCCGGCGACGGTACGCAAGCGTGCGTGGCATGGCGCTTTCCCCTCTCGACGTCCGTCGCATCCTCGCGCGATAGGGGGCCGTCGCAATCATGCGGCATGTTTCCCCGAAAGTTCCGATGAAGATCTGGTTCAATCAGTCGTTTTCGCTTCGCAACGTCATCGCGAACATGGTCGCCGCCCGGCCGGGGCTGGACATCGCGGTCAGCACCATCGACGGCGACGCGCCGGTGCGCGACGTGGCGCCGGACTTCTGGGTCGAGCCGGCGCGCGGGGCGACCGATTATGTCGAATGGGCGCTCGCCACCGCGATCGATCGCGGCGTGACGCATCTGGTCGCCGGACGGGGGCGCACGGGCATCGCCGCGCAGCGCGAGCGGTTCGCGGCGGCGGGGATCGCGCTGCACGTCGCGGCCGATGCCGCCACGCTCGACCTGCTTGATGACAAGGCCGCGTTCACCGTGTCGCTGGGCGACGATCCGCATCGCTGCCCGTCGATCGCGGTGACGACCGCCGACGGCTTCGACGCGGCGGTGGCCACGTTGACGCGAGGCGGCCGGGCGGCGTGCGTCAAGCCGGTGCGCGGCGTCTATGGCGCGGGATACTGGACGCTCGACGGGGTGACGCCGCTGGCGCATCTCGCCGATCCCGATGCCCGCCGGATCGCGCCTGCGCTGTACGTCGACGCGCTGCGCCATGCCGAGGTGCAAGGAGAAACCTTCGCGCTGCTGGTGATGGAGCATCTGCCGGGGCTGGAGGCATCGGTCGACATCGTCGCCGACCATGGCCGGGTGCTGCTGGCGGCGGTGCGCACCAAGCTCGACCCCAATCGCCAGCGGATCGAGACGCGCCATCCGCTGATCGCCCATGCGACGATGCTGGTCGCCCGCCATGCCCTGCACGGGGCGCTCAACGTCCAGTATAAGCAGGACGCCGGGGGCCAGTGGCGCATCCTCGAGATCAACAGCCGCGCGGCCGGCGGGGCGTCTTACGGTGATGCGGTGGGGATTCCGTTCTGCGCGACATGGATCGATGTCGTCACCGGCACCGCGCAGGCATTCGATGGAGCGATCGATGCGCAGGTCGTCGCGGTGGTCCATGCGACGCCGCGCGCACAGCAGAAAAGCGGGACTCCGTCAAACCCCCGCCAGTGAAATTTACCTGTCGTTCCGGCCGCTTTCGGGGGTTGCGGCCTGTCGCGCGCCGGTCATAATCGCCGCCCACAAGGGTCGCCGTGACGCGACGCAACGAGAGGAAGAAGCCGATGGTCAGTCTGCAGAAGGGTCAGAGCGTCCGTCTCGAGAAATCGGGTGGCGGCACGCTGACCCGCGTTGCGATGGGCCTCGGCTGGGACGTGCGCAAGGCCAAGGGGCTGCTCGGGCTGTTCGGCGGCGGCGGGGGCGGCGATGTCGATCTCGACGCCTCGTGCCTCGCCTTCGATGCGTCGGGCCGGCAGCTCGACGTGGTGTGGTTCCGCAAGCTGACCAGCGACGACGGCAGCATCGTCCATAGCGGCGACAACCGCACCGGTGCCGGCGACGGCGACGACGAGACGATCGCGGTCGACCTGACGCGGCTGCCCCCGGGCGTGCGGACGCTGATCTTCACCGTCAACAGCTTCACCGGCGACAGCTTCGACCGGATCGAGAACGCCTATTGCCGGCTGGTCGATGCGACCAACAGCAAGGAACTGGCGCGCTATGATCTCAGCGGGGCGGGGTCGCATACCGGACAGGTCATGGCCAAGCTGGTGCGCAGCGGCGACGGCTGGGAGATGAAGGCGCTGGGCGAGCGGACCTCGGGCCGGACGTTCCAGGAGATGATGGGCGCGATCACCGGCGCGCTGTGATCCCGACCGCGTTGATACAGGACCCGGCATGACCGAACTGCAACAAGGCGGCAACGCCGCCGTGCCGCCCGGCACGCTGACCATCGATCTCGACTGGACCGCGCCTGCGGGCGTGGAGGCGGATGGCTCGGCCTATCTGCTGCTCGGGAACGGGCGGGTACGCGGCGACGCCGACATGATCTTCTATAACCAGAGCGAGGGCGACGGCGGTGCGATCCGTTTCGCCGCGCGAACCGGCGCCGGCGGGCGCTTCACCGTCGATCCGGCGCGGCTGTCGGGCGAGGTCGAGCGGATCGTGTTCTGCGTGACGATCGACGAGGCGACCGCGCGGCGGCAGACGCTGGCGATGTTGCAGGGCGTGGCCGTCACGCTCTCCGGGCAGGGCGGCGATACGCTGTCGTTCCGCCCGTCGCTGGGGCAGGCGACCGAGGCGGCGATGATGCTGGCCGAACTCTACCGCCGGGGCGGCCAGTGGAAGTTCCGCGCGGTCGGGCAGGGGTTCAACGGCGGCCTTGGGCCGCTCGCGCGCTCGTTCGGCATCGACGTCGCCGAGGAAACCGCCGCGCCGCCGCCGCCGCCGCCGCCGCCCGCTGCTCCGCCGCCACCGCCCGCTGCTCCGCCACCGCCGCCACCTGCTCCGCCGCCGCCGTCGATCAGCCTGTCGAAAGTGACGCTGGAGAAGCAGGGGCAGACCGTCAGCCTGCAAAAGCGCGGGAGCAGCTTCGGCGAGGTGACGATCAACCTCAACTGGTCGCGCGGCAAGAAAGGGTTCTTCGGCGGCGGCAGCGCGATCGATCTCGATCTGGGCTGCCTCTACGAGCTGAGCGACGGGCGCAAGGGCGTGGTGCAGGCGCTCGGCAACAGCTTCGGGTCGTACAACAGCCTGCCGTTCATCGCGCTGTCGGGCGACGACCGCACCGGCGACGTGTCGCAGGGCGAGACGATCCGCGTGAACGGCGGCCAGTGGAGCGCGATCCGCCGCATCGCCATCTTCGCCAATATCTACGAAGGCGTGCCCAACTGGCAGGCGACCGACGGCGTCGTCCTCGTCACCATGCCCGACCAGCCGCCGATCGAGGTGCGCATGACCGAGGGGCGCAACGACCGCCGCCTGTGCGGCATCGTGCTGATCGAGAATATCGGCGGCCAGATGAAGGTGACGCGGATCGTCGACTATGTCCGCGACCAGCAGGTGCTCGACGAGCAGCTCGGCTGGGGCCTGCGCTGGGTCGCGGGGCGCAAATGATCGACCAAGGGAGAGTCAAATGTCGGTAAGCCTGTCCAAAGGCGGCAATGTCAGCCTGTCGAAAGAAGAGCCCGGCCTTACCCGTATCCTGATCGGGCTCGGCTGGGACACGCGCGTGACGGACGGGGCCGATTTCGACCTCGACGCCAGCGCGTTCCTGCTGGGCGCGGGGGACCGGGTGCGCAGCGACGGCGACTTCATCTTCTACAACAACCTGCGTTCGGCCGACGGATCGGTCGAACATACCGGCGACAACCGCACCGGCGAGGGTGACGGCGACGACGAGGCGCTGACCGTCGACCTCTCCCGCCTGCCCGCCGATGTGCAGAAGATCGCGGTCGCGGTGACGATCCACGAGGGCGAGGGCCGGCGGCAGAGCTTCGGCATGGTGTCGAACGCCTTCATCCGCATCGTCAACGATGCGACCGGCCGCGAGATTTCGCGTTATGATCTCGCCGAGGATGCCTCGACCGAAACCGCGATGATCTTCGGCGAAGTCTATCGCCACAACGCCGAGTGGAAATTCCGCGCGGTGGGGCAGGGGTATAAAGGCGGGCTCGGCCCGATGGCGCGCAACTATGGCGTCAACATCGGCTGATCCCGGGCGTTCAAACTAAGGATAACATCATGGCAGTATCTCTCTCCAAGGGCGGCAACGTCAGCCTGAGCAAGGAAGCACCGGGGCTGAAGGCGGTTCGCGTCGGGCTCGGCTGGGACACGCGCGTCACCGACGGCAGCGCGTTCGATCTCGACGCCAGCGTGTTCCTGACCGACGAGGCCGGCAAGGTCCGCTCCGACGCCGATTTCGTGTTCTACAACAACAAGGAAGGCGCCGGCGGCTCGGTCGTCCATCAGGGCGACAATACCACCGGTGAGGGCAGCGGCGACGACGAGGTGGTCGCGGTGTCGCTCGATCAGGTGCCGGCCGAGATCACGAAGCTGAACTTCGCGGTCACGATCCACGAGGCGGAGGGCCGTCGCCAGAATTTCGGCATGGTGTCGAACGCCTTCATCCGCGTGCTGAACGCCGATGGCGGCACCGAGCTTGCGCGCTACGACCTGTCGGAAGACGCCTCGACCGAGACGGCGATGATCTTCGGCGAACTCTATCGTCACAATGGCGAATGGAAGTTCAAGGCGATCGGTCAGGGCTTCGCCGGGGGTCTCGGGCCGCTGGCGCGGTCGTTCGGCGTCAACGTCTGATCTGACGGACCTGCCCGCGATGCGTGATCTGATCGCGGGCGAACGGGCACCGGCGGCCGGCACGACCACGTTCGTGCTGGCCGGCGGTGCGCCGCCGCCCATGGCGCTGGTGGCACTGGGCGCGGACCGGCGGGTGGCGGCGGATTTCGCGCCGATCGATTCGATCACCCGCGAACTGCGCAGCGGCGTCGGCTTCGAGGAGGCGACACGGCTGCGGATCGATCCCGCCGCGCTGCCGGCCGGGGTCGATCGCCTGTTGCTGATCGCGTTCGATCCCGCCAACCGCCCGATCGACACCCGGCTGACCATCGCGAGCGACACGCTGCGCTTCGCGGTCGATCCGGGCGGGCAGGCCGCGGCGGCGGTGATCCTGATCGAGCTGTACCGCCATCAGGGCGGCTGGCGGATCGCCGCCAACGGGCAGGGGTTCGCGGTCGGCCTCTCCGCCATCGCTGCCGCCTATGGCCTCGACCGGGCATGGTGCGACCGGCTCAACCCCCGGTTGCAGGACGACACGCCCGATCGCGGCGACCGCTCCGGCCAGTCGAGCGGCAGCGGCATCGCGATCGAGGCGCATCACATCCTGACCAACGCCCATGTCGTCGAGGACGTCCGCACGATCAGCGTCCATGTCGGCGGGCGGACATTGGCGGCGGAGATGGTGTTCGCCGATCCGCGCAACGACCTCGCGCTGCTCCGCGTCGACACGCCGCTCATGCAGATCGCGCAGTTCCGCTCGCAGGTCGGACTCCATCTGGGCGAGGATGTCGTGGCGCTCGGCTTTCCGTTGCAGGGGCTGCTCGGCACCGGGCCGCAGGCGAGCGCCGGAAATATCGCCGCGCTGTGCGGGATCGGCAACGACAGCAGCGTGTTTCAGTTCACCGCGCCGATCGCCAGCGGCAACAGTGGCGGTCCGATTCTCGACATGGCGGGCCATCTGATCGGCCTCGTCAGCTCCTCGCTCAACCTCGACCGGATCCGCCGGTCGGGGGCCAGCGCGGAAAACATCAACTTCGGCATCAAGGGTGCGATGATCCTCAGTTTTCTCGATTCTCACGGATTGGAACCGCAGATGGCGCACGACGCCACGCCGATCGGCCGGACGGCGGTGGTGGCCCGTACCCGCAGCGCGATCGCACGGATCGCATGCCAGTGCTGACGACCCCGAACCCGCATCGCAGCGTGGCCTTGCCTACCGGCCGGCTCGACATCGCGGTCGAGGAGGCGGTGTGGCCCTTGGACGACCTGTGCGCCTTCGCCGCGCGCGAGAACCCCAAACGCGGCTTCCTGATCGTGTCGCGCGTGCTCGGCCGGCATCTGCCCGCCAGCCCGCAGGTGATGCGCGCCAGCGTGCGCGATCTGGTGGCGCGCATCCCCGCCGATCTGCCCGGACCGGTGATGGTGGTGGGGCTGGCGGAAACCGCCGTGTGCTTGGGGCAAACGGTCCATGGCGAACTGCGCGCGGCGCTGGGGCGGGAGGATGTGCACTTCCTCCATTCGACCCGCCAGCGGATCGACCATCCGTTGCTGTGCCGGTTCGAGGAACCGCACAGTCACGCCTCGGCGCATCTGATCTACCGCCCCGACCTGCCGACCCCGCGCACGCTCGTGATCGTCGATGACGAGGTGTCGACCGGCACCACCCTCACCAATCTGGCGCAGGCGCTGGTGGCGGCATGGCCCGGTGTCGAGCGGATCGTCGTCGCGACGCTGACCGACTGGTCGGTCGGGCGCGACTGGCAGGCGCGGATGCCGCGCCCGACGGCAATCGCCGCGCTGCTCCACGGCCGGCTGGAATGGACGCAGGGCGACATCGCCCCGGCCGATGCCGCGTTCGACATGGCGGCGGCGTCGCTCGGCACCCTGGCGACGCATCGCAACATGGGGCGCACCGGCATCACCAGCGCCGCCGCGCCGCCGCCGATCGGTCCGTTGCCGCCCGTCACCGGCCCGCTCAGGATCATCGGCACCGGCGAATTCACCTATCCCCCGTTCCGTCTGGCGGAAACGCTTGCCGACGCGGGCCATGACGTGGTCGTGCAGGCGACCAGCCGCAGCCCGGCGCGGATCGGCTGGGCGATGGCCAGCAAACTTTGTTTCACCGACAATTATGGAACCGGCGTGCCCAATTATCTCTACAACGCCGATCCCGCCGATGGGCGGACCAACTGGATCGCGCACGAGACGGGGGCGGCGACGATCGACCCCGCGCTGGTCGCGGCGCTGAACGCCACGCTGATCGGATGGGCGGCATGATCCGCGCGATCGCACTCGTCGATCTCGACGACACGCTGTTCCAGACGCTGCGTAAATGCCCGGCCGACGTGCCGCCCGAACGGCTGACCCCGCTGGGCTTCGCCAAGGACGGATCGCCGCTGAGCTATGCGACGCCGGTGCAGATGCGCTTCCTCGACTGGCTGGCGGAGACGACGCATCTGGTGCCGGTGACGGCGCGCAGCCTCGACGCGCTGCGCCGCGCGCATATTCCGTTCAAGGCGGCGGTGTGCGCGCATGGCGGGGTGATCCTGAACGACGAGAGCGAGGTCGATGCCGAATGGGCGGCGATCGTCGCCGGGCGCGCCGCCGAACATCGCGCCGTGCTGGACGAACTGGTGGCGGCCATCGCTGCCGAGGCGGCGCTGCGCGACGTGCCGATCAACGCGCGGGTGCTGATGGAGGGCGATCTCGCGCTCTACGCGCTGGCCAAACATGCCGATGCCGATGCCGATGCGCTGTTCGGCGTCGTTGACGCGGCGGTGCCCGCGCTGCCGCCGGGCTGGACCGACCATCGCAACGGCAACAACGTCGCGCTGATGCCGCCCTATCTGGGCAAGGCGCATGCGGTGGCGCGCATCCTGCCGGGATTGCGCGCGCGTTTTCCCGATGCACCGGTGATCGGCATCGGCGACAGCCTGACCGATGCGCCGTTTATGGGGCTGTGCGACTTCGCGATGCTGCCGCCGCGCTCGCAGCTTGCCGGGGGCATGTTCGATGCCGGTTGAGGCGGTCCGGGCCGACCCCGCGCCGTTTTCGGGCAGCTATGACCCCGCCGACGTCACCTTCCTCATGAAACCGGTGGCGCTCGCCCCTACGGCGGTCGCTGACAAGGAAGCGGCGATCCAGTCGGGCAAGCGCCATTATTCGGAGATGATCGCTCCCGAACGGGTGCCCGGTCCCGACTATCTCGCGCTGTACGACGCGGCGCTCGCGCGCAACGGCGCGCGGCTGGCGCAGGATGTCGCCAGCCTCGCCGCGCATTTGGCCGAGCGGGCGGACGGGCGCGAGGTGGTGCTGGTATCGCTCGCCCGCGCCGGCACGCCGATCGGGGTGCTGCTCGCGCGGACGCTGCGCGCGCACGGCCACGCTGCGGTGCATTATTCGGTCAGCATCATCCGCGACCGCGGTATCGACCGGGTCGCGCTGGCGCATATCGCCGCGCGGCACGATCCAACGCAAGCCGTGTTCATCGACGGGTGGACCGGCAAGGGCGCGATCGGTGGCGAATTGCGCGCGACCCTGGCCGACCGGCCGATGGGGTTCGCGCCGACGCTGGCGGTGATCGCCGATCCGGCGGGGCAGGCGGACATCGCCGCGACCGACGATGATTATCTGATCGCCTCGGGCCTGCTCAACGGCATCGTCTCCGGCCTCGTCAGCCGATCGATCCTGAACGACGCGGTGGTGGGGCCGGGCGATTTTCACGCCTGCGTCACCTATCCGCAGTTCGCCGCCGCCGACCGGTCGCAGGCGTTCGTCGATACGCTGGCGCCGCTGGCCATCGCCGCCGTGCCGCAACCGATCGATGGCCATGCCGCCCGCCGCCCGGCGCTCGTCGACGCCTGCGAGGCGATGCTGGCCGACCTGCTGGTGCGGGCGGGCACGCAGGATCGCAACCGCATCAAACCCGGCATCGCCGAGGCGACACGCGCGCTGTTGCGGCGGATGCCCGAACGACTGCTGGTGCGCGATGCGGCCGACCCCGATGTCGCGCATCTGCTGCACCTCGCCACCGAACACGGCATTCCGGTCGAACCGCTGGATGCCGCTTCCCGTTATCGCGCGGTCGCGATCATCCGTTCGCTGGGGGACGATCAATGAACCATGGACCCGTCACCGCGCTCGAACTCGGCGCGACGCTGTATCTGCCCGCGACCCGTGCCGATCTGGTCGAGGTGCTGCTCGGCAACCGCCGGGTGGCCGGTCTGCGCTCGGCGGTGATCTGCCTTGAGGATGCGGTGCGCGAGAGCGACCTGCCGCTGGCGATGTCGCGGCTCGCGGCGTTCCTGCGCACGCTCGGCAACCGCGAGGGTGGCCCGGCCGAACCGCTGCTGTTCGTGCGCCCACGCGATGCGGCAATGCTGGGGCACATCCTGTGCATGCCCGGCGTCGAGCGGCTGACCGGCTTCGTCGTGCCCAAGGCGCATGCCGAATCGATGCCGGCGTATCTGGCGCTGCCGCTCCACGACCGGCACCGGCTGATGCCGACGCTGGAGACGCGCGAGTCGCTCGACCCGCAGGAAATCCGCCGCCTGCGCGACCAGTTGCTGGCGGTGCAGGACCGCATTCTCGCGCTGCGTATCGGCGGCAACGACCTGCTGCGCGCGATGGGGCTGCGGCGCACGCCCGGCCGCACCGCCTATGACGGGCCATTGGGCGGAGTCATCGCGATGCTGGTCACGAGCTTCGTGCCATGGGGCTTCGCGATGAGCGCGCCGGTGCTCGAACAGTTCGGCGATACCGACCTGCTGCGCGCTGAGATCGCCCGCGACATCGAACACGGCCTGTTCACCAAGACCGCGATCCACCCCGATCAGGTAGCGGTGATCCACGCCGCGCTGGCCCCGTGCGAGCGGCAGGTCGCCGAGGCGCGGCTGATCCTGGCGGACAACGCCCCGGCGGTGTTCGCGTGCGACGGGGTGATGTGCGAACCCGCCACCCATGCCGCCTGGGCCGAACGGCTGCTCGGCCGCGCCGCGCTGTTCGGGGTCGCCGACGCCCATTCCCTTCGCCTGATAGCAGGAACCGACCAATGACCATGCGCAGCAAGATCGACGAACAGAAGAGCCCCGGCGTCCGCTTCGAGGTTCATGAGTTCAACCGCAAGGCGCATAGCCTCGGCCATCAGCCGGTGACGGTCGCCGGCGCGGGCGGGGCCGGGGCGGAAGGAGGGATTCATGTCCACCTGCCGCATCCGGTCAGCGCACGGCAGGTCCGCATCGTGCTGGAGGGCGGCGCGGCGCTGCTCGAACCCGGCGCGCTGCAATATGCGCACGGCAAGTTGCAGGTCGACGTGCAGAAGAACGCCGGCGCGGGCGGGTTCTTCTCGCGCGCGATCACCTCGGCCGGCTCGGGCGAAAGCGCGTTCGCGACCCGCTATGCCGGGCATGGCGAGGTGTGGACCGAAGTCACGACCAAGCATTTCATCCTCGCGGCGATGGACGGGCCGCAGGATTCGCTGATCCTCGACGACGGGGCCTTTTACGCCTGCGACGCCAACATCGCGGTGTCGACCCATGTCCATCGATCGGTATCGGGGATCATGTCGGGCAACGGGCTGATGCAGCCCAAGCTGACCGGGGCGGGCGCGTTCGCGATCGAATCGCCGGTCCCGGTCGACGAGATCGAGGTGATCGAGCTCGACGGCCAGAACGAGCTGATCGTCGATGGCGACCTGATGCTGATGTACACCGCGACGTTGCAGGTCGAACTGCGCCCGCTGGTCCGGGGCTTGCGCAACGCGATGCGCACCGGCGAGGGGCTGGTGTTCGTGTTCCGTGGGCGCGGCACGGTGTGGCTCACGCCGACGATGCGGCTGGGCTGACCCTGTTCGTCGTCCCCGCGCAGGCGGGGACCCATAGACGCTGACGCTGGTGATGAAGCCGCGACGTCGGCGTTTATGGCTTCCCGCCTGCGCGGGAATGACGAAGGCTATTATCGCGCCGGATCGTCGTCGCCGTAGCGCCGTTCGATGAAGCGCAGATTGTCGGCGAAGCTGTCGAGATCGTCCTGTGCCAGCGAGCGCGATAGCGTCTGCAACCGCTCGACCATCCGTTCGATCCCCTGGTTCAGCTTGTAGCTGGCCGAGCGGCCGGTCTGGCGAAAGATCTCGGCGCGGTGCGCGGGCGGGATTTCGGCATAGCTGGCGATCAGGCGCGGCAGGTGATCGTCGCGCATCTGGCGGATTTCGGTCAGCGTCGCGATCAGCACCGCATCGCGCCCCGCGCGCGCCTCCAGATCGTCAATCAGCCCCAGCAACCGCGCGACCAGCGGACGCGAGGTATCGGGCAGGCGTGGATCGTCGGGCTGGATGCCGGCGCGGGCAGGAGTGGGCGTCGGTCCGGGCGCATCGGTCGCCGGCGGCAGCGGACCGCCGAGCCATGTTGCGAGCTTGTCGAGAAAACCGGTCACAATCGACGTCCCGTTGCCTGTGCCCGCGCATGATAGTGCATGGTGACACGATGCCGCTAGAGGCAGTTAGTTCCCTTCGATCGCGGCGATCGCGCGGCGGGCCTGCATCACCGCGTCGCCCAGCGCGCGGCTGGCCGCCGGGGCGGACAGGGTGCTGCCGTCCGCCGCTGCCGCCGCCCGATCGAGCGCGCGTGCCTGATCGGCCAGCGCCCGGCTGCCCGCCACCGCACCCCGCGCGGCGGCGGCGGTGCGCAGCGCGGCGATGCTGGTTTCCTGCGCGCGGGCCAGCGCCTGTGCCAGCGTGGCGTGGCTGTCGATCAGGATGCCGATCGTCAGCAGCCCTTGCCGTGTCACCGCCGACTGCGTCAGGATGTCCTGTTCGCGCGCCAGCAGCCGTTCGGTAGCTGTCTCGCGCAGGAACGCGGCGCGCTCGGGCCGGTCGTGGCGCAGTTCGCGCGCGGCGGCCTCCAGCGCGGGGCGGAGCGCGGCGATCAGCGCGCCGGCTTCGTCCAGTGCGGCGACGGCGGCGGCGAACCGGTCGCGATCGGTTTCCAGCGACAGGATCGACCGGGCGACGCCATCGCGCTCGCGCGCCAGCCGTTCGACCAGCGCGTCGATCCGCGCCGGCACGGGCGGTGCGGGAGGGGCGGCGAACAACGATCGCCAGCCCGAGGGCGGCGGCGGCGTGTCGAGCGCCTGCGCCACCGCTTCGACTTCGGCGAGGCCGGTCTTGGCGCTCTCGGTATGGATCGCGCCGCGCGACAGCCGCGCGCTGGCATCGGCCGCCGAGGTTATCGCGCGCCGGCCGATCGCGTCGATCGCCTGCACCACCCCGTCCTCATCGGCATGCAGCCATTGCCGCAGCAGCGCGCGGGCATCGGTGATGGGGGAAGCATCGGGCACGACCCGATTTCTATACGTCGCCGTCCCCGACCGCAATTCGGTCGCGCGGCGGCAGCGTCAGATGGAAGCGCGTCGGCAGGCCGGGCACCAGCGCCAGCGTGCCGCCATGGGCATGGGCGATCTGCCGCGCGAGGCTGAGGCCGACCCCGGTCCCGTCGACCTTGGTGGTGTGGAACGGGCGGAAAATGCGCGCGGCATCGTCCGGGGCCACGCCGTTGCCGCTGTCGGCGACCTCGATCGTCAGCCCGGCCGCCTCGATCGACACGGCGAGCGCGACCCATGCCGGTCGCTGTTGGCCGGCCGCCGCCGCCTCCGCCGCATTCTGGAGCAGCGCGAGTACCCCCTGCGTCACCTGATCGCGGTCGAGCGGCCAGTCGGCGTCGGCCGCGACCGACAGGTCGAGCCGCACCCCCGGCCAGCGTCCCGCGAACAGCCGCGCCCAGTCCGCCGCCAGTCCGGCAGGCGACGTAGCGCGCGGCTGCGGCACCGGCAGCCGGGCCAGCGTGCGATAGGCGGTGGTGAACCGCTCCAGTCCTTCGGCCCGCCTTGCCAGCGTGCCGATAATCTCGTGCAGCAGCGCCGGATCGGTCCCCGGCGTCTCGATCGCCTGCAACGCGCTGTCGGCCAGCGAGGTGATCGGGGCAAGGCCGTTGAGCAGTTCATGGCCCAGCACATGGATCATCTCGGCGGTCGCCCGCGCCTCGGCCAGACGGGCTTCCTGTTCGACGTCGATCAGCGTGGCGATCGTCCGCGCGTCGCTCAGCGTCACCCGCTCGATCCGCCAGTGGCGTGCCTCGTGGCGCAGGTCGCGTGCCTGCGGGTCGGCGAGCGCCGGGGGCAGGGCGACGATCCGGTCGTCGGTCGCGAACAGCCGCCGCGCGGCGCGGTTGAGCGCGCGGCCATGGCCGTCGTGCAGCGCGATCATCGGCGTCGGCGCGGCATCGAGCAGCAGCCGGTTGCCGGCGTCGTCACCCTGCGCCGGAGCCGCCGCGCTCGCTACCCCCGCCTCGCGCCACCCGGCCGACAGCGTCAGCAGCAGCGCGACCAGCGCCGCCCCGGCGAGCGAGCCCCATGCGCCTTGCTGCCACGCAAACAGACCGGCCCCGCCCGCCGCGACCAGCAATATTGCGCGCGTCATCGTGCGCAGGCCGGGGATGCGGGACGTACTCCTCTCCCTGACAAGAGTTTCGGGTCGGTCATGCCCCCGGCATGACCTGAACAGTGCGGGGCACTGNCGGGGGTGGGTAGGTTCGGGGCAGGTGCTGCCGTTCCCTCGCAGGCCGACCCACCCCCAGCCCCTCCCTGGTCAGGGAGGGGAGTCGCCGGGCCGTGAACGTGGTTATAGCCCATAGCGCGCCATCCGCCGGTACAGCGCGCCCCGGCTCAACCCCAGCGCGGTCGCGGCATGGGTGACGTTGTGGCGATGTTCGCGCAGCGCCGCCTCGATCATCGCCCGCTCGGCATCGGACAGCGCGAAATTCGCTTCCGCGCCCGGATCGGTGACGACGACCGGCGGTGGCGGCACCACCGCCGCCGCGTCGATCGCGCCGTCGTCGCTCAGCAGCACCGCGCGTTCGATCGCCAGCGCCAGCCCGCGCACCTCGTCGGGCCATGGTGCCGCGCGGATCGCCGCTTCGGCCGCCGGGGTCAGCCGCACTTCGCCCCGGCCGAAGCGTTCGGCGGCATCGCGCGCGAAATGGCGGGCGAGCAGCAGCACGTCGTCGCCCCGGCCGGCCAGCGGCGGCACCGCGATCTCCACGGTCGCCAGCCGCCGGCGCAGCGCCGGGGTGAGCAGCGCGACCTCCTGCACGATGGCGATCGGGCGGACGCCGCCGGGCAGCCGGTCGAGCAGCCGGTCCTGCGCCACCGCGTCGATCCGGTCGGGATGGCGCAGGATCACGCCGCCGCTCGCCGTGTCCAGCCGGTCCCATGCGGAACCATCGCGCAGGTCGATCCGCAGCGGTTCGCCCGGTTCACCCGACGCGGCGTGCAGCGCGCGCGCCGCCAGCATCCGCCCGCTGCCCGGCCGTCCGGTGATGGTCACGCCCGCGCCGCTTGGTCCCACCCGGCGGATCAGGTCGCGCAACCGCGCCATCGCCGGATGTTCGCCGAGCAGCATCGCCGGCGACACGCCACTGCCGCGCGGCGTCGCGGGTGCCGCCACCGGCACGCGCGCCATCGCCGCTGTGACCTTGGCGATTAGTTCGGCGTTGCGCCACGGCTTCATCACGAAGTCGCGCGCGCCCGCCTGCATCGCCGCCACCGCGATGCGGATGCCGCTGTGCGCCGTCACCGCGACCACGCAGGCACCGGGATCGTCGGCGACGATCCGCTTGAGGCAGGCCAGCCCCTCCTCACCATCGGCCGACCCTTGCGTGAAGTTCATGTCGAGCAGGATCGCGCCATAGCGCCGCTGCGCCAGCCGCGAATAGGCCTCCTGCGGCCCGGCCACCGTGTCGAGCCGGTGGCCGGCGATGCGAAACGCGATTTCCATCGCGCGGGCGACCGCCGGATTATCGTCGATCAGCAGGATTGACGGGTCCCCCGACTGTCCATTCGTGGACGGTGCGTCCGCCGCCGGACGGTCGCCGGTGGGCGATGACGGTGAAAATCCATTGTTCATAGTGGTTTAGGTTTTTGCCCGGGTTTCAGCGACAGTGTCCGCATGATGAGCGAACACTCTGCACATGCCAATGGCGCTCCGGGCGCGGCGATGGACCGGCGGATCGAACGACCGCGCAAACGCTGGTGGCGGCACCGGGCGGTGCTGGCCGGCGTTTTGCTGGTGGCGGCGGCGGTGCTGGTGTGGCGGTTCCTGCCCGCCAGCGGATCGACCGACATCGCCGCCGACCAGATCGAGACGGGCACCGCGCAGCGCGCGCCCTTCGCCGATTATCTGCCGGTGCGCGCCAGCGTCGCGCCGCGCCTGACCACGTTGGTCGGCGTGCTGTCGGGCGGACAGGTCGAGAAGCTGCTGGTGCAGGACGGGGCGATGGTCGCGGAGGGCCAGCCGCTCGCCACGCTCGCCAACCCGAGCCTGCAACTCGACGTGCTGACCCGCGAGGCACAGATCGCCAGCCAGTTGGGCGGCATCGCCGGCGAGGACCTCGGCATCGCCCGCACCCGGCTCGACCGCGCCGGACAGATCGCGCAGGCGAACTATGATCTCATCAAGGCGCGCCGCGATCTGTCGATCCGCGAGCAGCTCCACGACAAGGGTTTCGTCTCCGACGCCGGCGTCAAAAGCTATGCCGAGGAAGTCGCCTATCAGCAGAAGCGCCTCGCCCAGCTTCAGAGCGGCGGTGCTGCCGAGGCACGGATCACGGCGACGCAAGGGGCGCGGCTCGACGATACCCGCGCCCGGCTCGAACGTAACCTGTCGGCGGTCCGCGCCGGGCTGGGCACGCTCATCGTGCGCGCGCCCGCCGGCGGGCGGCTGACCAACTTCACGCTGCGACCCGGCCAGGCGCTGAAACCCGGCGATCCGGCGGGACAGGTCGACAGCGAGGGGTCGTGGAAGCTCGTCGCCGATGTCGACGAATATTATCTCGGCCGCGTCGCGGTGGGGCAGGCGGCGAGCGCCGAGGGCATGGGCTTGCGCGTCGCCAAGGTGCTGCCCCAAGTCACCGATGGCCGCTTCCGCGTCGAGCTGTTGTTCGCCTCGCCCCCGCCCGCCGGGCTCAATCGCGGGCAGACGATCGACACGCGCATCACGCTCGGCAGCACCGCGCCCGCGCTGGTCGTGCCGGTCGGCGGCTGGCTGCAATCGGGCGGCGGCACCAGCGCCTTCGTGCTCGACGCCGATGGCGCGCATGCCCGCCGCCGGACGATCCGCACCGGCCGGCGCAATCCCGAACAGGTCGAGGTGCTCGACGGGCTGAACCCCGGCGAGCGCATCGTCACCAGCAATACCGCGTCCGTGAAGGGCGACATCCTCAATCTCCGCTGAAAGGCACTGTCATGATCCGCATGGAAAAGATCGAACGCCGCTATGTCTCCGACGATGTCGAGACGACCGCGCTGCACGCCATCGACCTGTCGATCGCGGCGGGCGAGTTCGTCGCGATCATGGGGCCGTCGGGCTGCGGCAAGTCGACGCTGCTCAACACGCTCGGCACCGTCGACCGGCCGACGGGGGGCAAGTACCTGTTCGGCGACCGCGATCTGGCGGCGATGGACGAGAAGGAACTGGCGAAGTTCCGCGGCAGTACGCTGGGCTTCGTGTTCCAGAGCTTCAACCTGATCGACGAGCTGACGATCGAGGAGAATATCGCGCTCGGCCTCGCCTATCGCCACGATGCCGGCGCCAAGGAAGGGGGGCGGCGCGGGCGCGTGGCAGCGGCGATGGACAAGGTCGGCATTGCGCATCGCGCCCGTCACTTCCCGCACCAATTGTCGGGCGGGCAGCAGCAGCGCGCGGCCATCGCCCGCGCGATCGTCGGCGATCCGAAACTGATCCTGGCGGACGAACCGACCGGCAACCTCGACACCGCGAACGGCGAGCAGGTGATGAACATCCTCGCCGGTCTCAACGACGAAGGGGCGACGATCGTGATGGTCACGCACTCGCCGAGCCATGCCGACATGGCGAAGCGCCGGATCGACATGCTCGACGGTCGCATCGTCGCCAGCGCCATGCGCGCGCTCTGACGCGAAAGGGAGAACCATGAACGGCTTCGCGCTTCGCTCGCTCTATCGCTCGCTCACCCGGCACAAACGCTATGGTGCGCTCAACATCGGCGGCCTCGCCATCGGCATCGCGGTGTTCCTCGTCCTTGGCCTCTATGTCCGGTTCGAGACGGGGTTCGAGAAATGGCTGCCCGACCATGACAAGACCTATGTCGTGCAGACGGTGTGGAGCCTGCCTGAAAGCCCGGCGAACGGGGCGTATCCCTATACGATGGGCGGCCTGCTCGAACAGATGCGCGAGGATTTTCCGGGCACGATCGGCACCCGCATCCGCGGCGGCGAGAACGGCGGCAGCGTGCTGCGCGCGGGCCGTGCCACCAGCGAGAATGTGGCGCAGGTCGACCCGAGCTTTTTCCAGGTGCTGCGCATTCCCTTGGAGAAGGGCGATCCGGCGAGCGTGCTGGCGCAGCCGGGCAACGTCGTCATCAGCGAGAGCATCGCCCGCAAATATTTCGGCACCACCGACCCGATCGGCCAGCCGATGGTCGTCGCGTTCGACCAGCCGAACAACTACCGGGTGAGCGGCGTATTCCGCGACCTGCCCGATAACAGCGATTTCAAGCTGACGATCCTGATCCCGCTGCCCCGGACCCCGACGTCGGAAAACTGGTATCATTGGGGCAGCGCGTCGCTCGCCACCTATCTGCGCTTTCCCGATTCCACCGCGGCGCGCGCGTTCGAATCGAAGCTGACCGCCTTCGTCGACCGGCGCGGCAAGGAACTGGCCGCCCCCGGCGAGCGGCCGTCGGCGGTCCAGCAACTGAAACTGCTGCCGCTCGCCGACGCCCATCTCGTGCCCCAGGGACAGGACAGCGCCAGCCGCAAGACGACGATCGTCACGCTGGGGCTGGTCGGGTTCCTGACCCTGCTGATCGCGATCGTCAATTACGTGAACCTCGCCACCGCCCGTGCGGGCTTGCGTGCGCGCGAAGTCGCGATGCGCAAGGTGCTGGGCGCCGACCGGGCGACGCTGGTGCGCCAGTTCCTCGGCGAAGCAGTGCTGACCGTCGCGCTCGCTTCGCTCGTCGGGCTGATCCTTGCCGAAATCGGCCTGCCGCTGGTCAATGCGGCGGGCGGGCTGTCGCTCACCATTCCGTACGTGGTGGTCGTACCGGCGCTGGTGCTGCTGACGCTGATCGTCGGGCTGGCGGCGGGGGTATACCCTGCGTTGCTGCTGTCGGGATTTCCGGCGGCGGCGGTGCTGGCGTCGGCGCGGTCGCCCGGTGGCGGTCGCGCGGGCACCCGCATCCGCGAGCTGCTGGTCGTCGCGCAGTTCGGCCTCGCCATCGCGTTCATGATCGGCACCGCCGTCCTGTTCGCGCAGACCCGCCATGTCCGCCAGACCGACCTCGGCTTTCAGCGCGACGGGCTACTCGTCGTCCGTTCGCTGGCGGATTCACTGGTTGAAGCCAGCAGCAAGCCGGGAATCATCACCGCGATCCGCGCCTTGCCGCAGGTCCGCGAGGTGACGATCGCCAATCTCGCGGTCGGTGGCAGCGGCGAGGACAATAACAACAACGTACCGCTGCCCGGCGTCGCCGGATCGGGGCCGTCGCTCACCTGGGGGATCGTCGGTCCGCGCTTCTTCGAGACGCACGGCGCGCGGCTGATCGCCGGCCGGCTGTTCGACGATGCGCACGGCGCGGACGATGCCGAGCTGCACAAGGTGACCGACGGGTTCAACATCGTTATCAACCGCCGTGCGCTCGCCAGCCTGCGGTTCCGTTCGCCCGAGGAAGCCGTCGGCAAGACCGTCGGCGGTGGCAATCCGCGCACCATCATCGGCGTCGTCGACGATCTGCGCTTCGGCTCGCCGCGCTCGCCCACCCCGCCGACCTATTATCTCTACTATCGTCGTCCCGAAAAGCTCGGCACGACGGTCGCCACCGTCCGCTTCTCGGGCGATCCGCGCACCGCGCTCGCCTCGGTCCGGTCGCTGTGGCAGCGGATGGCGCCGCAGGTGCCGTTCAACGGCGACACCGCCGACACCCGCCTCGCGCAATTCTATGAGGATGACGACCGCGCGGCGCGGCTGTTCGGCATCGGCGCAGGCTTGGCGGTGCTGATCGGCTGCGTCGGCCTCTGGGGCCTCGCCTCGTTCAACATGCAGCGGCGGGTGAAGGAGATCGGCATCCGCAAGACGCTGGGCGCATCGGCGACCGACATCGTGCGGCTGCTGGTCGGGCAGTTCCTGCGCCCGGTGCTGATCGCCAACGTCATCGCATGGCCGATCGCGTGGCTGGCGATGCGAAGCTGGCTGACCGGCTTCGAGGATCGCATCACGCTCTCGCCGCTCTACTTCCTTGGCGCGACGCTGCTCGCCACGACGATCGCGGTGCTGACCGTGCTCGGCCAGTCGCTGCGCGCCAGCCGTGCCGCCCCGGCATGGGCGCTGCGCCATGAATAGGGGGTGGATCGCTGCGCTGGCGCTGTGCACCGCCACGCCGGCCTCGGCCGAGACGCTGCGCGAGGCGATCGCCGCCGCCTATGCCACCAACCCGCAACTGGCCGCCGCGCAGGCGCGGCAGGCGGCCTTGGCCGAAACCCCGGCACAGGCGCGCGCGCTCGCCCGGCCGGTCGTGTCGGCGGGCGGCAGCACCGGATACGACCGGCTGAACGGGGGCGGCAGCGGCGCGGCGGTGGCCAGCGTCGCGCTACCGATCTGGACCGGCGGGCGCGCCGCCGCCGCCATCCGCGCCGCCAACCGCGACGTGGCGGCGGGCGCGGCGGGCCTGCGCGATGCCGAAGCGGCGATCCTCGAAAGCGTCGTCACCGCCTATGCCGCGCTGCTCTACAACCAGCAGGCGGTCGAGGTCGCGCGCGTCGGCATCGAACGGCTCGACCGGCAGGTGGCGGAGGCCCGCTCGCGCTACGGGCTGGGGCAGGCGACCCGCACCGACGTCGCGCAACTCGAAGCACAGCGCGCCAGCGTCGTCGCCAACCTCGCCGATGCCGAAGGCGCGCTGGCACAGGCCGCCGCCGCGTACCGCGCGGCGGTGGGGCAGGACGCCGGCACGCTGTCGGCGGAGGTCATGCCCCCGGCCACGCTGCCCGCGACCCGCGATGCCGCGCGTGATGCGGCGCAGGCGGGCAATCCGCTGCTGCTGCGCCAGCGGCAGGTGGTCGCGGCATCGGCGGCGCGGATCGATCAGGCCCGCGCCGAACGCGCGCCCGCGATCGATGCGACCGGCAGCGTCGGGCCGGGCGGCCTCTACCGCGACGACCGGCTGCGCGGCGTCACCGCCGCCAGCGCCGGCCTGTCGCTGCGCATTCCGCTGCTGACCGGCGGGCTGGTCCCCGCGCGCGTCCGTCAGGCCGAGGCGCTGAACCGCGCCGAACGCTTCGACGCCGATGCCGCCGAGCGCGAGGCGATCCGGGCGAGCGATGCGGCGTGGGCGACGCTGATCGCGGCGCAGGGCCGGCTGCGCGCCAATGTCGAGGGGCTGGCGGCAGCCGACGTCGCGCTGAACGGCGTGCGCGCCGAATATGGCTTTGGCCTGCGTTCGACGATCGACATCCTCGTCGCCGACCAGTCGCTGCGCGCCGCGCAACTGGCGGTCGCGGCGGCACGCGCCGACGTGCTGGTCGCGCAGGCGGCGCTGCTGCGCGCGACCGGCCGACTCGATGCCGCCGCTTATGGCTGATCGCCGGCCGGCCCGGCGGCGTGGAGTGAGCGCATCCATCCGGCGAAGTCGCGCGGATCGGTTTCGCTCGCGCCATTGCCCGGCGTGAAGAAGGCAAGGCAGCGTTCGCGCGCGTCGCTGGGCGCGATGCCGAACGCCTGCTGGAACGCGCGGCTGAAGCTGCGATCGGTGGCGAAGCCCCAGCGCTGCGCGACCTCGCCCACCCGCACGCGGCGCAATGGATCGGCCAGTTCCAGCGCCGCGCCGCTCAGCCGCCGCCGGCGGATGTGCCGCGCGACCCCGCCCGCCGGCGCGAACAGCCGGTAGAGCGCGGCGCGCGAGACGCCGGCGACATGCGCGATCCGCTCGGCGTCGAGCGCGGGGTTGCCGATCTCGGCATCGATCAACCGGTTGATTCGCAGCAACGCCGATCGCGGGCACGACGGCGTCCGGCTGCGTCCCTCGCGCCGCCGCTCGCTTGCCAGCACCATGGCCGTGAGCGTGACCGTGGCATGCGCCGCCAGCGTCGCCTCGGCGGTCGTCAGCCCGGGCAGGCGTCGCGCGACCGAACGGAGATGGTCGCACAGCAACCCGCCGACCGCCGAACCGGCGGGCACCACCATGCCGTGCAGGCTGGCGATGTCGCCGACGATCGGCGCGATCGACGCGCGCGGGAGCAGCAGGCTGAGATTGCAGAACGCGCTGGTCGTCGTCGACAGCGTATCGGCAAGGTCGAACACGCAGATGTCGCCCGCCCGCACCGCGACCGGTTCGCCGCCGGCATCGCCGGTGAAGCCGCCCGTCTCGTAATATTGCACCAGCAGATGATCGAGCCCGCTGCTCGCGACCAGCGTGGCCGGCCGGTCGAACCGCAGCGCAGGCCCCGCGAAACGGCCGAACATCGCGGTGCCCAGATGCCATGCCAACGTCTCGACCTCGGCCGGATCGGCCGGGTCGACCCGCGCGATATGGAACACGTCGCGCACCGCCATCCCGAAGGCGGCGATACTGTTCGCGTCCCCGCCGTCACGCGGAATCGCGAACTGCGGGATCTGTCGGATCGCCGGGTCGTCGCACCGGACCGGGTCGCTGTCGGCCATCGGTCAGGCGAGGCCGGACGCGATGCCCGGGCCGGCCGGACGGGGTGTGGTGTTTCCACGATTCATCGGCGTCGCCCCTGTCGCTATCCGCGGTCGAGCCCCGGTTCCGCCGGTCGCGCTGCCACGACGTCCCGTCCGGCACAAGCCGCCAGTGAGCGACTGTTTTTCAATCAAGTCGTACGTAATGTAATATTATATATTGTCACATAAATGATGGTGGATTAATATGTCAGATAACTGGGGGCGACAGCGCGATCACGCGCGGCGACCACCCGGTGCATAGGGGAGGACACTGATGAAGGCATTCGCCAAATCCATTCGTCTGGGCGTATCGCTGTCGGCGATCGGTATCGCCGGGCTCGCGCAACCCGCCTTGGCGCAGGACGCCCCGACGGGCGGTTCGCTCAACGCCGCGCAGGTCGCCGAACGCGGCGAGAACGCCGACGAGATCGTCGTCACCGGCGTGCGCGAGAGTCTGCGCTCGGCACAGGCGATCAAGCGCAACGCCGACCAGATCGTCGATTCGGTGAATGCCCAGGACATCGGCAAGCTGCCCGACGCGAACACCGTCGAGGCGCTGCAACGGATTACCGGCGTGCAGATCCAGCGCCGCTACGGCGAAGGTGCTACCGACTTCGACCATCGTACCCAGCCGGCGATCACCGTGCGCGGTCTGACGCAGGTGCAGAATTTCATCGACGGCCGCGCCAGCTATTCGGCGTCGGGCGGCCGGGCGTTCGACCTCGAAGGGGTGCCGCCCGAACTGCTCTCGGGCATCGACGTGTACAAGAACGCGCCGTCGAACATCATCGAGGGCGGCGTCGGCGGCGCGGTGAACCTGCGCACCCGCAAGCCGTTCGATGCGGCGGGACAGGTCGTCAGCATGACCGCCAAGGGCAATTACTACGACCGGGTCGACAAGTTCGGCGGATCGATCTCCGGCCTCTACAGCAACCGCTATGACACCGGCATCGGCGAAATCGGCGTGCTGTTCAACGCGGTCTATTCCAAGAGCCAGTATCGCCAGGACGGCCTGCTCGCCGGACCGTTCGGGCCGATCCCGACCGGCACGACCATCGCCGGCGCGCCGACCAATGCGCAGGTGCCGTTCGGCTTCGAAATCTATGACGACACCGGCGACCGCAAGCGGCTGGGCGTCGCGGCGGCGATCCAGTGGCAGGCGAGCGACGCGGTGCTGGTGACGGCGCAGTATCAGGGGACCAAATACTGGTTCAACCGTACCGGCGCCTATTACTACGACTATAACAACCGCAACGTCACCGATCCGTTGCCCGGCGGCACCTTCACCTGGAACGACGAAGGCTATGCGACGTCGGGGTCGATCCGCAACCAGACGTTCGAAACCGGCCGGTTCGACCAGGAATTGTGGAGCGCGACCCAGAATATGACGTTCAACGTCGCATGGGACGTGAACGACCGGATGAAGGCCACGTTCGATGCCCAGTATCTGACGTCCTATTACAACGCCGACCGTAACGGTCACGTCCTGTCGCTCTATACCCAGGCCGGGCAGACCGCGCTGACCACGCCGCACGCCACCACGGTCGACTTCGACCTGCGCGGCAAATATCCGCGCTGGGACGTGCGCAACCCGGGGCTGCTCAACACCGCGGCGAATTACACCACGCCGTTCGTCGCCGATTCGCTCCAGCGCAACGAGGCCGACCAGTTGGCGCTCGCCTACGACCTCGAATATGACATGGAGGGCAGTTTCCTGTCGAAGCTGCGCGGCGGCGCGCGCTATGCCGACAATACCATCAACCTGCGCGGTACGTGGAACGGCGTCTGCCTGAGCGCGCTCGGCGCCGATCCGTCCTGCTCGGCCCCGGCGGGCACCGCGCTCATCCCGCTGACCCGCAATCCGCAACTGGCGATGCCGGGACCGTCCAAGAACTGGTTCGACGGCAACACGGTGGTCAACGGGCTGCTCTATCCGGCCTTCCCGGCGGGTGACGGCGTCTGGGCACAGACCAAGGCGCTGTATGCGCTGTTCGGCGCGCGCACCAAGGATGCGTTCACCCCGGGCGACCTGAACGAACAGACCGAAAAGACCTACACCGTCTGGGGCGTCGCCGATTATGCTGGCGAACTGGGCGGCATCCGTATCGACGGTGGCGTCGGCGTCCGGCTGGTCAAGACCGAGGCGACCTCGATCGGCACCCAGTTCGCGACGGTGGCGGTGCCCGGCGGCGGCACGCGGCAGGTGCTCAGCCCGATCAGCGTGGTGAATGACTATACCCGCGCGCTGCCGAGCTTCAACGTCCGCGCCCGCTTCACCGACGAACTCCAGGCCCGTTTCGCCTTTTCCAAGGGGCTGGCCCGGCCGAACTTCGACCAGTTGTCGACCAACCTGACGCTCAACAACCCCAATCAGGTCAACCCGATCACCGGCCGGCCGAGCGCCGGATCGGGCAATCCCCGGCTGCGCCCGATCGAATCGGACAATTACGACCTGACGCTCGAATGGTATTTCGCATCGGCCGGATCGCTGACCGGCGGCGTGTTCTACAAGAAGGTCAACGGCTTCCTGGCGGGCGGCACCGTCGTGCAGAGCTATAACGGCGTCGCCTACGACGTCGGCACCACGGTCAATTCGGGCAACGGCACCGTCAAGGGCGCGGAAATCGGCTATCAGCAATTCTACGATTTCCTGCCCGGCCTGCTGAGCGGTCTGGGGCTTCAGGCGAACTACACCTATGTCGACAGCAACGTGTCGAACCCGTTCGCCAGCCCCGGCACGAATATCCCGCAGCAGGTGCCGCTCGAAAAACTGTCGAAGCACAGCTACAATCTCGTCGGCCTGTACGAAAAGGGCCCGGTGACGGCGCGGCTGGCATGGTCGTGGCGCAGCCGCTATCTCGACACCACCTTCGGCAGCGGCGCGAACGGCATTCCGCAATATGCCAATCCCTACGCCTCGCTCGATGCGTCGGTGAACGTCAACATCAACCGCCATCTCGCGCTGTCGGTCGATGCGGTGAACGTCAACAACCGGATGAACGTGACCTATATCGGAACCCCGTCGCAGCCGCTGCAATATCAGTTGAACGACCGGCGCTTCGGCGTGTCGCTGCGCGCGACCTACTGATGTCGCCCGCCGCCGACCATGACGCTCCGCACCTGCGGCGGATCGCGATCGTCGGCGGCGGCACGGCCGGATGGATGGCGGCCGCCGCGCTGTCGCGGGTGCTGAAAGGGTCGGTCGCCATCGCCTTGGTCGAATCGGACGCGATCGGCACCGTCGGCGTGGGCGAGGCGACCATCCCGCCGATCCGCGCCTTCAACGCGCTCCTCGGCATCGACGAGGATGCGTTCCTCCGCGCGACCGGCGGCACCTTCAAGCTCGGCATCGAATTCGCCGGCTGGGGCGATGTCGGCGAGCGGTATTTCCACCCGTTCGGCGTCTATGGCGTCGACGTCGGCGCGGTTCCGTTCGAGGCGCTGTGGCACCGGCTGCGTGCCGAGCCAGGCGCCCGGCCGCTTTCCGCCTATTCGATCTGCGCCGCAGCGGCCGCGACCGGCCGGTTCCAGCGGCCCCGCACCGACCCCGGCAATACCCCGCTGCACCAGATCGGCCATGCCTTTCATTTCGATGCCGCGCGCTATGCCGCCTATCTCCGCCGCCTGGCGCAAGCCGCCGGCGTCGTCCGCCACGAAGGCCGCATCGCCACCGTCGAGCGTGGCGGCGACCGCATCGACGCGGTGCTGCTCGACGATGGTCGGCGGATCGAGGCGGATTTCTTCATCGACTGTTCGGGGTTCGCCTCGCTGCTGCTGGGCGGGGCGATGGGCAGCGCGTTTCTCGACTGGTCGCACTGGTTGCCCAACGACCGCGCCGTGGCGGTGCCGAGCACGGCGATCCCCGCGCCGCCACCCTATACCCGCGCCACCGCGCATGGCGCGGGATGGCAATGGCGCATCCCGCTGCAACATCGCACCGGCAACGGCGTGGTCTTTGCCAGCGCCCATCTGGACGAGAACGCCGCGACCGACCTGCTGCTCGCGAACCTCGACGGCACGCCGCTTGGCGATCCGCGCGTGCTGCGGTTCAAGGCCGGGCGTCGCGCGGAAAGCTGGGTCGGCAACTGCGTCGCGCTGGGGCTGTCGGCGGGGTTTCTCGAACCGCTTGAATCGACCAGCATCCATCTGATCCAGGCGGGTATCGCCCGGTTGCTGGAGATGCTGCCGGCGCGCGATCCCGATCCCGCGATGGTCCGCCGCTACAACCGGCTGATGGGCGAGGAGTTCGACCGCATCCGCGACTTCATCATCCTGCACTTCCACGCCACGCGGCGCGATGACACCCCCTATTGGCGGCACCTGCGCACCATGGCGATTCCCGACAGCCTTGCCGGGCGCATCGCCGAATATCGCGCGACCGGCCGGGTATACCGCGACGGCGACGAGCTGTTCACCCGTACCAGTTGGCTGGCGGTGCTCGAGGGGCAGGGAGTGCGCGCCACCGGGGTCGATCCGCTGGCGATGACGCTGTCGCTGGACGAGGCCCGCGCCCGCCTCGACCGTATCGCGCAGGTGACGCAGGCCGCCGCCGATCGCATGCCCACCCACGCCGATTTCATCGCGGCGCACTGCCAGGCAGCGTCCTGATCGCTTCGCGCAGGACAGCGGCCAGCGCGCCGGGCTTTTCATAGGGGATCAGATGCGCCGCCCCGGCGACGACCTCGACCGTTCCCCGGGGATAATGCGGCAGGTTCAGCCGCCGCTGCGCCGCCTCGCCCAGATCGCCGTCCCCGCCGCCCGCGACGATCGTCGCGGGCAGGTCGATCGTCCCGACCCGCGCGGCCCAGTCCTCGTCCGCCCCGGCGTCCAGCCAGCCACGCCACGCCGCCGGGTTCGACCGGCACACATCCGCGACCGCCCGTTCGCGAACGGCATCGGGCAGGGGGGTGGCGCAATTCGCATCGACGAACGCCTCGGCATGGGGTCGCGCGATCGTCGCACCGTCCAGCCAGCCGAGCATGTCGCTGCGCCGCGCGTCCTCGATCGGTTCGGGCGAGGGGGGTGATCCCGCCACCAGCACCACGCCCGCCACCGGCAGCGTGCGCCGCGCTGCCAGCACCGTGGCGATCTTGCCGCCCATGCTGTGCCCGACGAGGATACAGCGTTCCGCGCCCCGCGCCGCGATCGTCCGCGCGACATCGTCCGCCATGCCGGCGACGTCGCGATATGCCTCGCCCGACCGATCGCCGAACCCCGGCAGGTCGAGCGCGACACAGGCCATGCCCTCCAGCCGCGCGATGACGGCATCGAAGCTGCGCGCGCTGGCCCCCAGCGCGTGGAGAAAGAACAACGTCGCCATGGGCACCCCTTCGCAACGGACCGGTCGCCGCACGACGAGCGGCCCCGCCCGGAGGTTCCGCCGCTACCGCGACAGGCTGCGCGGCAGTTCGTCCTTCGTCACATAGCGCTCCGAGTTGTAATAGGCCTTCAACCGCGCCGCCGTGTTCTGCGCCGGATCGGTCAGCCAGCGGGTGTGCCACGTCATGAACCACAGCCAGTCGGCCTGTGGTCCCAAGGTCGCCGGATCGGGGATGGGGCCGTTCTCGTGCAGGCAGATCGGCACGCTGTCGCCGACGATGGCCTTCACCTGCGCGAACATCGGCGCGAGATTGCCATGATCCTCGACATAGATGTCCGCGCCCGCGACATCGACATAGCGCCGGCCGGGGTAATAGCGCGGATCGACATTCTGCCCCGCCCAGCCGAGCACCCAGATCAGATTGTCCAGCTTCCGCTCATGGACATAATAGTCGTACATCATCCGCCACAGGCCCTTGAACGCCTCCGGCCCGTGCTTCCCCCACCAGAACCAGTCGCCGCCGAATTCGTGGAACGGCCGCCACAGCACCGGCACCTTGCGGTCGCGCAGTTGTTGCAGCAGGTCGGCGGTCTGCGCCATCTGCGCGCGCATCGCCACATTCTGCGGCGTGCCCGGCGTCAGCGCCTTGGGCACGTCGAAATCCTTTTTCGAATTCTCATACCCCGTGCCGATGTCGGGCGCCCCCCAATGCCAGCAGATGGTCGCGATCCCGCCCGACTTCACCCATTCGGTCGCACGGCGGTTCACGTTCGCATTGTCGTTGGGATCGATATAGTCGAGCCCAAGGATCGCCGGCAGCTTGCCCGTGGTCCGCTCGATATAGGTCAGTTCGGCCCGCTGCCCCCCGCTATCCTCGAAGCCTTCCTGCTGCCCGGCCAGCGTGCGCCTGCCATATTGCGACCAGAGATAGGCATAGAGCGCCTTCGCCTCGCGCGAGGCGGCGGGGTTGCTGAGCACGCGGGGCGACGCCGCCTGCGCGTCGAGCGATATGGCAAGGCCGAGCGCCGCCGCCCCGACCATGGTGTCGCGTCGGTTGAGCCGCATGTCGTTCTCCCGTGAATACAAAAAAAGGGCGGGCGATCCGGTGAAGGATCGCCCGCCCCGTCAAACCGTCGTCACAGGGTCAAACGGACCGAGAGCGAGAAGCGACGGTCGTTGATGAACGCCGCACGCTTCGAACGGACGACTTCGCCATCGTCGTCGGCATAGAGGCCGAAGCTGGTGCGGGTGATCTCGTTCAGCATGTTCTGCACCTGCACGCCGATCTTGAACTTCTCGTTGACCGTGTAGAACAGCGATCCGTCGAGCTGGCCGGTCGGTTCCGAATAGACCGGCAGGAACGGGAAGCAGCAGTCGCGGGTCGAGATCAGGTACGACGAGCGCCAGCTATATGCCAGACGGGCATACAGGCCGTACTTGTCATAGAAACCGGCGACGTTGACGTTGTGCTTCGAGAGCTGTTGCAGCGGCAGCACGCTGTACAGTTCGGCGACCTGGCCCGGCGGACGGCTGCCGTCAGCCGAGTTGTTCGCTGGTGTCGGATTCGGGAAGGTACCGGTATCGACGAAGGTGTAGGTCGCCTGCGTGCCGAGACCCGACAACACACCCGGCAGGAACTCGAAGGTCTGCTGGTACGAGATTTCGGCACCCTTGATCGTCGCCGAACCGTCGACGTTAGCCGGACCCTGCACCACGACCGGGAAGGTTACGCCGTTGTTGGTGGTCGTCAGCACCGACTGGCTGTTGTCGTCGATCAGGTTGGTCAGCCGCTTCCAGAACACCGCACCCGTCAGCGAGCCGACACGGTTGAAATACCATTCGGCGGTCACGTCGGCCTGCGTCGCTTCGACCGGTTCGAGGAACGGGTTCTGCGACCGGGCGCTGAACACTAACTGACCCGATTGGTTGACGTCGGGATTGACCCCGATGAACGCGCGCAGATTGCCGAAGTTCGGCCGCGAGATCGCCCGCGATCCGGCGACGCGGAACTGGAGCTTCTCGGTCGGCTTGAAGCGCAGGTTGATGCTGGGCAGCCAGTGGCCGAAGCGGTTGCGACCGACGTAGGGCGTCGCCGCGGAGTTGCCGTAGGCGATCGCGCGCTGCTGATCGGCGGCGCTGAGCTGGCAGATTGGACGGGTCTGGCCCGGCTCCGGCGCTTGGGCGCAGAATTCGGCGAGCGTCAGCCTACGCCCGTTCGCATCCGTCGGCGGGTTGAACACCGCATTGGGCGTCGGGAACGACAGCGCGCCGAACGAGCGCTCGAGTGTGTCGACGTACCGCACACCGATGTTGCCGTCGAACACTGAATCACCGATATCGGTTCCGAAATCGAGCCGTGCGTAGCCTGCGATCGTTGACTCCGAATTGTTGTACACTTCATTCGGGCAGAAGAAGCGGTTGATCTTGGGCGCATTGTTCTGACAAGCGCGATCTTCAAGCGGGGTGTAGTTGCCCTGACCCGCCTTGGTGATCTGGCGCAGCAGGTTCTGCGACCGATCATAGTCGAGCAGCAGATCGGGATTTAGGAAGTTCGCAGCGGGCGGAGTTGGTGCGGCACCCCTGAAGAAATTCTGGAAGCCATAGACGCTGTAGTTGCTTCTATCGATCGATGCGAAGGTCTGTGGGCCACCACCGGTCCACGTCTCGGACGGCGCGCCCCAGTTGTTGTAGCCGTTGTTACGCACCACCTGATCGCGATCGGCGTAACGACCGCCGACGCGGATGCGGCGCAGGAAGCCGGTATCCGACAGGTCGTATTCGGCATCGGCGCGGAACGCCCATTCCTCGCCATTGTTGTCGTTGATGTCAGTGAACGCATCGCGGAAATAGATGCTGTTCGGGTTGCTGAAATACTCGCTCGCGCTCGGCGTGCGGCCGTTATAGTTCGGCACGTCACCGATCGAGAAACCGACCTGCGGGATCTTGCCCGACGTGTCGAGCGAGATGTTCGACCAAGTGCCGGTGTCGATGATGTTGTCGAGCGCGTTCAGCTTCGACTTGATGTACTGGCCATCAAAGTTGAAGCGCAGCCGGTCGCTCGGCGTTACCTTGAAGTTCAGCGAGTAATCGTCGGTCTGCGCTTCGGTGGTCAGTGCACGGTTGGAGAAGGTGGTGAAGATGCCGCCCGACTGGAAGTTGTTGAGGCGACCATAGCCGCCGCCGCCGGGAATATTGCCTTCCTTGTATCCGCCGGGGCGACGGATGTTACCCGAAACGAACACACCGTCATCATCAAAGGTATAGCTGGTGCCCGGTGCCGGGAAGCTGGCGTTGACGTCGCCGTACCATACGTTCGGCTCGATCGTGCGCTCGACCCACGTCGTCTTGCCGTTGGTGCGCAGGAACTGTGCGGTCGCGATCAGTTCGTCACCCGCCGTCGCGAACTGCGCGGCGGCCGAGATGCCATAACGGCGGCGGTCGAAGTCCTGCGTACGGACGCCGGCACCGGCCGGCGCATAGCAGCTCGTCAGCCCGCTGCCGCAGTTGAACGTGTCGGTGATCGGGGTCGACGCATAGGGCGTACCGGCGTTGAAGACGCGCGTGCCGTTGAACCGCTCGAACGGCGAGGAGACGAACGACGAATGCGCCTGCGAATAGAGCTGCGAATAGGTGCCCGACACCAGCAGGCCGACGCGCGATCCACCCGGCAGTTCCCACTGGTCGGAGAACAGGCCGGTGAAGGTCGGCGCCGACTTTCCGATCAGGTCGGCATAGTTCATTTCGGCCGACAGATAGACCAGCCGCTTCTTCGAATCGAACGGCTTGCGGGTGTTGATGTTGACGGTGCCGGCGATGCCGCCTTCGATCAGGTCGGCGGTCAGGTTCTTGAACACCTCGACCGAACCGACGAGTTCAGGCGCCACGTCGTTGAAGCCGATCTCGCGCCCGCCCGAGGTCGAGAAGGTGTCGCGACCGTTGAATTCACCACGTACGAAGGTGAGGCCGCGGATGACCACGCCCGATCCCTCGACCGAGAAGTGCGCCGAATCGCCTGCCGCCGCGAAGCGGGTGATGGCGACGCCGGGAACGCGCTGAAGCGCTTCGTTGACCGAACGGTCGGGCAGCGCGCCAATGTCCTCGGCGGTGATCGCGTCGACCACGGTCGCGCTGTCGCGCTTGATGTCCTGCGCCTTGGCGAGCGAGGCGCGGATGCCGGTGACGATGATCTCGTCGCCCGACTCGGCGCTGTCGTCCTTGGCGGTCGACGGCTGGTCGGTCGGGTTGGCCGGCGCGCCGGTCGGCGTTTCGGTCGCGGTCGAGGTCTGCGATTCCGGCGCGACCGTATCCTGTGCCCACGCACCCTGTGCGACGAGCGCCAGCGCGAGTGCCGATGCACCGCCAGCCGACTTCAGAAACTGCGTATAAGACAAGCGCGTGCGCTCGGTAGCCATGACGTCCTCCCCTGCAGGCCGGTCTGATGCCGGCTGCCACCCTGTCGCGACCTGCCAACCGGGCGTCGCGTGACGGTCTGCTTATGCTTTCTGACACCGTCAGACAATCGGCCAAACCCAATTTGCTTTCGTTATTACGGATGATTGTTGTCAGCGTTGTCTTTTTGCCACAACCTGCCGCCGGAGAGAGACGTGGACAAGGCACTGATCGAAGTCGTGATTGTCGGCGGGGGCACCGCCGGATGGATGGTGGCCGCCGCGCTGGCGCGCCATCTGGGCGGGGCCGTGCGTGTCCGCCTGATCGAATCGGCCGAGATCGGCATCGTCGGCGTGGGCGAGGCGACGCTGCCGCACATTCGCCAGTTCGTCACCCGTCTGGGCATCGACGAGGGCGAGTTCATGGCCGCGACCGACGCCACCTATAAGCTCGGCATCGCGTTCGAGGATTTCGGTGCGCTCGGCGATCGCTACGTCCATCCCTTCGGCACGTTCGGGCGCGACCTTGCCGGGGTTGGCTTCCACCATTTCTGGCTGCGTACCGCCGCTGACGGCCACAACACCCCGATCGGCGCCTATTCGCTGGGCATCGCGGCGGCGGAGGCATGTCGCTTCGCGGTCCCGCGCGACGACGATCTCTCGCTCGCCGCCAGCTATGGCTATGCCTATCAGTTCGACGCGACGAAGTTTGGCCCGTTCCTGCGCGCCTTCGCCGAACCTTTGGGTGTCGAGCGGACCGAGGCGAAAGTCGTCTCGGTCGATCGCGATTCCGCCAGCGGCGACGTCACCACGCTGCACCTCGACAGTGGCGAAGCGGTACACGGCGACCTGTTCATCGACTGTTCGGGGTTCCGCAGCCTGTTGCTGGGGCAGACGATGGGGGAGGCGTGGGAGGACTGGTCGCACTGGCTGCCGTGCGACCGTGCCGTCGCGGTTCCCTGCGCCTCGCCGCCCGGCGAGATCGAGCCCTATACCCGCGCCACCGCGATGGCGGCGGGCTGGCGCTGGCGCATCCCGCTGACCAGCCGGGTCGGCAACGGCTATGTCTTTTCCTCCGCGCATCTCGACGAGGACGCCGCCACCGCCGCGCTGCTCGGCGCGATCGAGGGGCCGCCGCTCGCCGATCCGCGTGTGCTGCGCTTCAGGGCAGGGCGGCGCGCGCGAAGCTGGGTCGGCAACGTCGTCGCGGTCGGCCTCGCCTCGGGCTTTCTCGAACCGCTCGAATCGACCTCGATCTACCTCGTCCAGATGGCGATCGCCCGGCTGATCGAGCTGTTCCCGGTCGATGGCGGCGACGATGCCGACCGCGCCGAATTCAATCGGCTGGTCGACATGGAATATGATCGCATCCGCGACTTCCTGATCCTCCATTATCACGCCACCCGCCGGACCGACTCGTCGTTCTGGAACCATGTCCGCACGATGGACGTGCCCGACACGCTGGCGGCCAAGCTCGACCTGTGGCGCGCGACCGGGCGGGTCGAACGCTATGGCGAGGGGCTGTTCTTCGAGCCGAGCTGGATCGCGGTCTATCTGGGGCAGGGGGTGATCCCCAAGGGGTACGATCCGCGCGCCGACATCCCGCCCGATGCGGCGCTGGCGCGGGCGTTGCAGGGGCTGCAAGGCGAGATCGCTGCGAGCGTGGCGGCGATGCCCGGCCACGCCCGTGCGCTGGGCCGGCGACCATGAACCGCCGCACCCCGCCAGCCACGATCGCGGTGGTCGGCGGCGGACAGGTCGCGCTGCTCGCCGCCTGCGCGCTCGCCCGCACGCTGCCAATCGCGCGCGTCCGCCTGCTGCCCACCCCGGTCCCGCCGCACGCCATGGCCGATCGGGCGCATTGCGCGCTGCCGTCGCTTGCACGCCTGCACGACCGGATCGGCATCGACGAGGCCGGGCTGCTCGCCCGCGCCGGGGCCAGCCACCGCCTCGCCACGCGCCATGGCGGTGGCTGGCGTTCGGACGGCAGCGACTGGTGGATCGGGCATGGCGCAGTCGCCGATCCCGCCGCGCACGGCTGGACCGGCCGCGATACGACGGGCGCGACCGCCCCCAGCGGCCCCGCCGTCGCGCTGGCGCTGGCCGAACGCTTCGCGCCTGCCGCCGACGATCCCGCCTCGCCGCTCAGCGACATCGACCATGGCCTGCGCTGGGCACCCGAAGCCTATCGCCGCCATCTGGCGTCGCTTGCCCGCCACCTCGGTGTCGCGATCGAGGCGCCGGGCGATACCGTGCCCGACGCGGTCGACGCCGATCTGGTGATCGATGCGACCGGGCGGCGCGGCGACGACTGGATCGACTGGTCGGCCGAGCTGCCGATCGACCGCGTCGCCATCGCCCATGCCGATCCGGCGCTGTCGCTCGCCGATCATGTCACGCTGGACGACACCGCGCTCCACCTGATCTCGCCCGGCCGCGACGTCACCCGCCGCGTGACGATGCGCCACGGCGGCGAGGGCACCGAAATCGCCAGCGGGCGACGCCGGAACCCGTGGACTGGACGGATCGTCGCGCTGGGCGATGCCGCCGCGCTGCTCCCGCCGCTGGGGCACACCAATCTCGCGCTCGCCGCGCAGGCGATCGACCTGCTCGTCGAACTGCTGCCGGGGCGTGACATCCATCCGCTCGAACGTGCCGAATATAATCGCCGCGCGGGGCAGGCGGCCGATGCGGCACGCGATTTCGTCGCCGCGCATCTGGTCGCCCTGCCCGAAGGCCACCCCTTGCGCAGCCAGCCCTCGCCGTTGCTCGCGCTGCGGCTGCGCGAATTCGCCCGCCGCGCCCGTCTGCCGCATGTCGAGGAGGATTTCCTGCCCCGCGATCTGTGGACGCAACTCCTGACCGGCATCGGCCTCGAACCCGGCACCCCCGCGCATCTCGCCGCCGCCGACCCCGCCGTCACCGCCGCCGCGCGCACCGCGCAGGCGCAGCGCAGCACACAGGCGGTGGCGCTCGCCGAACCCTATCCGCTATGGCTCGCGCGCACATTGGGAGAGCGTGGATGAGCGAAGCGGCAGCGCCGATCGAATCGGTGGTGATCGTCGGCGGCGGCACCGCCGGCTGGATGGCGGCGGCGGCGGCCTCGCGCTACCTGAACGACGGGCGGCGCAGCATCACGCTGGTCGAGTCCGACGCGATCGGCACCGTCGGCGTCGGCGAGGCGACGATCCCGCCGATCCTGCAGTTCAACGGCCTGCTCGGCATCGACGAAAAGGAGTTCGTCGCCAAGACCGGCGCGACGTTCAAGCTCGGCATCGAATTCGTGAACTGGGGCGGGGTGGGGGAGCGCTATCTCCACCCCTTCGGCACGATCGGCCGCGATTTCGAGGGCGTGGCGTTCCACCAGCACTGGCTGAAACATCGCCGCGCGGGCGGCATGGCCGATTTCGAGCGTTTCTCGATGTCGGCGCAGGCCGCCGCCGCGCATCGCTTCGCAGCCCCGGTGTCTGATCCGCGCAGCCCCGCGTCGCAGCTCGCCTACGCCTATCATTTCGACGCCGGCCTCTATGCCAAATTCCTGCGCGAGCGCGCCGAGGGGCAGGGCGTCCGCCGGGTCGAGGGCCGTATCGCCTCGGTCGAGCGCGATGGCGAGAGCGGGCATGTCACCGCGCTCGTCCTCGACGACGGCCGGCGGGTCGCGGGGCAGTTCTTCATCGACTGTTCGGGCTTCCGCTCGCTCCTGTTGGGTGAGACGCTGGGGGTGGGCTATCGCGACTGGTCGCACTGGCTGCCGTGCGACCGGGCGATCGCGGTGCCATCGCAGCGCACCGATCCGCTGCTGCCCTATACCCGCGCCACCGCGCGCGAGGCGGGCTGGCAATGGCGCATCCCGCTCCAGCACCGCACCGGCAACGGCCATGTCTATTCCAGCGGCTTCACCACCGACGATCGCGCGCAGGAAATCCTCCTCGCCAATCTCGACGGTGCCCCCACCGCCGATCCGCGCCGGCTGTCGTTCAAGGCCGGGGTGCGCGAAAAGCTGTGGGAGAAGAACGTCGTCGCGCTGGGCCTGTCGGGCGGGTTCCTCGAACCGCTCGAATCGACCTCGATCCACCTGATCCAGACCGGCATTTCCAAGCTGTTCTGGCTGTTCCCCGATACCGCCCATGCCGAGGTCGAGCGGCGCGAATACAACCGGCTGATGTCGGAACAGTTCGACTATATCCGCGACTTCATCATCCTGCATTACAAGGCGACGACGCGCGCCGACACGCCGTTCTGGCAATATGTCCGTGACATGCCCATCCCCGACACGCTGGCGCACAAGATCGAGCTGTTCCGTGAGAAAGGCCGCATCCTGCGCTACGACCATGATCTGTTCGAGGTGCCGAGCTGGGTATCGGTGATGTTCGGGCAGGGCATCTGGCCAACCGGGCACGACGCGGTGGCGGACTCGCTCGACGAGGCGCTGGTCGCCGGGACGATGGAGCGCATGGTCGCCGCCTATGCCGATCTGGCGCAGCGCATGCCGCCCCACGCCGACCATGTCGCCCGCACCGCGCCGATGCGGGGGTAGGGCAGGCCGGAAGGCTCAACCGCGCTCCCTCGCAACAACCGTCATCCCAGCGAAGGCTGGGATCTCCCGGTAATGGCGCGGGACAAGAGCCGCGTGATGCCCCAGCCTTCGCTGGGGCGACGGTTCGATACAGATGAATCAAACGTCAAGGCGGATCGGCATTCGGCTATTCCGGCACAACGCTCGATTGAAACCGCCGCCCTCCTTCGTCACCCCGGACTTGTTCCGGGGTCCACCCAGCCGCCTACGTTGTCGATCGTGCCTCGGGCGGCATCGATCGCCGCGCCGTGGACCCCGGAACAGGTCCGGGGTGACGATGCGGCCATGACTGTCGTTTCCGGCCTGGCGTAATTACGCCCTACCCCAGCGCCCGACGCAGATACGCCCGCATCGCCTGTTCGCGCGCCGGCGACGGCGGCCCCGCAACCCCTTGCGCATGCGGCGGCAGATGGTCGGCACTGGTCGCCGCATCGGCGCGGAACACATACTGGTCGAACCACACCCCCCATGCCGCGCGCTGCGGCGCGGGCAGGTCGCGGATCGCCAGCATCGCGTGCAGCATCGCCGCGAACGGCGATCCGGCGGGCGGCTGGTTGTACCAATAGTTGACGAGGATGTTGACCGGATCGAGCGCCTCGACCGCATGCCACCACAAGGTCGGCACGAAGATCGCATCGCCCGGCTCCAGCACCACGCTCAGCGCCTGTTCCATCGCGTGCGCGAAGCGCGGATAGCGTTCGAGATCGGGGGCCGCCAGATCGACCATGCTCACCGGCTGCCCGGCGATCGTCACGTCGAGCGGTCCGACATACAGGTCGGGCGTGGCAGCGGGCGGGAACAGCGTGAAGCGCCGCCGCCCCATCGCCACCACCGCGACATTGTCCGACACGTCGTAATGCGCCGCTACCCGCGTCTTGTTGCCGACCCAGATGCGCGGCGGCCCATCGGGACGGGCGAGCGGCATCGGATGCGCCTCGGCAAAGCCCGGCAGGTGCTGCGCGGTCGGCGCCGATCCGGCATAGAGGCCCGGCGGCGATGCGTGCCCGTCCAGCGCGATCAGCTCGCCCATCAGCGTCGACAGCGGCGCGCGCTCGACCTTGAAATTGAACCCGCGCAGCGCATCGTCATAGAAGAATCGCCCGCCGACCTCCGCCGGCGCGCGCATCACATGCGTCGGCTCGCCCCGGTCGTAGCGCGCGAGCAGTTCGGCCGCCGCCGGTGCCCCCTCGCCCCCGGCCCGCACCAGCGGCCAGTCGGCGACGAGGCCGCGCAGCACCACCGGTTCGTACGCCGTGCCATGCGTCGTCGCGAAGTCCGCCGCATCGCCGGCCGGCACCTCGCGCACCCGTCCCGTGGGGGTCCAGTCCATGGCCTGCTCCTCAACCCGTTGCGCCGATCGCCGGTCCGCTATCGCGCGCGATGCCGCCGGCAGGCAAGCGCCAATGACAACGTCGGCCAAAAGGACAAGCCGTTGCAACCACAGCCCAAAGCCACGTCGACGATATGCTGTATCCTCCCCCTTGCACCGAAACCGCCATGGCGTATCCTGCACCGGTAACGCCGGATACTGGTCCGGCACCGTTTCCGTCGCTGGAGCCCGAATGTACCGTCATGCCCTTGTCGCGATCGCCTGCCTGATGAGCACCACCGCCGCCGTGGCCCAGACCATCGCCTATCCCGAAACGCGGACCGTGCCCCAGGTCGACGAACAGTTCGGGGTGAAGGTCGCCGATCCCTATCGCTGGCTGGAGAACGACGTTCGTAACGATCCGCAGGTGGCGGCATGGGTCGCGGCGGAAAACAAGGCGACCGACGCCTATCTGTCCACGCTGCCCGGCCGCGACATCTTCAAGCGCCGGCTGACCGCGCTGTTTGATTACGAACGCTTCGGCGTGCCGCATCGCGAGGGTGGCCGTTATTTCTACAGCCGCAATTCGGGGTTGCAGAACCAGTCGGTGCTCTATGTCCGCGACAGCCTGACCGGCCCCGGCCGCGTGCTGATCGATCCCAATGGCTGGTCGAAGGACGGCGCCACCGCACTCGCCGAATGGTCGCCGTCGAAGGACGGCAAGAAGCTGCTCTATTCGATCCAGGACGGCGGCAGCGACTGGCGCAAGCTGCGCGTCCTCGACGTCGACACCGGCCGCATCCTCGACGACCAGATCGACTGGGTGAAATACGGCCTGACCGCGTCATGGGCCAAGGATGGATCGGGCTTCTATTATTCGCGCTTCCCGACGCCGGAGAAGGGGCAGGAGTTCCAGAGCCAGAACCTCAACAGCCGCCTGTATTTCCACAAGCTCGGCACGCCGCAGAGCGCCGACCGGCTGGTCCATGAACGCCCCGACCAGCCGAAATACACGCTGTCGCCCAGCGTCACCGACGATGGCCGCTGGCTGGTGATCGGCATCGATGGTCCGGGCAACCACGCCGAATATGCCGTGGTCGACCTGACCAAGCCCAACGATCGCCCGCGCACGATTATCAACACCGACGATGTCGACTGGGGCCTGTCGGGGGCGAAGGGTAACACGCTCTATTTCACCACCACCCAGGGCGCACCCCGCCTGCGCGTCGTCGCGATCGACCTGACGTCGCCCACACCCACCCCGCGCGAAGTGGTGGCCGAGGACAAGGCGGTGCTGGGCGGCGCGAACCTCGTCGGGCAGCGGCTGTTCGCGACCTATCTGGTCGACGCCAAGACCGAGGTGCGGCGCTTCACCCTCGACGGCAAGCCCGACGGCACGATCGCCTTGCCCGGCATCGGCACGGTCGGCGGGGTGGGCGGCGACCTCGACGACAACGAAGGCTTCTTCGCTTTCTCCAGCTTCGCGACGCCGACGACCATCTATCGCTACGACGTCGCCACCCGCGCGGTGACGCCATGGGCGCAACCCAAGGCGGCGTTCGACCCGGCGCGATATGACGTGCGCCAGCGCTTCTACACCTCGAAGGACGGGACGAAGGTCCCGATGTTCATCGTGCGCGCCAAGGACGTGACCGGCCCCGCGCCGACATTGCTCTATGCCTATGGCGGGTTCAACATCCCGGTCCTCCCCGGCTTCTCGCCCGGCCGCATCGCGTGGCTGGAGCAGGGCGGAGTGCTCGCGGTCGCCAACATCCGCGGCGGCGGCGAATATGGCAAGGCGTGGCACGACGGCGGCAAGCTGCTCAACAAGCAGAATGTGTTCGACGACTTCATCGGCGCGGGCGAGGACCTGATCGCGCAGGGGATAACCGGCAAGGGCCAGCTCGCCATTCAGGGCGGCTCGAACGGCGGCCTGCTGGTCGGCGCGGTCGTCAACCAGCGGCCGGACCTGTTCGCCGCCGCCCTCCCGGCGGTGGGGGTGATGGACATGCTGCGCTTCGACCGGTTCACCGCCGGGCGGTACTGGGTCGATGACTATGGCGTGCCGGCCAAGGAGGCGGATTTCCGCAACCTGCTGGCCTATTCGCCCTATCACAACGTGAAGGCGGGCGTGACCTATCCCGCGATCCTCGCCACCACCGCCGATACCGACGACCGCGTGGTGCCGGGCCACACCTTCAAATACACCGCGATGCTGCAATCGAAGGACATCGGCCCCAAGCCGCACCTCGTCCGCATCGAAACCCGTGCCGGCCACGGCTCGGGCAAGCCGACCGACAAGGTGATCGAGGAAACCGCCGACCTCTGGGCATTCATCGCCAAATGGACCGGCATGCAGGTGAAGCCGATCGGGCAGTAAGGGTTCTGGTTCACGCGAAGGCGCGAAGGGCGCGAAGAAAGCAGAAAAACAAGAGAGTTTGTTCGCGCAGAGGCGCAGAGGCGCGGAGGGGTTGCGATCGCGGCAACCCTTCCGCCGCGCCAGCGGCCTTCAAGCTCGTGCCAACAGCGGGAACGTCTCCCGATCGCGAGACATTCGCCCTGATCGCAACCTCTCTGCGCCTCTGCGCCTCTGCGCGAAAAACCCTTCTTCCTTCTCCTTCGCGCCTTCGCGTGAAACCCAAACCCAAAGGGCTGGCACACCCCCCAAGCTCTGCTATCGGGACACGATGCAAGAGACCCCCGATTCCATCCTGATCGTCGACTTCGGCAGCCAGGTGACGCAGCTCATCGCCCGTCGCGTCCGCGAGGCCGGCGTCTATTCCGAGATCGTGCCGTTCCAGAAGGCCGACGAAGCCTTCGCCCGCATGGCGCCAAAGGGCGTGATCCTCTCGGGCGGCCCCGCCTCGGTCTGTGACGAAGGCTCCCCCCGCGCCCCGCAGGCGATCTTCGACTCCGGCGTGCCCGTCCTCGGCATCTGCTACGGCCAGCAGGTCATGACCGAGCAACTCGGCGGCAAGGTCGAGAAGGGCCATTCGGGCGAATTCGGCGAAGCCTATGTCGAGGTGGCCGAAACCTGCGGCCTGTTCGACGGCCTGTGGGCGACGGGCGAGCGGCATCAGGTGTGGATGAGCCACGGCGACAAGGTCGCGGCGATCGCGCCCGGCTTCCACGTCGTCGCGACCAGCCCCGGCGCGCCGTTCGCGATCATCGCCGACGACGCCCGGCGCTATTACGGCGTGCAGTTCCACCCGGAGGTGTTCCACACCCCCGATGGCGCGAAGCTGATCGCCAATTTCGCGCGCCATGTCTGCGGGCTGTCGGGCGACTGGACGATGGCCGAGTTCCGCGACCTCAAGATCGCCGAAATCCGCGAACAGGTCGGCTCGGCCAAGGTCATCTGCGGCCTCTCGGGTGGCGTCGACAGCTCGGTCGCGGCGCTGCTGCTGCACGAGGCGATCGGCGACCAGCTCACCTGCGTGTTCGTCGACGGCGGCATCCTGCGCATGGGTGAGGCCGAACAGGTCGTCAGCCTGTTCCGCGGCCATTACAACATCCCGCTCGTCCACGTCGACGCGCAGGACCTGTTCATGGACGGCTTGGCGGGCGTCACCGACCCCGAAGCCAAGCGCAAGTTCATCGGCAAGACCTTCATCGACGTGTTCGAGGCGGAGGCGAACAGGATCGGCGGCGCGGACTTCCTCGCGCAAGGCACGCTCTACCCCGACGTGATCGAGAGCGTCAGCTTCACCGGCGGGCCATCGGTCACGATCAAGAGCCACCACAATGTCGGCGGCCTGCCCGAGCGCATGAATATGAAGCTGGTCGAACCGCTGCGCGAGCTGTTCAAGGACGAGGTCCGCGCGCTCGGCCGCGAACTCGGCCTGCCCGACATCTTCGTCGGCCGCCACCCGTTCCCCGGACCCGGCCTCGCCATCCGCATCCCCGGCGAAGTGACCCGCGAGCGCTGCGACATCCTGCGGAAAGCCGACCAGATCTACCTCGACGAGATCCGCGCGGCGGGGCTGTACGACACCATCTGGCAGGCGTTCGCGGTGCTGCTGCCGGTGCGCAGCGTCGGCGTGATGGGCGACGGGCGCACATACGACAATGTGCTGGCGCTGCGTGCCGTCACCTCGACCGACGGCATGACCGCGCAGGCGTTCCAGTTCCCCGGCGACTTCCTGCCGCGCGTTGCCACCCGCATCATCAACGAGGTGAAGGGCATCAACCGCGTCACCTACGATTACACCAGCAAGCCGCCCGGCACGATCGAGTGGGAATGAAGCGGAGAGGCAATCGCCCGGGGGGCGATTGACCCCGCTTCATTCGCCTCGCGCAAGCGAGGTGCTGAGGAGGACTCAAATCGCCCGGGGGGCGATTTGTGCTTCGTCATCCGGCCCGCGATAGCCGGCCGGGGTGGGCGCAAGACGTATGCTCCGGCAATATCTACCGATCCCTGCATATTGCCGCACGAGATAGAATCGCACCGCCCCCATCTCGTCACCCCGGACCCGTTCCGGGGTCCACCGTGCGGCGAGCGCTGACGCTCGAAGTTCGGGCGATGCCTTTGCGGGTCGGTGGACCCCGGAACAGGTCCGGGGTGACGAAGCGCCGTCGGCCATCGGCTGTCCTACACGCGAGGTTCACGCCATACCCGAACCGCCGGCGGCCAGACCCGCCGGTTCTTTCCCATCGTCGACCCGCGCGAAAAGCCCCACGACCGGGCAAAGGCAACACCGCCACGAACACGCCGTTAGTGTAAACTTTGTAAACTTTGGACCACGCAATCCTGCCGCCCGGCACGAACAACAACCCGCAACCCACGGAAAACCAACGCTATCCCGAAAACCACCCCGATCCCGAGCGAATCCCGCTCAAAGGCATCGGCGGCGGGGTGGTGGAGCTGAGGGGAATCGAACCCCTGACCTCTGCAGTGCGATTGCAGCGCTCTCCCATCTGAGCTACAGCCCCGCCCCTTATCCGGCCATCGGCCGGGGCCGCCGCTTTAGCCGGCCCCACAGACCGATGCAACGGCCCAGTTGGATTTTCCGCACCGATTTCCCGACCAAAACGACAGGGCGCAACCGCGATGTATCTCGTCGCACGCGCCACCGTGCGCCGGAACCAACGCCGCCATCGTCCTTTGTGATGTTACGACGCGGCAGCATCGGGCTGCTGCGCCGCAACAATATCGTGCAAGTGCAGGAGATACTCCATGGCGTACGATCGCTATACCCGTAACGACGAACGGTCGCAGGGCGGCCGTTACCGGAATGAAGATCGCTCGAACAACCGCGATGATCGCAACGACCGCGGCGGTGGTTCCTTCGGCGGCGGTGGCGGTTCCTACGGATATGGCGGTTCGTCATGGCAGGGTGAGGATCGCGGTGGCCGCGACAACTATGGCCAGAGCCGCGATTACTATGGCGGCCGTCAGGACGAACGCGGTGATCGCTACGGCAGCAACTATGGCAGCGAGCGCAGCCAGAGCGGTGATCGCGGTTATGGCAACCGCGACCAGTCGCGCGGACCGGCACAGGGCGGCAATTATCGCGGCAGCTACGCCAGCGACGGCCATCGTTTCGCCGACTATCGCCCCAACGACCGCGACGACAACCGCAACCGGGACGAGTATCGCGGCCGCGAGCGCAACGAACGCCCGGATTACGATAGCGACGACCGTGGCTTCCTTGCCCGCGCTGGCGACGAGGTCCGCTCGTGGTTCGGCGATGAGGAGGCGGAGCGCCGCCGCGAACGCGATCAGCGCTATGACGAACAGATGGCGCGCTATGACGAACGTCACAGCGACCACGCCTATCGCTCGTGGCGCGACACGCAGGTCAGCGCGTTCGACCGCGACTATGACGAATATCGTCAGGAAAACTCGACCAAATTCCAGAACGAGTTCAGTGCCTTCCGCACCGAACGCCAAGGCCAGCGCGACAGCCTGACCCGCGTGCAGGAGCATCAGGAAGTGGTCGGCTCGGACGGCGAGCATGTCGGCACCGTCGACAAGGTGCGCGGCGATCGTATCATCCTGACCAAAACCGATGTCGACGCCGGTGGCCACCACCACTCGATCCCGTCGCGCTGGGTCCAGACTGTCGACGACAAGGTGACGCTGCGCAAGACCAAGGCTGAAGCGCAAAGCGCATGGCGTGACGAGGAGCAGAACCAGGCGCTGTTCAACGATCGCGGCCAGTCGCAGCAGCGCAGCTACGGCAACGACCGGTTCGGCAGCGGCGACAATGATTCGGATCGCAACCGCTACGGCGCGTCGGCGACCACCGGTCAGGCGCTGAATGCCGGCACCTCGACCACCGCCGGCACCGGCATCGGCGGCAACACCGATACCAGCGCGACCGGCAGCAGCGATACGAACCTCAATCGCAGCTTCTCCGGCACCTATTGATCGGCTGTCCTACACCGGCTGAACAGGGCAGGGGGTCCGGGCAACCGGGCCCCCTCGCTTGTTCGGCGATTCAAGAAAGAACGCTCACGATGGCGCAAGCCTGGAACCTGATCCACCGCCCCAAGGGCCTGCCGACCCACGCCGATTTCGCGTTGCGCGCCCTCGACAACCGCGACCTTGCCGATGGCGAAGTCCGTATCGCCAACCGCTGGCTGTCGGTCGATCCCTATATGCGCGGGCGGATGAACGACACGAAAAGCTATGTCCCGCCATTCGTGCTCGACGAACCGATGACCGGCGGCGCGGTCGGCGAGGTGATCGAGAGCCGCGCCGACACGCTGCCGGTCGGCACCCGCGTCCAGCACATGGCCGGCTGGCGCGACGAAGCGATCCTTCCCGTCGATCAGGCGCAACGCCTGCCCGACGGTGACATCCCGATGCAGGCCTATCTCGGCGCGCTCGGCATGCCCGGCATGACCGCGTGGTTCGGCCTGCTGGCGGTCGCCGAAGCGAAGGCTGGCGACACGGTGTTCGTCTCCGCCGCCGCCGGCGCGGTCGGATCGAGCGTGGTGCAGATCGCCAAGGCCAAGGGCATGACCGTCATCGGATCGGCCGGCGGGCCTGACAAGGTCGACTGGGTCCGCTCGCTCGGCGCCGACGCGGTGGTCGATTACAAGGGCGACGTGCCGCTGGTGAAGGCACTGGCCAAAGCTGCACCCAATGGCATCGACGTCTATTTCGACAATGTCGGCGGCGATCATCTCGACGCGGCGCTGGCCCATGCCAATCAGAACGCGCGCTTCGCGGTCTGCGGGATGATCGACGGCTACAACGCCTCCGAACCGGTCGCCTTGCGCTATCTGATGCGGATCATCTCGCAACGCGTCCGTATCCGCGGCTTCATCGTCAGCGACTTCCTGTCGCGCATCGCCGAATTCCATCAGGGCATGGGCGAGATCGTCGCGAACGGTCGGTTCCAGCGTGAGGAAACCGTGGTCGAGGGGCTGGACGCCATGCCCGACGCCTTCCTCGGCCTGTTCTCCGGCAAGAACCGCGGCAAGATGCTGGTGAAGCTGTAAGTAAGCTCCCCTCCCTGACAGGGAGGGGCTGGGGGTGGGTTGGTCCGCGAGGGAACGTCGCGATTGCCTCAAACCGACCCCTTCCTTGTCAGGAAGGCGGGGAAGGTCAGCGCAGCTTCGCGATCTTCAACCCGTCGTCCTTCGCCCGGTCCCTGACCGATTCCTCGCTGCGGGTCAGTGCCTTGGCGATGGCCTTCAACGCCATGCCCTTGCCCGCTAGTTGATGCAGTTTCTGGATCTCGTCCGGCCGCCATGGCTGGCGGTGACGCTCGAACTTCTCGGCCATGACAGGCTCCTCACAAGGTCCGCTGGAGCCGCACCACGGCGGCATCGAGCGATTGCAGAAAACGCGAGCGGTCGGCCTTGGCGAAGGGTGCCGGGCCACCAAGCTGGTCGCCGCCCGCGCGCAGATCGGCCATGATCGCCCGCGTCGCGATGGCGCCGCCGATCGATGCGCCGGTGAACGGCTTGCCATTGGGGGCCAGAACGCTCGCCCCGGCTTTCAGGCACCGGTCGGCGAGCAGGATGTCGGCGGTCACGACGACACAGTGCCGGTCGGCCGCCCCGGCGATCCAGTCGTCGGCGGCATCGAACCCGTCCGACACGATCACCCGTTCGACGAATGGCAGTGGCGGCACGCGAAACGCGCTGTTGCTGACGATCTTGACCGCCGCGCCATGCCGCTCGGCGACGCGATATACCTCGTCCTTGACCGGGCAGGCATCGGCATCGACGAGGATGCGGATCACGGTTCGATCGCTTGGGTGTCGATCACCTCGATCGCATCGGCCCGCCCGGCGAAGTCGACGGTTTCCCCCGCCATCAAGCCCGTCAGCGCCACCGCCAGCGGCGCGGTGAAGGCAACCCGCCCCGCCGCCGGATCGGCCTCGTCGCTGCCGACCAGTTCGATCGTCTTCTGCTGACCGTTCAATCGATAGGTGACGCGCGCCCCGAAGGCTACCTCGTCGGTCGGCACCGGCGCGATCTCGGCGGTCGAATGGCGCGTGCGCCAATAGCGCAGGTCGCGTTTCAGCGCCGTCTGCCGCTCGGCGTCGCTTTCCGCCGCCAGGTCGCGTTCCAGCCGCACGACCTGCTCGGCCATCGCCGCCAGTCCCCGCCGTGTGACGAGATTGGGGCCGGGGGGGAGCGGCAGTTCGAAGCGCGGTTCCTTATGCTCGTCGTCATCCTCCCGCCGGAACGCCACGCTCATCAGATCGCACCCGAAAACGTGTCGCACTGGGCAGGATCACCGGTCTGATACCCCCGGTTCAGCCAGCTACGACGCTGTGCCGAAGTGCCATGGGTAAAGCTCTCGGGCGAGGCGTTGCTGCCTTGCAGCGTGTCGTCGCCGATCGCTTCGGCCGCTTTAAGCCCTTCTTCCAGATCGCCCGGCTCCATCCGTCCGCTGCGCTTGCCCCATACGCCGGCATAGCAATCGGCCTGCAGTTCGAGGCGGACTGACTGGGCATTGCCCTGCGCCTTGGGCAGCGACTGCTGCGCCCGGCTGACCGCTTCGGCCTGTCCGGTCAGGTTCTGGATATGATGGCCGACCTCGTGCGCGACGACATAGGCCTGCGCGAAGTCGCCGCCCGCGCCGAAGCGTTGCGACAATTCGCGGAAGAAGCCGGTGTCGAGATACACGCCGCGATCGGGCGGGCAGTAGAACGGCCCCATCGCCGATTGCGCCGCGCCGCAACCCGACCGGCCATTGTCCTGATAGAAGCGCAACCGCGGCGGCGCATAGGTCTGCCCCTGTTGCGCATAGATTTCGCCCCATACCTGCTCGGTCGATTTGAGCACGCGGCAGGCGAACAGTTCCTCGGCGGTGTCGCACGGCACGTCGCCCTGCGCCGATCCCTGCTGCTGCGTCGTGGGAGCGCTGCTTCCGCCGCCCAGCATGCCGCCACCACCCGAGAACAACAGGAACGCGACCCCGACGATCGCAAGGATGCCGATCGTCCCGCAGCCAAGGCCACGCCCGAGCAGCAGCGGCAACAGGCCGAACAGGTTGAAGCCGCCCCCACCAAGCCCGCCGCCGCCACGGCCAAGATCGTCGACGTTGCTGGATGGATCGAGATCGTCGAGGCGCATGGGCGGCGGTCCGGTTCGTTAAAGCTGCGTATTGAAATGCGCGAAGGGGCACGCGCGTTGCAACCCTCGCCGATGAAATCGGTTGTACGGGCATTGAACCCCTGCACGAGAACGCACAAGGTGCCCGCGATGGCCGAAGCCGACCCCCGCCCGCGCCGCGCCGCACTCCCCGGACTGCCGCTTCCCGACTGCGTCGCACTGGTGTTGCAGGGCGGCGGCGCGCTCGGCAGCTATCAGGCCGGCGTGATCGAGCGGCTGGGCGAGGCGGGCGTCGAGATCGACTGGGTCGCCGGCATCTCGATCGGCGCGATCAATGCCGCGATCGTCGCGGGCAATCCGCCCGCCGCCCGTGTCGAACGCCTGCGACAGTTCTGGAACCAGGCGGGGGGCGTGCTGCCGTGGTTCCCGATCCTGCCCGACGATCAGGTGCGCGAATGGGTGCATGAATGGTCGGCGGGCGTGGTGTTGGCGACCGGGGTGCCGGGCTTCTTCCGCCCGCGCATGCTCGCGCCGCAGTTCGCCTCGCCCGGCACGCCCGCCGCGCTCAGCTATTACGATACGACCCCCTTGCGCGAGACGCTCGACACGCTGGTCGACTGGGATCTGGTCAACGGCGGACCGGTGCGCCTGTCGGTCGGCGCGGTGGATATTGAGAGCGGCAATTTCGTGTATTTCGACAGCGCGCGCGAACGGCTCGACGCGCGCCATGTCATGGCATCAGGCGCACTGCCGCCGGGGCTGCCTCCGGTCGAGATCGACGGGCGGTGGTATTGGGACGGCGGCCTCGTCAGCAATACGCCGCTCACCCACATCCTCGACCATCAGCGCGATCCGATGCTGGTGTTCCAGGTCGATTTGTTCGCCGCCGAAGCCACGATGCCGCGCACGATCGGCGACGTGGTGGCGCGCGAAAAGGAAATCCGTTTCTCCAGCCGCACCCGGCAGGTGTCGGCCGAACGGCTGCATCTGCGGCAGGAACGCGAACTGATCCGCCGTCTGGTCGCCCGCCTGCCCGCCGACCTGCGTGACGATGCCGACGTCCGCGCGCTGGAGGCGCTGGCCGACGAACATCCCCTGAGCCTCGTCCACCTGATCTACCGCGCCAATGCGTGGGAGGGCGGGGCGCGCGACTATGAATTTTCGGCACGGGCGATGGAGGAGCATTGGGCCGCCGGCCGTGCCGCCATCGCCGAGACGATGGCCAATGCGCAGGTCGTCGCCGCCAATATCGTCGACGGGCGGACCGCCGCGTTCGACCTCACCCCCAATCCCCACAAGCGCCAAGGATAGTTCATGTTCCTGAAGGGCAAGACCGCGATCGTCACCGGCTCCACCTCGGGCATCGGCCTCGCCTATGCCAAGGCGTTCGCCGCCGAGGGCGCGACGGTCGTCATCAACGGCTTCGGTGACGCCGACGCGATCGAGAAGGAACGTACCGCGCTGGCGGCGGCGAGCGGCGCGGAAGCGCGCTACGACGCGGCCGACATGACCAAGCCCGATCAGATCGCGGCGATGGTCGATCACGCAGCGGCGGAGTTCGGATCGGTCGACATCATCGTCAACAACGCCGGTATCCAGCATGTCGCGAAGATCGAGGATTTCCCCGTCGACAAATGGGACACGATCCTCGCGATCAACCTGTCGTCGGCGTTCCACATGATCCGCGCCGCCGTGCCGCACATGAAGAAGGCGGGCTGGGGCCGGATCATCAATACCGCGTCGGCGCACAGCCTTGTCGCCAGCCCCAATAAATCGGCCTATGTCACCGCCAAGCACGGGCTGGCTGGGCTGACCAAGACGGTCGCGCTCGAAGCCGCGACCTGCGGCATTACCGCCAACTGCATCTCGCCCGGCTATGTCTGGACCCCGCTGGTCGAACAGCAGATCCCCGACACCATGGCCTCGCGTGGCCTTACCCGCGAGCAGGTGATGAACGACGTGCTGCTGGCGGCGCAACCGACCAAGGAATTCGTCACCGCCGAACAGGTCGCGTCGCTCGCGCTCTATCTCTGCCGCGACGAAGCAAAGGCGATCACCGGCACCAATTTGTCGATCGACGGCGGCTGGACGGCGGCGTGACGATCGCATGACGCGCTACGCAACGATTCCGGCCCTGTGCCTCGGGGCGATGCTGGGGGCCTGCGGGGGCGGGGGGGCACCGGTCGCATCCGCCGCCGCCACGCCGCCACCCCCGGTCCGCGACGACTGGCGGCGGGTGGCGACGCCGAACGATCGCGACCGGTTGCGGCGCTGGCGCGATGCGTGGCTGGCGGCGCTGCCCCGCGCCCGTGCCGCCGATGCCGCCGGCGTCGCGGCGCAGGGCATGTTGTTCGATCCCGACCGGCGACTGGCAGGGGACGCTCCGGCTGGTCGCTACCGCTGTCGGGTGTTCAAGCTGGGTGGGGTGGGCACCGCGTCACGCGACTTCACCGCCTATCCGGCGTTCGATTGCCGGATTGACGATGAGGGATCGGTGCGCAGTTTCTACAAGCTTAGCGGGTCGCAGCGGCCGGTGGGGCTCTTGTTTGCCGATGGTGACCGCACCGTGTTCCTCGGTACGCTGCTGCTCGGCGACGAGCGGGCGGCGCTGCAATATGGGCAGGACCGCGACCGTGACATGGCCGGCTGGCTGGAGCGGGTCGGAGAGCGGCGCTGGCGGCTGGTGCTGCCCTATCCGCGGTTCGAATCGACGCTTGACGTGATCGAACTCATCCCCGCCGAGGGGTAAGGGGAAGGGCGGACCCTTCCCCTCGTGCGTCACTGTGCCGGTGCGGCGGGGGCAGCGACCGGAGTGGGCGGCGTCACCCCGGCAACGGCGGCCGGCGGGGGCGGTGGCGGGACGGCACCCGCCGCGCACGGCGGACCACCAGCGGCCAGGCGCGGATCGGGACCGCGACCGTCCGGGCCGGGACCGCCCGGGCCACCCGGACCCTTGGGACCACGCGGACCATCACGCCCGGGGCCATGCGGGCCGTGGCGCGGATCGGGGCCGACCGCCGTCACCTTGCCCGCCGGATCGACGAGGTAGGACGCGCGCAACTGTCCGTTGTCATAGCGGCCCTGTACCTGCACTGCCTGTCCCTTCGCAGGCGCGGTGTCCCGTCCGGCGTCGACCATCGCCCGGCCGGTGGCGTCCTGCACCACGAACCGGTCGCCATAGACTTCGGCAACCCGGCCCTTGACCGTCACCACGCCGTCGCTGGCGGACAGACGGTTGACCGGCGTCGCGACGGTCGGTGCCATCTCGACGCCCGGCCGGGTCAGCGACACCGCACCTGCGCCGCCGGCGGCACCGATCGCCAGACCGAGGCCCATGCCCAGCGCCACCTTGCCGACGCCCGGAAAACGAAATTTCGTCATGTCTTCTGCTCCTTCATGCTGCGATGGCATCGCTCTAGCCGAGTCGTCCCCGCGCCTCGCTGAACCCGGCGGTTCAGATTGGGTTTAGACAGGCGGCGTAGCGGAGGGCCCATGCGTATCCTGTTGGTGGAAGACGATCCCGATCTCGGCCCCGCGATCCAGCGGGCACTGCGCGCGGAGCAATGCGCGGTCGATCTGGTGCCAAGCGGCATCGACGCGCAGCATCTGGGCGATACCGAACGCTATGACGTGGCAGTGCTCGACCTCGGCCTGCCCGACCGCGAGGGCACACAGGTATTGCGCGCATGGCGCGAGGGCGGCCGTACCCTGCCGGTGCTGATCCTGACCGCGCGCGATGGCTGGTCGGACAAGGTCGCCGGGTTCAAGGCCGGTGCCGACGATTTCCTGACCAAGCCGTTCCGTATCGAGGAACTGATGATGCGACTGCGCGCGCTGGTTCGCCGCGCCGCCGGGCATGGCGCCACCCGGCTGACCTGCGGGCCACTCGCGTTCGAGAGCCAGACCGGGGTGTTCGAACTGGACGGGCTGCCGCTTCGGCTCACCGCGCTCGAATATCGTGTCCTGTCGGCGCTGATGCTTGCCAAGGAAGCGGTGATCGAGCGGCTCGACCTGATGGAGCGGGTCTATGAAGGCGATGCCGACGTCGATTCGAACAGCCTTGAGGTCATCATCGGGCGGTTGCGCAAGAAGATCGGCGCGTCGCTGATCGAAACGGTGCGCGGGCGCGGCTATCGCCTCACCGCCGGGACATGAGGCTGCCGCGTTCGATCCATGGCCGCATGCTGGCGCTGTCGGCGGTGACGACATTGGTCGCGCTGCCGGTGGCGGGGTTCGCGATCGGCGGGGTGCTCGAACATTTCGTGACGCGCAACATCGACGAGCGGCTAAGCGACAAGCTGCGGCTGGCTGGGGCGGTGGTGCGGCCCGACGGAACGATCGATCAGGCGTTGCTCGACCGGGCATCGGTCAAGCGTGCCTTCGCTGCCGATACCGCGTGGCGGATCGACGCACCGGCCGGTACGATCGGGAGCGGGACCCTGCCCGGCGATATCGTGCGCCGCGATAGCGACCGGATCGCACCGGCGGAACGCGGCCGCCGGCATCCGCCGCTGCCGGGACGCGACGACCCCGGGATGCAGCCGTTCGAGGCCGAATTGGTCGATGGCACGCGCGCCCATGGCCTGACCGATACGATCGCGACCACCGCCGGGCCGGTCCGCGTGGCGGTGGCCGTCCCGCGTTGGCAGATCGATGCGCCGCTGCGCTTAGCGATGCTGCCGCTGATCGCGACGTTGATGATCGTCGCGATCGTGCTGGCGACGGCGACACTGGTGCAGCTTCGCTATGGCCTGCGTCCGTTGCGGCTGCTGCGCGACCGGGTGGCGGCGATTCGGCAGGGGGCGGCGGAGGGCGTGCCCGAGGGTCAGCCCGACGAACTCCGCCCGCTGGCGATCGAACTGAACGCGCTGATCCGCGACAATGCCGCCGCGCTGGCAACCGCGCGGGGCTCGGCGGCGAACCTCGCCCATGCGCTCAAGACCCCGGTGGCGACGCTGGCGCTCGACCTCCACGGCGATCCGCGGGGCGCGCAGGTGGCGCGGATCGATGCGACGATCCGCCACCACCTTGCCCGCGCGCGCGACGGCATGGTCGACCGGCGTGGCGCGACGCCACTCTGTCCAGCGATCGAGGGACTGATAGTGGCGGTCGAGGCGCTGCACCGGGGATCGGCCGTCACCATCGAAGCGACCGTTCCCGACCTGATCGTCGCGGTCGATGCCGCCGATCTCGACGAACTGGCGGGCAATCTGATCGACAATGCCGCGCGCCATGCCCGCTCGATCGTCCGGGTATCGGCCGCACGCGATGAAGCGATGGCGGCGCTGACCGTCACCGACGACGGCCCCGGCATTCCCGCCACCGACCGTGCCCGTGCGACCGATCCCGGTATCCGGCTGGACGAACGCGGCGACGGGCATGGCTTCGGCCTGACGATCGTTCGCGATCTGGCGGCGCTCTATGGCGGCGCGCTGACGCTGGGCGAGGCACCGAGCGGCGGACTTGCCGCCACCGTGACGCTACCGTTGGTCAGCCGAGCGTGACGCTGCCGGCGGCACCGCCGCGCAGCGTCAGCGACTTCACCACCGTCCCGCGCCGCACGTTCACCTGATTGACCTGCGCGCGGTAGACGTCGCTCAGCACGCTCGACCGGACGGCGACGACCTTTGCCCGCTTCGGCACACGGCCGCGATACTCGATCCGCACCTCGGCATGTGACAGGTCGGTTTTGACGTGGGTCAGCGCCACCGGCTTGCCGTCGATCGTCAGCGTAAAGCGCCGCAGGACATAGGCTTCCAGTGCCGCCAGCGCCACCGGATCGTCGAGGCTGGTCTGCGCGGTCGGCGCGATCTTCGCCAGTGCCGGTTCGATGTCATGCGCCTCGAACCGGTGCGACACGGTGACGCTGCCGTCGGCGAGCGTCACCACCGCGAGCGAATCATGCCCGCGATGCGCCTGCGCCGGGGCGACGATCGCCAGCCCCAGCGCGAGTGCCGCCCAACGCCTCACTTCGCCGCCGCCGGATAGGTGCGTACCGATCCCGGCTTCACCTGCACGTCGAAGTCCTTCATCCGGTTTTCCAGCTCGTCAATATCCTCGATCTCCAGCACCACCGGGCGGATGGCGCCGCGCCATGCGTTGTTCGACCGGTCGGCATCGGCGATTTCCAGCAGCGGGTCGATCTCCGCCGCCGTGACGGTCTTTGGCGTCACATATTGCCACGTCACCTGTTTGGGATCGTAACGCCAGACCTCGGCGGGGATGCGGGCGATCTCGGTCGATCCGTCGCTGAACGTCAGTTTCAGCGGCACCGGCATCACCAGCCCGCCGATGTTGCGGAAGGTGAAGCGATAGAAATTGTCGGTCACGGCGAACGCGGCGCGCTGCTGCGGGGTAAGCCCTTGCAGCTTCTCGGCGAGATCGCGGCGCTGCTGCGGGCTGACCGCCAGCCGGTCGGTCTGGTCGTAGAAGTCGCGGGTCGCCGGATCGCGCTCGGTCACGGTACGCTGCCCGGCGTTGCGCTGAACGGTCAGCGAGACATTGTCCCCATCGCGGATCGCGCGGCGTTGCCGCTCGGTCGCCGGCAGGTCGCCGCCGGCGACACGGCCCTGCACGACGTTGGTCAGCGCGACATCGACATGGTCGGTCGAATAGAACCAGCCGCGCCAGAACCAGTCGAGATCTACCCCTGAGCTTTCCTCCATCGTGCGGAAGAAGTCGTAGGGCGTCGGCCGCTTGAACCGCCAGCGGTTGGCATATTCGCGGAACGCCCGGTCGAACAGGTCGCGGCCCAGCACCGTCTCTCGTAGGATGGTGAGCGCGGTCGCCGGCTTGCCATAGCCGTTGGCACCGAATTGCAGCACCGAATCGGACTGGGTCATCAGCGGGACCTGATTGTCCGACAGCATGTATTCGGCGATGTCCTTCGGCTCGCCCCGCCGCGAAGGGAAGTCCTTGTCCCACAGCTTTTCGGCCTGGAACTGGAGGAAGGTGTTCAGCCCCTCGTCCATCCACGTCCACTGGCGTTCGTCGCTGTTGACGATCATCGGGAACCAGTCGTGGCCGACCTCGTGGATCACCACGCCGATCAGCCCGGTCTTGGCGCGTTCGGTATAGGTCAGCGCCCCGGTCTTGGCGTCCTTCACCGGCCGGGGACCGTTGAAGGTAATCATGGGATATTCCATGCCGCCGACCGGACCGTTGACCGATTGCGCCACGGGATAGGGGTAGGGGAAGGCGAATTTTCCATAGACGTCGATGGTGTGGGCGATCGCCTTGGTCGAGTACGCATCCCACAGCGGACGTGCTTCCTTGGGGTAGAACGACATCGCCATGACGTGCGGGTTCGCGGCATAGTCCTGCCGAACGCCCATCGCGTCCCATGCGAACTTGCGCGACGATGCCCAGCCGAAATCGCGCACGTTCTGCGCGGCGAAGGTCCACGTCTTGCTGCCCGACGCGCGGCTGCGCTCGGCAGCGACTGCTTCCTCGGGGGTGACGATATAGGTCGGGCTGCTCGCGGTCTTCGCCGTTTCCAGCCTCTGGCGCTGCACAGGGGTCAGCACCTGATCGGGGTTCTGGAGCACGCCGGTCGCCGAGACGACATGGTCGGCGGGCACGGTCAGCGCGACGCGATAGTCGCCGAATTCGAGCGTGAATTCGCCCGCGCCCAGAAACGCCTTGTTATGCCAGCCTTCGTAATCCGAATAGACCGCAAGGCGCGGGAACCACTGTGCGCCCTCGAAGATGCAATTACCGTCCTGTCCGGGATCGGTGAAACATTCATAGCCCGACCGGCCGTCGACGACCTTCTGTTCGGCCATCGGGAACGACCAGTCGATGCTGATCGTGACTTCGCCGCCGTTGCCCGCGACCGGGGCGGGCAGTTCGATGCGCAGCAGGCTGTCGGTAACGCGGTGGGCCAGCGGCTGGCCGTCGGGGCCGCGCACGGCAGCGATGGTGAAGCCGCCTTCCCAGTCCTGCATCCGCTTGGCGCGGTTGATGTCGCCGATGCTGATCGTCGCGGTATCCGCCACCGTCTGGCTCATCTGCGCGATCGAGCTGCGCTTGTAGTCGTTCTGGTCGAGCAGCAGCCAGAGATACGGCAGCGCGTCGGGCGAGTTGTTGCGATAGCGGATCGTCTCGCTGCCGGTCACGACCTTGGTCGCTTCGTTCAGCGCGACGCGGACGTCGTAATCGACCTTCTGCTGCCAGTAGCGATGGCCCGGCGCCCCCGATGCGCCGCGATAGTCGGTCGGCGTCGGCCAGTCCTCACCCTCCAGTTGGCGGAACTTGTCCTGCCAGTCGCCCTTGGTCTGGCGGATCGGATCGGCGAATGCTGGCGGCGCGGCCAGCAGCAGGAGGCCGAGCGCGAGGCGGGAAGCGGAGGTCTTGAGCAACGGACGGTTCTTTCGCAGCGGGTCGGCGGTGATCGTCGCTGCGGATACCGGATACGTCAACCGTCGATTGCCGATCATCGCGCCAATGGTTGCAGTCGCCGCGCCCATGCGGCAAGCGACCCATGGAATCAACGCTCTGGGAGCCAAAGGCGATGATGCTCAATCGGCGGACGGCGCTTGCCGGGCTGGCGCTTCCCCTGATCGGTGGGCGTGCCTCTGCCTTGGCACGGCAGGGCGATCCGTTGCTGTTCGCCTATTTCGGCACCGGACGCGGTGAGGCAACGGGGTTGAAGCTGGCGCTGAGCGACGACGGCTTCGCCTTTCGCGAACTGGCCGGGGGGCGGAGTTTCCTAAAACCCATGGTCGGCGAATCGAAGCTGATGCGCGATCCGTTCCTGTTCCGGGGCGAAGGGCGGAGCGCCCCATGGCACCTGTTGTGGACCACCGCATGGGACGGGGTGACGATCGGCCATGCCACCAGCCGCGATCTGCGCCACTGGACGCCGCAGCGCGCGTTGCCGGTGATGGCCGGGGTGGCGGGCACCCGCAACTGCTGGGCACCCGAGGCGATCTGGGACGCGCGGCGGCGTGTGTATGTCGTCTTCTGGTCGAGCACGGTGCGCGGACGATTTCCCGAAACCGACGGCAGTTCGGAATCGGGCTACAACCACCGGCTCTGGTATGTGACGACGCGCGATTTCGTGACGTTCGGCCCGCCGCAGGTGCTGTACGATCCGGGGTTCAGCGTGATCGACGGGACGTTCGCGCGGGGGGACGACGGCAGCCTCCACCTGATCGTCAAGGACGAGACGGTGCAGCCGCCGCGCAAATATCTGCAGGTCGCGCGTGCCGCCACTCCGACCGGGCCGTTCGCGCCGCTTGGGGCAGCGTTCACGCCGTCGTGGGTCGAAGGACCGATGACCGCGCAGGTGGGCGGGGAGACGATCTGTTACTGGGACGTGTATCGCGACGGTCATTGGGGCGCGGCGGCGACGCGCGACTTCCGCGAATGGCGCGACGTGACCGCGCGGCTGACGATGCCCGGGGGCGCCCGCCACGGATCGCTGGTGCGGATACCGCGCGCGCTGGCCGAAGGGCTGGTGGCAGGACCGGTGGCATAAGGCGGTGACGATCGCCCCGTTCCTGAATGGCGGTGGCCGGGCGGCCGACATGATCCGCGCGCGCGACTGGTCGGACCATGTGCTGGGGCCGCCCGAAACCTGGCCCGACGCGCTGTGCAGCGCGCTCAGCCTCGTCGTCAATTCGCCCGAATCGATGATCCTGTGCTGGGGGCCGGACCTCACCTTCTTCTTCAACGAAGCCTATTTTCCGCTGCTGGGGCCACGGCTCGACTGGGCGATGGGCGAGCGGTTCGACCGGGTCTGGGCCGACGGGCTGGAACAGGCGATGCCGATCATTGCGGCGGCCTATGCCGGAACCAGCCCGCGCTATGTCGACGTGCCGTGGAAGCTCGATACCGATCGTGGCGCGGCGGATACGTGGTGGAGCTTTTCCTATTCGCGGATTCTCGACCGTGACGGTGCGATTGCCGGACTGTTCATCTTCACCAACGAGACCACGTCGCGGGTCCTGTCCGACGCGGCGCTGAAGCGCAGCCAGGCCGAACTGACCACCGCGCTGGAGGATCTGCGCGAGCTGAACCACACGCTGGAGGCGCGCGTCGCCGAACGCACTGCCGAGCGCAATATCCTGGCCAGCATTCTCGAGACGACCGACGCGACCGTGAACGTCCTCGACCTCGACTACACTTGGCTGGCGATCAACGGTGCCGGCGTGACCGAATTCGAGCGGGTGTTCGGCGTGCGGCCGCGGGTGGGAGACAATCTGCTCGCGCTGATCGCCGATCAGCCCGAACAGATGGCGTTGGTGCGATCGGTCTGGGACCGGGCGCTGGCGGGCGAGGAATTCACCGCGATCGAAGTGTTCGGCGATACCGACCGCGGCCATGCCCGCCGCGCCTATGAGATGAAGTTCAACCGGCTGTACGACGATGCCGGCAACCGGATCGGCGCGTTCCAGTTCGTCACCGACGTGACCGACCGGCTGCGCGCCGAGGCCGACCTGCGCGAGGCGCAGGACGCGCTGCGACAGGCGCAGAAGATGGAGGCGATGGGCCAGTTGACTGGCGGCGTCGCGCACGACTTCAACAATCTGCTGACCCCGATCCTCGGCAGCCTCGACCTGCTCCAGCGGCGCGCCGGCCTGTCGCCGCGCGAACTGCGGCTGATCGACGGCGCGTTGCAATCGGCCGAGCGCGCGCGGACGCTGGTCCAGCGGCTGCTGGCGTTCGCGCGGCGGCAACCGTTGCAGCGCGGTGCCGTCGACCTGTCGGCGCTGATCGGCGGCATGGCCGATCTGATCGGCAGCACCATCGGGCCGCAGACGGCGCTGACTACCATGGTGTCCGCCGACCTGCCGCCCGCGCTGGCCGATGCCAACCAGTTGGAAATGGCTGTTTTGAACCTGTGCGTGAACGCGCGTGACGCGATGCCGGGCGGGGGGCGGATCACCATCGCCGCCGACCTGCCCGACGCGGCCGAGGCGCGCGATGCCGGGGTGAGTGCCGGGCGCTATGTCCGGCTGTCGGTGATCGATACCGGCACCGGCATGACCGCCGACATCGCCGTCCGCGCGATCGAGCCGTTTTTTTCGACCAAGGGGATCGGCAAGGGCACCGGGCTTGGCCTGTCGATGGTCCATGGCCTCGCGCTGCAACTGGGCGGCACGATGGCGATCGTCAGCGCGCCGGGGGTCGGCACGCGCATCGACCTGTGGTTGCCGGTCAGCGCGGCGGCGGTGGTGGAGAACGGCGGTGGCGAGGATGCCGATCCGCTGCAATTCCGGGGCCGCGCGCTGGTGGTCGACGACGAACCGCTGGTGCGGATGACCACTGCCGTCATGCTCCAGAACCTTGGCTATGATACGGTCGAGGTCGACAGCGCGACCGAGGCGGAGCGGGTGCTCAACACCCGCCGGTTCGATCTGGTCGTGACCGATCACTTGATGCCCGGCCCGTCGGGCGCGTGGCTGGCGCGGACGGTGCGTGACCGCATGCCGGGCGTCGCCGTGCTGATCGTGTCGGGCTATGCCGAGGTCGACGGGCTGCCCGCCGACCTGCCGCGCCTGACCAAGCCGTTCCGCGAAGCCGAGCTGGCCCGCGCCATCGCCGCGCTGGGCGGCTGAACCGCACGCACCGTTGCCGCGTTCGAGCCGCTCCAATCGCACAGGAGCGTTTCGATGACCCGACCCGACGGCACCCGGGGCTTCGTCCTCAACCAGACGATGCTGCGCGTGCGCGACCCGAGCGCCAGCCTGTCCTTCTATCAGGACGTGCTGGGCATGACGCTGATCCAGAAGCTGGATTTCGAGGAGATGGCGTTCTCGCTGTATTTCCTCGCCTATCTCAAGGACGGCGAGACGATCCCCGCCGACCCGGCGGAACGCGCCCGCTTCCTGTTCACGCGCGAGACGACGCTGGAACTGACGCATAACTGGGGCACCGAGGACGATGCCGACTTCGCCGGCTATCACAATGGCAATGCCGATCCGCGCGGCTTCGGTCATATCGGCATTTCGGTGCCCGACGTCGCCGCCGCCTGCGCGCGGTTCGAGGAACTGGGCGTATCCTTCGTCAAGCGGCCCGACGAGGGCAAGATGAAGGACATCGCCTTCATCGCCGATCCCGATGGCTATTGGATCGAGATCCTGTCGCCGAACGGCATGACCGATGCCGTCGTTCAGGCGGAGGATGCGGCATGAAGGCGACGACCCTGCGCGCCCCCGGCGGCCTCGACCGGCTGGAATGGATCGAGCGCGCCGATCCGGGGCAGCCGGGGCCGGGCGACATCCGCGTCGCGCTGCATGGAAGTTCGCTCAACTTCCACGACTATATCGTCGTCAGCGGCAAGTCGCCCGCCGCCGATGGCCGCGTGCCGATGGCGGACGGCGCGGGTGTGGTCGAGGCGGTGGGCGAGGGCGTCACCGCCTTCGCGGTCGGTGACACCGTCGTCTCGTGCTTCTTCCCCGACTGGCAGGACGGCCCGCCGACGATCGGCGATTTCGCGCGGACGCCGGGCGACGGCATCGACGGGTTCGCGCAAGGGACGGTCGTGCTGCCCGCCACCGCCTTCACCCACGCGCCCAAGGGCTGGGACGCGGTCGAGGCGGCGACGATCACCACCGCCGGCCTCACCGCATGGCGCGCGCTGGTGGTCGATGGCGGATTGAAGGCGGGCGACCGGGTGCTGCTGCTCGGCACCGGTGGCGTCTCGATCTGGGCGTTGCAGATCGCCAAGGCGATGGGGGCGGTGGTCGCCATCACCTCGTCGAGCGACGCGAAGCTGGCGCGGGCGCGCGACCTCGGCGCGGACTTCACCGTCAATTATCGCAGCGATCAGGACTGGGGCGCGACCGTCGCGGCATGGGCGGACGGGCGCGGCGTCGATCATGTGGTCGAGGTCGGCGGCCCGGCCACGCTCGCCCAGTCGATCGCGGCGGTGCGGGTCGGTGGGCATATTTCGCTGATCGGCGTGCTGACCGGGCGCGGCGGCGAGGTGCCGACGGCGGCGCTGATGGCGAAACAGGCGCGGTTGCAGGGGCTGATCGTCGGCAGCCGGCGCGCGCAACAGGATTTCGTCTGCGCGCTTGATGCGACCGGCATTCGCCCAGTCGTCGACCGCCGCTTCGCGCTGACCGATCTGGCCGAGGCGTTCCGGTTTCAGGAGGGCGGCGAGCATTTCGGCAAGATCGGGGTGGAGTGGTAAGCCGGTAAAGCCCCTCCCTGACAGGGAGGGGTTGGGGTGGGTTGGTCCGTGGTGCGAGCGTGCCTTCCCTCGCAGGCCGGGGCCCCCCCCCCCCCCCCCCCCCCCCCCCNTCCCTTCCAGGGAGGGGAGTAGTGGTTACTGACCACTCGGCGTCTTAGCCTTTACCGTTTCGGGCGGCGTCACCGGAGACAGCGTCTGCTTCTGCGTCGCGGTGTTGATCCGCCGCTTGCGCTCGAACGGCGGCAGGTCGACGCGGCGACCGGTCTTGAGCGCCTCGACGATGCCTTCGATGACGCGCAGATCGGCCAGACCCTCCTCGGCATCGGGTTCGGGATCGTCGCCGTTCAGGATGCAGTCGGAGAAATATTTCATCTCGCCCCCGAACTGGTCGGTTGGCTTGAACTTCTCTTCGGACTTGGTCGTATCGATCGTGATCGTCTGATGCTGGGTATCGCCATAGCCGAACGCGGGATCGATATGGATGCTGCCCTTGGCGCCGCAGATCGTCAGATAGTCGACGTTGCCGGCGTAATAGCTGACGGTGAAGCTCGCGAGGCGATCACCCGGCATCCGCAGCACGACCGCGAACGTATCGTCGAGATCGCCGAAGCCGGCCTTCGCCTGCCGGGTTGCCACCGCCGATTCAACCGCGACCGGTTCCTCGCCGAACAGGTAGCGGATGGCGTTGATCGGATACGGCCCCATGTCGAACAGCGGCCCGGCGACGATGCCGTGGCTGGCGCGGTGGTTCTCGGGGTCGAGCGACTGGCTGAACGTCGCGGTAAAGGTGACGAGATCGCCCAGCTTGCCGTCGCGCACCTTGTCGATCGCCGACAGCGTGCCGGGTTCGAAATGCAGGCGATAGGCGGTCATCAGCTTCGCCGACGACGCCTGCTGCGCGGCAAGGATCGCGCGACCCTGTTCGGTCGAGATTTCGAGTGGCTTTTCGCACAGCACATGGATGCCCGCCGCGAGTGCGGGCACCGCGAATTCAGCATGCCGCCAGTTGGGCGTACCGAGATACACCGCATCGATCGTGCCCGATGCCAGCAGTTCGTGATATTCGTCATAGCTATAGGTGCGATCGAGGCCGTACATCTCGGCCAGTGCCGTCGCCTTGTCGCTGTCGCCGGTGACGACGGTGACGAGCTTCGAATTGCCGGTGTGTTTGATGCCGGGCAGCATCGAACGCTGGGTGATGTCGCCGGCACCGACGACGGCGTAGCGGACCTTCTTGCCAAGGCCCAGGGCGGAAGCGAGGCTCATGCGGCGGTTCTCCGAACTATCGTTTTCAGGGGAGGTGAAGCCACGCAAACGCACGTCGCCGCCGCTGTCTCCCCGCGATCACGGACATTTGCGCGCTATCACGGGTTATCGGGCGCATGTTCCTGCGATCCTCGTCCGCCTCTGCTCCCGCCTCGCTGCGCGATACCGACGGCTATCTGCCGCTTGCCCGCTACGGTGCGCTGGGGGACGGGCGGGCGGTGGTGCTGTCGGGCGCGGACGGATCGATCGACTGGTGGTGCGTGCCCAACATGGATTCGCCGCCGCTGTTCGACCGGCTGCTCGATGCGGGGCAGGGCGGCTATTTCGCGATCACCCCGGTCGAACCGTTCACCAGCGAACAACGCTACCGCGACGACAGCAACGTGCTGGAGACGATCTTCACGACCGCCAGTGGCCGCGCCAAGCTGGTCGAGAGCCTGAACAGCGGCACTGCCGGGCGATTGCCCTGGGCCGAACTCGCCCGCCGGGTGGAGGGGCTCGACGGGCGCGTCGCCTTCACGCTGACGCTGCGTTTCGGGCGGCGGGCCGATACCGTCAGCCCCTATTTCGCGCGGGCCGGGGGGCACGACGTGTTCCATGTCGGCGCGGTGCTGGGGCTGGTGCGTTGCTCGGACAATGTCACGATCGACCGGCAGGGCGACGACGGTATCGACGGGCGGATCGCGGTGGGGCCGGGCGAGCGCGCGACGATCGGCATCGTCGCCGGCGCCGACGAGCCGCTGGTGGTGCCGACGATTCAAGCGGTCGACGAACGCATCGACCTGTCCGACAAGGAATGGCGCGACTGGACGCAGCGGCTCCACTGTGTCGGCGATCACCGCGCGACCGCGATCCGCAGCGCGCTGGCGCTGAAGCTGCTGCTCTACTCGCCCTCGGGTGCGATCGTCGCCGCCGCGACGACGTCGCTGCCCGAACGGATCGGCGGCAACAAGAACTGGGACTATCGCTACGCCTGGATTCGCGACGCGGGCTACACGATCAAGGCGTTCCTGCGGATCGGTGCGCTGGGCGAGGCGAAGGCGGGGTTCACCTGGCTGCTCAAGCGGCTGGGCGAGGGTGCCCCGCGCGTCTGTTACACGCTGGCCGGCGACCGGGTGCCCGACGAACGGCGGGTCGACCTGCCCGGTTATCGCGGGTCGCAGCCGGTGGTCGCGGGCAATCTTGCCACCAACCAGCACCAGCACGGCATTTATGGCGACATCTTCGAGACGGCCGAACGCTTCGTCGCCTGTGGCAACATCCTCGATTCGACCAGTGCCGAGACGCTGTCGCACCTCGCCGACCAATGCGCCGATCGTTGGCGGCAGAAGGATGCCGGCATCTGGGAGCTGGAAGAGGTCCAGCATTACACCATGTCGAAGATCAGTTGCTGGCAGGCGCTGGAGCGCGCCGTCGAACTGGCCGATGCCGGGCAGCTTCCCACCACCTGCCGCGACCGCTGGGCGCGCGAGCGCGACCGGATCATGGACTGGATCGGCGAGCATTGCTGGTCGGAGGAGCGCGGCGCCTATCTCTGCTATCCGGGCGCGGACGGCCTCGATGCGTCGCTGGCGCTGGCGGTGCGGTTCCGCTTCGACGGGCAGGACCGGCTGGCGCGCACGCTCGACGCGATCGACCGCGAGCTTGGCGCGGGGGCCTATCACTATCGCTACACCGGCATGGACAAGGAAGAAGGCTGTTTCCTTGCCTGTACTTTCTGGATGGTCGAGGCGCGGGCGATCCTTGGCCAGCACGACCGCGCGGCGGCGGCGTTCGACGCGGCGATGGCGGGGCTGGCGGACGGCGTCGGCATCCTGCCGGAAATGATCGATCCGAAGACGCACGAGTATCTCGGCAATTTGCCGCAAGGTTTGAGCCACTTAGCACTGATCCAGGCGATTGCCACGCTGAACGGTACGCAATTGTGACGGAACTTCGCGTCATTTCAAGAGCTTGGCCGTCCGGTGTTGCTGGATTGGAGAGACAGGATGAACTTCGGGCTTGATGGAAAGATCGCGTTGGTGACGGGATCGGACAGCGGGATCGGCCGGGAAACCGCGCGCATGCTGCTGGAGGAAGGCGTGCGGGTCGCGATCAGCGACCGACCCGGCGGTGACATCGAATCCACGCTCGAAGGCTTGAAGCAATATGGCGAGGTGGTCGCGGTGCCGGCCGACGTTACCAAGCTGGCCGACGTGCAGGCGCTGTTCGCCAAGGTGCGCGACTTGCTCGGCGATCCGGAGATCGTGGTCAATGCGGCCGGCGTGACCGGGGCGACCGGTGATTTCCTCGAGGTCGACGATGCCGGCTGGGCGGAGACGCTGGAGATCAACCTGATGGGTGCGGTCCGCGTCGCGCGCGAGGCAATTCCGGCGATGCGCAAGGCGGGCGGCGGGCGGATCGTGCTGATCGCGTCCGAGGATGCAGTGCAGCCCTATGTCGACGAGCTTGCCTATTGCGCGTCCAAGGCCGGGTTGCTGAACCTGACGAAAGGGCTGTCCAAGGCCTATGGCTGCGACAATGTGCTGGTGAACAGTGTGTCGCCCGCCTTTATCGAAACGCCGATGACCGACGCGATGATGGAAAAGCGCGCAAAGGAACTCGGCACCGACATGGACTCGGCGATCGAGAGTTTCCTGAAGGAAGAGCGCCCCGGCATGGTGCTCAAGCGCCGCGGCAAGGCGGAGGAAGTGGCCGCCGCGATCGTGTTCCTGTGCTCGGGACCGGCGAGCTTCATCAACGGTGCAAACATCCGCGTCGATTCGGGCGCGGTGATGACGATGGCGGGCTGAACCGGAGCGGCTCCCCCCGGAAGGGGGGAGCCGTTCGCTTAGGTCAGCACCTTTTCCGGCACCGGCACCGCCGCCAGCGGCGTCGTCGCGTCGATCTCCATCAGCGGCTTGAGCAGCCCGTCGCGCAGATCATAGATCCAGCCGTGCAGTTCGAGCGGCTTGCCCGATGCAAAGGCGTTCTGGATCACATCGGTCCGGGCCAGCTTCACCAACTGGTCGCGGACGTTCAGTTCGACCAGCCGGTTGCTGCGCAACTCGCCGGCGGGCAGGCCGTCGAGTTCATCGCGGTGGTCGCGGATCACGTCGCGCAGGATGTTGAGCCAGTCGTCGATATGGCCGTCGACCTCGCCCGACAGCACGGTTTCGACGCCGCCGCAGCCATAATGACCGCAGACGATGATGTGGCGCACCCCGACGGTTTCGACCGCATATTGCACCAGCGACATCAGATTCTGGTCGTTCGGATCGATCAGATTGGCGATGTTGCGGTGCATCAGCATCTCGCCCGGCTGGGCATTGGTCAACTGGTCGGGCGCGACGCGGCTGTCCGATGGCCCGATCCATAGGAAATCGGGTTGTTCGCCTTGCGTCTGGCGCGTGAAATACCGGGGGTTCTCCTCCAGCTTTTCCGACGCCCATGCCTTGTTGGCGAGCAGCAGGTGTTTGTATTCCCTCATGCGTAGGCGACCTCCTTGCGCGGCGCCTTGATCTGCGGCGCGGTCTTTTCACCGATGTCGCCGCGGACCAGCACGTTGACGCCCCGATACTGGGCATTCTTGATGAAGCCGTTGATGATGTCGATATTGTCGAGATCGACATAGCTGGTCGCCGACAGGTCGATCACCACGGTGCAGTCGTCGGGCACCTTGTCGAGTTCGCGGGTCAGTTCGACCTTGTGGATGAAGTACAGGTTGCGCTTGGCGCGCACCATGCAGCTTGCCCCCGGGCCTTCGCCGTCCTGCACGAACGTCACCGCCGGGCGGAAATTGCGCGCGATGACGAACACGAAGCCGATGACGAGACCGATCACGATGCCCTTGAGCAGATCGGTGAACAGGATCGCCACCACGGTCACGACGAACGGGACGAACTGGGTATAGCCCTGCTTCCAGCGCTTCACGAACAGCTCGGGCTTGGTCAGCTTGTACCCGGTCTGGATCAGCACCGCCGCCAGTGCCGACAGCGGGATGAGGTTGAGCAGCACCGGGATCAGCAGCACCGACAGCAGCAGCCAGCTACCGTGCAGGATCGTCGACATCTTGGACGCGGCGTTGGCACCGACGTTGGCCGACGACCGCACGATCACCGACGTGACCGGCAGGCCGCCGATCAGGCCGGAGATGATGTTGCCGCCACCCTGCGCCAGCAGTTCGTGGTTCTTGTCGGTCACGCGACGCTTGGGGTCGATCTCGTCCACCGCCTTGACCGACAACAGCGATTCGAGGCTGGCGACGATCGCGAGCGTCACCGCCACGGTCCATACCGTCGCATTGCCGATCTGGCCGAAGTCGGGGAAGCTGAACAGCTTGACGAACCCGCCAAGACTCTCGGCGATCGGCACGCTGACCAGATGGGTCGGCTTGACCTGCAACGCCGGCGCGACCAACCCGAACAGCGCGTTGAGCGCGACCGATCCGACCACGACGACCAGCGGGCCGGGAATGAATTTCAGGAAACCGTCGCTGGGCTTCGCCTTTTCCCACCAGAACAGGAAGGCAAGGCTGATCGCGGCGATGACCGCCGCGCCCCAGACCACCTGTTCGCGCAGCACGAAGATGATGGTGTTGAAGGTGTTGCGCCCGTCGTCCTGCCGGAAGGCGAAGTCGCCGCCCGGATCGCCGTCATAGCCGATCGCGTGTGGCACCTGCTTCAAGATCAGGATCAGGCCGATCGCCGCCAGCATGCCGGTGATGACCGACGACGGCACGAATTCGCCAAGCACGCCCGACCGCGAAAAGGACAGCAGCACCTGGAGGATGCCGGCGAGCATCACCGCGAGCAGGAACGCCTCGAACGAGGGGAGGCGGGTGATCGCGTCGAGCACGATCACGGTCAGGCCGGCGGCGGGGCCGCTGACCGACAACGGCGATTTCGACAGCGCACCGACGACGATGCCGCCGACGATCCCGGAGATCAGCCCGGAAAACAACGGCGCGCCCGACGCCAGCGCGACGCCGAGGCAGAGGGGCAGCGCGACGAGCGCGACGACGATCGACGCCGGCAAATCCTGCCGAAGATTGGCGATCAGGGATGGTTGCGACATGGCGGCAGGGATGCCTTGTGGTTGAACGGGGTGCGCCGGCCATGCCTCGGGGGAAGCATGGCCGGCGCGGAACCCGCTAGGCCGACGGGACGGGGGAGGGAAGAATCGCCCCGCCGGACATGCGGGAACGGCTTATTCGGCAGCTTCGGCCGTATAGAAATCGGCGGCCAGCCGCTTCGCGGCGGGCAACGCCACCGGCAGCGGGCGATCTTCGTTGATCGGCGCGAACCGGCCGGTTTCGCCGTCGAGCGCGAGGATCACCCCGGCATGGATGTCGACGAACCAGCCGTGCAGCGTCAGATCACCCTTGGCGATGCGCGAGGCGACGGCGGGATGGGTGCGCAGGTGCGAGATCTGCACCACGACGTTCTCGAGGCTGGCGGCGCGGACCGCGGCCTGATCGTCAAGATCGGGATAGCTGTGCGAGACGACCGAATGGGCAGCATGGCTGTGGCGCAGCCACGCCGCGACGCTCGGCAGGCCTGCCAGCGTCTCCGGCTTCATCAGCGCGCCCATCGCGCCGCAGCCCGAATGGCCCGATACGATGATGTCGGTGACGCCGAGCACCGCGACCGCATATTCGACCGTGGAGGTCGTGCCGCCGTTCTGCTGGGTGAAGGGGGGGACGATGTTGCCGGCGTTGCGGATGACGAACACGTCGCCCGGCTTCGCCTGGAGGATATGTTCGGGAACGACGCGCGAATCCGAACACGAGATCATCAGCACCTTGGGGCTCTGCCCATCGGTCGCCAGCTTTGAATAAAGGTCGGCATCGGTGCCGAACACGTCCTTTTCGAATCCGAAGACCCGGCCAATGACGTCGTTCATATCGCTTGTTCCCAATCCAGAGGGCATGGGCCGCAGCCATGCCGGTCGAGATCAGCGTATACGGCCAAGATAATTGCTGCGTTCGACGGCCGTGTAACGAATTATTGCCGCTGCACTGCGGCAGGAAGCACGATTGCAACGCACAACCCGCCCCCGTCGCGATTGGCGAGTTCGAGCCGTCCACCCTCCGCCTCGACCGCGCGGGCGACGATCGACAGGCCAAGGCCGAAGCCGACCGTGTCGCGCTTGCGCGCGGTGTCCAGCCGCACGAACGGTTCGAGGACATGGCCGAGCGATTCCTCGGGGATACCCGGGCCGTCGTCCTCGACCCGGACGATGGTGACATCCGCCTCGCGCACCAGCGTGAGCCGCGCGCTGCCGCCGTAATGGATCGCATTCTCGACCAGATTGATGACCGCGCGGCGGAAGTTGGACCGGCGCACGACCCGTTCGCAATGGTCGGGGCCGTGATAGCTGGCGTCATGGCCGTGATCGGTCGCGTCGTCGACGATGCTGGCGCACAGCACGGCGATGTCGACCAGTGTCGGCTTTTCCGGCTCCCCCTCCCCGCCGAGGAAGGCGAGCAGCGAGAGGACCATCGCCTCCATTTCGGCCAGATCATTCTGCACCGTGGTGCGCACCTGGCGATCGGCGATCGCATCGGTGCGCAGCCGCAGCCGGGCGAGCGGGGTGCGCAGGTCATGGCCGACCGCCGCCAGCGCGCGGGTGCGATCCTCGATCAACCGGTGGATGCGCGCCTGCAATCCGTTGAACGCCACCACCAGCCGGCGGACCTCGCCCGGTCCCGCCTCCTCGACCGGCGGCAGCGCGGCGGCACCGCCCGCGCCGAAGCGATCGACCGCATCGGCCAGTTGCCGCATCGGCCGCAGCGTCCGGCGGATCAACAGCCCGCCCGCGACCATCAACGCGATCGCCGGGATCAGCGCGAGCAGGATGCGCCCGAGCGCCAGATCGAAGGCGCGGAGCGGCTCCAGCGTGCGGAAATACAGCCAGCTCCCGTCATCCAGCCGCAGCACGCCGGTGACGACCGATCGCCCGCCGGGCGACGCCAGCGTCAGGTGCAGCCCGGTGTCGGCGAGCGTCGGTTCCCATGCCAGCACCTGCTGTTCCATCTCGCGCAACTCGGTGCCGCGCACGGGCAGGGCGGGGAGGGTCGGCCGCCACTGGACGGCATAGCGTTCGGTGGTCAGTTCGGCGGCCATCCCCGGCCGTTCGGCGATGGCGCGTTCGTCGACGATCCGCCGCGCGATCACCAGATGCTCGGCCAGCCGCCGCGCCTCGTCATCGCGTACCGAAAACTGGCTGGCGCGTTCGTAGAGCAGGACCGAGACGCCGAATTCGATGACGATCGTCAGCAGCAGGATCGCGACGATCCGCCCGATCAACCCGAACGGCATCGCCGGCAGGGTGCGTTTCACCGCCGCTCGACCGGCACGTTCAGCATATAGCCGACGCCGCGCACCGTCACGATCGGCGGGGTGGCGCCGGCGGTCGACAGCTTGCGGCGCAGCCGGCTGATGAGGACGTCGATGCTGCGGTCCGAACTGTCGCCGAGCCGGGTGCGCGACAGCTCGATCAGCCGTTCGCGGGCGATCACCCGCTGCGCATGGTCGAGCAGCACGACCAGCAGGTCGAATTCCGCCCCGGTCAGGTCGACCGACGCGCCGGTCGGCGAGGTCAGCTCGCGCCGCGGCAGGTTCGCGGTCCAGCCTTCGAAGGTATAGATGCCCTCCTCGCGCTGCGTCGTCTGCGCGTTCAGTTCGCCCCGGCGCAGCACGGCGCGGACGCGGGCGATCAGCTCGCGCGTGCCGAACGGCTTGGGCAGATAATCGTCGGCCCCCAGTTCGAGGCCGATGACACGGTCGACCTCGCTCCCCTTGGCCGAGACGAAGATGATCGGCACCGCGCTGGTCTGGCGGATCTGGCGGCACAGGTCGATGCCGCTGGTGCCCGGCAGCATGATGTCGAGCAGGATCAGATCGACCGGCCCCTGTTCGAGCGCCAGCCACATCTCGGGCGCGGCCGAGCAGGTGCGCACGAGATAGCCGTTTTCCTGCAACGCGCGGGCGGTGAGGGTGCGCAGCGCGGGATCGTCCTCGACGACGATGATGGACGGGGCGGTCATGCGGGCAAACTCGTCATGTCGCGTGGGCTAGGGACGTGGGCCATCAAGGTCAATTCACCTCGCGCCCGATCGGATACAGTAGATAGCGTTCGTCGTAATAGGGCGTGCGGGCATAGAACCATTGCAGCCGTGCCGTCGGATCGGCGGCGAAGGCGGGATCGGCGGCCAGTTTCGCCTCGAACGCGGCCCGGAGCGCGGGATCGTTCGCCAGCATCCGGTCGGCGAGCGGGGCGATGGCATAGCCTTCGATATATTCGGTGCGCTGGAGCATGGCCGGCGCCAGGTTCCATGCCAGCACGCCTTCCCCGCTTTCGGGTTCGAGGAGATAGGCGGCGAGCAGGCCCAGCGGCTGATCGGCGGGAACGCGGACCGATCCGGCGGGCATCGTCTCGCGCCGGTTCTCATGGACGATCGTGGCGTCGAGCGGAACATGCCCCTCGCTCGCCGGCCTAAGTTTCGGGTTGGCGGCGCGCGCCATGTCGAGCGGGCGGGTGACGGGCGCGCTCACCGGCTCCATCGTCACGCCATGCAGCCGCAACAGGTCGATGACGTGCGGCAGGGTGGCCGGCACCCACCATGCGCGCGGCAGTTGCACCACCTTGTCGGGCAGGCTGCCGAACACCGGCATCCTGAACGTCACCGGTCTGGACAGCCAGCGCAGTTCGTCGCGACCGGAGGCGGGCGAGCGATAGCTGTCGTGCGCCAATCCGAGGAAGTCGACCGAATAGAGCGGCACCGGGTTCGGCTTCCATGTCGCGGTCAGGGTGGTCGGCCGCGCGGCACGATCGCGGTCGATCGCCGCGCGCAGGTCGCTGCCCCGGTCGCCCGCGAAGCGGAGGGCCTCCTCGACGAACACATAGGTGCCGAGCACGCGCTGGCGGTAGGGTTTGAGCGAATGCGTCTCGACCAGCAGCGTCGGGATATGCGCGGTGTCGCCATAGCCGGTCGAGAAGCGCGGCGTGTCGACGTCCTGGGTCATGCCCTTTTCGGGGGCGCGATTGTCGATCGTGCTGACGTAATAGCCCGGCGTATGGCCGGCGCGGACCAGTGCTGCGTCCATCGCCGGGCGGAGCTGCCGGTCGAGCACCTGCCCGATCGCCGCCGAGCGCGCGCCATAGCCGCGCCAGCCGGAAAAGGCATAGGTCACGTCGTAGCGATGATCGATCCCGTCGGTGACGTGCAGGTCGAGATAGAGGACCGGATCGAGCCGCCGGATCAGCGCGATCATCGCCCGCGTCTCGGGCGCGTCGGCCTTCAGATAGTCGCGGTTGAGATTGAGGTTCTGCGCGGTCGTCCGCCAGCCCATGTCGCGTGGGCCGCGCTGGTTCGGGCGGTTCCACGGACCTGATCGCTCGTGCCCGTCGACGTTGTAAATCGGCAGGAACACCAGATCGACCTTGTCGAGCAGACGGTCCTTCCCGCGAAGCGCGATGTCGCGCAGCAGCATGAGGCCGGCGTCCTTGCCGTCGATCTCGCCGGCATGGATGCCCGCCTGCACCAGCACGACCGGCTTGGGTGTCGGACCACCCTTGCGCGCGCGGACATAGTACAGGTCGCGCCCCTGCGCGCTGCGGCCAAACGTCTCGATCGACAGCAGCGGCGATGCCGCCACCAGCCGGTCGAGCCAGCCCCGCGTCGCGGCGTAATCGGGGGTGGTGTCGAACGCGGCCGCCTCGGCGGGGGTGATCCACGGGTCGCCAGGCCTGACGATCAGCGTCTCGCTTTTGCCATGCCACGGCCGGACGGACGGCAACGGCGCTTCGAGCGCGGGCTGGGCAGAGGCGGCGGATGCAGCGAGCAGCGCGATACAGAATTGACGGATCATGGACCGATCGTAGCCGAAGCAGCGAGTGACGCCAGCCGCGATCCATTACCGGTGCGGAACGAAGTCATTTGTTACAAGTTATTGCGCGGGGAACATCGACCATTCGGAGCCACGGCAATCGCCTCGGCCTATCAATTCAAGCCGCATGAACGGCCGTTTCTGCCCGGATCGCCCGCAACGCCCGACCATCCGTTTGCGCGGCGTGTGGGCTATTTCGCGATCGGCATCCTGCTGGGGCTGACCGGCGGGTTCAGCAATGCGCTGCTGCTCGCCAACCTGCCGCAGATCCAGGGATCGCTCGGGCTCAGCCAGGTGCAGGGCGGGTGGCTGACCGCGATCTCGTCGATGACCAGCGTCTGCATGTCGATGCTGCTCATCAAGTTCCGCCAGCAATTCGGGATGCAGCGCTTCACCCGCGTGTTCCTCAGCGCCTTTCTTGTCCTCAACGTGCTCCAGTTGATCGTTCACAGCTTCGGCGTGCAACTCATCGTGCGCGGCGCGTCGGGCATCGTCGCCAGTGCGCTCACGACGCTGTGTTTCCTGTATATCATGCAGGCGCTGCCCGCCGCCGCGCGGCTGTCGGGAATGATTATCGGCTTCGCCGCGTCGCAGATCGCGCTGCCGCTCGCACGCACGCTGTCGCCGCTGCTGCTGGCCGATGGGCGGATCGAAGCGCTGTTCTGGTTCGAACTGGGGCTGACGCTGATGTGCCTCGGCGCGGTCGCGCTGCTGCGCCTGCCGCCGTCCGAACGCACCCCGGCGTTCGAGCGGATCGATTTCCTCACCTTCGCGCTGTTCGCGCCCGGCGTCGCGCTGCTGTGCGCGGTGCTGGTGCAGGGGCGTATCCAGTGGTGGTCGACGCCGTGGCTGGGCTACGCCACCGCCGCTGCCATCCCGTTAATCGGCGCGGCGCTGCTGATCGAGCATAATCGCGTCAATCCGCTGCTCAACACCCGCTGGATGCTCGGGCGCAACATCATCCGCTTCGGCATCGTCGCGGCTTCGTTGCGCATCCTGCTGTCCGAGCAGACCTATGGCACGGTCGGATTGCTGAGCGTCGTCGGCATGGGCAACGACCAGTTGGTGACGCTCAGCCTGTGCATGGTGCTGGGGTCGCTCGCCGGGCTGATCGTCGGCCTCAAGACGCTGAACATGGCCGATCTCTACAAGCCGGTGGTGATCGCGGTCGCGCTGATCGGCATCGGCGCATGGATGGATTCGGATTCGACCAACCTCACCCGGCCCTCCAGCCTGTATCTCAGCCAAACCATCATCGCCTTCGCCGCGCTGTATTTCCTCGGGCCGATGCTGATGATCGGCATCTTCCGCGCGCTGGCGCGGGGCACCACGCATATCGTCAGCTTCTCGGCGCTGTTCGGCATCACCCAGACGCTGGGTGGCCTCGCCGGCACCGCGCTGCTCGGGTCGTTCCAGATCGTGCGCGAGAAATATCATTCGTTCGAGCTGGTCCAGTCGCTCACCCTGACCGATCCGGTCGTCGTGCAGCGCATTCAGCAACTGGGCGGGGCCTATGCGCGGGTGCAGGGCGATCCGGTGCTGCGACAAGGAACCGGCACGTCGCTGCTGGCGCAACAGGTGACGCGCGAGGCCAATATCCTCGCGTTCAACGATGTGTTCCTTGCCGTCGCGATCCTGTCCGCCATGGTCGTCGTCTGGCTCGGCGCGCTGTGGCTGCGCTTCCGGCTGCGCGGGGAAAACCCGCTCGCGGCCGATCTGGCGGCGGTGCAACGCATGCGGCAGCAGCAATCCTCATGACCGATACCCAGATACCGCGCGACGACGCGCAACGCCTCGCCGACCCGGTCGAGATTCCCGTCGAACCGGCGCGTGCCCGGGGCTGGGCACCGCCGCGCGGCAGCCTGCGCTCGACGCTCGGCTTCGTCGCACTATTGCTGGGCGGGGTCGCGCTGGCGCTCTATGCCTGGGGGCTGTGGCCGTTCGTCAGCCGGGTGCAGGCGACCGACAACGCCTATGTCCGCGGCCAGACGACGGTGATCGCGCCGCAGGTGAACGGCTATGTGACGCACGTGCTGGTCCGCGATTTCGAACAGGTGCGCGCCGGACAGGTCCTCGCGCGGATCGACGATCGCATCTATCGCCAGCGGGTCGATCAGGCGCTGGCGCAACTGGCGGCGCAGCGCGCGAACCTCGCCAATTCGCGCCAGAGCGAGCGGTCGAGCGAGGCGAGTCTGGGCGGACAGGCCGCCGCCGTCCAGAACGCGCAGGCGCAACTGGCGCGGGCGCAGGCGGACATGGCGCGGGTCGACGATCTGGTGCGCGAGGGATCGGTGTCGCTGCGCGAACGCGACCAGACGCTGGCGGCGCTGCGCGCGGCGCAGGCCGGCGTCGCGCAGGCACAGGCGCAGCGCAGCGTCGCGCAGGAACAGGTCCGCACCGTCGAGGTGGGTCGCGGCGGATTGCAGGCGGCGGTCGAGAATGCACAGGCGACGGTACGGCTGGCGCAGATCGATCTTGCCAACACCGTCATCCGCGCGCCGCAGGACGGGCGGCTGGGCGAGGTCGGCGTGCGGCTCGGCCAATATGTCACGGCGGGGACGCAACTGATGTTCCTCGTGCCGCCCGCCGTCTGGGTCACGGCGAATTTCAAGGAGGCGCAGACCGCGCGCATGGCCGCCGGACAGCCCGCAACGATCCGGGTCGACGCGCTCGATCGCGCCGAACTGCGTGGGCGGGTGGAGCGGATCGCACCCGCCGCCGCCAATGAATTCGCGGTGATCCGCGCCGACAACGCCACCGGCAATTTCGTGAAGGTCGCGCAGCGGATCCCGGTGCGCATCGCGATCGACCGGAACGATCCGCTGTTCGCGCGGCTGCGCCCGGGCATGTCGGTGGAGGCCCGGGTCGATACCGGCGGCGGTCCATCGCCGGCGGCGCGATGAACCGCCGCCTGCCCTTGCTGGCGATGCTGGCGCTCGCCGGCTGCACGCCACCCGACCGGCCACCGCCCGCCGGGGCGGGGGTGGTGGCACCGCCCGCATGGCGTACGACCTTTCCCGCCACGGCCGCGATCGACGCGCGCTGGTGGGAGGGGTTCGGCGATCCCGAACTGACCCGGCTGGTGACGGCGGCGCTCGCCAACAATCCCGACATTGCCATTGCCGCCGCGCGGGTGGCGGAAGCACGCGCGCAGGAAGGGGTGGCGCGGGCCGCGCGGTTCCCGACGCTCGACGTCGGCGTCGGCCTGACCGAACAGCGTGCCTTGAACGCACTGGGCCGGGCGAGTACCGGCACCTCGCTCCAGCCGGTGTTCCAGTCGTCGTACGAGGTCGATCTGTTCGGGCGAATCTCGAACCAGATCGCCGCCGCGCGCCTGTCGGGCAATGCCGCCGCCGCCGCCACCGATACGACGCGGCTCTCGGTCGCGGCGGCCACCGCCAGCGGCTATGTGACGTTGCGCGGCCTCGATGCCCGGATCGCGACGGTCCGTGCCACGATCGCCTCGCGCGGCGAAGCGTTGCGGATCGCGCGGTCGCGGGCGCAGGCGGGCTATACCTCGCAGCTTGAACTGCGGCAGGCCGAAGCCGAATATGCCGGCGTCACCCAGACGCTGCCGCAACTCGAACTGCTCGCCCGGCGACAGGAGGATGCGCTGTCGCTGCTTACGGCCACGCCGCCGCGCCTGATCGCGCGCGGGCTGGTGCTCGATCGGCTGGTGCCGCCACCCGTCCCCGCTGGCCTGCCGTCCGACCTGTTGCGCCGCCGGCCCGACATCGCCCAGGCCGAGGCGGCGCTAGCGGCGACCGATGCGAGTCTGGCGGCGGCGCGTGCGCAGTTCCTGCCGGCGCTGCGGCTGACCGGATCGACCGGCGAGGTGCTGTCGAGCGCGCTGCCCAATCCGGTCGGTATCTGGTCGATCGGGGCGAGCATCCTTGCCCCGCTGTTCCGCGGCGGACAGTTGCGCGGCAACCTCGACGCGGCGGCGGCACGGCGCGATCAGGCGGCGTTCGCCTATCAGCGTACCGTGCTGACCGCATTCCGCGAGGTGGAGGATGCGCTGGCCGGCGTCGACCGCCTCGCCGCGCAGGCCCGCGCGCTGGAGACGCAACGTACCGCCACCGCCGAGGCGTTGCGCCATGCGACCAACCGCTACCGCGCCGGCTACAGCCCGTATCTCGAACAATTGGATGCGCAGCGGGCGCTGTTCAGCGTCGAACTGTCGCTCGAACAGGTGCGCGCCGACCGGTTGAACGCATTGGTCGCGCTGTATCAGGCGATGGGCGGTGGATGGGGGGCGGTGCCATGATCCGCGTCGCGACGATCGACGACATTGCGGCGCTGCATGATCTCGTCGAGGCGGCGTTCCGGGGCGACTCGGCCCGCACCGGCTGGACGCACGAGGCCGATCTGCTGGATGGCCAGCGGACCGATCGCGCCGCGCTGAGCGAACTGGTCGGCGATCCGGCGCGGCGGATGCTGGTCGCCGAGGCGGAGGGCAGGATGATCGGCTGCGTCGCGCTGTCGTTTCTGCCGGATGGGCGCGCAGCGCTAGGGATGCTCGCGGTCCGGCCGGACCTGCAGGGCGGCGGCACCGGGCGCGCGCTGGTCGCGGCGGCCGAACATGCCGCGGCGGCGGCGGGGGCCGGCGTGATGGAGATGACGGTCATCGCCCAGCGCGGCGAACTGATCGCATGGTATGAACGGCAGGGCTATCGCCGTACCGGCGGGACACGGCCGTTTCCGCTCGACGATCCGCGCTTCGGCTTGCCCCGGACCCGCGACCTGTATTTCGTGGTGCTCGACCGTGCGCTCGCCAGATAGCACAAGGCCCGTCCGACGGCGGGTCGGACGGGCCTTGGCATCGATACGCAAGGGAGTGCGTTCCCCCTTAGTAGCCCTCTGCCGACAAAGTGCAATCCTCCCTTTGGAGGATCGGGTATGGCGTTTCGTCGGTCAGCGTGTCGACCGCCCGTTCGACGATGGCGACCATCCGGCGGCGGGTGGCGGCTTCGTCGAATTCGGCGTCCGCGATCCGGCGGTGCATCAACCCCGCGCCGATCGTCAGGATCAGGTCGGCCAGTTGCGCGCGGCGCTCGGCATGATCGGGATCGGGGGCCAGCGCGGCGATGGCGCGGAACAACGCATGTTTGACCCGCGCGTTGATGGCATGCGCGATGGCGGCGATGCGATCGTTGCGCGCCGCTTCGGCGATGATCTCGGGCACCAGCGCCCGCGAATCGCTCGGCCCCTCGCAACGGGCGAAGACGTGCAGCCAGTGCCGGATCGCGGGAATGTCGCCGGCCTCGATCGCCCGGTCGAGATCGGCCTCATGCAGAAAGGTCGCAAGGTCGCTCTCGACGATCTCGGCGACGATCGCCTCCTTGTCGGCGAAGTCGCGATAGATCTGCCCGACCTTGATTCCCGACTCGGCGGCGAGTTGCGCCACGCCGGTACCGTGGAACCCCTGCTCCGCGAACAGCCGTCGCGCCACCGAAACCAGCCTTTCGCGACGGGCCGCCGCCTTGCTCGCCCGACACGCTGCACCGCACTGCAACAAATTCACGTCAGATTCACCTGCAACCTCTTGCCTCATTCGCCGGGACGGCGTACGCGCCGCCTATGTGTGAGTGATCGATCACTCACTGTTTAGCACATCCGTCGAGGACGTTCATGAAAAAAAGCACGGCTCCATTGGCACTGGCGCTCATTCTTTCGGCCTGCGGCGGGGGTGAGCAGCAGCCGCAGCAGGCACCGCAAGGGCCGCCGCAGGTGGGCTTCGTGACCGTGCGCACCGAACCGGTGACGCTGACGACGCAGCTTCCCGGCCGCACGGCGGCGTTCGAGACGTCCGAGGTCCGTCCGCAGGTCAACGGCCTGATCCTCGCGCGGTTGTTCCAGGAGGGCGATTACGTCCGCCGTGGCCAGCCGCTGTATCGGATCGACCCCGCACCCTATCAGGCAGCGGTGGCGAGCGCCCGCGCGGCGCTGACCCGTGCGCAGGCGGCGATCGCATCGACCCGCAATCTCGCGCGGCGCTATGGCGAACTGGTGAAGATCAACGCGATCTCGCGCCAGGAATTCGAGAATGCGACCACCACCGCGCAGCAGGCCGAGGCAGATATTGCAGCGCAGCGCGCAGCACTCCGTCAGGCGCAGATCGACCTGTCACGCACGACCATCACCGCGCCGATTTCCGGCCGGATCGGGCGGTCGGTATCGACCACCGGCGCGCTCGTCTCGGCGGCGCAGACCGAGGCGCTGACGACGATCCAGCGGCTCGACCCGGTCTATGTCGATATTCAGCAGTCGAGCGCCGACGTGCTGAAGCTGCGCCAGCAGTTGATGGGCGGCGACCTGTCGCGCGGCGCCGCCGCGTCACGGGTCCGGCTGAAGCTGGAGGATGGCAGCACCTATCCGATCGAGGGGACGCTGCGCTTCACCGACGTGACGGTCGATCCGGCGACGGGGACTCAGGTGATCCGCGCGGTCTTCGCCAATCCGCGCGGGCTGCTGCTGCCGGGCATGTACGTCCGCGCCGAACTGGTCGAAGGGACGCAGGGCGACGGCATCCTCGTGCCGCAGCGCGCCGTCACCCGCGATCCCAAGGGCAATGCGACGGCGATGGTGATCGGGCAGGACGGCAAGCTCAGCCCCCGTCCGCTGACCACCAGCCGCACGGTCGGTGATGCGTGGCTGGTGACGGGCGGGCTGAAGCCCGGTGACAAGGTCGTCATCGAAGGCGCGATGAACCTTCAGCCCGGCACGCCCGTCAAGGGCTATCCATGGACGCCGCAGACGGCGGGGCAGGCACCGCAGGGTGCGGCCCCGGCCGGCGGCGCGCCCGCTTCTCAGGCACAGGCGAAATAAGCCCCATGTCTCGCTATTTCATCGATCGACCCATCTTCGCATGGGTCATCGCCGTCGGGCTGATGCTGTTCGGCATCCTTGCCATCCGCTCGCTCCCCATCGCGCAGTTCCCCGAGATCGCGCCGCCCGCGGTCTCGATCTCCGCCACCTATCCGGGTGCGGACGCGACCACGTTGGAAAACACGACGACGCAGATCATCGAGCAGCAGCTCAAGGGCATCGATAATCTACGCTATTTCTCGTCCTCGTCGTCGTCGGCGGGCACCGTCACCATCACGCTGACGTTCGAGCAGGGCACCGATCCCGACATCGCGCAGGTGCAGGTGCAGAACAAGCTGCAGGCGGCGACCCCGCTGTTGCCGCAGGAAGTGCAGCAGCAGGGCATCCGCGTCGCGAAATCCTCCGCCAGCTTCCTGCTGGTGGTGGGCCTGGTGTCGCAGGACGGCAGCAAGAGCGCGTCCGACCTCGCCGACATCATCTCGTCGCAGATCCAGGACCCGATCAGCCGGGTGAGCGGCGTGGGTGAACTCCAGATTTTCGGATCGCAATATGCGATGCGCATCTGGGTCGATCCGCTCAAGCTCAACAATTACGCGCTGACCATGGCCGACGTGACCCAGGCGGTGCAGGCGCAGAATGCGCAGGTTTCCGCCGGGCAGCTCGGCGCGCAGCCCGCGCCCAAGGAGCAGATGCTCAACGCGACGGTATCGGTCCAGTCGCGGCTTCAAACCCCCGAACAGTTCGGCAACATCCGCCTGAAGACCAGCGTCGGCGGCGCGGTCGTCCGGTTGAGCGACGTCGCCCGGGTCGAACTGGGTGCCGAGAACTACGGCTTCTCGACCCTGTGGAACGGCAAGCCGGGCGCCGGCTTCGGCGTCCGTCTGGCCCCCGGCGCGAATGCGCTGGGCACCGTCGATGCGGTGAAGGAGCAGATGGAGGAAATTCGCAAGAATTTCCCGGCGGGGATCGACGTGATCTATCCGCTCGACACCACGCCGTTCGTGCGGCTGTCGATCGAACAGGTCATCCATACGCTGGTCGAGGCGGTGGTCCTCGTCTTCCTCGTGATGTTCCTGTTCCTCCAGAACTGGCGCGCCACGCTGATCCCGACGATCGCGGTGCCCGTCGTGCTGCTCGGCACGTTCGGCATCATGGCGCTGGCCGGGTTCACCATCAACACGCTGACGCTGTTCGGCATGGTGCTGGCGATCGGCCTGCTGGTCGATGACGCGATCGTCGTCGTCGAGAACGTCGAACGCCTGATCCAGACCGAAGGACTGTCCCCGAAGGAAGCCGCGCGCAAGTCGATGGACGAGATCACCGGCGCGCTGGTCGGCATCGGCCTGGTCCTGTCGGCGGTGTTCCTGCCGATGGCGTTCTTCGGCGGGTCGACCGGCGTCATCTATCGCCAGTTCTCGATCACGATCGTCTCGGCGATGGTGCTGTCGGTGCTGGTCGCGCTGATCCTGACGCCCGCACTGTGCGCCACGATCCTGAAGCCGCACGACCCGGACAAGCACCACAGCACCAGCCGGAACCCGATCGCCCGGTTCTTCAACCGCTTCTTCGACTGGTTCAACCGGACCTTCGACCGGGGCACCCAGAAGTACGAACGGGGCGTGGGGCGCACCGCGCGCGGCTGGAAATGGTCGATGCTCGTCTATGCTGGCATCGTCGCCGTCATGGTGCTGCTGTTCGTGCGGCTGCCGTCGGGCTTCCTGCCGGACGAGGACCAGGGCGGTGTCGTCGTGCTGGTGCAGGGACCCTCGGGTGCCAGCTCCGCGCGGACCGAAGTCGCGCTGACCAAGGTGCGCGAGCATTTCCTGAAGAACGAAGCCGCCAGCGTGACCGGCGTGTTCACCATCAACGGCTTCTCGTTCGCGGGGCAGGGGCAGAATACCGGCCTGGCGTTCGTCCGGCTGAAGGACTGGGCCGAACGACCGGGAGCGCAGAACAGTGCGCAGGCGATCGCCGGGCGCGCCATGGGAGCGCTGTCGGGATATAAGGATGCGATGGTCTTCGCGATCGTGCCGCCTGCCGTGCAGGAACTGGGCAACGCCACCGGCTTCGATCTCCAGTTGGTCGATACCGGCGGGATCGGGCATGAGCGGCTGGTCGCCGCGCGCAACATGATGCTCGGTATGTCGATGCAGAACAAGGCGGTGGCGCAGGTGCGTCCGCTCAGCCTCGACGATGCGCCGCAGCTCAGGATCGACATCGATCAGGACAAGGCCCGCGCGCTCGGCCTCGACCTGGGGCAGATCAACAGCACGCTCGCGAGCGCATGGGGTGGGGCCTACGTCAACGACTTCATCGATCGCGGACGGGTGAAGCGGGTCTATATCCAGGCGGACGAACCCTATCGCCAGCGCCCGGAAGACCTTGGTGCCTTCTTCGTGCGCGGCGAGAACGGACAGATGGCTCCGTATTCGGCCTTCTCCACCGTCAACTGGACGCAGGCACCGGCACAGCTCACCCGCTACAACGGGCAGCCGGCGATGCAGCTACAGGGTGCGCCGGCGCCGGGCACCAGCACCGGTGCGGCGATGAAGGCGATGGAGGAAATCCATGCCAAGCTGCCGCCGGGCACCTCGCTCGAATGGACCGGCCTGTCGTACGAAGAGCGGTTGTCGGGCGGGCAGGCGCCGGCGCTCTACGCGCTGTCGCTGCTGATCGTGTTCCTGTGTCTCGCCGCGCTGTACGAAAGCTGGTCGGTGCCGATCTCGGTCATGCTGGTGGTGCCGCTGGGCATCGTCGGCGCGCTGCTGGCGGCGATGCTGACCGGGCTGAACAACGACATCTATCTCCAGGTGGGCCTTATCACCACGATCGGCGTGTCGGCGAAGAACGCGATCCTCATCGTCGAATTCGCCGAGGAACGGATGGGCGACGGCAAGAGCCCGATGGAAGCGGCGATCGAGGCGGCGAAGCTGCGGCTTCGCCCGATCCTGATGACGTCGCTCGCCTTCATCTTCGGCGTGCTGCCGCTCGCGCTGTCGACCGGTGCCGGTGCCGGTGGGCAGAACGCCATCGGCCGCGCGGTGGTGGGCGGCATGCTGTCGGCGACGATCCTCGCGATCTTCTTCGTGCCGATGTTCTTCGTCGTCGTGCTCCGGTTGTTCGGACACGGCGGGAAGGATCAGGGCGGCAAGAACGAAAAATCGGCCAATCGTGACATCGAACCCGATGGCGGCAACCACGCCTCCGACGGCGGCAAAGCGCCGCAGGAGGCATGACCATGGGCAAGCATATGATGACCCTGCGTACCCTGGCGATCCTCGGCGCGACGACCGCGCTGGCCGCCTGCAATCTCGCGCCCAAGAATGTCCGGCCCGACGGCGCGATCCCGCTGACCCTGCCGCAAGGCGGGGCCTATCCGCCGCTGGGGCCGGAACAGGCCGATGTGACGAAGATCGGCTACCGCGAGTTCTTCACCGATCCCCGGTTGCAGGCGGTGATCGCCACCGCGCTGGAGAACAACCGCGACTTGCGCGTGACGGCGGCGAACGTGCTGCAGGCGCGCGCGCAATATCGCATCACCCGCGCCGACCGGGTGCCGACGACCGCGGTCAACGGTGGCGTCACCTATACCAACAACCCGTTCGGCGCGCTGGGCGGGGCGGGTGGTGCCGGCGCCGGTGGCGCGAGTGGCGGTGCCGCCGGCGGGGTGCCAGCGCAATCGTCGGGCAATCTCGAAATCTATCAGGCGTCGGTCGGCTTCTCGGCGTTCGAGCTCGACCTGTTCGGCCGGGTCCGTAACCTCAGCCAAGCCGCGCTCCAGCAATATTTCGCGACCGAGGAAGCGCAGCGCGCCGCCCGCATCGCGCTGGTCGGCGAGATCGCGACCGCGTGGCTGACGATGGCGTCGGATCAGGACCAGTTGCAAATCTCGCGCGATACGCTGGCCAGTTTCGGCCGGTCGCTGGAGTTGACGCGGGCGCAGTTCCGCGTCGGCGTCATCTCCGAGCTGGAGGTGCAGCAGGCCGAAACCAACTATCAGCAGGCCCGCAGCGACATCGCCACGCTGACCGCGCAGATCGCGCAGGACCAGAATGCGATCAACCTGCTCGCCGGCACCACCGTGCCGGTCGAGCAATTGCCGACGACGCTGGGCGCGCAGGACCCGATCCTGACCGACCTGCCCGCCGGCGTTTCGTCGCAGGTGCTGCTGCGCCGGCCCGACGTGTTGCAGGCCGAACGGCAGCTCTATGCCGCCAACGCCAATATCGGCGCGGCGCGGGCGGCGATGTTCCCAACGATCTCGCTGACCGCGACGCTGGGAACGATCAGCACCGCGCTCGGCGGGCTGTTCGGCGCGGGGACCGAGAATTTCTCGATCTCGCCGACCGCCAGCCTGCCGTTGTTCGACGGTGGCCGGCGCAGGGCGAACGTCGAGGTGGCGCGCGCGCAGCAACTGGGCGCGGTCGCCACCTATGAGGATACGCTCCAGACCGCGTTCCGCGAGGTCGCCGACGCGCTGGCGACCCGGGGCACGATCGGAGAGCGGCTGTCGGCGCAGACCGCGCGCGCCGCCGCCGCGACCACCGCTGCCCGGCTGTCCGACGCGCGCTACCGCGCGGGAATCGATTCGTTTCTGACCACGCTCGATTCGCAGCGGACCAGCTATGCCGCGCGGCAGACGCTGGTGCAGACCCGGCTGGCGCGGGCGACCAACCTCGTCACGCTGTACCGGACGCTGGGGGGTGGATTGAACTAAACGGCACACCCCTTGCATCGCGCGGCGATCGGCATATCCTCACTCTATAATATAGGAGAGGAACGATGGCTGGAATCGAACCGCGCGATGCCGTGGGTGAACAGAGCATGGTGATCTTGCAGAGCCTGCTCTGCCTGCTGCGCGAGAAGAACCTGCTCTCGCGTGCCGACATCGAGGATCTGGCGGCGAAGGTGGCGATGCGCGCCGCCGATCGCGAGCGCGATCCGCTGCCGTGCCAGAGCGATGCGGTGGTCGCCGCCGCATCCGAGATGGACCGGCTGGGTGCCTATATCGGCGGGCGCTACGGCGGCAAGCACCGGCGGATCTGAGCGCCAACGGCCGCGATCCCGCGACCGGTGGTGTCATGACCGCGTCAGAATTTGCGGCGACAGGCATCCCCGATCCGGGGTCGGGCGTTGATACGACGTCCGGTTGAACCGGGCGATTGTCAAACAGGGCGGATACCGCCCGCGAGAGGTTAGCGTGTCTTTGATCGGCCCGGACGAAATGTCCTACTTCGTGCGTCGTGCGGAACAGCAACTGGAACTGGCGCAGCGCGCCGACCATGCCCAGGTGGTTCACGCCCATTACGAACTGGCCAACCTGTACCTCGACATTGCCTATGCCGATCAAGGCGTTGGCCAGCCGGAACCGGTCGCCAACGCTGCCTGACCGGTACTTGGCCGTGCCGGGACGCGGTGGCCAAAGTTTACAAACTTTACACTCGTGACGCGATTTGTGGTTAGATTGTGGCGGATGGATGTGGTTGCGGACTGACCTTCGCGCACGTTCGACGATGGCAACGCCAAAGTATTGCAATACTTGGATAACGTGGTCGCGAGTGGCGGGG
>NZ_LMKU01000023.1:449310-453539 GCF_001421635.1 Sphingomonas sp. Leaf25
AGTTTGCTGGTCAGTGCAGACTGTGGCCGATCGACATTCGGTCGGACAGCGGCTCCTGGCATCTCCCCTCCCTGCCAAGGGAGGGGCCGGGGGTGGGTTGGCCTGTTGTGGAACGCTTACGTTTCCTCTCGAGCCGACTCACCTCCAACCCCTCCCTTCTCAGGAAGGGGAGCAGGTTGAAGGCACTTGCTGAATGTCGATCCAGCCCCGGCCTTCGCTGTGCAGTCATGTCAAAGAGCGGACGCGGTTTCGCGCGTTGCCGATACTCTGGCAAATACTGCCGTTGTAGGACAGCGCGCCCGGCGCGCCATGCGCCGGGCGGGGGGATCACTCGCCCGACTGGTTCGACATCGCATCGTCGACCGGGGCGTCGTCGGCCGGCGGGGTTGGTTCACCACGGGTGCTGCGCGAGGTCAGGCCGGTGGCCGAGGCGTCGTCGAGGACCTGCTGGTCGGGTTCGACCGGCGGCGGGGGTGGCGGCAGGTCCTCGACCGGGGCAGCGGCGGTCGCGTTGCCGACGATGTCGGGTACGGGTTCGTAGCTGACGTCAGTATTGGCTTCGACCGGCGGCGGTGCCTCCTCGTCGAACGCGCTGTTCTCGATCGGTGCCTCGTCGACCGTGTCGTTCGAGCAGGCGGCAAGACCCCCGGCGAGCAGCAACGCGCTGCCCGCCAGCATCAGCCCACGAAATTTCCGGTTCATTCGCACTCCCTTCATCGCGCGGCGACCTGCATCTTGTCCGACCGGGCGGCGATCTTGTTGGCGAGAACGCCGTCCCATTTATACGGGTCCTCGCGGAAGCTCATCGTGCCGTTGGGCGTGGCGAAGGCGGTCCAGTAGAGAAGGTACACCTTCACCGGATTGGCGACCTGCGCACGCACCGTCTTGCCCGAGGCGAGCGTCGCGTCGATCTGCGTATCGGGCCATTGCGGCGTGGTGCGCAGCAACAGCCGCGCCAGATCCTCGGGCTTTTCGAGGCGGACACAGCCGTGGCTGGCGAGGCGATCGAACTTGGCGAAGCCCGACTGCGCCGGGGTGTCGTGGAGATAGACCGCGAACGGATTGTCGAAATCGAACTTGAACCGGCCGAGTGCGCTGCGCTCCGACGCCTGTTGCAGCCGCTTGCCACCGTTGCCGGTGTCGATCACGCGGAAGCCGTTGCGCCGGAGATAGCCGGGGTTCGCCCGTTCCTTGGGCCACAGTTCCTTGTCGGCGATCGACGACGGCACATTCCATGGCGGATTGAGCACGATCGAATGGATCGTCGAGGTCAGCATCGGGGTTTCATCGCCCGGACGGCCCGTCACCGCCTTCATCGACGTGACCGGCTGATCGCCGTCGAACACCGTCAGCACGGCGGCGGCGATGTTGACCTGAATCCGGTCCTTCTCAAGTTGCGTCGGCAACCAGCGCCAGCGCTCCATGTTGGCCTTGATCTGCTTGATCCGCTCGCTGACCGGCACGTTGAGCGAGGCGATCGTCTGCGCGCCGACCTGTCCGGCGGGGTTCAGGCCATAGCGGCGCTGGGCGCGACGCACCGCATCGAGCAGCGATGCGTCGAACATGTCGCCGCTGGCCGAAACCTCGGAATCCTCGGCGGCGAGGCGCTTGCGCAGCGCCGCGACCTGCGGTCCTCGACCGCCCAGTTTCAGTTCGGACCCGGCGCCGATCGTGCCCCAGCCGCCCGCCGCCTGAATCTTGCGATAGCGCGCGAGGCCGGCGACCAGCGTGTCATAGCCAGCATAGGGCGGCGGCAGCGCGGCGACCCACGATGCCAGCCGGTTCTGCGCCACGGCGGCGCGCAGCGAGGGGAGCGGGTCGAACGGCTGCGGCCGCATCGCCCAGTCGGTCTGGAAATCGGCGGTGTCGAGCCGGCCCGAACGGACCGCGCGGGCATGGTCGAGCGCTGCCTGCACCAGCGCCGGGCCGGTCAGCGAGGCGAGCGCGGGTTCGCGGTCCTTCAGCCCCTGCGCCACTTCGTCGCGGGCGATCAGCCGGGCGAGTTCGCCTTCCTGCGCCGGGGTGAGGACCGGCACGGCCATGGTCACGCCGGTGGTCTGCGGCAGCGTCGGCACGACCGGCGGCGGCAGTACCTGCGCGCCGGCGGCGGCAGTGCAGCCGAGCGCGACGCCCGCCATCAGCAGACGGCGGGCCGGAGTTACGAAGCGGTGGCGGTTGTGGAAAATCGCTCTCATCCTTGACACTCTACGGGTGCGGGCCGGTCTATCGCTACCGATGCTGCCGCACGATGAACCGTTTCCCCTTTGCGGCGCATCATAGCACAGGGCCGGGGGCGTTTCGCACCCCCTGAATGGCGAAGATTCACGACAAATGCCGCTTGTCGAGTTTTCTGGCCAGCGTGCGGCGGTGCATCCCCAGCCGCCGGGCCGCTTCGGAGATGTTGAAGCCGGTGTCGGCCAGCGTCTGGTGAATATGTTCCCATTCCAGTGTCTTGATCGAGGTGGGGGCGGCGGTCAGGTCGGCGGCGACATTGCCCTCTACCTTGGCGAAGGCCGCCTCGATCTCGTCGGTGTTGGCGGGTTTGGTGAGATAGTTGGTCGCGCCCAGCTTGATCGCCTCCACCGCCGTCGCGATGCTGGCGAAGCCGGTCAGCACGACGATCCGCATCGCCGGATCGATCGCCGACAGCGTCGACACGCAGGCGAGGCCCGACGCGCCGCCCAGCCGCAGGTCGACGACCGCGAAGCCGGGATCGAACGCGCGGGCAAGCTCCTCCAGCCGGTCGGGGCCGCCGGTGACTTCGACGGCATAGCCGCGCCGCTCGAACGATCGGCACAATGTCCGGGCGAAGGTGGCGTCGTCCTCGACGATGAGCAGGCGGGGTGCGGTCATCGCGGTTTCTCCAGCGCGAGTGATTCGATCGGCAGGACGAGGGTGGTTTCGGCGCCGCCGCTTTCGCGGTTCACCGCCTCGATCGTGCCGCCCAGCGGACGCAGCACGTTGGTGGCGAGATAGAGGCCGAGCCCGGCACCCTGCCGGTCCTTGCTGGTATTGTACGGCTTGCCCAGCGCAGCGAGGATGGCGGCGGCGAAGCCGGGGCCGTCGTCACGGACCGACAGGCGCAGCATCGCCCCGTCGCGCAGCGCGACCAGCGCGATGGCGCGGCCGCCGGCCTCGAGCGCATTGTCGAGCAGGTTGGTGATCGCCTGCGCCAGCGCGCGGTCGGCGACGATCGGCACGTCGGGACCGAGCCGGTCCTCGAAGGTGGCGCGCGCCGGATCGCTGCCGCGCCAGCGGTCGAGCGTGGCGGTGAGGAAGGTGCGCAGCGTCGTGCGGGTCGGGGCTTCGCCGGTGACTTCGCCGGCGGCGAACAGGATGCCCGAGACGATGTCCTTGCAGCGCGCGATCTCGCCGCGCATGTCGTCGACCTCGGCGGCGAGGCGCGGGGATCGGCGGATCGCGGGTTCGGTCTTCCAGTCGCCGAGCAGCACCGAGATCGACGAGAGCGGCGTGCCCAGTTCGTGCGCGGCACCACTGGCGAGGAGTCCCATGCGGACGATATGCTCCTCCTCGACCGCGCGGTTGTGGAGCTGGGCGACCTTGGCATCGCGGTCGCGCAGGTTGGCGGCGATGCGGGTGACGAAGGCGACGAGCAGCGTCGCGGCCAGCACGAAGTTGATCCAGTTGCCGATCAGATAGGCGTCGGAGAGGTCGCTGGCATAGCCCGGCGGCAGGCTAAGCGGGCGATAGACGACCGCGAGCAGCGCGAAGGCGGCGCTGGTGATCGCGACCAATGCCCAGTTCCACCATTGCGGCAGCAGGATCGCGCCGATCACGACCTGCAACAGATAGAGCGAGACGAACGGATTGCGCGCCCCGCCCGAGAGATAGAGTTGCGCGGTGAGCGAGGAGACGTCGAGCACCAGCGCGGCGAAGATCGGCAGGTTGGTGTCGCTCCAGCGCGAGCGGCGGGCCAGCGTCAGCAGGTTGAGCAGCACGAGACCCGCCAGCACCCCGGCCATCGGGAGCAGCGGCAGGCGGATGCCGAGCAGCCCGTCGACGACGAGGATCGTGGCGAGTTGTCCGCCGACCGCGAGCCAGCGCAACTGCACCAGCAACAGCATGTTGCGCCCGACGCCGTCGGCGGGCGGCAGGAAGCGCGGCGGCAGGAGCGGGCGGGCGGGCTGCATGGGCGGTATGTAGGGGGGCTGGGGCGTGGGGGTAAGCGGTACTGGCTCCCCTCCCTGGCAAGGGAGGGGTTGGGGGTG
>NZ_LMKU01000023.1:453557-462642 GCF_001421635.1 Sphingomonas sp. Leaf25
CCCCCGACCCCTCCCTTCCAGGGAGGGGAGAAGGGTTACGTGCGCCGGCGGGTCGCCCGCCATGTCATGCCGCCCAGCAGCGCGGCGAGGCCGAACCACGTCAGCGCATAGACGAGGTGGTTGTTGCGGAAGGTGACGACGGTCAGGCCACCGCGTGGCCAGCCGGTGCTGGCCCCCGCATCAATAAAATAGGGGGCGACCGATGCCACCCCGCGCTTCGCCGCGATCGCGCCCACGTCGCGCGAAAACCAGCGGTCGGCGGCGGGATCGTTCGAGCGCAGGAACGCGCCGCCCGGCTCGGTCAGGCGCAGCAGGCCGCGCACGGTGACGGGAGTGGTCGGTGGCGGAACCTTGCCGCGCTGGGCAGGGGGCACGAAGCCGCGATTGACCAGCAGGCTGAAGCGTCCGGTGTCGAGCGGTGTCAGCACCCAGAAGCCGCCGCCGAGCACGGTCACAGCCTGGACATAGGTGTCGCTGGCGGGGCGATACCGCCCGGTGGCGACCACTGGGCGGTATTCGTCTTGTCCGCCGACCGGGGTTCCGGGCGGCGGGGCGGGGACCGGCGGTGTCTTCAGCATCGCCTCGGTCCGCGCGATCAAATCGAGCTTCCAGGTCCGGCGCTGCAATTGCCACAGGCCCAGCCCGATCAGGCCGGCGATGACGAGGGCGATCAGCCCGACCGGCAGCGCGCGGCGCAGGGTCACATCGAACCCATGTCTCCGCCCATCTGCGGCATCATGTTGACGTTCATGTGATACATCACCCACAGCGACCCGGCGATGGTGATGCCGACCAGCACGACCGTGAAGATCAGCGCCATGAGCGTCCAGCCGTTCTCCGACTTGGTGTTCATGTGCAGGAAGTAGATCATGTGGACGACGATCTGCACCACCGCGCAGACCATCACGAGCCCGGCGGTCAGGCGCGGATCGGCGATGACGCCGCTCATGACCAGACCGAAGGGGATCGCGGTCAGCACGACCGAGAGCAGGAAGCCGATGACATATTCGCGGCGCGAGCCATGGGCGGGGGCGTCGCCGTGGCCGCCGTGGCCGTGCGCGTCGTGGTGGGCGTGGCCGGCCATCAAAGGACTCCCAGCAGATAGACGAAGGTGAAGACGCCGATCCAGATGACGTCGAGGAAGTGCCAGAACAGCGACAGGCACATCAGCCGGCGCATGTTGGCGGCACCCAGGCCGTGCTTGGCGACCTGCACCATCAGCGTCGTCAGCCAGACGATGCCGAAGGTGACGTGCAGCCCGTGGGTGCCGACCAGCGTGAAGAACGCCGAGAGGAACGCGCTGCGCTGCGGTCCTGCGCCTTCATGGATCAGGTGGCTGAATTCGTACAGCTCGATGCCGAGGAAGCAGGCACCGAACACGCCGGTGATCGCCAGCCAGCGCAGCGTCGCCGCCTTCTTGCCCTCTTCGGCGGAAATCATCGCGAAGCCGTAGGTGATCGACGAGAACAGCAGCATCGCGGTGTTGAGCGCGACCAGCGGCAGGTCGAACAGCTCCTTGGCGTCCGGGCCGCCGGCGGTGCTGCCCGAATAGACGCCGTAGGAGGCGAAGAGCATGGCGAAGATGAGACAGTCGCTCATCAGGTAGAGCCAGAAGCCGAGCATCGTGCTCGACCCCGCCTCGTGCTCATGCTCCTCCGCCAGATGATAGGCGCGCTCCGACGCGCCTGCGGGGATTTGTACCGACGAACCCATGATCTTTACGCCCCCGCGGCCTGGAGGTCGGCGGTACGCCGCGCCTCGGTCTCGATGACTTCCTCCACCGGAATGTGGAAGTCGCGCTTGTAGTTGAAGGTGTGGACGATCGCGGTGCCGATCACGGCGACGAACGCCAGCGCCGCCAGCCACCAGATGTACCAGACCATCGCCAGACCGAAGACGGTCGACAGGCCGGCGAGCACGATCCCCGCCCAAGTGTTGCTCGGCATGTGGATGGCGGTGAAGCCGTCCACCGGCCGGGCGTATTTGTGGCTCTTCATGTCGTACCACGCGTCGAGGTCGTGGACGACCGGGGTGAACGCGAAGTTATAGTCGGGCGGCGGCGACGAGGTGGCCCATTCGAGGCTGCGGCCGCCCCACGGATCACCGGTGAAGTCGCGCAGCTTGTCGCGGTTCATGATGCTGACCGCGATCTGCACCAGGAAGGCGGCAATGCCGACCGCGATGATCGCGGCACCGATCGCGGCGATGATGAACCAGATCTGGAGCGAAGGATCGTCGAAGTGGCGCAGGCGGCGGGTGATGCCCATCAGCCCCAGCACATACAGCGGGGTGAACGCGACCCAGAAGCCGACGAACCAGCACCAGAAGCTGATGAGGCCCCACTTCTTGTCCAGCTTGAAGCCGAACGCCTTGGGGAACCAGTAGTTGATGCCGGCGAACATCCCGAACACCACGCCGCCGATGATGACGTTGTGGAAATGGGCGATCAGGAACAGCGAGTTGTGTAGCACGAAGTCGGCGGGCGGCACCGCCAGCAGCACGCCGGTCATGCCGCCGACCGTGAAGGTCAGCATGAACGCGATCGCCCACAGCATCGGCAGTTCGTAGCGGATGCGGCCACGATACATGGTGAACAGCCAGTTGAAGATCTTGGCCCCCGTCGGGATCGAGATAATCATCGTGGTGATGCCGAAGAACGAATTGACGCTCGCCCCCGACCCCATGGTGAAGAAGTGGTGCAGCCACACGAGGTACGACAGGATGGTGATGACCAACAGCGCGTAGACCATCGACGTATAGCCGAACAGCCGCTTGCCCGAGAAGGTCGACACGATTTCCGAGAACACGCCGAACGCCGGCAGGATCAGGATGTAGACTTCCGGGTGGCCCCAGATCCAGATCATGTTCACGTACATCATCGGGTTGCCGCCCAACGTGTTGGTGAAGAAGTTGGTGCCGACATAGCGGTCGAGCGACAGCATCGCCAGCACGGCGGTGAGCACCGGGAAGGCGGCGACGATCAGGATGTTGGTGACGAGCGCCGACCAAGTGAAGATCGGCATCTTCATCAGGCCCATGCCCGGTGCGCGCATCTTGACGATGGTCGCGATCAGGTTGACGCCAGACAGCAATGTGCCGACGCCGGCCAACTGCAATGCCCAGATATAATAGTCGACCCCGACGTCGGGCGAATAATCCAGCCCGGACAGCGGCGCGAACGCCAGCCAGCCGGTGCGGGCGAATTCGCCGACGAACAGGCTGGCCATCACGATCACCACACCCGACGCGGTCATCCAGAAGCTGAAATTGTTCAGAAACGGGAACGACACGTCGCGCGCGCCGATCTGCAAGGGCACGATGTAGTTCATCAGCCCGGTGACCAGCGGCATCGCCACGAAGAAGATCATGATGACGCCGTGGGCGGTGAACACCTGGTCATAATGGTGCGCGTTCAGAAAACCTTCGTTCTGGCCGAAGGCGATCGATTGCTGGGCGCGCATCATGATCGCGTCGGCGAAGCCGCGCAGCAGCATGACGATGCCGAGGATCATATACATGATCCCGATGCGCTTGTGATCGACGGTGGTGAACCACTCCTTCCAGAGATAGCCCCACAGTTTGAAGTACGTCAGCGCCGCCAGCACCGCCGCGCCGCCGATGGCGACCGCCGCGAAGGTCATGACGATGATCGGTTCGTGGATCGGGAAGCTTTCGATCGTCAGGCGACCGAAGATCAGCTTGGTAAGGGTATCGGACATGATGTGTCTCAGCCTTGCGCCGAAGCGGGGCGGCCCGGCATCGCGCGCGGTGCGATGCGGGTCATGTTACGGTTCTTGGCGCTGCCCGGCTGGTTGCTGCCGGGCGCGGCCTTCGACCCTTCGGGGGCGTCGCCGCTGCTGTGCGGGCTGACGCCATAGTCGGACGGGGCCTTTTCGAGCGCGCCCTTGGTATCCTCGCCCTGCGGCGGCAGGCGGTTGTTGGTCGGTCCGCCCAGCGCGCCGTCGGGGCCGCCGTGGTGCATGCTCTCGGTCATGCACGGCGTGCCGGGCTTCACGCACATCTGGACGATGCGGGTGAACAGGCCCTGCTCGACGCCGCCGAAGCCCATCGGCGCAACCTTCTCGCTCGGCCGCTCCAGCACCAGATAGCGCTGCGTGTCGAGCCGGTTGGGCATCGCCTTCACACCCGCGACGAAGCGGTCGAAGCCCGCCTGATCGGTGCTGGTCGTCTTGAAGTTCATGTAGGAGAAGCCGGCACCGCTATAGTGCGCCGACATGCCCTCGAAGGTGCCCGGCCGGTTCAGCACCGCGTGCAGCTTCGTCTCCATGCCGGGCATGGTATAGATCATGCCGGCCATCGCGGGGACATAGAAGGTGTTCATCACCGACGACGACGACAGGCGGAAGCGGACCTGCCGGTCGACCGGGATCACCAGCCGGTTGACGGTCGCGATCCCCTGTTCGGGATAGATGAACAGCCATTTCCAGTCGAGCGAGACGACCTGGATTTCCAGCGGCTGCTGCCCCTGCGGCACCGGCTTGCCCGCCGAAATCTGCCCGATCGGACGATAGGGGTCGAGCAGATGGGTGCTGATCCACGTCAGTGCGCCCAGCGCGATGACGATCAGCAGCGGTCCCGACCAGATGATGAGTTCCAGCCCGGTCGAATGGTCCCAGTCGGGTTTGTACGTCGCCTTCTCGTTCACGGCGCGATATTTCCACGCGAACCAGACGGTGAGCACCATCACCGGAACGATGATGAGCAGCATCAGGCCGACCGAGATCATCAGGACGTCGGCCTGCTGGCGCGCGACATCGCCGGCGGGATTGAGCACGACCATGTCGCAGCCGGCGAGCGCGGGCAGGAGCCCGAGCGGCAGGAGCGAACGCAGTGGCCGGTGCCACGGAAGCGAGCGGGGCTGGATCATGCGCGCGACCTATGCTGCCCGATGCTGCACTGCGATAGGACATTTTGTCCTATCCCGGTGTTTGGTGCATTGCGATAACGGGCGCATATTCTGTCTACACCCGCGCGCATGCCGCGCCGCATGCTTGGAGTCCCCATGGCCGAGGCCTTCGTCCATTCCCGCGACCTCGAGGCCGATGCCCGGGCGGTCAACACGTCCGGCAACGGCGAGGACCAGATCAGCGTCCAGTCCGAAGAGATCGCCATCGGCGTCATCATCGGGCGCACCTCGGAATTCTTCGACTTCTTCGTCTATGCGATCGCATCGGTGATCGTGTTCCCGCAGTTGATGTTTCCGTATGTCGACCGGCTGACCGGCACGCTCTATTCCTTCGCGCTGTTTCCGCTGGCGTTCTTCGCGCGGCCGATCGGCACGTTGCTGTTCATGGCGATCGACCGGCGGCACGGGCGCGGCACCAAGCTGACGATCGCGCTGTTCCTGCTCGGCACCTCGACCGTGGCGATGGGTTTCCTGCCCAGCTACGCACAGGTGGGCGCATGGTCGGCGATTCTGCTGGCGGCGCTGCGTATCCTGCAGGGCATTGCGCTCGGCGGCGCATGGGACGGTCTCGCCTCGCTGCTGGCGCTCAATGTGCCGCAGGACCGGCGCGGCTGGTATGCGATGATCCCGCAATTGGGCGCGCCGCTCGGCCTGATGGTGGCGAGCGCGCTGTTCGCCTTCTTCACCGCCTATATGAGTGCCGAGGATTTCATTAGCTGGGGCTGGCGCTATCCGTTCTTCGTCGCCTTTGCGCTGAACGTCGTGGCGCTGTTCGCGCGGCTGCGCATCGTCGTGACGCCCGAATATACCGCGCTGTTCGAGAACCGCGAGCTGAAGGCATCGCCGGTGCTGCCCACGGTCGGCCGCGAATGGAAGACGATCGTGATCGGCGCGCTGGTGCCGCTGGCCAGCTTCGCGCTGTTCCATATGGTCACGGTGTTCCCGCTGTCGTGGATCTTCCTGTTCACCGAACAGGAGATCGCCCGTTTCCTGTGGATCGAGACGGCCTGCGCGATCTTCTTCATCTTCGCGATCGTCATTTCGGGCGTGCTGGCCGATCACGTCGGCCGGCGCACGCTGCTCGGCTTCGGCGCGGTCGCGATCGCGCTGTTCTCGGGACTTGCCCCGCTGCTGCTGAACGGTGGCGATGCGGGTGAGATCGCGTTCATGATTACCGGCTTCATCCTGCTCGGCCTGTCGTTCGGCCAGTCGTCGGGCACGGTGGCGGCGAACTTCGCCAAGGATTCGCGCTATACCGGCGCGGCGCTGACCTCCGATCTCGCCTGGCTGTTCGGCGCGGGCTTCGCGCCGCTGGTCGCGCTGGCGCTGGCGGGCAAGCTGGGGCTGTTCGCATCGGGGCTGTACCTGCTGTCGGGTGCGGTGGGTACGCTGGCGGCGCTGGCGCTCAACAAGGAACTGGCGCGTCGGCTGGATTGACCGGAGCGTGCTGAGTTTGCTTGCGCTGGCGGTGGCTGGTCCCGCCGCCGCGCAGGCTTGGCCGGTGCAGCGTGAGGCCGAGGCATTGGCGGTCGATGCCGCCGAGGTGGCGCGGACCGAGGGCGGTACGGCCGAAGCCGCGCTTGCCGAATTGCGCGCGCAGGGGGCGAGCGTCGCGCTGACCGAATGGATCGAGGGGGCGTATCGCGATCGGCTGGCCGGGCTGTCGCTCGATAGCGGTGGCGATGTCAGCGTGCTGCTGACCGGGCGCAAGCCCGTCGCCGACATGATGGCGCAGGCGGGGGAGGCGACCGTCGTGGTGCGCTTTCGCACCGGGGCGAAGGCCACCCGCGACCAACTGCTGGCGGCGATCCGCGAGCATCAGGCGGCGATCCGCGCGATGCTGGCACGGCCCCCGGCGCTGGGCATCGACGCGCGGCGTGGCGAGCTGGTCGTGATGATCGGCGGGGCCGATGCGGCAGGCGACCGCGAGCAATTGCGCAAGCGGATCGAGCGGCTGACCGACGTGCCGGTGCGACTCGCCCCGGCCGACCGGCCGGACGGATTGCTCGCCGGCACGGTGGCGCCCGACATACCGCTGTCGCCGCTGGTCGGGCCGGTGGTGCCCGGCGGATCGCGGGTGGTGGGGCCGGACCCGATCGACGGCCGGCGCTATATCTGCACCACCGGTTTCGCGGTGAGCGACGGCGCGCGCAACGCGATCGTCACCGCGGCGCACTGCCCCGACACGCTGGAGCATATCGCGACCGACGGATCGCGCATTCCGTTGCCGTTCGTCGGGCAATGGGGCTGGGGGTTTCAGGACGTGCAGGTCAATCTGTCACCGCTGGCCGACCGGGCGGTGTTCTTCGCCGATACCGCGCGGACGCAGGTGCGGCAGGTCGAGCGCCAGCGGGGCCGGGCGGCGACGCGGGTCGGCGACCTCGTCTGTCACCGGGGCGAGCGCAGCGGCTATAGCTGCGCGCGGGTGCTGATGACCGATTTCGCGCCGTCGGGCGACCTGTGCGGCGGCGCGTGCCTGCCGATGTGGGTCGCGGTCGCCGGACCCAGTTGTCGCGGCGGCGACAGCGGCGGGCCGATCTTCATCGGCACGACCGCGATCGGGCTGTTGAAGGGGAGCAGCTATCGCGGCGACCGGTCGTGCGGCTTCTATTACTATATGCCGATCGACTATCTGCCCGAGGGATGGCGGCTGCTGACCGTGCCGCGGCCGTGACCGGCGCAATCCCCGCCGCCACGCTGATCCTGCTTCGCGACCGGGCGGGCGCACTGGAGGTGCTGATGGTCGAGCGGGCGGCGGCGATGGCGTTCGCCGGCGGGGCGATGGTGTTTCCCGGCGGGCGGATCGACCCCGACGACCGCGCGTTGGCGCTGGCGATGGGAGACGAGGCTCTGGCACCGCGACTGGCGGCGATCCGCGAGACGATCGAGGAAGCGGGTATCGCGATCGGCGTGGCGGGCGAGGTCGCGGCGATGCGGGCAGCGCTGGCGGAGGGGCAGGTGCTCGGCGCGATCGGGCCGGTCGATCCGACGCCGCTGGTCGAGTACGCCCGGTGGTTGCCCGACCGGGGCGTGAGCCGGGTGTTCGATACGCATTTTTATGTCGCGCCATGCCCGATCGACGCCCCCGAACCGGTGGTCGACGGGACCGAGAACCGGAGCGCGGCATGGCTTCGGCCGGGTGCGGTGCTGGCGGCGGCGGACCGGGGGGCGGCGAGCCTGTTGTTCCCGACGCGGCGGGTGCTCGAACGGCTCGCCGTACAACGCGATGTCGCGGGCGTGCTGGCGGATGCCGTGCGCTGGCCGGTGCGGACGATCACGCCATGGGTCGAGCGACGGGCGGACGGCGACTGGCTGACGATCCCGGACGATCTCGGCTATCCGGTGACGGCCGAGCCGATGGCGCGGACGGTGCGCGGGTGAAGGCGCTGTCGGCCGGTGTCCGCACGCTCGTCTGGCTGGCGGTGCTGGCGGCGATCGGCTTCGCGCTCTACGCCTTCGTCCGCAGCCGGCCGCAGGACGTGCCATGGACCCCGCTCGACCTGTCGCAGCCGATCGGTATGTTCACCCGCTCCAAGATCGGCGGGTTGAAGGATGATTTCGCCGGATGTCGCGCGCTGCTGGATGCGGCGGGAGTGCGCTATACCGCATTGCCGCCGCGCGATGGCGGGGCGCAGTGCGGCTATGACGATGCGGTGCGGCTGAACGCCGGGGGATCGCGCGACCTTGCCTATGCCCCGGCCGGGGTTGGCGTGTCGTGCCGCGTCGCCGCCGCGCTGGCGCTATGGGAATGGCAGGTGGTGCAGCCCGCCGCACAGGCGCGCTTGCGCAGCGGCGTCGCGCGGATCGAGCATTTCGGCAGCTATAGCTGTCGCCGACTCTATGGCCGCGATTCGGGGGCGTTCAGCGAACATTCGACCGCCAACGCGCTGGATATTGCCGCGTTCGTGCTGGAGGATGGGCGGCGGATCAGCGTGGTGGGCGACTGGACCGCCGGGCAGGGCAAGGCGGACGCCGACAAGGCGGCGTTCCTGCGCGACGTGCGCGACGGGGCATGTGGCGTGTTCTCGACGGTGCTGTCGCCCGATTACAATGCGGCGCACCGCGACCATTTCCATTTCGATCAGGCCAGCCGCGGGATGGGCGGGGCGTGTCGGTAGCCATTTGATCCGCCTGACGGCGGATGGCGGCACCAGCCCG
>NZ_LMKU01000023.1:462658-462864 GCF_001421635.1 Sphingomonas sp. Leaf25
CTCCCCCACCCGACCACCCAATCAGGATACGCTGTGGGTGGTCGGGTGGGGGAGCGGGCTGGTGCCGCAACTGGATCAATGCATCGGCGCGCTGGCCTCGACCTTTTCGACCCATGCCGGATAGAAGACCGGCTGCCGCAGCGACCAGCCCGAGGCGGTGGCGGCGGCTTCGCTGAGCGACTGGAGCAGTTTGCGGCGCAGTTCGG
>NZ_LMKU01000023.1:462877-521620 GCF_001421635.1 Sphingomonas sp. Leaf25
GGTGCAGGTGCGGCAGCGCCGCCGACGCGCAGAACGCGGCGGGCAGCCATGGCCGCGCCTCGGCCCCGACCAGCCGTTCGTAGAGGAAGCGATAGGCGCCGAAGGTGGTCAGCCGCCCCTGTCCCAGATCGAAGGCGGTGACGAGCAGCAGCGGCGTCATGAACGGTTCGATCGCTTCGAGCCCGCTGTCGTCGGGGATGCAGGCGCGAATGTCGGGCAACCGGTCATAGACGCGGGCCTGCGCGCGGATGCTGGCCGCCTCCACCACGTCGCGCGACCAGCGCTTCATCGCATCGTCGCGGTCCAGCCCAACGTCGAGCGCGCGGCGGATATACCGTTGCGTGGCGGACGAGAAGCCCGCGAATTCCTTCATTTCCGCCAGCGTCATCGCGCCTTCGGCCGGTTTGCGTGCAGTCGCCATCATCCAAACTCCCACCCCGGATTAACCGACAGGAGATTGCCCGAAACTGGTTAACAGCTTGCTGAACGAACCGTTCGGGCAACGTCCCGCGACACATCCGAACATGGACGCTGCTGCATTGCAACAATTCTGTCATGCGGTTCGTCGCATTTGACCGGTGCGCGCAAAGCGTTGTCCCGAATCAACCAGAGCGTCGTCGGGCAGCCTGTCCGAGCGATGAACGGACGGCGGCACGGCCCTGAGCCGTCGACCAACCGCCGGTCATCGCCGCGCAAACACGCTTCGTCGGAAAAGGTTCCGGTCGAGTCGTTGCCGGGGTTCCCGAGCGAAGAAAACCCTGCTTGGTACCGCTCACAGCGTAATTGGGGCCTGGGGGTCAGATGAGTTTCGGTGGTTTCGCAGCGCGTTTCGCGCTGATGGTGTTGTGCGCCCTGACGATGGTGGCTCCGGCGCAGGCCCGTTTCTGGCAGTGCGCCCCCTATGCCCGCGAAATCTCGGGCGTCGAGATTTTTGGCAACGCCCATACCTGGTGGAACCAGGCCGCCGGCAAGTACGAGCGTGGCCATGCCCCGAAGGAAGGGTCGGTCCTGTCGTTCGCCGCCACGTCGCGGATGCGCCTGGGCCATGTTGCGATGGTGTCGAAGATCGTCAGCGCGCGTGAAGTGCTGCTCACCCATGCCAACTGGTCGCGGCGCGGCGGCATCGAGCGCGACGTGCGCGCGGTGGACGTATCGGCGGCGGGCGACTGGAGCCAGGTGAAGGTGTGGTTCGGGCCGCTCGGTGGCCTCGGCACCTCGTCCTATCCCACCAACGGCTTCATCTATTCGGGCCATGCCCCGCAGGTCAGCCCGTTCGACGCGCCGCTGGTGATCGCCAAGGCGCAGCCGACGACGACGGTGGTCGTCGCCTCGGTCGCGCCGGTGCAGGTCGCCCGTGCGTTTCCGACCGGTCATGGCGCGCTCGACCGGGAAGTCGCGGCGCTCAAGTAATCGTCCAGCTTCGACGGCAAAACCGGCCCGGCGCTTCCCCCAGAGCGCCGGGCCGGTTTGCGTTTGGGCATAGCCTCCAACGATCGTCGTTCCCGCGAAGGCGGGAACCCATAGACGCTACCGTTTCGATTCCAGCCGGAACGTCGGCGTGTATGGATCCCCGCCTGCGCGGGGATGACGAAGTGCCGGGTCAGGCCGCGCGGAACGTCATCGCATCGCCGTTCATGCAGTAGCGCTTGCCGGTCGGCGGCGGGCCGTCGTCGAACACATGGCCGAGATGCCCGCCGCAGCGGCTGCACAGCACTTCGGTGCGACTCATCATCAGCGAGCGGTCGGTCCGGTCGACGACCGCGCCGTTCAGCGGCGCATAGAAGCTTGGCCAGCCGGTGCCACTCTCGAATTTGGTTTTCGAGCTGAACAGCGGGCGGGTGCAGCCGGCGCAGGCGAAGATGCCGGCGCGCTTCTCCTTGTTGAGCGCGCTGCTGTACGGCCGCTCGGTCCCCTCCTGCCGCAGGATCGCATATTGCGCCGGGGTCAGCCGCGCCTTCCACTGGGCGTCGGTCAGCTTGAGCGGGAAGTTCGGCGCGGCCTCGCTTTCGCCCGGCGCGCAGCCGATCAGCGCGGCGAGGCCGGTGAAGGTGGTCAGTTCGAGCAGGCGACGGCGATCGAGCGACATGGGCGATCCTTTCGAATCGCCCATGTGGGAAAAGCACCGCCGTGCCGCAACGGCCCGGTACGGTAGCGATCAGCGCCCGAGCAACACCCGCGCCTGACCGGCGATCTGCGCCAGCATCGCAGCACCCGGCACCGGGGCCTGCCGCGCGCGGTGGACCAGCGCGGCGAACTGCGCGACGCGCGGGGCATTGGCGGTCAGCCATGCCTCGACCGCCGCCTGCGGGTCCTTGCCCGCGCGCCGGCCGAGGAAGTCGAAGCGCAACTGCTGGAAATCGCGGGCGAGGCCGGCGATCAGCAGCCGTTCCCACGGATCGCCGGTCTGGATGCGCGCCGCCACCGCCTGCGCCCAGTCGAGCCCCAGCGCGAAGCCCAGATGGGTGAACGCTTGCGTCAGCTTCGTCTCGTCCAGCTTCAACCGGCGGCCGAGATCGGCGAGGCCGACCGCGCCGTCCAGTTCGAACAGCCGCACGACCTGTCCCGCGAGGTCCTGCGGGGCACCGGCGTCCTGCAACACGCCGGCGATGCGGTCGCGCTGTTGCGCGGCTTCGGCGCGCAGCAGCGCCTTGGCCTGGGTCGCCAGACTCGTGACCCCCTTGGCGAGATGCGCGACCGCTTCCGCCGCGCTGGTGCCGGCCGGAAAGGCGCGCAGCAGATCGGCGATCTGCGAGCGCATGCCGACCGCCACCTCGTCGAGCAGCGCGATTCGCGCGCGTTCGGGAATGTCGGCCCCCTCGATCCGGTCGTAGAGCGCGTCGATGTCGAACAGCCGTTCGGCGGCGACGAACATCGCCGCGATGTCGGCCAGCGCCGCGCCTTCCTCCTCGGCCAGTTCATAGACGTGGAGCACGCCCAGCCGGTTGACGATGCGGTTGGCAAGCTTGGTCGCGACGATTTCTCCGCGCAGCCGGTGCGACAGGATCGCCTTTTGCTGGGTCTCGCGCATCTCGGTCGGGAAGGCGGCGAGCAGATCGCCGGTCATGTCGTCGTCGGTCGCGATCGGCGCGTGTTCGATCGCGTCCTGTAGCGCCAGCTTGACGCTGGCCAGCAGCACCGCCAGTTCGGGGCGGGTGAGGCCGTGTCCGTCCTGCGCGCGGCGGATATAATCGTCGTTGCCGCTCAGCCCCTCGACCACGCGGTCGAGCTTGCCGGCGGCTTCGAGCATCTCGATGACGCGGACATAGCTCGGCACCGCGACCGGGCCGTCGTTCTCCATGACCGAGAGCGCCAGCGTCTGGAGCCGGTTGTCCTCCAGCACCAGATGCGCGACGTCGTCGGTCATCCGCGCCAGCAGCGCGTTGCGATCGTCGAGCGCGAGGCGGCCCTCGATCACTTCGCGGTTGAGCGCGATCTTGATGTTGACCTCGTTGTCCGAACAATCGACCCCGGCCGAATTGTCGATGAAGTCGGTGTTGATCCGCCCGCCGTTCAGCGAGAAGGCGATGCGTGCCGCCTGCGTGACGCCGAGGTTCGCGCCTTCGCCGATCGCCTTGGCGCGCAGCGTCTGCGCGTCGACGCGAATCCGGTCGTTGGCGGGATCGCCGACGTCGAGGTGGCTTTCGGCGCGGTCCTTTACATAGGTGCCGATGCCGCCGAACCAGATCAGGTCGACGGGCGCGCGCAGGATCGCCGCAATCAGCGCGGTCGGCTCCATCTCGCGCTCGCTCACCCCCAACATCGCGCGGACGGGGTCGGTTAGCGGGATCGTCTTGGCGGTGCGCGGGAACACGCCGCCGCCCTCCGAAATCAGCGAGGGATCGTAATCGGCCCAGCTCGACCGGGGCAACTGGAACAGCCGGTCGCGCTCGGTCCAGCTTGCCGCCGCGTCGGGCGCGGGGTCGAGGAAGATGTGACGGTGGTCGAACGCCGCCTTCAGCCGGATCGCCTTCGACAAGAGCATGCCGTTGCCGAACACGTCGCCCGACATGTCGCCGCAGCCGACCACGTCGATCGGCTGGGTCTGCACATCGGTGCCCAGTTCGAGGAAGTGGCGCTGGACCGAGATCCATCCGCCCTTGGCGGTGATGCCCATCGCCTTGTGGTCATAGCCGACGCTGCCGCCGCTGGCGAAGGCGTCGCCCAGCCAGAAGCCGCGTTCGAGCGCCAGCGCGTTGGCGACGTCGCTGAACGTCGCGGTGCCCTTGTCGGCGGCGACGACGAAATAGGGGTCCTCGCCGTCGAGGATCGTCACCTGCTCAGGATGCACCACCTTGCCGTCGACGATGTTGTCGGTGATCGACAACAGGGTGCGGATGAAGATGCGGTAGCTCTCGGTCCCCTCCGCCATCCATGCGTCGCGGTTGGCGGGGGCGGGGAGTTGCTTTGGGTAGAAACCGCCCTTGGCCCCGGTCGGCACGATCACCGCGTTCTTGACGCGCTGCGCCTTCATCAGCCCGAGGATTTCGGTGCGGAAATCATCGCGCCGGTCGGACCAGCGCAGGCCGCCGCGCGCGACCGGGCCGGCGCGCAGGTGGATGCCCTCGACCCGGGGGCTGTAGACGAAGACCTCGCGCCACGGCAGCGGCTTGGGCAGGCCCGGCACCTTCGCACTGTCGAGCTTGAAGGCGAGCGCTTCGGCGGCGGCGGGGGCGAAGGCGTTGGTGCGCAGCGTGGCGGCGACGACGCCGCGATAGCTGCGCAGGATACGGTCGTCGTCGATCGCCGAGACGGCGTCGAGCCCGGCCTCGATCGCGGCATCGGCAGCGTCGATCGCTGCCTCACGATCGGTCCGCGACGGATCATGCGCGGCGTTGAACCGCTCGATCAGCGCGGTGGCGACTCCGGGCGCGCGGCGCAGCGCATCGACCACGGTGGCGAGGCTGTAGCTGACCCCGGTCTGGCGCAGATAGCGGAACCATGCGCGCAGCAGCACGACGGCGGCGGGCGCGATGCCGGCCTCGACGGTCAGGCGGTTGAAGGCGTCGTTCTCGGCGCGGTTCTCCAGCACCGCCTCGATCGCATGTTCGACCGTGGTGTAATCGAACTTCGGTTGCCCGCCCGAGGTCAACGCGACCTCGAAGTCATGGATATAGCTCTTCTCGTCGTCCTCCAGCCGGGTCGGCAGTTCCTCGACCACGCGGAAGCCGAAATTCTCGAACACCGGCACCGCATCCGACAGCGCCAGCGCGCCGCCGCGACGATAGACCTTGATGCGCAGCGCCTGTCCCTCGCTGCCGATGATGCGGACCGAGCGCGCCCCGGCATCGGTCAGCCCCGCCACGCGGACGATGTCGCGCGCCGCTTCCTCAGGGAGATTCGAATTGCGGTAGTTGGCGGGAAAGGCGTTGGCGAAGCGCAGCGCCATGCGCGTCGCCCCTTCGGGCACGCGCTCGGCCAGCGCCGCCTCGACCGCCGGGCGCCAGCCGCGCACCATGCGTTCGATCCGCCGGTCGAGGTCGGCGGCATCGGGCATCCGCCCGTCCTGCCGAAGATCGAGGACGTAGCGCAGCAGCGCCGCCTCGCCATCCTCCATCGCGATCGACCAGTTGAGGATCGCCGCATTCGCCGCCTGCGCCAGCATGTCGCCGATCGCGAGGCGGCGCTGCGTCGTCACATCGTCGCGCCCCAGCCAGACGAAGGCGAACAGATGCCGCCCCAGCGCCGATCGGATCAGCACAAGCCGCGAGCGCGGCCGGTCGGCGACCGACATCGCAGTCAGCGCCAGTTGTTCGAGCGATTCGGGATGCAGCGCGGTGGTCAGGTCGTGCGGCAGCGTCGAGATGGCATGCGCCAGCGCCTTGCCGGCATGGCCCTGCGGATCGAAGCCGAACTTGGCGCGAAGCGCGGTGAGGTTGCGGCGAAGCACCGGCACGTCGGCCGGTTCGGCTTGGAGCGCGGCGCTGGTCCAGAGGCCACCATGGATCGACAAGCCGGTGACGCGGTCGCCGTCGCGAACGGGAACGAGGATCAGGTCGATCGGCGCGCGGCGGTGAACGGTCGAGATGCAGTTGGACTTGAGCAGCAGCGGCTGGACGTTGCCGGCATCGAACCATTCGATCGCACGGCTACGCGAGGCGTCGGCGAGCAGCGGGACGTCGAGCCGCGCACGCGACAGCCCGAGCCGGTCGGACACCACCCCGTCGCGCGACCAGCGTTCGTGCGCCAGTTGCGTCAGATTGCCGGCGAGGAACCAGCCGAGCAGCGCGGCATCCTCGGCGGTGTCGGCACTCGCGGTCAGCCCCGCGGCATCGCCCTGCATCGCCGCCTGCATCGCCCGCCAGTCGACGACGGCGGCGCGGACATGGTCGAGGTTGCGTTCGATCTCGGCGATCAGCGCGTGGCGGACGCGGGCATCGGCGCGCTCCATCTCGATATAGATCATCGATTCGCGGCGGCCCTCGCCATCGATGCCGGTCAGCGTGCCCGCCGCGTCGCGGGTGACGCCGACGACCGGGTGGAGGATGCGGTCGATCGCGATGTCGTGCGCGACGATCGTCCCCGCGATCGAATCGACAAGGAACGGCATGTCGTCGTTGACCACCGCGAGGCGCATCCGCCGCGCGTCACCCCGGGTCAGCGTCTCGAGCGCGACGCTGACCGTGCCGGGCGAGCGGTGCGCGGCGGTGGCCGCGACGAACTGCGCCGCATCGCTCCGAGCGGCGGCATCCAGACCTTCGAGTTCGCCGGGCAGGGCGCTGTCGACCAGCAGCGTTTCCAGCGGGCGGGCGAGCTTGGCTTTTGGTGTCATGGCCGCGCTATGCGCCGTCACAATGTCAGGCTCAACCCTTGTGGCAGTTGCGAACAAAATGTCGCGTTGCGGTAATTATAATACGCAGGCGCGGGTCATGGCCGCCCGGCAATGCGGGGCTGGCGCGACCCCGGGGTCAGCCAATTCAACCGGATAGCGGCGTCAGGCGGCGAGCTGGGCGATCGCGCGGGTCAGCGTTGCCGGATCGCCGTCGACACGGCCGAGCACCGCGACCGATCCGCTGCCGGCGGCGCGCGCGAGCAGCAGCACGAACTCGTCGTCGCCCGGTGCGATCGGCACCGTCGCGACCGCCTGCGCCATGCGGGCATGGTCGGTGGGCGAGGGCGGGGGGGCAGCATCGGCGACCAGTGCCGGCAGGCCGCCCGGATGCACCGCGACCCAGGTGCCGAACCCGCCTTCCGCCACGCCATGCCGCCGCGCAGCCCCGAGCAGCGCGACATGATCCGCCAGCCGGGCACCACCGAACACCAGCCGCGCGACCGATTCGACCGGCGTGTCGGTGACGGGCGGCATTCCCGCATCGTCGAGCAGCGCGGCGAAGGCGGCGGGCTCGCGCCCGGCGGCGATCACCAGGTCATGCGCCTGCGCCAGCGCCTCGACCAGCGCACCGGGCGCGCCGCCCCCGGCCAGCCGCGCACCGTCGGCGGCGGTGCGGGCGGTGGCGAGCCGGTCGGCCAGCGTGTCGCTGTCGGTGCCGAGGTCGCTCAGCCCCGCGCTCGGGCCATCGGCCCACACGGCGGCTCCCGGCGTCGGCCGCGGCGTGACCCGGCGCGATTCCTCCAGTTCGGCGAGCAACTGCGACTGGGTGGCCGCATCGACGACCTCCTTCCAGTTGATGACGCCATAGAGATAGTCGATCGCCTCGCCATCCGAGGAAAATGGCATCAGGATGCCGCGATACATCATCGGAAAGCCGCGCGTGCCGGTGAATTCGGCCTCGAAGCCGATCGGCGCGCGATTGGCGATGATCTGGAGATAATGGTCGGTCAGCCGCGACAGCAGCGAGCGCGCCGGGACCTCGCTCAACCGGGTGATCGAATCGTCCGCACCACATTCGGTGCGCAGCGCATGGCCGAGGAAGCGGATCGCCGGGTCAGCCACGCCCGCCGTGAAGTCGAGCAGCACGCTGTACGGGCCGAAATCGGCGATGCCGGCCGGATCGAGATCGGCGATCGCGGGGCAGCTCTGACCGCGCAGCAGCGCGATCCAGTGGTTGTAGGCGCGGACCTGCATCCGGCGTTCGTCGGTGCCGATCGCGACCGTCTCGCCGCCGATGCCGTCGCGATCATCCTCGCCCCGCTGTTCGCCCGGTCCGCGCGCCATGTCCATCTCACCGTCCCCATGGGCGAAACCTGCCCGATCCAGCCCCTTGTGCGCCCTCCGTGGTAAACGAGCCGTAAAGCCGGGGGCGACCCGCCAAAACATGCACGAACCGCTTGCCAGCCGCCGCCGGCCTTGGTAAGCGCCGCCGCCTGGACGCCAACCGCGTCCCACGCCGCTTTAGCTCAGTTGGTAGAGCATCGCATTCGTAATGCGGGGGTCACAGGTTCGAGTCCTGTAAGCGGCACCACCGGTTTTTGGCGGTTATCCTGACATTTTCGCCTCCCTTGTATGGATCAGGGAGATGGCCGGTCCGGTGCGGGTCCGGTGTAGCTTCCCCGGCACCATGGCCTCGATCTCATCGATCACGCTTTGCAGCGCGGTCTGCACGGAGACGAAATCGCCCTCGGCATAGACTTCGGTCTGGCTAGGGAGACGGTGCCCCATGTAGCCCTGAAGGTCCCACGCGGCCGCGCCACGCTTCCGCGCCATCGTCGCCAAGCTGTGCCGCAGGACATACGGCCGCCACTCACGGCCGGTCGGGAAGCCAAGCTCCCCGAGCATCGTATCCCATGCGCGGTCGACGTCCTGGATCGGGCGGCCGAAGTAGTTGACGAGATAGCCCCGTCCGGCGCGCGCCTCTTTCGGCAGCGCGCGATAGGTGGCCCACTCCTCGACCAGCCAGCGGTTGAGCAGCGGCAGGACGGGAAGCAGGGGCCGGACCTTCTTGTTCTGGACGCGACCAGCTTGGTTGAGGTCGATTGTATCGGACCCGGGGGACCACTGCTGCCGATCCGGCGCGACGCAAATATCCACGATCGCGCCCGGCCGGGCGATCGTGCAGATCGATGCGACGACGAAGGCATGCAGCGATTCGCGCTGCTTCCCGGCCTCCGCCGCGTACCGCACAATCTCTGCCAGCTCGGCTACGCCGATCCGGGTCCGGCGCTTGCGCTGAACCTGCTGCCCGGGGAGCGGCTTGTAAATCGGGCGCTTGTCCGATCGGGGCGGATCGGCCGACGCTGCATGATTCAGGGCGGCGATCACCTGCGCGATCGACGCTTCGGTGGAGGAAGGCGAACGCGGCCGCGAGACGGTGATTTCGCCTTTCCCGTTGCGCCACACCACCGGCTGCGTGCGCGACCAGTCACGGAAGGCGGTCGCGAACGCGGTCGTGCAGCCAGCGGCGCAGGTCGTCGCCAGTCCGAACCGACCGCCCGACGCTTCCTGCGCTTCGAGGAAGTCGAGCGCGTGCTTCAGCCGCGAGCTGATCGTGTCGGCCGACGCGCGGGCGTCGCCCCATTCGAGACGATAGTCGGCTATCGCGTCGGTCAGCAGATAGCTGTCTGCCTTGGCGATCGGCTGTCCGCAGGCAAAGCAAAACGCCGGCGCTTCGGATGCGTCGCCAAGGTAACGGCGGTCGAGGGCTAGGATTGCCTCGTCCTCGGCCGCCGTGCCCGTCGATGCGCTGCGGACACGTCCTGCGTCGGGATCGTACCAGAAGATGGTGAGGAAGGGACTCCGACGGGTCCCGTCCGCCCGCTCGTCCCACGTGAGCCAGTATTTACCCCTCCGATAGAGCGGCGGTGTGCGTCCCTGCATCTCGTCTGTTCCAAAAAGTATGCTGTCTTTGCTTCGGTCAGCTTTTGCAGAGCGCCTAGGCTCACGAGAAGGTCTAGGTCGGCCGGCTCGAGGCGAATGCCTTTCCCGACATCGACCGCTTGGCTCATGCGCTTCTCAAGGCGAACGAGGGGGGCCGTCATCGATGTTCCCCGGTGGGGAGCATCGACACATGGACGAGGTGACCAAGGCCGCCGATCTTGCCGTAAACAACTTCGTCGTCGAGCGGCGTCGGTTCACGCACCGCGAAGGCCATACAGGCTGGATTGCTGTCGCAACGCATCCATGATCTGCCAACGAGCCGATCCCACCAGTCCTCGACGAAAAGCGTTTGTCCTGCCAGCACACCGCTGACGATCGTGACATGCTCACCAGCCAACGGGCTGCGTTCCTGATGGATCGTCATGCGTCGTCTCCCGCTATGGTCGCGAGCCACGAATCGCGGGTCGCAAAGGTCTCGCCGATCTCGTCGACGTGGAAGAAGTCGAGCAGGTCATCCCACCCGGGGAAGTCGTCGCGATCGCCACTGGCGGCGGCGTAGCTGCCGTCGTCACCGCGCTCCCAAGCATCGCCATCGATCGCGACGACGGCCGGCGGGTCCATTTCGCGCAGCTCGGCCTGCCGGCGATCGGTGGCTTCGTCGCGCGCCTGCCGGTCGGCGGCGTGAGCGGCGATCGCCGCCAGCTCATCGCGGTAGCGCGCTTCGGCGGCCTTGCGCTGGGCGGCGATCTCCGCCTCGGTGATGAAGATCGTCACCGGGACCGGCGATCCCCACACGCCGTCGATCTGCTCGTCATAGACCGGCCGGTCGCTCCAGTAGACGCGACCCTCGAGCGGGGTGCCGGCGAACAGCGGCTCGCCGCCGAGCGCATGTACCGCGAGCCGGCGCGCGTGCCGCAGGACGCCGCGCACCCGTTCCATCTCCGCCGCCTGCGCCTCGCTGATCGTCGGCACGGCGACGGCAGCATTGGTCGCGGCAAGCGCCGCGCGCTGCCCCTTCGCCACGATCGCGGTGGTCGGTGCCATCGACAGCGTGCCATCGCCGTCGATACCGACCAGCACGCGCGCCGGCACGTCGCCGTCGCGGATCGCGCGCCACAGCGGCGCGGCCTCCGGGCGGGTGACCGCGACCAGCGCGGGGGGCAGGGGCAAGCTGCCGGCATGGCCGAAGCTCATCAGCGTGAGCCCGGGCACCACGACATGCCCCTCGATCGTCGGTGACAGGTCGTCGCGGGCGCGCAGCCCGGCAAGGTATGCCGGCATCGCCGCCTCGATCCGCTCGGCCGCGATCGTTTCGAGCAGCAGCGGATCGGTCAGCACCCTGGTCACGCCGCCGACGTCGTCGCGGAACAGGTCGTCCTCATACCCGCCGCCGCGCGCCTCATATTCGTCGGCGCCGACGAACCGGAAGACGGGGTGGCTGGTCCGCATGCCCTTCAGGTCGACGGCGTGGCGGATATTGCGCACCGAATGCGCGTCCCACGACCGCTTCGACTGCGCCTCGAAGATCGCCTTTTGCAGCACGCGGTCCTGCGTCGCGGCATAGGCGGTGGCCGAATCGAGCGTGATCCGCTTGTCGGCGAGCGCATCGAGGATCTCGCTGTCCAGCTCGGCGAGGCGCAGGCGCTGGCGCACGACGCGCTCGCTGATCCCAAAGCGCTTCGCGAGATCCTCGGGCGTGTGGTGGCCGGTGTCGACCAGTGCGCGGAAGGCGAAGACTTCGTCGACCGGGGACATGGTGCGCTGCTGGATGTTCTCAATCAGCGACAGCTCGATCGCCAGCTCACGATCGCGGATCAGCACCGGTACCGGAAAATCGCCGGACAGGTCGCCGTCCCACATTAGGGTGTTCAGCCCTTGGAGCCGTCGACCGCCACCGGCGATATAGACCAGCGGTCGTCCCCGGCGTCCCTCGGGATCGATCGACGGATCGATGTAACCGATCAGCGATTGCAGCAGCCCGTAGCTGCGCAGGCTCGCGGCCATCTCCTCCACGTCCTCGTCATGGCGGATGCGACGGACATTCTCCGACGCACGCATGAGGCGGCGCAGCGGGAAGATTTCGGGCGCGGACGGGACGATCGTCGGACGCGATCGGGCGGTGGTGGCGGTCATGAGGCGTGGATCTCCGGCTTGCGGCCGCGCGCGCCACGCTGCATGGAGCGTGGCGTCCCGATCGGATCGGCCTTCGGGTGGGTCCGGCTGGTGGGTGGAGCTGCCGGTACGGGATCGGTGAGGGGGGCGGCTTCCGGCTCGCCCCCCGATCTGGCGGACGCGATCACGTCCTCGATGTCGGTCTGGCGCGGATCGGGTGTGTCGCTGCCGTAGACGGTCCGCTCCTCGCACCAGGTGCGATGGCCGGCGGCATGATGATGCCGCGCCGCGACCGCCTTCGCATTTGCTCCGGTCCAGTGCGTATCGGTGCCGTGGCAATCGAAGCACCCGGCGGCATAACTGCGGAGGGGCATCAGCCGCATACCTCGTCGGCCTTCTCGCGAAGCTGCCATTCGTCGAAGGGGGTGACACCCCACCCTGACACGAACCAGACGCGCGTCGTCGGCCGCAGGATGTCATCGCCGACTTCCGCCTTGACCTGCCGAGCGCGCAAGGCGTTGATCGCGGCGTGGACCGTCGGCCAACGGTCGAGCAGCTCGGCTTTGCGCAGGGCCTCCCGGTCCAGTGCTGCGCCGGCGCGGCGACCTGCCTGCCGATCGCGCTCGGCGGCCGCGCTGGCGGCTTCGTCAAAGGCGCGGCGCTTTGCGTCGTAGATCGTCTCGTCGTCGGCCACCCGCAGCGCCGAGGCCCACCGCTCCTGCGTGTCGGCTGCTGCCGCCAGGGCATCGCGCAGGCAGCTTTCGTCCCACCCGGGAATATTGAAAAGCTCGAGACGCAATCCCGCCTTCTTGGCGATCGCGATCCCGCGCGAGATCGCAGCGTCGCGCTCGCCTTCAAATCTGCTTGAGCGGGCGATGTCGAAGCATTTCGCGGCAAGACGCACCGCCCGCAGCTTAGCGGCCATACGCCCATCATCGGGCGGAGTGTCGTCCGGTCCGAGCGACAGGCGCGGCGCATCGCCGGTAGCGTGCCCCGCGATCACCGTGCCACTCCAGCGCTGGGGATTTCCTGCGGCCTGAGCAATGCGGCCGTCTGCGCGCCTGTTGCGACGATCGTCACGCGGCGCGCGCAATGGACCGTCTCGACGACGATTAACTTGCGGTCGCGCAGGCCCTTGATCGCTTCCCCGACCTTCTTCGGATCAAGGCCGATCAGCTCGCCGATGCGAGCGTTCGTAGGGCAGGGGTCGCAGTGGGAAGCGGCGCGCGCGAGGACGTCGAGGATGTGCGTCTGACGCGGCGTGATGGGGGCCGGCGTCCTCATGCGAACAGGCACCACACGATCACGGCGGTGCCGGCGACGATCGCGAACAGCATGCTGATGAACAGCCGGCGCTCCTCGGCGGGAAGGGGCGCGCTCAAAGGACGCGCTCCACGCTGAAAGCCATCGTCTCGCGGACCAGCCCTTGTACCCATTGCTTGCCGTCTTCGCCGAGGCAATCCCACTCTGGCGCGGCGAAGATGCGCATCACCGCCTCGCTATTGCTCACGGCAACGGCCAATTCGTGGAACGCATGGAGCGGGAGGGCGCGGATTGCGGCTGCGCGATGGGCGCGATCGCTGATGATGAGCGTGCGCATCAACCGGCGTCCCGTTCGGGCTCGTCGAAGTCGACGGAAAGCGACCCGGCGTCCAGCGCCTTTTCGGTCGCGGTATCGAACATGGTGTGGACCAGCGTTGTGCCGTCCTCTTCTTCAGCCAGCAGCTCGGCGCGGATCTCGGCCGCGAAGCCGTCGACGCTGTCGATCCGGTAGCCGAGGTCCTCGGGCGCGCACGGTCCGCCTTCGATCGCGGTCATCAGTGCATCGATCCCGATCGCGATGACAAGGCGGCCGCCCTCAATCTCGATCGATAGGCCGTGCTGGCGAGCTGCGGCGCGCCGATCGGCATCCGTGCCGTGCAGCAACTCGCCGCGTCCCGCCGCGTGCAGCGCCATCTCGCCGGCATCGGCGATCGAGGCGGCAAGGTCGGGCGCGCTGTTGCCATGCTGGTAGGATCGCAGCGCAAGACATGACGCGGCGAGCGCGTTCGCGAGGCTGACGGTGACGGCGTCCGCCGTTTGGCCACCGCTCATGCCGGCAGGCCGAGCATAACGTGGATGCCGGGACCGTCGAGCAGCCAATCGACTATCGCCACATTGGCGATGCCGAAGGCGACGCAGGCGGTCATCTCGGCGATCGTCGCGAGGAGCGACGGCTCGGCGATGCTGGGGACCGGCGGATTGCAGTCGGTGCAGTCGCACGTCTCGGCGTGCCACGCCATCGGGCGGAGCGGGTGATGGTGGAGCATCAGCGATTTCCCTTCGTGGATCGGTGGTGGTGGAGAAGGACGGAGAGGACGATCGCCACCGCGAAGGTGGCGGCGATCGCCGCCAGCTCGGAGCGGCCGAGAAGAAATCCGCCGATGACGACACCGGCGCAGATGGCGACGGCGCGCGCGAGGCGGCGGGCAGTGCGAGGAGATAGAGCGCGGCTCATCGCGCGGCCGCCGCGGCGCTGGACGCACATTCGAGGCAGATGGCCGAGCTGCGCTGTCGGTCGGCCGCCGCGCCGAGCGCGAGGCAGGCGACGCGATTCTCGGCACAGACGACGCACAGGACCGGCGGCTTCATCGCCTCGCCCATCGCAATCAGCGACAGCAGCTCCAGCACGTCGAGGTCGAAGTGGAAGAGCCGGCGCAGCACGACGATCGTCCGCCAGCACGCGGGCACGACGTCGGCCTCGATCAGCTTCACCCATTCGCCGCGCCGATGCTCGGGGACGCCGGGCACGGTCGCGATCGCGCGCGCAACGTCCTCGATGCCGAGGCCGGCGGCCTTGCGGCGATAGGCGATGTAGGCACCGGGGGTCAGGATCACGGCGGCGAAGTCCTCGGGTAGCAGAAATCCGCTCCGCGAACCGGGGTGGTCGCGAACCGGGCGGGGTGGCGGTGTGGTGGTCAGTCGATAGCTGGCTAGATCAGGGCGGACGTCCGATCGATTCCGCCAGCAGCGCGGCGATGACGGGACCAATGCTGCCCAAGGCGGCGACGGCTTCCTCCCACTCGCGCACCGCCTCGACCTTGTCGGCCGTGGTGGCACCGGGCATGCTGGCGCGGATCAGCGCGCTGTACGCTTGGCCAGCCTCGGTGATGGCAACGGCGGTGCGCTCGGCGAGCTGCACCTGACAGGCGAATTGCTGACCGCCGGCGGTGTCGACGAGGCAGGAATATGTCTCGTGGATCGGTGCGCCGACGCCGCCTTTCGCGCGGAACGCCAGATCGAGGACGATAGCATCGTCCAGTCGGATCGAGCGGCCGGTTGCTGGATCGCCCCAATCGCGCACGGTGCGCTCGGCCACCAGCGTGCCGCGTGCCTCGCTGACGGCGTGGGCCATCTCCGCCCATCCGATCTGCCCGGCGATTCGCGCGAGGGCATTGTCGATCGTCATGGGGGCGCGGGCCTGCGTCATGCGGCCGAGCCGAAGGTCATCGTCGACGACGGGCGGGAGACGACCCGCCGCCGACGCTCGCCGCCTGCATGGCGGCAGAGAGGAATTGCGAATATCGCCGCCGACCGCAACGCGCGATCGGCGGCGGGTGCGGTACGCAGCACCAGCAGACGGGCATGCCGCGCCCGTGAATACAACCCGGGAAGGCGGCGCGGATTTCGACCGGTCTGCCAGCGGTCGAAAGGGGTAGAAGATGGAAAGGCGGGTGTTTGCATCGCACCTTTGGAGACCAGGCTGGACGCCTGGCCTCCTCCGGCTATCGTGGTGTTTGCGACACATCCACGAAGGGCAAAAACTATGGAACTGGCAGAGACTGCATCCATCACGGCCGTTACGGTCGGTTTCGTGCAGTTGTGCGGGACGCTTCTCCAGCGAGGTGTCATCGACGAAGAAGACCTCGGTGATATTGAAGGGCTCATGTTGCACGCCCTCCGACCAAAACATCCGAGTGACGTTCATCGGGAGCAGCGAGAACAATTGGCGGTTTGGTTCGAACGCGCGCGAGAAGCGCTCGCTGATAAAGGTCCACTTCCGATGGAAGAATAGCGAAACGGTCATTGACCGATTCGAACCGGTTGCGGCTAGTTTCAGCCCCCGCGAACGGAGGGTGCAGGTCGGAACGGAAGTCGCCGATCATGCGCGACCGCCTGTCTTGAGCGTGTCCGCCTCGCGGGGCACATCTCCGAACAGATCAGGCCGCAGTTCCTTCTTGGGAATACCGGTCGCGGTAGCAACCAAGAGGACCTCGTCGTCGCGGATCTCGCCATCTTTCCGCAGACGCTCATTGATCGTCGACTGATGCTTACCAACGAGCCGGGCATAGGCCGACTGGCTACCAACGGCGCGTACCGCGCGCCGCAAAGGTGTTTCAGGAGGAGCCATCGAACCCATAAGCCAATTGACTATGGGTATTCCCATAGGTCGTCAATGGGAATCTGCTTATGCACTGCCTATGGGTTTGCCGATAGGGTGCAACCATGATCCTAGGTGAGCGCATACTTGCGCGGTTGAAGGCGCTGAAAAAGTCGCAGTCTTGGCTGGCTCGCAGACTCGATATGCATCAGAGCACCATCAATGGTCTGATCCATGGCGACCAGCGTACCACGACCAAGATTGTCGAAATGGCGCAGGAGCTCCAAACGTCCCCGGCCTACCTGATGGGGAAGACTGACGAACCGTCGCCGGATGTGCCGCTACCACCACCAATCGAGCCGACAACGATTCTGCTGCCCGTCACCTTGCCGCCGCAATATGCACTGGCTGACATGTTTCGTGGCATGATGCTGTCGATGCCGGACTTGGTTGCTCCGTTGCCCGCTGCACAACAGGTCGAACTCGCTCATGAGCTTGCCAAGCTGCTGCCCATCGTGCTCGCGCGAGTGAAAGGTCCATTTCGCGCTGCTTCGTCGGCGCATGACGAAACTGCATCAACTGATGCTGTAGATCATGATGGCGCGCATCCAACACAGCGGCGAGCGTAGCTCCGATCGTAGCGCAACCAGCGCAGTCCTGTTCGCACAGCGGCGTCGATTTAAGTCGTTCTGAACCCACCTCAGCCCGCCCTAATGTTCCACCTTTGTTCGGTATCATACGTTAGGATGATCTGAGCAAGAGGGCGGCAGATCGTTTCATTGTCCGGTTTTGGGATATACGATCTGGCCCTAAGCTGCGGGTATCGTGGGGGTATCACCCGCACCAATCCCCGCACGATCGGCTGATTTCCGCGACTTCGTGTTATCGACGACGGAGGGTGCCTCCGCCGCGCGGGGCCATGGGTAGGAAAACCCACAAGAGGAAGCCGGCTCACCAACGGCCCAAAGTGATGCTGAGTTGAACAGCACCGTTGAGGGCAAAATGGAATTCGATCTTCTCCTCGATACGCTTCACCATCTCTCCGACATTGCGCGCGTGGTCGCATCGATCCTGTCCCTTCGGGAACGCTTGCAATGTTGGATTTCGTTCGCTTCATGTTCCGCTATGGGCATGAAGCGGTTCGAGACAGTCGGCGATCTATGCCGTTTCGGCGCGAACCTGCGGGTCGTTTGCCGTTGTGGCCACGTCGCAATCATCGATAACGAGCAGCTTCACCACCAATATATGCGCCGGCACTGGCCGTCATCGCTGGGCACCGTGGTCATGAAGCTCAAGTGCTCGCGTTGCGGATGTCCGCCGAAGGAATGGTCCCCTAGCCCGCGCGAGGCGACGATCAGGATCGGCCCGACCGTGATGGAAGTCCGCTCATCGATGGAGCGGAACGCTAAGGGCGAGGCGAGCCGCACGTCGGACGAACCGTAGCGCTTTGCTGGATTTTGCTTATATTGATCCGGGGGTTGGCTAATACTGGAATGGACACGCGCGATCGTCTGAGTGCTGAAATGGTAAGCCGGCGACAATTGGCGCTCCGGTTTATCAAACGCTATTGGTCGACGAACAACTGCTCCCCGAGTTACGGTGAAATTGCTGCTGGCATCGGTGCGGATCATGGCCGGGCGCGCGAAGCGGTAAAAAGCCTGGTCAAGGCCGGCATCGTCAACCAGCAGCGCGGCGTCCCTCGCTCGATCACGCTGCCGACGGAGGAGGAAGCCGTGCTGGCTGCGCTTCGCCAAGTTGGATGGCGGATCAACGCAGAGATTCGCGAGCTGATACCGCCCACATTATCGCCACTGCCGATCCCGGCCGCGCTGGACCACATCGCGGATGTCGAGGGGTGGGATAGCGATGCAGCAGGAATCAGCGGTTGAGGCAAAGGTGATGCGGGCGATAGTCGCGCGCGAGCACCGCACCGCGCTTGCCGAACGCCGCGAGGCGCAGGCCGCGCACGCTGCGGCGACCGCGCCAACGCCGTCGACGGTGAGCTGGTCCGCGAAAGCCCCAAAGCGGCGCAAGCCATCGCCGGTCGAGGCAGCGTTGGCGGCGCGCGCGCTGGACCACAAGCGCGATTGGGCCGCCCGGCATCCCGAGGCAGCGCGCGCCGAGCGGGCGTTCCGAAAGGAGCGCGCGGTGATGATCGATCGGTGGGCCAAGCGTGGCGACGGCACCGCCGAGACGCACGAGCGCGCCGGTCGCGTTCACCAGGGCGCGCTTGCCCGGCTGTATGCGAGTGGCGGCATCACGGCGGACCAGCTTGCCTATGCCGTCGAGATCGCGACGGTTTCCGAGCGCATCGGCGCGGACGTCACCGTAAAGACCGCCAGCCTCGAGACACGCATCGATTCCAGTAGGTGCGGCGACGGGACGTTCTATGAGGCGCTGTCCCGCGTGCAGCACGAAGTCGCCTATACCTATTGGCGCGAGGCGATCGAGGGACCGGTGCAGGCCGTGCTCGACATGATCGTCGGCGATACGATCGGCTTCACCGTCGTCGCCAAACGGTACAATATGCACAATCGCCGCGCGAAGCGGCTGCTGATCGCGGCACTGGACGCATGGCCGCGCTTCCTGAGCCAAGGGCGGCATGTCGTCACCGAGGAGACGCTGACGCTCTTCCACGCCGCGATTTCCTGAACCGCCCACATTTTCGCCACTGCCCAAGTGGCCACGAAACGGCCAAATCCGACCCCGCGATACTTGCGTCCGCCGCCCGCCGCCCATCCCCCGGGCAGGCGGGCGTCGTCGTTTTCGGGAGGATGCCATGGCCGATACCGTGCCGCTCCTCGACGCCCTTGAGCGTCTGTCCGACGACCTGGACCGGACCATCGCGCGCGGTCGCGCCGCCACCCCCAGCCAAGGGCTGTACGAGGTGCTTGCGGACGAAGCGCGTGGGATCGCCCGCCGGCTCGATGAGGCTGCCCGGGGCAAGTGTCGCACCCCTTCCAATCCGCCGCGCTATGTCAGCGCGGACGGCAGCAAGGCAGCATGGTGATGATGCAGCAGCGGGTCGATCTTCAGAAACTGCGCGCCGCCGCGCAGGGCAAGCCCGACGAGGTCGTGCCGGTGACGCGCGGCTTCCTCGACTTGGTCGAGCGCGAACTGGCGGTCCTGCGCGGTCGAGCCACCGCATGACCGAGAAGCGCCACCCGGCCGCTGTCGATGTCGGCGGTGCCTTCTATCTGCGGGACGCCAAGGGCAACCTCGTACCGCTCGAGCTGGTGAAGCCTGCCGACCTGCTGGTCGACGAGGTGGTGCGGGGTTTGCTCCAACGGGCGCGCGAACATCATGCCGCTATTGGGGCCTTCAAGGCCGATACGTTCGATCAGGTGCAAGCACTGCTGGAGCTGCTGGCGCAGCAGTACGGCACCACCATCGGCGGCAAGAAGGGCAACCTGACGCTGACGACCTTCGACGGCTGCGAGCGGGTGACGGTGCAGGTCAGCGACCAGTTCGACTTCGGCCCCGAGCTTCACATCGCCAAGACATTGATCGACGAATGCCTGACCGAATGGTCGAGCACCGGTGGCCCCGAGCTGCGTGCGATCGTCAACCGCGCCTTTAGCGTGGAAAAGGAAGGGCAGATCAACCGTAGCGCCCTCCTGATGCTGCTGCACGTCAACATCACGGACGCGCGCTGGCTCGCGGCGATGGACGCCATTCGAGCCAGCATGCGTGTCACCGGGTCGCGCGAATATGCCCGCTTCTATGACCGGCCGGCCGGCACTGCGGCGTGGAAGGGCGTGACGATCGACATGGCATCGGCGTGATCGCCTGCGACATCCGGGGCAACCTCGCACCGCTCCACCGTGCGATGGTCACGCTGGGGGCGAAGCAGGTGCCCTTCGCGATGTCGCTGGCGATCAACACACTGGCCCGCGGTGTCGCGGCCGACCAAGTCGACCTGCTCGACGAGACGTTCAAGACCCCGACGCCCTTCACCGAGCGGGCATATCGGATCGAGGCGGCGACGAAGGCGAAGCCATCGGCGCTCGTCGCGGCCAAGGACATCCAGGCGCAGTATCTCGCGCCCTATGTGTTCGGCGGCAACCGGTTCCTCGGTCGCAAGCGCGGCATGCTGGCGCCGCGCGGCATCGCGCTCAACCAGTACGGCAACCTTCCCAGGAACAAGCTGGCGTCGCTCAAGAGCAAACGCGGCATCGTCATCGGCCCGATTAAGACCAAGGCGGGCAAGACGATCAGCGGCGTGTGGCAGCGTCCGGTGGCGGCGAAGAAGCCCCGGGGTAAGCGCGGCACAGGCCCGCAGCCCCGGACCGGTCTGAAGCTGCTGATCGCGTTCGAGGACACCAAGGCAGTGCCCAAACGGCTGCCGTTCGAGAAGCGGGCCCGAGCCTATCTAGCGCGCCATTCGGCGGCAGCCTTCACCGACGCGCTTCAGCGCGCCCTTTCGACCGCACGGAGATGATGATGTTCGGACGTGGATTTGCTCTGGCGGCTGCCGCCTTCTCGCTGGCCGCTCCCGTGGCCGCCCCGATCGTTGCCTCCAGCGTGGTGCCGGTCCGGCCTGCTCAACCGGCGATCAAGGCAGTGCCGGCTCATCGCTTGCGCGCTGATCGCCGTCGGCAGGACCGGCGCGATCGTCAGGGTCGAACCTATGGGCGCGGCGACAAGTTGGCGCGTCGCCTCCGCCGCAAGGTCCTGCTCGGCCGCAACGGATCGTTCTGACGTGAAGATCGCGGTCATAGGCGATGGGACGGCCAAGCACGCCGTATTCGACCTGCTTCGGAACGGCATGACCCTCGGAGATGGCATGGTGCAGGTCGCAGGCTTCGACGTGACGGACCATGCCACGACACTGGAGCTGATCGTTCTACGCGATGGCGACCCCATTGCTTGGGAACGTGGCGACGTTCGGGCATTGCTATCGGGGCCGTATGCCCGTCCGGGCTGGGTCTCCCGCTGCATCGACCCGTCGACCGGCCTTTGGGAAACCTACCGCCTGACCCGCCGGGCAGCTCGACGTGCGCGCGGTCGGGCTCGAGCTGCTGCCCGCCGCCTGCGGGAAATGGGTCCCTCCTAGCCCATTTTGCTACGTGGGTAATTGCGCACCCCATCGCTCCTCCAGCTACGGGTTCTGAAAAGTGGTTGCGGGGGCAACCGGTTGCGGGGGTGGGGATGGCGACACTCGTTTCGCTGACCGCCTACGCGGCGCAGCACGGCGCATCGCGGCAAGCGGCGGCGAAGTGGAAAACCAAGGGCGCGCTGGTACTTAGCGGCGATCTCGTCGACGTTGCCGCATCCGATAAGCGGCTGCGCAAGGCGGGGCTGGGGCGGTTCAAAGGCGAGCAACCGACCCCGCAACCAGCCCCCGCAACCGCAACCCGCAACCGCCGCGCGGTTGCGGCTGCGGTTGACGAGGTGGTTGCGGATCTGTCGGCGGCTGCGGAGGCCGGCGAGATCGACGATGAGATCGCCGGCGGCTTCATCGAAGGGCTGATGCGCGGCGAATTTCGCTCAAAGGTTCAGGCGAACGCGATCAAGGAAAACGCGCTCGCGATGAAGCATCTGCTGTCGGCGCAGAGGGAGGCGGAGAAGCTCGTCGACATCGAGACGGCCGAGCAGGTGCTCTTCGACGATCGCCGCCAGGCGCGCGATGCCTGGGAGGCATGGCCCGCCCGGTTCGCCCCGCTGATCGCCGCCGATCTCGACATCGACGGCGCCAAGCTGGCGGAGGCGCTGAAGCCCTATGTCCACCAGCAGCTCACCGAGCTCGGCGAGCCCGACCCGGACTGGACCAAAACCGACGAAGGCTGACCGGCTGCGCCGGGCGGCGCGGCGCGGTTGGACGCCACCACCCCGGATCAGCCTGCCCGACTGGGCGGATCATCGCCGGGTGCTGGCGAAGGAAGCCGGCAGCACCTCGGGCAAGTATCGCACGGCGCGGGTGGAGATCGCGCGCGGGCCGATGCTCGCCGTCACCGAATCCGGGGTCCGCAAGATCTCGGCAATGGTGGCGACGCAGCTACTGAAGTCGACGCTGATCGAGAACATCGTCGGCTTCCACATGGATCTCGATCCGTGTCCCATGCTCATCGTCCAGCCCAAGGACGCCGCGGCGCTGCAATTCTCGAAGGAGCGCATCGCGCCCTTCATCAAGGCGACGCCGGCGCTGAAGGGGCTGGTCGGATCGTCCAAGACCCGCGATGCCGGCGACACGCTGGATTACAAGGCGTTCCCCGGCGGCTTCCTCGGCATCGTCGGCGCCGGCAGCCCGGACAATCTGGCGCGCCGCCCGATCCGCATCGTCCTCTACGACGAGGTCGACAAGTACCTGCCCCTGAAGGAGGGCAAGCCGACCGACATCGGCGACGAGCGCCTCGCGACGTTCGAGAGCAATTCGCTGTCGGTCCGGGTCTGCTCGCCGACGATCACCGGCGAGAGCGAGATCGAGGCGAGCTACGTCCAGTCGGACCAGCGTCGCGCGTCGGTCGCCTGCCCGGATTGCGGCCACCGCCAGTTTCTGGATTTCTTCAAGCACGTCCACTGGGACAAGGGAAAGGACGGCAAGACCCACCGGCCGGAGACGGCGCGGATCTACTGCGAAGCGTGCAGCGTCGGTTGGTCGGAGGGGCAGCGGCTTCGCGCGCTCAACACGATCCGCTGGCACCAGACCCGCTCGTTCGAATGCTGCGGCGTCCTGCAACGCCCGCTCGATGCCTATGCCACGGCATGGAGCACCCACGCCGTTGCGGACCCGGTCGACAAGGTCTGGCGCTGGTCGCACAGCAACCGGCACGCGGTGTACCGGGCGAAGTGTCGGGAATGTGGGACCGATGCGGTTTCGAACGAACACGCCGGCTTTCAGGCGTCGAAGCTGTACAGCCCGTGGCAGAACGACAGTCCTGCCCGGATCGCGGGGAAGTGGCTGGCGGCGGTCGACGAAGACGGCAAGCTGACGTTCTACAACACCCAGCTTGCGCTGACCTACAAGAAGCACGTCGGCAAGGCGCTCAGCGCCGACATGCTGCTCGATCGGCGCGAGACGTGGGCGGCCGAGGTGCCGGACGGCGTTGCGGTCCTTTCGGTCGGCATCGACGTGCAGGATTACCGCGTCGAGCTGGAGATCGTCGGGTGGGGCCGGGACGAGGAGAGCTGGTCGATTGCCTATGAGGTGATCGACGGCGAGTTCAACGACCTGCGCGTGCAGGCGAAGATCGACGAGCTGCTGCAACAGAAGCGGTACCGCGCCGATGGCCGCCCGTTCGTCGTGACCGCAGGCTGCATCGATTCGGGCGGCCACCACACACAGGCGGTGTACGATTTCGCCAAGGCCCGCCTTGGCCGGGGCATCTGGGCGATCAAGGGCGAGAGCGCGCGGACCGGCCAGCGCAACCCGGTGTGGCCGACGAAGCGTCCGACGTCGCGGACCAAGAAGACGTTCCGCCCCGTCATCCTGGGCGTCAATGCCGCGAAGGATCAGATCCGGTCGTATCTGAACAGGGAACGGCCCGGTCCGGGCTACATGCACTTCACGACCGAGCGCGACAGCAACTACTTCGCGCAGCTCACCGCCGAAACTGTCGAGACGAAGTTCATCGGCGGCAAGGGCAAGGGCGGCAAATCCTACCAGGTGTGGGTGCTGCCCGATGGCCGCGCCAACGAGGCGATCGACTGTCGGGTGTACGCCTATGCCGCGCTGCACGGCATGATGCACATGGGGTTCAAGCTGAACCGCGAAGCCGAGAAGGTCGGCGCGATCGCGACCGAGCAGCCGCCGGACGAGACCGACCAGCCCGACGACGACCAACACGATCCGGCAACCCTGCCGGAACCGCAACCCTCGCCGCCCGCCGCGCCGCCGGCCGGGCCCACCGTCAGCATCGCGACCGCCTCGGTCGCCAAGAAAACGCTCAGCAGCATGCTGGCGGGAGGACGACGATGAGCATTTTCGACGGCCTCACCCCGGAGCAGCTCCGCGCAGCGCTCACCAGCGCGCAGCTCGCGCTGATCGAGCTGCAACAAGGCAAGGCGATCGCGTCGGTATCCTACACGCAGGGCGACGGCGCGAAATCGCTGTCGCGCCGCGTGACCACGGTTGCCGAGGTCACGATGCTGATCATGCAGCTCCAGCGCGCGCTCGGGATCGGCGGCCGCCGGCGCGCCATGGGATTCCGGTTCCGGTGAGTGGCGTGCAAATCCTCGACCATCGGGGCAACCCGATGGTTCGCAGCAAGCCCAAGCCAATGGGACTGAACGCCGGCGGCGGAATCCCCTTCGACGCGGCGGATCGGTTCGGCGCGCACACCGCCGACTGGAACCCGTACCTGTGGTCAGCCGATGGCGAGCTGAACCCGTACCGCGACACGATCGTCGCGCGCATGCGGGACCTGGTGAAGAACGACGGGTGGGCGTCGGGCGCGATCACCCGCGTGCTCGACAATGCCGTCGGCGCGAATTTCCGCCCGATCGCCAAGCCCGACTGGCGAGCGCTGGCCTATTACACCGGCAACAAGGCGTTCGACCCCACCTGGGCCTATGAATATTCGAAGGCGCTGGACGCCAGCTATCGCACCTTTGCCAGCAGTGACGGACGCTGGTGCGATGCGCAACGCCGGCTGACGCTGCCACAAATGTTCCGCGTCGCCTTCCGGCACAAGCTGATCGACGGCGACAACCTGATCCACTCGCAATGGCGACCCGAACGCTGTGCCCCGGGGCGCGCTCGCTATGCGACCGCGTTGCAGCTCCTCGACCCGGATCGGCTTTCGAACCCGCAGATGGGGTTCGACCAGTCGCACCTGCGCGGCGGTGTCGAGATCGACGACGACGGCGTCGCGATTGCCTACCACATCCGGGCCGCACATCAGGGCGACTGGTATTCGGCCGCGAAGAGCATGCGGTGGGACCGGATCGAGCGCGAAACCGACTGGGGTCGCCCGGTCATCATCCATGACTTCGACGCCGATCGCGCCGATGGCCACCGTGGTGGCGTCGGTATCCTTGGTTCGGTGATGACCAAGCTGAAAATGCTCTTCCGCTACGACGTCGCCGAGCTGGATGCCTCGATCCTCAACGCCGTCTTCGGCGCGTGGCTTGAAAGCCCGCTCGACCCCGAGTTTGCCGAGGAGGCGTTTGGTTCGGAAGGGCGCGTCGGTGGCTATCAGGATGCACGCAGCGAATACCATTCCGACACGCGCATCCGCATTCCCGGCGCCGGACCGAACATGCCGATCCTGTTCCCAGGTGAGCAGCTCCGTCAGCTCGACGCGAAACGGCCGACGTCGAATTTCGTAGCGTTCGAAAAGGCGGTTCTGCGCAACGTCGCGTCGGCTGCGGGCATGTCGGCGCAGCAGGTGTCGAACGATTGGTCGGACGTCAATTACAGCAGCGCGCGCGGTGCGATGCTGGAATTCTGGAAGACCATGTCGCGCCGGCGCGATGACTTCGCGACCGGCACCTGTCAGCCGATCTATGGGTGCTTCGTCGAGGAAGCACACGACATCGACGACGTGCCGTTACCGGCCGGTGCGCCCGACTTCTTCGAATATCGCGAGGCCTATGCCCGCGCGAAGTGGATCGGGCCCGGCCGGGGCTGGATGGACCCGGTTGCCGAAGTGAAGGGCGCGATCCTCGGCATGGACAGCGGGCTGATGGATTACGACGAGATCTGCGCGGAGCAGGGCGTCGATGGCGACGACATGATCGAGGCGCGCAAGCACACCATCAAGCGCTTCCGCGACGCTGGGCTCGAGCCGCCGAGCTGGGCCGCGATGGGCCTTCAGGACGTGCCAGCCGCGAAGACGATTACCGACCCGGAGGTGAAGTAATGGAATTCGGCCACCTCGCGCAGCGGATGTTCAACACCCCGATCGCGATCCACCCCCGCAAGGCGGAGATCGCGATGGCAGCGCTGGCGGATCGCTTGGGCGTGACGCACCTGCTGCGCGCTGATGGCCGGCCGGTACCGCAGGCATGGGACGATGACGACGAGGAGTTCACCACCTCGCGATCGCACCGCGCGGCCGACACCGGCTATGATGTCGTCGCCGGCACCGCGATCATTCCGATCTCGGGCACCTTGGTGCAGAAACAGTCGTCGCTGCGCCCCTATTCGGGGATGACCGGCTATAACGGCATCCGCCAGGCGTTCCTGACCGCGCGCGCCGATAGCGCGGTGTCGCGCATCGCGCTCGACATCTCGTCGGGCGGTGGCGAAGTGGCCGGGTGCTTCGATCTGGTCGACACGATCCATGAGGCGCGCGGCGACAAACCGATTGCCGCGATCCTGACCGAGAGCGCCTATAGCGCGGCCTATGCCATCGCGTCGGCCGCCGACACGATCTACGTGCCGCGCACCGGCGGTACCGGCTCGATCGGCGTGATCTGCATGCACGTCGACCTGTCCGAGGCGCTGACGAAGCATGGGATGAAGGTCACCTTTATCACCAACGCCGGCGCTGATCGCAAGACCGACGGCCATTCGGAGATCCCGCTCAGCAAGGAAGCGCTCGCCGCGTTCCAGACCGAGATCGATGCGATGGGCAGCCTGTTCCATGAGACGGTCGCGCGCAATCGCGGCCTCGCCGTTTCCGCCGTGCGCGACATGCGCGCGGGCACCTTCATGGGCGCCGCCGGCGTCGCGGCCGGCCTAGCCGATGCCGTGATGGCACCCGACGCGGCATTCGCCGCCTTCCTCGCCGCCTAGACCAAAACCACCGGAGAATCCCGATGAAGAAGACCACCCTTGCCGGGGGCACGTCCCCGTTCGCCCACCTCCTCGGCGGTGCCGCCGCACTTGCTGGTCGCGCGCTTGGCCGCAAGGCCGACGACGATCGTGATGATGCCAACGCCGACGATGACGGTGACGACGATACCACCGCCGATGACGGTGACGATCATGACGACACCACTGCCGACGACCAGCCCACCGACGATCCCGAAAAGGGCAAGAAGGGTCGCAAGGGCAAGAAGGCGGAAACCGACGACGACGACGACGATGACGCGGACGCCGAGGACGAAGACATCGAGGAGCCCGAGGACGAGAAGGAGGCCAAGGGCTTCCGCGCCGGTCGCCTCGCCGAGCGCAAGCGCTGCGCCGCGATCTTCTCGTCGCCCGCCGCCGCCGGTCGCCCCGATCTCGCCGCCACGCTCGCCTTCAGCACCCGCCAGTCGAGCGCCGAGGCGATCGCCGTCCTGACCACCGCTACCGCCGGCGGCACGCAGCCGCGCGGCCGCAGCACGCTCGACGACCGCATGGCCGGTCGCCGTGAGGCACGCCCGGGCACCGGCACCGGTGCGCAGGGCAAGACCGCCAGCTTCGCCGACCAGATGTCGGCCGCGCTGAAGAAGGCCGGTCGCTGATCCGCGACACCTGACACCCCTCTTTCCGATCGGAGCCACCCATGGCCGCAGTCCCCAACAACCCGTTCCAGCCCGGCGTGGAACAGGACACCTTCGTTCCCGACCAGTTGATCGGCGGCGATCTCAAGATCGTCACCGGCACCCGCACCATTGCCGCCGGGCAGAACCTCCGCCGGGGCACCGTCCTCGGCAAGATCACCGCCGGCGGCAAGTATGTCCTGGCGCTCGGTGCCTCGAACGACGGGTCGCAGACCCCGGTCGAGATCCTCGTCGACGACGTCGACGCGACCGGCGGCGACAAGCAGGCCGGCACGTACCTGATGGGCGAGTTCAACGAACGCGCGGTGATCCTCGGCGCGGGCATCACGCTCGATGCCGCGCGCGCCGCGCTCGAGACGAAGAACATCTACCTGAAATCGTCGGTGTCGGCCGCGCAGCCGAGCTGACGCCACCACCACCGCCTGACCCTCCGCCCGCCTCGCGCGAGCGTCGCCCGCCACTGGCGGGCTTTTTTCTGGAGCCCGCCACATGGCCGATACCCTGAGCTACACGACCGCCAAGCTGGTGCAGGTCGTGCCCAACCTGATGACCTCGCAGAATTTCCTGCTCGATCGTTTCTTCGGGAACATCGTCGAGCACGATACCGAGGAGGTCGCGATCGACATCGACGTCGGTCTGCGTCGCATGTCGCCGTTCGTCTCCCCGCTGGTCGAGGGCAAACTGGTCGAACAGCGCCAGTATGTGACCAACAAGTTCAAGCCGGCCTATATCAAGGACAAGCGCGCGCCCGATCTGCGCAAGCCGATCCGGCGTCAGATCGGCGAGCGCATCGGCGGCGGCGAGATGACCGGCGAGGAGCGCATGCTGGTCAACCTCCAGTCGGAGATGGAAGACCAGGTCGACATGATCAACCGCCGCCTCGAATGGATGGCGGCATCGGCGTTGACGACCGGTACCGTCACGATCGCCGGCGACGGCTTCCAGACTGCGGTCATCAACTTCGGCCGCTCCTCGATCCTGACGATCGCGCTGACCGGTTCGAACAAATGGGGCGCGACGCTCAATGCCGCCGGCCGCGACACCAACATCGTCGGCCAGATCGATGCGTTCGGCGCACGTATTCTGAAGGCATCGGGTGCGGTCGCCACCGACATCGTCTTCACCAATTCGGCCTGGGCCCGCTTCTTGACCGCCGAAGGCGTGCAGGGCGCGATCCAGTATCCGACGCTGGCGGTCGACGGTAACAGCCTGAATCCCGGATCGCAGATCAAGAAGGGCGCGATCTACAAGGGCAAGTGGGGCCAGTACGATCTGTGGCTCTACAACGACTGGTATATCGATGCCGCCGGCGTCGAGCAGCCGATGCTGGCCGATGGTCAGATCATCATGTCGGGCCCGGACCTGATGGGCACGCGCGCCTTCGGCATGATCCTCGATCCGAAGTTCGCATACAAGCCGATGGCCTATGCGCCGAAGACCTGGATCAACGACGATCCCGCGCAGCAGATCCTGATGATGCAGTCGGCACCGCTCGTCATCCCGAGCCGGGTCAACGCCTGCCTGTGTGCGCTCGTCTGCGATCCGATCGTCCCGACGTTCTGATCCGCCGGCGCGGCTCCGGCCGCGCTGCTCCACCTGACCTATCCGTGACCGGAGAGTTTCATGACCAGTCCCCGTATCGGCGCAGCCCTGCTCGCCAACTCCGCGCTCGCCACTGCGGGCAAGATCGACCTCCCGCCGGCCACTGTCACCGCCGACGTCACCGCTCCGGCCGAGCTGCTGAGCTACAAGGTGGCTCCGGGCCGCACCGTCGACCTGCATCAACCTGGTGACGACGTCGAGCTGAGCGCCACCGATGCCAAGCGCCTGTTCGATCTCGGCTTCATCCTCGATGGCGACGGCAGCCTTGCCGTGTTCACCGAGGGACCGAAGGTGGTCGCCGGCGCCGAGATCAAGGAGCGCTGAGGCGTGATCGACTGGGACGCCGAGCTGCTCGCCCCCGTGATGGCGATCTTCGGCGAGGGTGAGGCGTCCCAGCCCGAGACCGTGCCGGTCTATACACCGCGCGGTAAGGCTCCGTTTCCGCTTCCCGACGCGGTGTTCGATCGCGAGTATCGCAGCGTCGACTCGCTGCCGGATGGGTCCGAAGCCACGACGATCAAGCCGGTGCTGGGCGTCCGTGCCGCCCTGTTCGCCATCCCGCCCAAGGTGAACGACACCGTCATCATCCCGCGCGGCGGCGGCAAGTTCATCGTCAAGGACCAGCAGCCGGACGGCCACGGCCATATCCTGCTGATCCTGATGGGGCCGGTCCCATGACAACGTCGCTCGATCTGCTCGATGCCGTACACGCGGCGATCGTCGCCGCCGGCACCGATGCTGACGACCAGGTGTTCCGGCCGGGCGACTGGCCGACCCAGCCTGACCAGTATCCAATCACAAAGCTGCGCCTGATCGCCGAGGACCGGCAGTCGCTCGGCCGCAGCGGACCGGCGGAGTTCCTGACGACCGCCACGGTGCGAGTGGTCAGCGAGGTGTCAGCGCCGGTCGAGCTGGACAACGCCGGCGCCACCACGGCCGAGGGACTGCTGTGGCGTATCAAGCGGCAGACCGAGGTCGCGATCGTCAACGGCTATCCGCTGTCGTCGATGATCCAGCAGATCACCTCGATGCGCTCGCAGCTCGCCTTCACCAGCGAGGGCGCGACCCACCTCGCGGGTATCCAGACCGACATCGCGCTCGAATTCTACGAGGGGCCGGAGAGCTTCGCACCGCAGGACGCGGACGATCTCGACCGCCTCGATCTCGCCACCGCCTTGCCCCCGGCCGGACTGACGGTCGCCTTCCCGCCCGCATAGGAGCACCCATGCGCATCGTCTCCGTACCCGACCGCCTCGTCCGCGACCCGGCCACCCGCCGCGTCGTCGACGACGCCGGCATCACCATCGATCCCACCGACCTCTACTGGGCCCGGCTGCTCGCCGATGGCGACGTCGTCGCCGCCCCGGTGTCGTCGCGCCGCCCCAAGGAGCCTGTCGCATGACCATCCCGTTCCGGCAGATCCCTGCCAACTTGCGCGTGCCGCTGTTCTTCGCCGAGCTGGACGCTTCGAACGCCAACAGCAATGCGCGCGCGCAGCGGGCGTTGCTGATCGGACAGCGCACCGGTGCCGGCACGATCGCGCCCAACACGCCGACGATCAGCCAGTCGCAGATCGATTCGCGCGCCGTCGCTGGCCCGGGTTCGGTGCTGGCCGGCATGGTAGACGCCTACCGTGCCAACGACCCGTCGGGTGAGATGTGGATGCTGGCGCTGAGCGACGACGTCGCCGGCGTCGCCGCGACCGGCACGATCACCTTCGCCGGCACGACGACCGCGCTCGGCACCCTGTCGCTCTACATCGCCGGCCGGCGCGTGCCCGTCGCGATCGCCAGCGGGCAGACTGCCGCGCAGGTCGCCGTCACCGTCGCGGCCGCGATCGGCGCCGCGGTCGATCTGCCTGTCACCGCCGTCAGCGCCGCCGCCGTCGTCACGCTGACCGCGAAGAACAAGGGTGAGGTGGGCAACGACCTCGACATCCGCTTCAATTTCCGTGGCTCTGCCGCCGGCGAAGCCTTCCCGGCCGGCATCACCGCGGCGATCGTCGCCATGGCGAACGGCGTCACCAACCCCGTCTTGACGACCGGCCTTGCCGCGCTCCAGGACACGGCGTTCGATTTCATCGTCTGCTCGCTGACCGACGCCACGTCGCTGGCGGCGATCGCCGCGCTGCTGAACGACGCCACCGGCCGCTGGTCGTGGTCGAGCCAAGTGTACGGCCACTGCTTCGTCGCCCGGCGCGGTACCGCCGGGGCCAACGCGGCGTTCGCGACCGGGCTGAACAACCAGCACATCTCGAATATCGCCTTCAGCGATTCGCCGTCGCCGGCATGGGCCTGGGCAGCGGCATTCGCCGGCGCGGCGGCGGTCAGCCTGCGCGCCGATCCGGGCCTGCCGCTCCAGACGCTGACCGTCGCCGGCATCCTTGCCCCGCCGCTCGCCTCGCGCTTCCCGCTGTCGATCCGCAACAACGTGTTGCTCTACGGCGGGTGCGCGACCTGGACCGTCGACGCGACCGGCGCGGTCACGATCGAGAACGTGGTGACGACCTATGTCACCAACGCGGCGGGCCAGTTCGACGACAGCTATCTCCAGATCGAGACGCTGTTCCTGCTCGCGTTCGTCCTGCGCCGGCTGTCCGACGTCGTCTCGAGCAAATTCGCACGGCGCAAGCTGGCGTCGGATGGCGTGCGGCTCCTCCCGGGTTCGAACGTCGTCACGCCCTCGATCATCCGCGCCGAGATCATCGCCGCCTATCGCCAGTTGGAAGGCGAGGGGATGGTGCAGGAGTCGGCCGCCTTCGCCGCTGGCCTGATCGTCGAGAAAGACGCGACCAACCCGAACCGGGTGAACGTCCAGTGGCCCGGCAAGCTGATCAACCAGCTCCGCACCTTCGCGCTCCTCGCGCAATTCCGCCTGTAAAGGACCAGCAGCATGGCAGATCCCAATCGCCTCGCCGGCGTCGCCTCCGTCACCATCAACGGCCGCGCCCATTCGATCTCCGGCGAGGGCAGCTATCGCCCGAGCGGCAACTCGCGCACCCCGCTGGTCGGGCAGGACGGCTACCACGGCTACAGCGAGATGCCCCGCCCGGGCAAAATCAGTTGGAAGGGTCGCGACAGCGGCGCGATCTCGGTCTCCGAGCTGAGCGACGCCGTCGACGCGACCGTCGTGCTGAGCCTCGCCAACGGCAAGACGATCATCGGCCGCAACATGGTGCGGGTCGGCGACGAGCCGATCACCGTGAACACCGAAGATGGCACCTTCGAGATCGAGTTCGACGGCCCCGACGTGAAGGAGGCATGACCTTGGACACCCCCAATACCGCACCCGGCACCGCGGCCGAGATCCCCGACGAGTTGATCATCGTCCTGCGCAAGCCGGTCATGCTCGGCACCGAAACCTACACCCAGCTCGTGCTGCGCGAGCCGACCGCTGCCGAATGGGAGCAGTGGGACGGCTTGAGCGGCGTCGTCTGCGACCAGAAGGCGGTCGCGGTCGTGTCGGGTGTCCCGCTGCCCGCCGTGCGGATGATCGGCGCGCGCGATCTCGTCGCCGGCGCAAGGTACATCGCCCGTTTTTTGGACTGAGACCCGACGACTGGCACGAGCGCCTCGATGCGCTCGGCATGCGCTACGGCAAGATGCCCGATGAGATCGCGACCCGTCCATGGTCGAAGCTGATGCTGTGGTGCGCGGTAGCCGGGATCGGCACCGACGTCGACGAGGAGTGAGCAAGCGATGAGCCAGCCCGCAGCCTCTTATGGCATCGCGATCACCGGCAGCGACCGGACCGCAGCGGCCGCCAAGTCGGCAGAGCGTCGGCTCAGCCAGATCCCGAAGCGCGCCGGCGCCGCCAATCGTCGGTTCGCCGAGGACGGCGACCGGACGCTGCGCCGCCACTCGCGCAGCATCATCCGCACCTTCCGCGACGTCGAGCAGGCCGGTGCGCGGGTGTTCGGCGGTCGCTCGATTACCAGCGGCATCTCCTCGCGTCTGGGCGGAGTCGGGGCGGCGGCATCGGCGGCCGGGACCGGCCTTGGTGAAGCAGCCGCATCAGGCGGCGTCCTGAGCAGTGTGCTCGGTGCGGTCGGTGTGGCAGCGGGCGCTACGATCGGGCTGCTCGCTTCGGCTGCCTATGCCGCGCTGACGGTCGCCAATACCTGGGCGAAGGGCGCAGCCTCGATCGGCCGGACGGCGGCGATCATCGGCGTCGGTACGAAGGCATTGCAGGAGTTTACCGCTGCGGCCGAGCGCGCCGGCGTCGACAAGGGTGTCGCCAACGGAACGCTCGCCAGCCTGTCGCAGACCTTGAACGACGCGAAATATGGCCGGAACACCGGTGCGCTGTCGGTGCTAGGTCGCCTTGGCGTCGGCATGCAGACGAACAAGGATGGTACGGTCAACGTCGAGGCGATGCTGCCGCAGCTCGCCGATGCGCTAAAGCGCCAGAACAGCAGCGGCCAGCGCACTGCCGCTCGCGCCTTGGGCATCCCGATCGAGGCGCTCGCCGCGTTCACGCAGGGCGGGGCGGCCCTGTCGGCAGACATGGCCGATGCCGGCAAGCACGCGAACGTGCTCACCGAGGATCAGATCGCGACCGGCGAGCGGATCGCGCGCAAGGGCGTGATCGTCGGGCAGATGAAGGACCGGGTCCTCGGTAACGCTGGCGCTCTCGCGGCCGGTACCATGGAGAAAGGCTACGACGCCGTCATCCAGGGCGGCCAAGCGATGCTCGATGGCGCGTCGTCGTTCGGTGAAACGGTCGAGCGGACCTTCAAGCCCGCGACCGACAAGCTGGGCAGGGCGGCGGATACGATCGATCGCGCAGCCCGGGCCATGCTGCCAATGGGCGAAACCCATGCGCCTTCGGGACGGACTGGACGGCGATCCCCCCTCCGTAACGGCGTGCTGGCTCTATCACCGCAGGACATCGTTGACCTGAAGAAGACTGTCGCGACCGAGACGACCGGGAAGGATAGCAAGCAACTCATGGGTGTCGTCGATACCATCCTGAACCGCGTGGCATCCGGTCGATGGGGTAGCACGGTGCGCGACGTCGTCGATGCCCGCAAGCAATTCTCCGACGTCAATGGGCCGGTAGCGTGGAAGCACGGCCGCCGATCGGTGTCGGAGATACCCATGTCGAAGGTATCGCGCCGCGTTTCGACGATGGTCGATCGCTGGCTCCAATGGCGAGAGAAGGGCGCACCGTCGAGCGTCGGCGATCACCTCAATTATGCCAACCCATACTATTCGGATCGGCGTAACCGAGAGTGGATCGATAAGTTGAGCGGTCCGGTTTACGGTAGCGGTCGATCGATTCATCGCCATGGTACCGCCGCTGGTTTACAAGGCGCGCGTCCTGGCGCTTTTCGTATCGATGATACACGGACGCCGGAGATACCGGTGAAGGTGCAGATCGAGATGCGTGGGGCTCCCGCAGGGACTCGTGCTCGCGTGGAAGCTGGCCGTGGTGCTCGACCAGCAGTCAGTCACGCCTTCGAGTAATCATCGTGGGTTGCGACGCTTCGTGCAGCTAGTCGCGCGCTCGCTGATGTTGCCGTATTCATAGTCCCAGAATGCCATATCGGGGCCGAACAGCAGCATCTCATCCGGGCGATCACGAGGGTAGTAGAAGTACGATCCGCCAATAGCTGCCCGCCTCTTCCCGCGAATGGTCACGGTTGTACCGGGTTCGCGGGTATCAATGACAACGACCCCTGTCTTCGGGAACCGGCAAGTCCAGGTTTCGCCGGCATAACGATGCCCTTGCGCGCCCGTAGCCAGCAGCAGTCCCGCGACGATCGTCAGCATTCGCGCATCCCTTCCGCCGCGTAACGCTCTGAGAGCGACTCGGTTTTCCGAGCGAGGAGACTATCATGGCCCTTTTCGCCGGCAAGCTGCTCCCCGCGTCGTTCCGTGGCGCACCGTTCGCAGTGCTCCAGAACGACACCTCGGGCGGACGTCGCATCGCGCTCCATCAATATCCTGGCCGCGATCAGCCGTGGGCCGAGGACATGGGCCGCGCGCCTCGCCAGTTCCGTTTCCGGGGCTTCATCGTCGACGGCGACGTGGTCTTCGTCGGCGGCCCGGTCCAGCTTCAGCGCGTGCTGCTGCTGGCGGCGCTGGAGAAGCGCGGCCCCGGGGTGCTGACCCACCCGACCCTCGGCGTGCTGAACGTCAGCGTCGTGCGATTCAGTCTCGGCGAAGATCTCGGCGCCGGTCGGATGTCGAGCGTCGAGATCGAGTTCGTCGAGGCGGGGAAGAAGACCTATCCGTCGCTGCTGTCGTCCAGCGCCGGACTGTTCTCCGCCGCGAACCTCTGCAAGGTCGCCCTGGCGGTTGATGCGATCCGCGCGATCGCGTTGCTCTCCTCCCTCGGCGGCCGCCGGCGCGACCTGTCGAACACCGCCGCGCTGTGGAGTTCGCAGGTGGTCGCCGCCGGGCGCGATGCGACCGCGCTCCAGCGGCTCGCGGCACAACAGCCGGGCGCTTATGGCCGCTTCGCCGGCGGCGGCAACACCGGCCTTGGCGGTCAGCGGGTGACGACGATCGGCAGCGGTGCGGATCTGTCCGACCTAGTCGCGATCGCGTCGCGCGCGCGGGTGGCGCTCGGTGCGCGGGCGGCGGCGCTGGCGGCGGCGGTCGCCGGCGCGAACCTCGCCTATGCCACCGGCATCGCGCCGGCGGTGATCGCGCTCGTCGACACGCTGGTCGACGCCTGTGCCGATCCCGCCGACGCGATCCGGTTGCTGGCCTCGCTCGCCGCCTTCGTGCCGCTGTCGGGATCGGCTCAGCTCGCCCTTGGTGGTGCCGTCACCGCGATGGTGCGCCGGGCGATCGCCGCCGCGCTGGTGCGTGCTGCCGGCGAATATCAGCCGTCGAGCAGCAACGATGCTGCGGCGATGATCGCCCTGATCGGCGGTGCGATCGGCAGCGTCGCCGACGAGGCGGCCGACGCCGGTGACGACGAAAGCTTCGCCGCCCTTCGCGGGGCGCGTGCCGCCGTCGTGGCCGACCTGCGCCGCCGTGGCGCGACGCTGGCGCAGATCACGACGTTCGCGCCGGGTGTGCCGCTGCCGGCGTTGCGCCTTGCACAACGCTACTACCGCGATCCCACCCGCGCGGACCAGCTCGTCGGGCAGACCTCAATCCCGCACCCGCTGTTCATGCCGGTCGCGTTCGAGGCACTGGCAGCATGACCGACGGCCCGGACATCGTCGTCAACGGGGCAGGGCGCGATCGGGATCAGGATGACCTGACCCTGATCGTCGGCGGCACCGAGATCACCGGATGGCAGGAGATCGAGGTGACGCTGCGCGCCGAAGGCTTCCCCAATTCCTTCCATATCGCGCTGTCGTCCAAGGAGCCGATCTCCAGCATCGTGCGCGCCGGCGAGATCTGCACGGTGCTCCTCGGCCGCGACAAGGTCATCACCGGCTACATCGACCGCGATGTGCCCGGCGGCACGCCGAACACCCATGTCATCAACGTCCTCGGCCGTGGGTTGACGCAGGATCTGGTCGATTGCTCGGCCGAGTGGCCGCAGGGCCAGTTGACGCAGGCGGATGCGCTGACGATCGCCTCGACGCTGGCGTTGCCCTATTCGATCGGCGTCGAGCTGGGCGAGGGAGCCGCTGCCGGCGACAAGGTCCCGCAGTGGAATTTGAATTACGGCGAAACCGGCGCCGAGATCATCCAGCGCGTCGCGCGCAATGCCGGCCTGCTGGCCTATGAGAATGCACAGGGGCACCTGCTGCTGACGACCGTCGGAGCGACGCGCGCTGCCAGCGGGATCGTCTATGGCCAGAACGTCGAGCGCTGGTCGGTCGACAATGCTACCGACCAGCGCTTCTCGGAGATCGTCTGCTGCGCATCGAGCATGAACGTCCTGCAGGATCTCGGCGGCAACGACTTCTACCATACCGAGCGCGATCCCAACGTCGCGCGCCACCGGCTGATGTACATGGTGCTCGAATCGGTGGCGGACGATCCGCAGGGGTTCACTATCCGCAAGGCGCAATGGGAGATCGCGCGGCGGGCAGGGCGGTCGACGATCGTCAGCGCGACCATCGATAGCTGGCGCGATGCCGCTGGCGATCTGTGGATGCCCAACACGATCGTGCCGGTCGAGCTGCCGGCGCGTCTGCCCGCCAGCGACCTGGTCGTCGCCGAGGTGACGTTCCGTCGGTCCAGCGAGAGCGGCACGACCGCCGAGCTTCGGTTGATGCCGCGCGAGGCGTTCGTGCCCGAGCCGATCACGCTCAATCCGATCAGCACCGCCGACATCGACGCAGTGGAGCCTGCCCCATGATCCGCGAGCTGGCCAATCTCTTCGGGTTCGGGCGGGTGACGCTCGTCGACGACGATGGCGAATTGCAGCGCCTGCAGGTGACGGAAGGTGCCACCGGCACCGGGTTCGCCGATCGCGTGACCGACGCCGTGCCGATGATCGGCCGCTTCGGCTTCGCCAGCGTGCCGCCGGCCGACAGCGAAGTCCTGCTCGCGCGCCGGAATGGCGACCGGGGCAAGTCGATCGCGATCGGCACCAGCCATCGCCCGTCGCGACCCAAGGGGCTGAAGCCGGGCGACGCCGGCATGTACGACGTGCGCGGTGCAAAGGTTCTGCTGACCGAGGATGGCCTGGTCATCGACTGCGCCGGGCTGCCGGCGATCGTGAAGAATGCGCCGACCGTCACCCTGCAGGCGACCGACCGCATCGTCCTCGATGCGCCGATCATCGAATGCACCGGGGCTATCACCGCAAAGGGCGATGCCACGGTCCGCACCGACGGAACCGCTGTCGAGGTGGGCAAGCTGCGCGATGCCTATGCCGCCCACAAGCATGGTGGCGTGACCACCGGCACCGGCGTATCGGGTCTGACGGACAAGGCGGTGTAGCGATGGCGGACATTGCGACGCGGTGGGATACCGCGACCGGTACCGGCGACTGGACGATCGATCGGGCCAGCCAGATCATCTGGACCGACGAGACCGGCGCCAGCATCGTCGACCAGAATGGCCGGGTGGTGAGCGCCGCGTTCGACGCCGGTACCGGGCTGGTCGAAGGCAACGATCTTCAGACAGCGGTGCTGATCAGCCTGTTCAGCGATGCCGTCGCGGCCGACGACGACGTGATCACCGACCGGTCGGGCGATCCGCGCGGGTGGTGGGCAGGACCGATCGGATCGAAACTGTGGCTGCGCGCGCGATCGCGCGTCACGCCGCAGCTTCCCGCGCTGGTGAAGGACGACATCGAGCAGGCACTGGCGTGGCTGATCGAGGACCGCGTGCTGAGCGCGATCGACGTCGAGGTCGAATTCACCACCCCGACGATGCTGGGTGCCCGCGTCGTGTTCCGGCGATCGGACGGCCGTCGCGCCGAGCTGCGCTTCAGCCGCCTTTGGGAGAGCATCTGACATGCCGTTTCCTCGCCCGACCCTGACCGAGCTGCGGCGTCAGGTCGCAACCGACATCAACGCCTCGCTGCCCGGTGTCGACGCGCTGCTGCGCTATTCGAACCTCGGGATCACCGGTGAGGTCCTCGCCGCGCTTGCCAGCGGGCATTACGGCTATCTCGACTGGATCGCGCTCAATTCGGTGCCGTTCACCGCGACCGGGGAGTATCTGGAGGGCTGGGCGGCGTTGCGCGGCGTCACGCGCCGCCCGGCGACGAATGCGAAGGGGGCCGCGCGCTTCCCCGCGACGAACGGCAGCCAAGTACCGGCCGGCACGATCGTCAATCGGATCGACGGCGTGCAGTACGTGGCGACCGCGAACGCCATCGCGGCGGACGGCGCGGTCGTCGTGCCGATCGAGAGCGTCGAGCCGGGGACCGGCGGCAATGCCGCCGGCGGTGCGGCGATGATGCTCGCGGCCGGGATCAGCGGTGTGTCGGTCAACGGCACCGTCTCGACGCTGATCGGCGGCGGCGCGGACATCGAGGAAGATGGCGATCTGCGCAGCCGCATGCTCGCCGCCTATGCTTCCCCGCCGCAGGGTGGATCGATCACCGACTATCCCGCCTGGGCGCTGACCGTGCCCGGTGTCACCCGCTGCTGGATCAAGCCGTCGGCGATGGGACCGGGTACGATTGTGCTGATGTTCATGATGGATACCGCGCGCGCGGACGCCGGTGGCTTTCCGCAGGGGACCGATGGCTGCGCCAGCTATGAATCGCGCGACACCGCGGCGACCGGCGATCAGCTCATCGTCGCCAACGCGATCTTCCCCAAGCAGTCGGTCACGGCGCTGGTCTATGCCGTCGCGCCCAAGCCGAACAATCTGACGCTGACCGTGCGTGGTATCGCGTCGCTGCCGGCGGAGACGAAGACCGCAATCGCCGACGCGGTGCAGCTCGCGCTGCGCACGGCGGCGGTGCCCGGGGGCGTGACCAATGTTTCTTCGATCGAGAGCGCGATCGCGTCGGTGGCCGGTACCGCAGGCTTCGTCCTGACCGCGATCGCGGCGTCGGCCGGCACGGTGTCGGACGGTGGTGTCGGCAACATTACCTCGAACGCCGGCACGCTGCCGACACTCGCCGGGATCACCTTCGCGGCATGAGCCAGTATTACCAGATCGAGCCTGGATACGACGGGGAATATTACCCCACCGATCCTGAGACGCCGCCCGCGCCAATCCCTGATCCGACGCCGACGCCGGCCGCCCCATCGCCGCAACCCGAGATCATCGCACCGGGTATCCCCGCCCGGGCACTGCCGGTGCCGATCCCCCGGGCGGCAGCCACCCGCCTGCCGGTGCCGGTGCTCCAGCCACGACCGCGCTACAGCGGCCAAGACTATGCCGGTGCGGCCCAAGCACTCTTGCCGACCGGTCGCGTCTGGCCGGCGGGCGACAGCGTCCAAGCCTCCGTCTTCCGCGCCTTTGCCGAGACGTTCGTGCGATCGGACGGCGTCGCCGGCGCGCTCCTCGACACCGCGTTGCCCGGATCGGTGACGCCCATGCTTCCCGAATGGGAGGCGACGCTCGGCCTGCCCGATCGCTGCGCGGGGGAACATCCAGATCTTCAGCAGCGACTCGACCAGGTGCGAGGCCGGTTCTTCGGTGCCGGCGGACAGTCCCGCCAGCGCTTCATCGACTTCGCCGCGGCGCTCGGCTTCACGATCACGATCACCAACTATGCGCCGTTCCGCGCGGGGCTGAGTACGGTCGGCAATCCGATCGCGTCGGATGCGTGGACGTTCGTGTGGGGCGTGACGATCGTCGAGACCACCGGCGCGCTCAGCCCGGCGGTCCTCCAATGCGAATTCGAGGCGGTGAAGCCCGCCGAGACCACGCTGATCTTCCTCGACTAGGACACACCATGCAGAGAATCGATGGGCCGACGCGATCGGCCGACCTGCCGGCGCCTGCGCCGGTCGGTACCGGCAACAGCGCGCCTGGCTACTTCCAGCAGGGCGATCCCGCCACCGGTCGCGCGCCGACGACGCTCGACGTCGACTGGGCAAACGGCGTGCAGGAAGAGATCTGCAACGTGATCGAGCATGCCGGCCTGCCGCTCGACAAGGCCGATCGCGCGCAGCTCCGCAAGGCGATCGTCGCGATCATTACCGAGATGACCTCGGCCGAGGACGCGACGTCGCAGCTCGGGCCGACCGGCTACCGCATCTCGCCCGACGGCTACATCGAGCAGTGGGGATACGTGCCCGGGTCGGTGAACGGTGAAGGATCGCGTCAGATCGTCTTTCCGATCCCGTTCCCGGTCGAATGCTTCGGCGTCAGCGGCACGGTGCTCAACACGGGCTCCAGCACCAGCGGTGCCCATAATGTGCAGGAAGTCGCGGTCAGCCAGACCGGTGCGACGATCTTCCTTCAGTCCGATCAGAACAGCAGCGGCGTGCAGGGCGGGTTCCGCTGGCGCGCGACCGGGAGGTAATATGAGCAGGATTCCCGATTATCCGTTTCCGGCGCGTCCTCTGGACGGCAGCGAAGTCATGGCCGGGTGGCAAGACGGGCAGCAGGTCGCGCTGCCGGCGCAGACACTCATGGCGTTCGCCGAGGACCTGGCTCATTCGACCATCGAGCGGGAAGTCACGCCCGCCGTCGAGGCGGCGGTCGCTGCGGCCGATCGCTCGGCGGATGCGGCCGCCGAAGCTGAGAATTTGGTCGCGGAAGTCGGGCAGGCTGCGCAAGCCGCGCTTGCCGCGACCGACGCGCTGTCGGTCGACGTCGCCGGCGTGATCGGCCGCCCGGCCGGCGTGCCGCTCACCACCGGTCAGCCGATCCAGCCCGGCCAGTGCTTCTACCTCGACCGGGTCACGAGCGTCGGCAAGCTGACTTCGATCGACATCTTCGATCGCGCCGCCGGCACGATCGAAATCGCGGTCTGTCGTGGCAATGGCAATGCCGTCGCGCGCGTTGCCCATACGACCGTCCAGTCGCAGGGCGGCGGCGTCGAGCGTCGTATCCCGCTCGCTGCCCCGCTTGCCGTCCTCCCTGGCGATGTACTTGAGGTCCGGGCGACAGCGGATGGCCTGTACACGTTGCTCGATACGCGCGCGGACGGGGCAGGGTACTTCCTCGGGCCGGCAGTGACGCTGGGCGAAGAGGCGATCCTTGGCAACGCCAGCACCAACATCCTGATTCAGCTGCGCTTCAATCTGACATATCGGGAGCAGACAGTGACCGCCGACAGCGTCGAGGCCATCGAGGCACGCACGGATAAGCTTTTCGCCCGGCGTACCGCGATCATCGGCCGCCCGCCCGCCGCCGCGCTCCTACCCGGCGATCCGGTGCAGCCGGGACAAATTTTCTTCATAGATCCGGTCGCCGTCGCTGGTCGCATCGCGTCGGTCGACGTCCTCGACCTCGCCGCTGGCACGATCGAAATCGCGGCCTTCCGCAAGATCGATGGCGTGTGGACTCGCATCGGCCTGTCGTCGGTCGCGACGCTCGGCGGATCGGTCGTGCGGTCGCTGCCTCTTGCAGCGCCGTTTGCCGTCCAGCCCGGCGACATCGCGTGTCTGCGCGCCACCACGAATGGCTTGTTCACCGTTCAGGGCGACACGTTGGCGGACGGCCTTGGATGCTTCCTCGGTGCGCAGGCTCCGATTGGGCCAACCGCCGTGCTGGGCGAAGCACGGACCGACGTGCTGATCTACGCGCGGATCAATATCCAGTATGCCGAACAGGCGGTCACGGCCGACGCCTTCGCCGCGCTGCGCGACGATCTCGCCAATGCGCCGCGCGGTGGCAGTCCGCGCGTCGCGCTGTCGGCCGATGTCCGCGTGCCGATGCTGTCGACCGCATCGTGGGTCGCGCTGATCCTCTACGGTCAGTCCAATTCCACCTCTTACGAGGCTAAGCCGGCCATTTCGGTGGTGCAGCCCTATGCCAATCTCACCTTCGGCGGCGGTGTCCACACCGGCAAGGCGGGCAATGCGTACGGCGCGTATGTGACCGGCCCCGGCATGTCGACGACCAAGCCACTGGTCGAGCAGGACACCACCGAAGCAGCGCCCGGCGCGGACGGGTCGTCGATGAACGGCGAAACCGCCTGCACCGCCGCCGGCTCGACCTTCGTGGAAATCGCCACCGCGCGGCAGGGCATCGACCCGAAGTCGATCACCGTCTTCGCGTCGTCGGCGGGTCACGCCGGGTATTCGATCGCGCAGCTGTCCAAGGGGTCGCCGTGGTATCAGTCGATCATCGACGGCATCGCCGGCGGCGCAGCGCTCGCCCATGCGGCGGGCAAAGGCTACACGCCTCCGATCGTCTACTGGAATCAGGGCGGTGACGACGCCCGCGCCGGGAATTCGACGGACTATTACCGGGTCGCCTTCCTGAAGCTGGTCGCTGACATCAATGCGGACGCGCGCGCCGCGATCATTGCCGCGATGCCCGGCCGCGCCGCGCCGGCGACACCGATCCACTTCCTCGTGACACAGATCGCCAGCCCCTATTACGAGGGCACCCGCGCCAATCTGAATCGCATCCAGCAGGCGCAATACGAGGCGGTCGTCGCCTCCCCGCTGGTCCACTATCTCGCGCCCGAGTTCAGCTTCGAGCCGGTCGGCGGACGCCAGCACCTGACCAATATCTCGCACCGCCGCATGGGTGCGTACATCGGTCGCGCGATGGGCAATCTCGTCATCGACCGGTGCGTGCCCGATTGCCTGTGGCCGGTATCGGCCATCGCCAGCGGCACAACGCTGCGCCTGACCTTCCGCGTACCGGCGTTGCCGATGGTCTTCGACGAAATGACCTTCGGCAAGCTGACCGACAAAGGCTTCGTCATCCGTGATGCCGGCGGCGTCGTGCCGATCGTCGCGGTCGACATCGCCAAGAGCGGCGACGTGGTCGAGATCACGCTTGGCCGCGCGCTTGGCGCGTCGCCGATCGTCCGTCACGGCATGGATTATATCGGCGCGCCCAATATGCACTGGCAATCTAGCAGCGGGTGCCTGCGCGACAGCACGGCAGACATCCGTGACGGTCAGCATCTGTGGCATGTCGCACCGGCCTGTCAGCTTGCGGTGCAGGACATCAGCACCGCCGGTGTTCCAATCGGCGTGGGCGACCGGTCGGTCGAGCCAGCCAGCGTAGGAGCGCTCGCGGACGAGATCGATGCGGCCAAGGCGCTGGCTCGCGCAGCACAGGCGCAGGCCGATGCCGCACTGATCGCGCCCGTCCCCGCGACTCGCGTGACGGACGGTGGCGACCGGTCGATGATGACCGGTACGGACCGCGCAAAGCTTGAGGCATATGCGGTGCTGCCGTCGATCACGATTGGCGGTCGCGCGATGCAGCCGACGGTCGCGCACTTCCGCCCGCCCGGCTTGCTCGACACATACCCGCTCGGCTTGGTCGCAGCGGGCGGAATCTATCTCGACACTGGCGAGGCATGGACGCCGGTCGATCCACGATTGCCTGTCCAGACAGTCATTCACAACGGACGGCTTGTGCAGCCGACCGTCGTTGCCACGCCAAGCCTTGCCGTGATCGAGGGCGTCTATCTCGACACTGGCGAGCGCTTCCCGCCGGTCGCGGCCGGCGTAGTCGCCTACAGCCCGACCGAAATCGTGGTGGTGCCGGCCGGTGCGACAGCCGTGGACGTGTTCTACAAGGGCACGCGCGACGGATCGGCTCGCTACATCCGCCAGAATTTCTACCGCTTCACCAGCACCGACCCGCTGATCGACGCGGACGTGTGGCGCTTGGGCGAGCAGTGGGAATGCCTGCGGACCGGGGAATATGCCTTCGCCGACATCCGTCGCCTCGGCAACGACGCGGAGACGGACACCGCGATCTGGGTCAACAAAAGCGTCTCCAGCGACAGCGGCGGCTTGGTCGGTGGCAAGGAGCATGGTGGCGAGAAAGAGGACGCCGGCTTCACGCCCTTCGCCTTGCTCGATGGCACGCCCTACGACCTGTCGATGCCGCGCCGTGGGCAATCGCTCGAATTCTTCCACCGGACGATCTGCTACGACTGGTCGGGCACGACGGCCAATGACAGCTTCACCCGCACCACGCTGAGCGCGACTGTCGTCGCCCGGATCACGAAGCGTCATCGCTGGTCGGCCGACGGGTATCAGGTCGACCAGCGGGCGGTATGGGGCGGCGGGCTGGCGTTGCGGCGCGCGTACTTCGGCATGGGCGTCGTCTTCCAGATGGTCGGATCGGACGCGCTCGCCTCGAAAGCCTATCTCGCGCCTGGCTGGACGCCCGTCGACATCAGCGCGTCGGGTACGGTCGATGGTGGGGGCACCTTCAGTCAGACGCAGGGCACATCGACGCACATCAAGATGTCGGGTGCGATCGGCGTCGCGTTCTCATGGCGCGACCTTGGGGGTGAGATCACCCGATACGCCCCCGGTGGTCGGACCTTCGTCCGCCTGACCAGCGGGCGGACCAAGCTCTATCCCGACTATGCCGGCGGGGCGACCCCGACGGCCGGCGCGATCTGGGACCTGTCCAGCATCCAGCGCTTCACCACCACCAACTAGGAGAATGTCGATGGCACGTACCGCCCTCATGATCGCCGTCGATAGCGTCGACGCGACCTTGCCCAAAATCCCGTATACTCCGACCGTCCGGCCGTATCTCGCCGATCCGCTCTTCGCCGCGCATTGGCTTTTCAATACCGGCGACGCGACCGGACTGGTCGACCTGAAGGGCGGGCAGTTGCTGACCCCGCGCGCCGATGCCGGCGGCGTGCGTGCCATCGCGCTCGGCGCGGGCGGATCGGGCTATACCAGCGCGCCGGCCGTGGCACTGTCGGCCCCGCCAGCAGGGGGGGTGCAGGCGACGGCCATCGCGATCATCGCGAATGGCGCGGTGACGGGGTTTTTCGTCACCAACCCCGGCGCTGGCTATGTCGCGGCCCCGGCCGTGACACTGTCGGGCGGGGCCGGGGCAGGCGCTGCCGGCACGGCCGTGCTCGACGGCAGGCCGACCTATGGCGCGACCTCGCTGGCGCTCCGCGCGGGCGGCGTGAACGGCCTGCTGACGCCATTCGACGACGGCAACGTCAGTAGCATGATGTTCGTGGCGCGCTGGGCCTATGCCGGTGGCATCTATGGCGGATCGGCGACCGAAGCGTCGACCGAGGGCGGAAGCTTTACCTACACCAGCGCCTCGCGCGTCTTTCAGAATAACATGCGCGGCACGAGCGGAAGCGGCAATCTCGTGGTCGGCGGGACCTCCGCGATCGCCGATGGCACCTGCATCTTCGGCATGGCGACCTACGATGGCACCACGCGGCAGCTTTTCCTTGGCGGATCGGCGCTCGCCAGCACCGCGACGACCAAGACGCTCGCCGGGCGGCGCTATGCCTTTGGCAATGCGTGGTACAAGTCGGCCGCCTTTGACCAGCCCATCGAATTGATGGAAGTGGCGTACAGCCCCGACCGATCTGCCAGCCCGGCCGAGATCGCAGCCGCCTATGCGCGCACCAAGGCTCGTCAGGCGCTGCTCGGCCGTACCGTCCTGTGAGCGCCGACGCGCGACCCACCTTCGGATGGAAGGAGGCGATCATGCTCGCCTGCACGATGGTCGGGCCGGCCGCGGTCGTCGCCGGCGTCATTCGATCGGATGCCAAGATCGAAGCGCTGGTGGAGGACACCGCACGGCGCGTCGTCCAGCTCGAAGCCGACACCCGTGCCGAGCGTGAGCGGCGCGAGGCCGATCGCGAGGCCGCCCGGATGCTGGCGGCGCAGAATGCCGAGCGGCTCGCCCGGATCGAGACGTTGGCGCAGATGACGAAGGGCGTCGCTCGATGATACCCGATCCCGCCGCCCTGATTCTTGCTGGCTCGGCGATCTCGGCCGTGCCGCCGCTCGGCCGCCTGCTCTCGACGCTGCGCCCCCGCCGGCCGGACATCGCCGCCGCCGCGGCGCTGCTCGCCTCGACGCCGCTCTACCACCTCGACCCGGCGCTGATCGGCACGCCTCCTCGCGCGATCGTCACCCGGGCATAGACCGCCGGCGGCCGGACGCCGCCCTCCCGAAAGGACACTCCGACATGAAGACGTTGCTCGAACGGGCACGGGTGCTGACGCGCGCGTGGTCCGTGCAGCTCGCCGCGATCGGCGCCCTGCTCTCCGCCATCCTCGCGATCGATCCGGTCGCCCTGCAGGCGGGCTGGCAGACGATGCCGCCCGAGCTGCGCGCGCTGATCCCGGCCCATGTGTCGACGTGGATCACCGCGATCCTTTTCGCCGCCGTGATCGCGGCGCGCGCCATGCCGCAGTCGGCGGTGACTGCGCGCCTGGTCCTGCCTTCGGCAGCGCCGGCACCGGTGCCGGCATGGCTGACGGCGGCGCGCGCGCCGATCGCCCGCGCGATCAATGGCATCGTGATCCATTGCTCGGCTACCCGCGAAGGGCAGACCTTCACCGCCGCCGATATTCGCGCGTGGCACGTCGCCAAGAAGTGGGCCGACATCGGCTATCATTTCGTGATCGGACTCGATGGCACGATCGAGATCGGCCGGCCGCTGGCCCAGCCGGGCGCGCATGTCGCGGGCTACAACGCGCGGACGGTCGGGATCTGCTATGTCGGCGGCTGCGCAGCCGACGGGAAGACCATCAAGGACACGCGGACGCCGGAGCAAAAGGCGGCGCTGGTCGCGCTGCTGACCGCGCTGAAGGCGCGGTGGCCGAAGGCGACGATCAAGGGGCACCGCGACTATTCGCCCGATACGAACGGCAATGGCCGGATCGAGCCGGGCGAATGGATCAAGGGGTGCCCGAGCTTCGATGCCGCCGGCGAGTACAAGGGCCTGTGATGGTGCGGCCCTTCGCCCCCGTCGCGATCGCCATGGCGCTGGCGACCACCGGCTGCACCGCCGGCGTCCGCCTCGCGACCGCCGGCGCCGCGATCGATGTCGTGCAGCAGCAGCTCGATCGTCTCCAAACGATCCGCACCGAGATCCTGCCGGCGCTTGACCCGGACCGGGCGGCGCGGATCGAGCGCGCGATCGTCGCGGCCGAGGAGCTGCTGCGCATCGGCCGCGTCGCTGTCGACGTCGCTACTCGGGCGGCGGCGCTCCGCCAAGCGGACCGGACCGTCGCGGTGATCGAAAAGGCATCGGCGCGATAGACTGGCGCGGGCTGATCTGGCATCGACCGCCGCACTGGTCGTAGCTTAGCCGCGAAGATCAGTCCGCGCGCGCGGTAACTGGCCAACCGGTTCGCCGGGTGGCCTGCAAAATAGAAGACCCTCCGGGGAATATGCGGGGCGCAGTCGCCAGTTCTGCGCGGCTAACCACCCGGTACCAGGTGGTCGTGCTAGGCACCGCCAGCGTATTCCCCGGAGCCACCCTCAGCATTCGATCGCGATCGTCCTAACCTGCGGCCCCCGGCCGGCGGTTCGGAGGGTCGCGACCCTATCCGGCGCACCCCGCCGGCTCATCGAGCGTGCGTAGCCGATCGCTCCTCTCGACGAGGAATATTCCTGATGCGTACCCCCACCGCCGCTATTCCGCCCGCACCGTACATGGGCGGCAAGCGCAATCTGGCGAAGCGCCTCTGCGCGCTGATCGAGATCGTCCCCCACCGCGCGTACATCGAGCCTTTCGTGGGCATGGGAGGAATATTCCTCCGTCGCCCGACGCCGGCTCCGATCGAGGTTATCAATGACGCCGCCGGCGACGTCGCCAATCTGTTTCGCATCGTCCGCCGGCACTACGAGCCTTTCGTCGCCGAGATGGCCTTCCTCCCCGCCGGCCGGGAGGAATTCTACCGACAGAAGGCGCTCGACCCGTCGGCGCTGACCGACATCGAACGCGCCGTCCGCTTCCTCTATCTCCAGAAGCTCACCTTCGGCGGGAAGGTCGACGGGCGGACCTTCGGTGTCCGGCGCGACCAGTCGTCGCGCTTCGACCATGGCCGGCTGCGCGCCGAGTTGCGGCTGCTTAGCAAGCGCCTCGGGCGCGTGACGATCGAGCAGCTTGATTTCGCCGAGCTGATCCGCCGGTACGATTCGCCGAGCGCGCTGTTCTATCTCGACCCGCCGTATGACGAGACGACGGGCTATGGCCTGCCCTTCGGCCGCGAGCGGTATGTCGAGCTGGCGGCGCAGCTCTCCGGCATCGCCGGGCAATTCATCATGTCGATCAACGCGACCGATTTCATTCGGCAGACCTTCGCCGACTTCGTGATCGAGGAAGTGCCGACGACCTGGACGATCGGCGGGCACGCCCGGGGTGAGGGACAGCATGTGACCGAGCTGGTGATCCGCAGCCGACCGCGCTGAAACTGCGGGTATCGTGCGGGTATCGCCGGTCTGCGCAAGGTCGCAAACCGGCGGTTTTCCGCGTGTTTCCACGATGCGCGGCGGAGCGAACCTCCGCCGCGCAAATCCCAATTCGTGCTTTCGCGGACGGTTTCGGGCCGATCGGCCCCTCATTTCCGGTCGCAAAACTTAAACAGGAGCTGCTGCTGATGCTGACGAACGCCGCGGTGCGATCCGCGCGGGTGAAGGACCGCGCCTACAAGCTATCGGACGGTCAGGGCCTGCACCTGTTCGTCGCGCCATCGAACCTCCGGTCGTGGCGCTGGCGCTTCCGCCTCGACGGCCGCGAGCTGCTGCTGACGCTTGGCCAGTATCCCGACATGGATCTGATCGCCGCGCGCTCGGCGGCCGACTTCGCCCGGGAGGCGCTGCGCGCCGGGCGCGACCCGCGCGAGGAGCGCGCAGCGCATGCCGCGATCGATCGCAGCTTCGCCGGCGTTGCCCGCCAGTGGCACGCCCTTTACCGCGACCGGTGGACCGAGGTCCACGCGGCCGACGTGATCCGCAGCCTTGAGCGAGACGTATTCCCGGCGATCGGCGCACTCGACCTGGACGACATCGGCGTCGCCGACATTCGCGACCTGCTGCGCGCGATCGAGGCGCGCGGTGCAAGCAAGGGTCGCGGCGCGATCGAGACGGCCCGGCGCGTCCGGCAGCGGATCAGTAAGGTCTTCGCCTTCGGCATCGCCAATGACTGGGGCACGTCCGACCCGGCGGCGCAGGTCCGCATCGCGCTTGCGGCCGCGCCGATCGGCGGCGAGCAGCTTGCGCTGGTGACGCTCGACGACGCGCGCGAGCTGCTGGCGGCATCGGCCGCCGCCGGCGGCCCGGCGATCGTCGATCTGGCGTCGCGATTCCTTGCGCTGACCAGCGTGCGGCAGGGGACGCTGCGCGGCATGCGCTGGGACGAGGTCGAGGGCATCGACTGGACCGGCGAGGCGATCGGCCCGGCCGCGCCGGTGTGGCGGGTGCCGGCGGCGCGGATGAAGCTGGCCAAGGCGAAGAAGGCCGACCCGCGCAACGACCATATCGTGCCGCTGTCGCGCCAGGCGGTGGAAGTCCTGCGCGCGGTCCGCGCGCTGCCGGGAAGCGACGTCGTGATGGTGTTCGGCCGGGGCGACCACGGCGCGCCGATCGCCGAGAGCGCGATCGGCGCGTTGTATCGTCGCGCCGGCTTCGCCGGCCGCCATGTGCCGCACGGGTGGCGGGCGACCTTCTCGACCGTCTTGAATGAAAAATTCCCCGCCGAGCGAGTGACGATCGATCGCGCCCTGGGCCACGCTCCGCGCAAGCAGGAGGCAGAGGTCAATATCAAAGTGGAGCGAGCCTATAATCGGTCGCTCCAATATGGGCCGCGCCGGCGGCTGATGCAGGTGTGGGCCGACCTGCTCATGCCCGATGCGATGGCGGTGCCCCGGGGGTGACGGGGCGAGTTTTCGGCACGGATTGTGCTCGTCCCCGTCGCCGAGCCAATCTGCGCTGACGGCGCTTCAGTGCGCGACGCTGCGATGGCCGGGCGGGTGCGGCATCGGGGACTAGCACATGGCGGGTCAGATGGGCTGGGTGCGGTGGCCTATGGCTACGTGTCGCGGGAGCGACGCTTTCTAAATCTCTCAGATCAATGAGAATTGGAGAGCGGTTCTCACGTATTTTCGAAGTCGCACCGGTCAACGGTAGCCGCGAGGCGCATCAGCTCGCCTCGGAGGTCGGACGATTCCGGCGCGCGATACGTCATCTGTTCGACGCAGGTCGCAGATTTCAGCATTCGCTCTGTCTCGGCCGCCTGCTCGGCATGATGGTGGGCAAGATCGGAGGATATCGGCTTCTGCTTCATCCAGCGGGGCAGAAAGCTGGCGATGACCTTGGGAAGAAACGTGCGGTAGGCGTTCGATGTCTGTCGGTACTGCCCCTTCGGCCCGCCACGTGCTACCTTGGTGAACCGCCGCTGCCGATTTATCATGCCGAGGTCCTCTAGCACGGTGAGGGCCTTCGCGATCGTGCTGTCGACGAGCTGCGTGATCTTCGCAAGATGGGCGTAACCACAAAATACTCGGCCTGCGTTGATCCGCGACAGATCTGCGATCTCCTCGAAAACCGCCACCACCGCTGGCGTGACGCGCGCGAGCCGCCGTTCGCTACGAGTAAGGCTTTCCCCCGCGCGCTCCCTACGCTTCAGTTTTTTAGCTTCGGCGACGGAATTTCTAAGCGCTGCGATCTGACGGTCGGTGTCGCCTTTGTCGGGTGCGATCCAGAATTGATCTTCGAACGTGCCTGCCTCTTTGCTGTTGCGGCGCACGGGTTGGCCGGTCGGGTTCGGTGAGCCTGATCGCGACTTGGGCTGAAGGGCGGAAGATACACGCGCAGCGATGCCACCAAATGCGGTGGGGGCGGGCAGGTGGGTCGAGGAGGTCGGCATCGTGTCGCTTCCCGGTCGGAAGTCGATGGGCGCACGAAAGCGCCGCCGGAATTGAGGTCCGACGTGCGCTATCCGTGTGACGAAATTTCACGCCCCGAAGCGTGAGATTTCCGATGGTTTTGATGGCCTAGGAGGGTCCGGTGCAGCTCCGGTGTGAGCCGGAATTTGCGACGGATTTCTGCGGGCTATAGCCTCCCGCGCATGGTACGATCAGACCGCAAAAGCGCCGGAAACCGGGCTAGGCGTTTCGTTCGTAATGCGGGGGTCACAGGTTCGAGTCCTGTAAGCGGCACCACCTTCTTTATGATACATAACGAAGCTTCGCGGGACGTTGCCTTGCGGAAGGCCGTTCGCTTTGGTCGCCGTTTGGGTTGGGCGTGGGGCGCTTTGGGCAGGCAATCCAAGCGCGATAGAGCTGCTGGTGAGCCGCCTCTTGTATCCAGCAACCTATCTTTGACGACCGTTAACCCCACGCTGTTTATGCTGGTTTCGGCGCTGATGGGGCAGGAGCCGATGAAAAGCGCTTACGCGCATGCGATTGCGTGAGAATACCGCTTCTCCTTCTACAGGCCTGCGTCGCTGCTTCTTTCATAGGCGGCTTCCTGCGGGTGGCCGACAGGTGCCTTGCCGTATCGCCTTCCAATGGGCGGACGGCGGGCCGGCTGACAGGTGACTTTCAAAACGGAAGCAAGTAGAGCGCCACAGGTACGTTGTTGCCCCAGTTTGGGGCCGCTGATCGTGAGTGAGGGGCACCTTTTCGGATGCATTTCCGCAAAAGTTTCGTTACGTGCGTTCCGGTTTTGTTCTATGGTTTGATGGGTGATGTACGCGTATGACGGAGGAGCAAAAGCGCCTGCTGCGCGACGCGTTGTGGAAGATCGCTAACGACCTGCGCGGCAAAATGGATGCCGACGAATTCCGCGATTACATCCTAGGCTTTATCTTTTTCCGCTATCTGTCTGAGCGGATGCAGATGTACGCTAATGAAATTTTGGCGGCAGACGGCATAACCTACGGCGATATCAGTGAAGGCACCGACGGGGGTGAGGAGTACCTTGATGCCATCCGGGCCGAAGCCGTAGAGGAATTGGGCTTTTTCCTGCGTCCGTCCGAACTGTTCGAAGCGGTGGCGGCGAAGGGCGCGCAGAAGGGCAACAACTTCATCCTCGACGACCTGAGCCGCATCCTCACCAACATCCAGAAATCCACGATGGGGACGGAGAGCGAAGAGGACTTCGACCACCTTTTCGAGGATATGGACCTCGGCTCGACGAAGCTGGGCCGCACCGTCGCCGACCGCAACGACCTCGTTGCCAAAGTTATGGGGCGACTGAGCGACAAGAATAGGGTCGATTTCCAGCTTAACAACGCCGAAAGCGACGTGCTGGGCGATGCCTATGAATACCTCATTGCCCAATTCGCCAGTGGCGCGGGCAAAAAGGCGGGAGAGTTCTACACCCCGCAACAGGTATCGACCATCCTCGCCCGCATCGTCACCAACGGCAAGACACGGCTAGAAAGCGTGTACGACCCGACGTGCGGATCTGGCTCGCTGCTGCTGCGTGTGGCGCGAGAGGTGGACATCCGGAACATTGCTAAGGGATTTTTCGGGCAGGAGCTAAACCGTACTACGTACAATCTCGCGCGAATGAACATGATCCTGCACGGCGTACATTACCGGCAGTTCGACCTGAAACAGGAAGACACCCTTGTGCGCCCCCAGCATGAGGGTCGGCAGTTCGAAGCTGTTGTCGCCAATCCGCCGTTTTCGGCCGACTGGAGCGCGGACCCTGGCTTCACCACCGACGACCGGTTCAGCACGTTCGGCAGGTTGCCGCCCGCGTCAAAGGCAGACTACGCTTTCGTCCTGCACATGTTGCATCATCTGGCGGATAACGGCACGATGGCTGTCATTTTGCCGCATGGCGCATTGTTCCGGGGCGGCAGCGAGGGTGCAATCCGCAAAATCCTTATCGCGGAACGTAACTGGTTGGATACCGTCATCGGCCTGCCTGCCAACATCTTCTACGGGACTGCGATTCCGACCTGCATCATGGTGTTCAAGAAGTGCCGTGAGAATCCGGAGGATATCCTGTTCATTGATGCCAGCGGTCCAGGCAATTTTGAAAAGGCAAAGAACCAGAACATCCTACGCGATGGTGACGTGGAAAGAATTATCACCACATATCGCGATCGAACGGCAATCGATCGCTATAGTCATGTCGCGACGATGGCTGAAATCGAGGAAAACGACTGGAACCTGAATATCCCACGTTACGTCGATACGTTCGAGGAGGAGGCGCAGATCGATCTCACCACTGTACTGGCGGAGCTAAAGACGATCAATGAAGGCATGGCCGACGTGGACCAGCAGATCGCCTATTTCTGCAAGGAACTGGGCATCGAGGCTCCGCTGTGACGCCAATCTTGCGCTTCCCGCAATTCAAAGATGCTTGGCAGCCCAGGCATGGAGATGATGCGTTCAGGAGCCGTCGCCAGCGCGCGACGGGAGGTCTGCCGCTTTACTCGGTCACGATGGACCAAGGAATGGTGCGCCGTGACTCGCTGGAACGGGAGTTCGCGAGCAGCGCGTCGGATGAGGCCAATCTCAGGGTCTTCAAGGATGATCACGTCTATAACATGATGCGGATGTGGCAGGGCGCCGTGGGTCGCGCACCCGAGGACTGTATGGTCAGTCCCGCCTATGTCGTGCTTCAACCAAAGTCGGATACGGTTCCTGCATTCTTCGACCATTGGTTTAAACGGAAGCGGTCCGTGTATTTGCTTTGGGCTTATTCCTATGGTCTGACCAACGACCGGCTAAGGCTATATGCACGAGATTTTGGTCGGGTGCCGATGGCGCTTCCCACAGTAGGCGAACAACGCAAAGTTGCCGATTTCCTTAGCACGATAGATGAGCGACTTAAGCTGCTGCGTCGGCGACAAGATGCTCTGACGCGATACAAGGTGGGCGTGGTTGAGCGCCTATTTTGCCAATCCCTTCGTTTTACCCGCGATGACGGCGCCCGATACCCAAATTGGCGAGAAGTACGCTTTGGCGACATTGCTACCTTTGCAAAGGGCAGAGGAATATCGAAAGATGATATTGCGACGGATGGAGACGTGCCATGCATTCGATATGGCGAGTTGTACACTGCCTATTCCGAGCGCATTGATCGGGTAATTTCCAAAACGAATGCGCCATGTAATACCTTGCTGTTAAGCAAGAAAGACGATGTGATACTGCCTGCATCAGGAGAGGCGCCTCTCGACATGGCATCTGCGTCCTGCGTTACATTGTCCGGTGTTGCGCTAGGTGGTGACATAAATATCATTCGATCGAGTCTGGATGGTGTGTTCTTGGCGTATCTCCTGCGAGGGCCGCTTAGGCGTTCTATCGCACGTTTGGCGCAAGGCAATTCAGTAGTTCACGTGTATGGCAGCCATCTCGCTTGTTTGAAATTTTACGTTCCCACTGATCTCGACGAGCAGCGCAAGATTGCGGCCTTCCTCGGCGGACTCGATAGCAAGATCACTGCGATTTCAGCTCAGATTAAGCAGATGCAGGTATTTAAAAAGGCCCTTCTACAGCAAATGTTTGTTTGAGGGATTGAACGGGGTGCGGACACTTCGCGAACTGATTGAACGCCACAGCGATGAGAACAGCGAATTCCGCTATTATATAAAGCATATCGATGAGGCTGAAGCGAACGAGATCGCGCATCCCGATATTACTATAGAGTGTTGCACCGCTCTATTTCAGGGAATATCGAAGACAATCGTCAATCGACTCAATCCGCCGGAAGATGCGAAGGCATTTTTGGACGGTTCCGTGCAGTCGCAGGTGCGCGCGGCGCTTAAATGCCTTGCTGCTGGTGATGACGTGATCGAAATCGACTTTCCCCGCCGAGCGGAAAGCTTGGTTCAGATCATCGGCGAATTGCGCAACCAGCGTGGTGATATAAGCCACGGTCGCGCAGTGCCAAAGGAATTGCAGAGTGACCGCAGCCTTGCCCGGCTTGTGCTGAACCTGACAGAAGCCATCACCCGCTACATGCTTGGCAGCTTCTTTGCGTTGCAGCCTGAACGACCATTCTTTCCGCCCTACGATAACAACGAGGCATTCAACGCGTACCTTGATGCAAATACCGAGCTTCCCGGCAAGCTTATATATAGTCGCGCGTTATACGATCAGTATCCGGAGGATTACGTCATTCAATTGAAGGAATATGCGGATGAGCAGGATGCATTGAACGCAGAATGCGATACCGGCCCTCACGTCGAAGGGAATGGCAATGGCGACGCAGACTGAAGCCCAGCTAGAAAACGATCTGATCGACCGTCTAGTCGCGCGTGGATGGTCGCGTGTCGTGATCGCGGACGAGGCGGCTTTGCTTGCCAACCTCAAAGCCGAACTGGAAGCGCATAACGCCGTCACGCTGACCGACGCAGAATTTGCGCGGGTGCTAAACCACCTCGACCGAGGCAACGTGTTCGAGCGGGCGAAAACGCTGCGCGACCGCTACGACTTAACCCGCGAGGACGGCACGCGGTTATATATCGAATTTATGAACACTCGCGAATGGTGCCACAATCGCTATCAGGTCGCCAGCCAGATCGCGCAGGAGGGATTATACCAGAACCGCTACGACGTAACCCTGCTGATCAATGGTTTGCCCTTGATCCAAATCGAATTGAAGCGGCGCGGGCTGGAGATCAAGGAAGCGTTTAATCAGGTCAATCGCTATCATCGGCACAGTTACACGGCCGGGCGTGGGCTATTCCAGTACGTGCAGCTTTTCGTGATCTCGAACGGGGTTGATACCCGGTATTACGCCAACAACCGCAAGCAGAGCTTCAAACAGACGTTCACCTGGAGTGATGTGAACAACGTCGCGATCAACCTGCTGGCGAATTTCGCCGACGCCTTCCTCGACAAATGCCATGTGTCGAAGATGATCGCGAAATACACAGTGCTGCACGAGGGCGACCGGCAGTTGATGGTACTGCGGCCCTACCAGTTCTATGCCGTCGAGGCGATGGTGGACCGGGTGAAAAACAGCGTTCACGGCGGCTATATCTGGCATACCACCGGATCGGGGAAGACGCTAACCAGCTTCAAGGCATCGCAAATCCTCACTGAAATGCCGGAGGTAGATAAGGTCGTGTTCGTGGTGGACCGCGCCGACCTCGATTACCAGACGACGCGAGAATTCAACGCCTACAGCGACGGCAGCGTCGATGGAACGCACAACACGCACAAGCTGGTCCGCCAGTTCACCGATCCGACAAGGCTGATAGTCACGACCATCCAGAAGCTGAACGCCGCGATTTCCAAGCAGCAGTTCCTCGACCAGATGCAGCCGTTGAAAGGCAAGCGGATCGTATTCATCTTCGATGAATGCCATCGGTCGCAGTTCGGTGATACGCATAAGCGCATCACCAGCTTCTTCACAAACTACCAGATGTTCGGCTTTACCGGCACGCCCATCTTCAAGGACAATGCCAACAAGAGTGAGGCTATCGCGCGCACGACCAGAGATTTGTTTGGCGAATGCTTGCACCGCTACGTCATCACCGACGCGATCCGGGACCAGAACGTGTTGCGCTTCTCGGTCGAATATTGGGGGAAGCTGCGCAGGCGGGATGGCAGCCTGATCGACGAGAAGGTCGCGGGGATAGACACGCGAGAGTTTTTCGAGAACCCGGACCGGATCGAAAGCGTGGTGAATTGGATCATCGCCAACCACGGGCGGAAGACAAATAACCGCGACTTCACGGCGATCATGGCAGTGGGGAGTGTCGATGCGCTGATCCAATATTACGAAGCTTTCGCGCGCAAGAAGGCGGCCGGTCTGCACGACCTGCAAGTGGCGACCATCTTCACCTACGGCACCAACGAGGACGACAGGGACGCTAACGGTCTCATCAGCGAGCCGGAGTTCGACATCGCCCGCGACGCGTCGGTCAACGCCCATAGTCGCGATAAGCTGGATCGCTTCATCGCCGACTATAATGCGATGTACGGCACCGCCTTCTCGACGAAGGACAGCCTGAGCTTTTACAGCTACTACAAAGACATCGCGAAACGGATCAAGGAACGCGAACGGGAAAACGCCAAGGATGCCGATCGGGTGGACATCCTGCTCGTTGTCGCGATGTTCCTCACGGGCTTCGACGCAAAGAAGGTCAACACGCTGTACGTCGACAAGAACCTAAAGCAGCATGGCCTGATCCAGGCTTATTCCCGCACAAATCGCGTCCTCAATGAAGTGAAGTCGCAAGGGAATATTGTCGCGTTCCGTAATCTGAAGAATGCCACGGACGAAGCGATCGCCTTGTTCGCTGACAAGGACGCGAACGAGACGATCCTGATCGATCCCTATGATAGCTACGTCGCGCGGTTCAATGAGGCGGCGGCGATGCTGCGCGCCCTGACGCCGACGGTCGATGCCGTCGACACGCTGCAAGACGAAAATGCCAAGCTTGCCTTCGTCCGCACCTTCCGCGAGTTGGCACGGCTGCGCAACATACTCAGCGTCTTCGCCGAGTTCGATTGGGGGCAGCTCGACCTCGACAATCAGACATTCGACGATTTCAAGAGCAAGTATCTTGATATCTATGAGTCGACGCGTAAATCTCGCGAAGAAGGAACGGCGTCCATCGTCAACGACGTCGATTTCGAGATTGAACTGGTTCGAACCGATCGCATCAACGTCGCGTATATCCTTAACCTTCTCCGCGAAATCAAAGCCGATGAAAGCGCCGGGACCAGCCCAATCCAGGCTTCAGAGAAGCGCCTTTCCAATATCATGGACATGGTGGCGTCCGATGCACAGCTTCGCAGCAAACGCGACCTGATCGAAAAGTTCATCCAACAGAATATGCCGATGCTCGAACCGGGCAATGATGTCGGTGAAGCGTTCAAGGCATATTGGGATCAGGAGAAGGAAGCGACTCTGGCCGCCATATGCGTGGAAGAGGGGCTGGATCGGGCAAAGTTCGACAAGCTAATAGATCACTTCAATTTCAGTGGGCAGAATCCGATGCGGGACGATGTCGTTGCGGCGTTGAACGTCCAACCGAGAATTTTAGAGCGGCGGAAAGTCGTAAATCGGATTCTCGAACGCCTGATCGGTTTCATTCGCACGTTCGAGGATGACATGGGCGAGGTTTGAGAGGACATTCCACGCTTGCGCAACAAGCATGATAGTGTTCGGGACCCCACGACTCTTGCTGAGTACACCACTGATCTATTCGCTTAGCTTGGTTCTTTTAGGTCCGTTTTTTCACAAAAATAGCCCCTCGGTTAGGGTGGTGAGGTTCATGGTCTCGCCTCGCGTCTAAAGACGGTTTCGGACAAAGTCGGGTCACTCATCAGCGAAGAAGTCTGTCAATCGGCGTCCAAAAAGGACCCCCTATCGGCGTGCAAAAGGGACCCCCTTCGTCGA
>NZ_LMKU01000024.1:0-13771 GCF_001421635.1 Sphingomonas sp. Leaf25
GGGGTCACTGCACGAAAGTGCGCTTTGCGTACGCCAGGCCCGAACGAACAGCGAACGACACGGATCGGTGGTTAGGCGACAGGCAGATTTCGGGATGGTTGAAAGCTGTCTTTGAGCGGTGTCATAACCGTTCTAGGCTGTTGAAAAAGTTGCTTCGGCTCGGAAGAGGCGTCGGTCAGGGCAATATTCTTCTCGTATCATGCCTATCTTTGCAACTTCTTGTTAAGATTGGTCACCTCAACGCAGTCATATTACGCGCGAGGTCGTCGCACTGCCTGCTTGCCGAGTTTTTCGTGGATCTGCTCGACGATAAGATTGTTGCCACCTTCGACCGAGCGCCCTGTCAGATGGTAGAGCAGTCCGACCACGAACCCGCCGATCGGCAGCAGGTAGAGCAGCCAGGGAAAGGCGAAGCGAATCCGGGTTACGGCATCGAGGCTCCACAGGAAGGCTGCGCAGAGCGTTCCCACCGTTGCGGCCATCGGGACCAGGATCAAAGCCCACCGCAGCACCGACATGGCATGGGTGCGGCGATCGCGAATGAACGCTGCCATGTTGAACTGGTCGTAGAGATTGCGAAATGTCGCGCGCACGATTCCTCCTTGCTGCCTTACGGCGCCTGGTAGGAATCATCGGCCCTTGCGAGGGCGGTTCGGCCGAATGGCCCGGCGGAAATCCATCGCCGTGCCCGAGCATATGCTGTCCGACGGCGACCTGGTCAACCAACGGCAGGGTCACGATGAGACGATTGTTTTGCTGAGGATCAATAATTGGCTCACCCATGGAATAAACCCCGACGGGCGTCGTCTACCCTTTCGAGACTGATCCGCAGGAGGCTTATGCGTAGACGAAATTGGATGCTGGGTCTGACTGCCTCGGCCATGCTCACCGGCGCAGTCGCGGCCGCCCCCGCCGATGGCTACGCCAGCATGGTATCTGCCGCGATGGACCGGATGATGGCGGGCATGATGGTCAAGCCGTCCGGCGACGTCGACCGCGATTTCGTCGCGATGATGCTTCCGCATCACCAGGGCGCCATTGATATGGCGGTGGCAGAGCTGCGCTACGGCCATAACGAGCAGCTCAAGCGCATCGCGCAGGAGATCATCATCGATCAGCAGCAGGAGATCGCCGCCATGAAGTTGGCGATCGGTCAGCCGCTACCCCCTTCGACGCCAGCCCCGACGCAGGGCGGCGACCACCACAGCCATATGGAGCACTGACATGATCCGGACCTTCCTGCTCTCGGCCGCCTTGCTGATGAGCGCCGCACCGGGCATTGCCATGGCTCAGCAGGCGCCGTGGAACGCCAAGGACGTGCCTGTCAGCCACCGCGACCGCGTCTATGCATCCGAACAATTCTCCAACACGGTGTCGGTAACGGACCCGGCCGACAACAGGTTGCTCGGCGTCATCAAGCTCGGCGATCCGCAGCCGATGAATTTTTCCCCGCTCTACAAGGGGCAGGTGCTGGTTCACGGCCTCGGCTTCTCGCCGGACGGGAAAACACTGGCGGTCGTGTCGATCGGATCCAACGCCGTGTCGTGGATCGACACCGCCACCAACACCGTCAAGCACACGACCTATGTCGGGCGCAGTCCGCATGAGGCGTTCTTCACGCCGGACGGCAAGGAGGTGTGGGTCACGGTACGCGGCGAGGATTACATCGCCGTGCTCGACCCCACGACGTACAAGGAGACCGGTCGCATCAAGACGCCCGGTGGTCCGGGCATGACGATCTTCTCTCCCGATGGCCGATACGGCTATGTCTGTTCCTCATTCAATCCGGTGCTGGCCGTGTTCGATGTCTCGACCCACGCGCAGGTCGGACAGGTGGCGCAGCCGAGTCCGTTCTGTCCCAACATCGCCGCGACGCCGGACGGCAAGCAGGTTTGGTTCACGCTGAAGGACATCGGCAAGACGGTCGCATTCGATGCCAAGCCGCCTTTCGCGATCCTCAAGGTGCTGGATACCGGACCGATCACCAATCACGTCAACTTCGCCCGCACGGTCAAGGGACAGTTCGCCTATGTCACGGTGGGCGGGGAAAACGCGGTGAAGGTGTTCCGCACGTCCGACTTCGCGCTTGTCGCCACCATCCCGGTCGGCAAGATGCCGCACGGCGTCTGGCCATCGGGCGACGGCCGGCGCATCTATGTCGGGCTGGAGAATGCCGATGAACTTGCCGCGATCGACACCGCCGGCAACAAGGTCGTTGCCACCGTGCCGGTCGGACAGGCACCGCAGGCGATCGCCTATGTGCCGAACGCTGTTCCGACAGGCCCCGGCACCGACAATCTCCAACCGCTCGGTACGGCAGGCAAGGCGGTGCATCTGAACATGGGGCCGATTGGCGGCAATGGTGCGGCAAGCAGCATTACCCTCTTCGACCAGGGCATCATTCAGGTCGTGCAGAGTGCCGTTACCGGTTTGCAGCCCAAGAAGCCTTACATGCTCGTGCTCACCGCCAACGCGGACGGCAGCGGTGCGGTAGAGCCGCTTGCGAACTTCATGAGCAATCCGGCAGGTGCGGCGATCGTCAACGCATCGGGTCCGATCCGGCAGATCGTTCAGGGCAGTGCAGCGGCCCCCCGGCGCTTTCTGGCGGTCGCCGAGGTAGTGAATGGCGCACCGGGCCGCATCGTGCAGGTGCAGCGCGACTGAGATGGACCCGCTTGCCGCCGCGATCGAGCCCCTGGTCCCCGGTCTGCGCCGTTATGCCCGGTCGTGGTTGCGCGATCAGGCGATGGCGGATGACCTGGTGCAGGATTGCCTTGAGCGCGCGGTCGGGCGCTGGCGGCAACGACGCGGGACGGAGGTTCGCCCCTGGGTCTATGCAATCCTGCATAATCTGTTGGTCGATCATAAGCGGCAGCATGTCCGGCGAGGTACGGCGGTTCCGCTCCACCTCGTGGACGACGTTGCGCTCGGTCGCCCGGCCGATCAGGACGCAGGCCTGCACCACCGAGACCTGTTGCGCGCACTTGATGCGTTGCCCGAGGAGCAGCGGACGGTGCTGCTCCTCATTTCCGTCGAAGGTCTGTCATATGGGGAAGTCGCTGCCGTCGTCGGTGTGCCGCTGGGAACGGTGATGTCGCGCATATCGCGGGGGCGCGACCGTCTGGCGACGCTCCTCCGGGAGGGTGAACGGCCACGATTAAGGAGTATTCGATGACCAGCCCGATCGGAGAGGACGATCTGGCCGCGTGGATCGATGGCAGGCTGTCGCCCGAGCGGCAGCGTCTGGTCGACGCTTACCTTGAAGGCCAGCCGGACGTGCATGCCCGTTTGCGGGAGCAGGCGGAGCAGGCGCGAGCCCTTGCATCGCTTTTCGCTCCAATCGCGGATGAACCTATCCCGGCGACGATGCGCGTCGCAGCCATCAGGGGACGGCAACGCCAACCGCGTTGGCAACTCGCCATCGCCGCGTCGCTTCTGCTGGCGGTCGGGTTTGGCGGGGGCTGGTCGAGTGCGCGTTGGAGCGGCGAACCCCGCGCGGGCATCGCGGCGCTGGCCAACGAGGCGAGTGACAATTTCCGTGTATATGCCGCCGACCGGATACGACCGGCGGAAATCGGCCCCGACCAGCGCGCCATGCTGATCCGGTGGACCTCCGCCCGATTGGGTGAGCGCGTGACCATCCCGGACCTCAGCACAGCCGGTTACCGCTATGGCGGGGGGCGATTGGTCGCGACGCCCCACGGCCCTGCGGTTCTTCTCCTCTACGATGGACCGCAAGCGTCAAAGCTCGCGGTGCTGACGAGGCCTATGCAAATCGACAAGAGCGCAAGCATGACCAGCACGTCCAGCGGGACCATGGGCCGGGTCACATGGGCTGTCGACGGGATCGGCTATAGTGTAGTGGGCGAGCGACCCGCTGCCGAGCTGCATCCGATCGCCGATGAGGTCCGGCGCCAGGCCGATGCGGGGCTTGTCTCCTGATAGCGCCTGGCCGCTTCTTAGCGCCGACAGGCACTGGGCGGACCAGCGGGATCACGGCTTGCGCTCGGCATCCTTCCGGTCGGCCTCTGCCGGAGTCAGCCTGGCCCGCTCGCGAATGCGACGTTCGAGCGGAGCGCCCGCGAACAGTACGAGCATCGCAAGGCTCAACCCGCCGATGATGAGCGGCCACACCGCCAACCCTGCTGCCGCGCCGATCGTGGCCGTGACCCAGATGCACGCGGCGGTCGCCAATCCATGCACTTCCTGACCCTGGCCGACCCGCAGCACCGCGCCGGCACCGATGAAGCCGACGCCGGACAGAATGCCCTGCATCGCCCGTCCTGCGGCATCGGCGTTTACGTTCGGCAAGCCACTGTGCACGATCGCCTGCACGGCGATGCAGCTCGCCAGACCGACCAGACCCAGCGTTCGCAATCCCATGATCTGCCGGTTCTCGCGCGAGCGTTCCCAGCCGAGCACCATCCCAGCCGCGGTCGCCACCACCAGCCGCCCGATCGCATCGATCCAGAAGCCGAGGTCCGATGCCGCTGATGCTTCGATCATTCGACCAGCACGTGCACATGATGCCAGGCGGTGCACAGATAGCCGGCGAAGTTCCACACCGTATCCGGCCGCTCGGGCTGACCCTGTCCAGTCTCGTCGAAGGCGCGCACGACAAGGTGCTGGCGCCCCTTGGCGAGCGTGGCGTCGAGGGTCCAGCGCCGCCAACCCCAGTGCGCCTCCGGATCATCGGTGAACGTCGCCTGTTGCCAGTCGCGACCACCGTTTACCGACACTTCGACCCGAGAGACGCGGCGATCATAGGCGATGGCATAGCCCTCGATCCGCACCTCCCCGGCCGGCAGGCTTTCGCCAGAGCCGGGCACGCAGATCGCGGCGTTGAGCGGCATGGCATTGATGGTCAGACCCTGGCTCCAGTCGACGGTGTCGCTCGTCACATCGGCAGGAAAGAGCTTGTAGTCGTGCGCCTGGATCGGTGCGTCGGATGGCGTCTCGCGCACCTCGATCCGTGTCAGCCATTTGGCGCTCCGCACCCCGGCATAGCCCGGCACCACCATGCGGAGCGGTGCGCCGTGTTCGGGCGTCAGCGGCTCGCCGTTCATCGCCCAGGCAATAAGGACGTCGGGTTGCCGCGCCTTGTCCATGGCGATCGAGACCCCGAACAATGCTTCCTCGCCTTCGACGTCCACCTCGTCCGCGCCGGTGAACGCCACGAACAGGTCGGACGCATTCGGCGCACCGACGGCATCCAGTACGTCGGACAGTCGTACGCCGGTCCATTCCGCATTGCCGATCGCGCCCACGTCCCAGGGGTCGCCGGACGTTTTAGCGACCTGCTGGAGATCCGTGCGCCGGTTGCCGGCGCACTGGAGAACTGCCGTCACCGTCCGCGTGGCCAACGCGCTTTTCAGTTCCTCCACCGAGAAGGAGCGGCTCGCCATGCCCGTCCCGCTCACTTCGATCCGGTGATCGGCAGGCAGATCGGGCACTGCACCATGGCTGCGCACGTAGAACAGCGCCTGCGGCGTCAGGAACCGCTCGATCAGCGCGCCGGGCGTCGGCTCGGCGTTGTAGGGATCGGATTTGCGCTCGATCATATCAGTCATGGACGAACCAACGCCGCAAGCGCGCGGATCGCTTCAAGCCTTCAAGACTATCGCAGACGAAGGATTACCAATCGTTCCGATATCCAGATTGGAACAAACAGATCAAACGGTTGGTCGTATCGATCAGTTTCCGCGATACAAGCTGCATGACCCTGGAGCAGCTCAGAATCTTCGTCGGTGTCGCCGAGCGCGAACACGTCACCAAGGCAGCAGAGGTGCTGAACGTCACGCAGTCCGCTGCCTCCGGCGCGGTCGCGGCCCTCGAAGCGCGCTACGGGGTTCCTCTGTTTCACCGCGTCGGGCGTGGCATCCAGCTGACCGAAGCGGGCCGCGGCTTTCTGGAGGAAGCGCGCGCGGTGCTGGGGCGGGCAGCGCATGCCGAGACGATGCTGGCGGACTATGCCGGGCTTGCCCGTGGTTCGTTGCGGATCGTCGCCAGCCAGACGATCGCAAGCTACTGGTTGCCCGCAAGGCTTGCCGCCTTCCACGAGCGCCACCCGCAGATCGCGGTCGAGCTGGCGATCGACAACACCGAAGGCGCGGCAGCGCAGGTCCTTAGCGGAGCGGCGGAACTCGGTTTCGTTGAAGGCGAAGTGGACGAACCAGCGCTGGCGCATTGGGAAGTCGGACGCGATCCGATGGTGCTGGTCGGACGCAGGGACGCCGAGCGTGTCGACGAGGACTGGCTTCGCGCTGCACGCTGGATCGTCCGCGAGCAGGGTTCGGGCACGCGCTCGACCTTCGAGGACGTGCTGCGAACGCGCGGGTTTGATCCGGCCCAGCTGACGGTAGCGATGACGCTGCCGTCCAACGAGGCGGTGCGTACCGCGGTCGAGGCCGGTGCCGGCGTCGCTGTGTTGTCGCGATTGGTCGTCGCACGCGCGCTCAAGGCCGGCGATCTGGTCGAGCTGGCGCTTGAGTTACCCGATCGCGCCTTCCACGCGCTGCGCCACAAGGAACGCTATCGCACCCGCGCGGCCGACGCGCTGACGGACCTCATCAAGGAGCAGGTCGCATGACTGCCGACGCACCTTCGGCCCTGACCGGCCTCAAGCCGCTAAGCAGGCTCGATCACCCGCGCGAGATGATCCGCCAGTTCACACCCAACTGGTTTGCCGCGACCATGGGCACCGGCATCCTCGCTCTCGCGCTGCCGCAGGTGCCCGGCATCGGCCCCGCGCTCAAACCGATTGGCGAGGTGTTGTGGTTCTTCAACATCGCGCTCTTCATCCTGTTCGCCGGTCTCTATGGCGCGCGCTGGGCGATGTTCGGGCATGAGGCACGGCGCATCTTCGGCCACAACACCGTGTCGATGTTCATCGGGACCATCCCGATGGGCCTGGCGACGATCATCAACGGATGTCTCGCCTTCGGGATCGCGCGATTCGGTAACGGCATCGTGCCGGTCGCACACGTCCTGTGGTGGATCGACGTCGCCATGTCGCTCGCCTGCGGCGTGTTGATCCCCTACCTGATGTTTACCCGCCACGAGCACAGCCTGGACGGCATGACCGCGGTATGGCTGCTGCCGGTCGTCGCAGCGGAAGTGGCGGGTGCCAGCGGCGGGCTACTCGCTCCGCATCTGACCGATCCCCACGCGCAGATCGTGACGCTCGCGACCTCGTATGTGCTGTGGGCCTATTCGGTGCCGGTCGCGTTTGGCATCCTCGCTATTCTGATCCTGCGCATGGCGCTCCACAAGCTCCCGCACGAGAGCATGGCGGCATCCTCCTGGCTCGCGCTGGGGCCGATCGGCACCGGGGCGCTGGGTATGCTGGTGCTTGGGGCGGATGCGCCGGCGATCCTCGCGGCGCACGGGCTGGTCGGTGTCGGTACCGTCGCGCAAGGGATCGGCGTCGTCGCCGGGCTCTGCCTGTGGGGTTTCGGCCTGTGGTGGCTGGCGCTCGCGACGCTCATCACCATCCGCTACTGGCGCGCCGGCGTCCCATTCAACCTTGGCTGGTGGGGCTATACCTTCCCGCTCGGCGTCTACACCGTCGCCACCTTCCGCCTCGGTACGACGCTGAACCTCGGCTTCTTCGGTATCGTCGGCACGGTGCTGACGATCGCGCTCGCGGCGATGTGGCTGCTGGTCGGTGCCAAGACGCTCGCCGGAGCATGGCGCGGCAACCTGTTCGTCTCGCCCTGCATCGCTACCCCGAACTGATCCACCCTGATGATCGGATCAGTCGGTCCGATCACTTGCAGAACGCCCCTTCGATCCGCCAGCGTGGCTGGCCACAGGAGAGCCTTGTCATGGACAATTTTGACGCCGCGCTGGCGAGTGAAACCAGCCGTCGCCGCTTTCTCAGGCGTACGGCGCTCGGCACCGCCGGCCTTGCCGCAGCACCTGCGCTGGCGCAGCAGCTCGTCGACCTGAAGCTGCCTGGCGGCAATGCCGAGCGGCCGATGACCAGCGCCTTTCCTGGCAAGGGCAGCATGATCCTCCAACGCATCCATCCTCCGCTGTTGGAGACGCCGATGGACGTGTTCGACAAGTCGGTGTTCACGCCCAACGACCAGTTCTTCGTCCGCTGGCACTGGGCCGACATCCCGACCTCGATCGACGTCGAGAGCTTTCGCCTCAAGGTCTTCGGCCACGTCAACAGACCGCTGTCGATCAGCCTTGCCCAACTGCTGCGCCTGCCGCGCGTCGAGATGGCAGCGGTCAATCAGTGCTCGGGCAACAGCCGTGGGTTGTTCCAGCCGCGTGTCGCCGGCGCGCAATGGGGCAACGGCGCGATGGGCAATGCCAAATGGCTCGGCGTGCGCCTGCGCGACGTGCTGGACCTCGCGGGGGTCAAGGCAGGCGCGGTACAGGTGCGCTTCGGCGCGCTCGATCAGCCGGTTGTGACGGGCGCCCCTGACTTCGAGAAGGCGCTCGACATCGACCATGCCCGCGACGGCGAAGTGATGATCGCCTTCGGCATGAACGGCGAGCAGCTGCCGCTCCTCAACGGCTTTCCCTGCCGGCTGATCGTCCCGGGCTGGTATTCGACCTACTGGGTCAAGATGCTGAACGCGATCGAGGTACTGCCCGGCCCTGACGACCAGTATTGGATGGCCAAGGCCTACAAGATACCGGCTACACCCGGCGCGAATGTCGCGCCCGGTGCCAAGGACTTCCCGACCGTGCCGATCAATCGCATGATCCCGCGCAGCTGGATGACCAGCCTGCCGGATGGCCAGGCGATCGCCTATGAAGCGTCCATCCCGGTTGGCGGGATCGCGATGGGCGGCGACTGCGGCGTCGCCAAGGTCGATGTCTCATCCGATGGTGGCCGCACTTGGTACAGGACGACGCTCGGAGCGGACGAGGGCAAGTATAGCTTCCGGCGCTGGGATGGTCGCGTGCCGCTTAGGCGCGGTCCCAACCCCATCATGGTGCGCTGCTGGAACGCCAACGGTGTCGCCCAGCCGATGAAGCCGATCTGGAACCCCGGCGGGTTCATGCGCGGCAACATCGAAACCACCACCATCATTGCGGCCTGAGGAGCGAGTAGCATGAAGACCCCGTCTCCCGGCATCATGGCCGCTGGCCTGATCGGCCTGACCGGTATCATCCTCATCTCGATAGGTGCGCCGAGCAGCCGCAAGGCGTCTGCCCCGATCTCCGAGACGTCCGAGCCGGCGCCCCCCGTCAGCGTGTCGGCCCGCGGCTTCTCGCTTACCTCGACCAGCGTCGACCTGCCGGTCGACGACGCGAGCTATCCCGATGGTCCGCACGCCGACGTCATCAACGCCAACTGCACCTCATGCCACTCGGCCAGTATGGCGCTGACCCAGCCTGCGCTATCGGCGGCTCAGTGGAAGGCGACCGTCACCAAGATGCGCGAGGTGTATAAGGCGCCGGTGGCCGAGAAGGACGTCGACGCAATCGTCGCCTATCTCACCGCCATGCCGCATCAGAAGGCGGCACCCGCAACCGGCAAGGCGCAGGACCCCGACCCCAAGGTGGCTCCCGATGTTTCAGGTGGAACCGGCTAACCGAGCCACTTCCATAATCCCAAAATACCATCTCAATCGGGAAAGTCGCTGGTGTCATAACCGGACGGTTGTGAAGCTGCCGCAGGCCCACGTATTCTTGCGCGGCGCGAAGTGTCAGAACCGTGGTTCGAAATGTCCGCTTTCGAGAACGGTCAATTTACTCGCTATCACCGACTTGGGCGTATCAGGTCATACAAAGGGCTAAGCTGCCAAGAGCGAGGGCGAGATGCGTAGCGGCCTGAGCTGATCCGGTGCCGGCCTATCGTCCCGCTCCCAGCTATAGTCGCCGGTGAGCGCGATATGCTCCCAGCCCAGCGGTGCGATATGGCGGGCAATATCGTCCGGCGCTCCCATGTCGGCCAGTGACCGTTCGAGATAGCGTGTGTTCCACAGGATGATCGCGGCGACCAGCAAGTTGAGGCCGGAGGCGCGGTAAGACTGATTTTCGAACTGGCGGTCGCGCAGCTCGCCGAGCTGGTTGAAGAACAATGCGCGGGCAAGCGCGTTGCGCGCCTCCCCCTTGTTCAGCCCCGCCTGGGTGCGCCTGCGCAGATCAATGTCCTGCAACCAGTCGAGCATGAAGATCGAGCGTTCGAGCCGTCCGAGCTCGCGCAGCGCTAATGCCAGACCGTTCTGGCGCGGATAGGCGGACAGCTTGCGCAGCATAGCCGACGCGGTGACGGTTCCGGTTCGGATCGAGGTGGCGAGCCGCAGCAGTTCGTCCCAATGCGCGGCTAAGTGGTCGTGCGCGATCGGATCGCCAACCATGCCGGCAAGCAACGGCCCCGCTTCCTGCCCGGGCAGGAGGTGCAGGCGGCGCTCCTTGATATCACGCAAGCGTGGCGCGAAGCGGTAGCCGAAGAACGGCATCAGCCCGAACACATGGTCGGACGCGCCGCCCGTATCGGTATAATGCTCTTCGATCGACAACCCGGTCTGGTGATACAGCAAACCGTCGAGGACATAGGGAGCCTCGCCCGCGGTCGCGGCGATCACGCGCGAGCCGAACGGGTCATACTGGTCCGAGATATGAGTGTAGAACGACACACCGGGTTCGTTGCCGTTGCGCGCGTTGATATCGCTGATCGCAGCGCCCCGCCCGCCGGCATGGAATTGCTGTCCGTCGCTCGACGAGCTGATGCCGCTGCCCCATAATCCGGCAAGCGGCATCGCGCGATGCGCCTCGATCAGTCGTCCGAGCGCCTCGCCATAGGCGGCTTCGCTGATGTGCCAGTCATGCAGATGCGCGAGTTGGCGCAGACTGGCACCACGGCAACTGTCCGCCATGCGGGTCAGGCCGAGATTGATGCCATCGGCAAGGATCACGGTCAGCAACGCATTACGGTCGTCGGCCGGACGGCCTGATCGCCGGTGGGTAAAACAGTCGCCGAAGCCGGTCCACGTATCCACATCGAGCAGGATATCCGTGATTTTCACGCGGGGGAGACGGTCATAGGCGGTGCGGCGGGCGACCTCTGCGGCGGGCGGTGTGATCGCCTTCAAAGGGGAGATCATCAGCCCGTTTTCGTCGAGCCGGACCTGCGGCAGTTCGCCCTGCCGGGCCAGCACCGTTACCCGTTCGATCGCGCGGTTCAGGCGTTCACGGCGATCCTCGATATGAGATACGAACCCGGTCGCGATCGCGAGCGGAAGTGGCCCCTTCTCGCGCAACGCTGCGAAGGTAGCGGGCGGAATGAGATAGCTGTCGAAATCCCGAAACTGTCGGCTGCCTGCCACCCAGATATCGCCGGCCCGCAGCCGATCGCGAAGCTGAGACAGTGCGCAGAGTTCATAGGCCGCGCGATCAACGACACCGTTACGGATTACGAATGGACGCCAGCCCGCCGGCACGAAGCGCAGCGGCACCTTGTCAGGCAGGCGTCGTTTTCCAGTATGGTAGAGATCAGCGATGATGGCGAGCGCGTCGAGAATTCCCTGCACCGGCCCGGCACCGCGAAACTCGAACGCCCGCAGGAACTGCCCGGCGAACAACTTCACCGTGCGATGCCGCTCAATAAGTTCGGCCGTGCGGTCGATCGTCTCGGGGCGGACCAGGACTTCCGCCTGATCGACGGCGGAGCCGAACCGTTCCCAGTCGAACGGGCCGAGACGCGCGAGGGAGTCGATACCCTTGGCGTGTGCGTCGATGAGCACGCGGCAACTGTTGGTCAGGGTGCGCAGATGCCCCTGCATCTCGCGCACCGTCCTGATTGCCTTGTCGCGCGTTCGGTTTTCCGCCCGGCGTACCATGCTGCCGAGAAGCTTATCGAACATGGTGAGCGTCGCGTCGGTGAGGCTTTCCTCAAGGCGGATTGTTGCGGCCGCCAGTGTCGCATGGCGGCGTAGCGGGGTCAGTTCGCCGAGGTGCTGCGGCGTGATCCGTACCGCCTCGTCGGCAAGCCGGTCGAATGTCGCTGATGGGATCATGGCGGCGCGCGCAAGGTCGAGGCCGAGGTTGCGGACATGATCGAGCCGTTCCAGCAGCCGCAGGATGTTGCGCGGTGCCGGTGATTGCGGCGCATTGCGCAGCCAGGCCAGCCATGTCGTTCCCTGATCCGACCGCCGGGTCAGCAAGGCATCGAGCATCGTGAGCTTGTCAGGCTCAATGCCGCTGGTCAGGATTTCATGGGTGAGTTGTTCGGCCTGCTGGCGCGCGTGCCTGACGATTGCCTCGATGACAGCCGGGGGCGGCAGTAGTACCCGTCGCCGACGCAACTCGTCGATCACGGTGCCGGCAAGCAAGAGAGGCTGCGCGACGGTCTGCGCGACCGGCATCGCGAACGCCACGATCTCGCGAAAGTGGTTACGGTCGAAAGCGGTATAGCCGAACCGCTGCATGAGATCGGCGAGATGCCCGCGGCGGGTTTCATCGCGACGGGCGTAATCGTCGAACGCCTTTGCCGGCGCGTCGACCTGATCGCCGACAAAGGCGAGGATGGCACTCGGCGGTTTCTCACCGGCTTCCAGCACGCGGCCCGGCCAACGCATGTAAAGCAGCAGCAGCGCGAACCCGAGGCGGCTTGGCGCTCCACGTCGTTCGCTGACAAGATCGAGATCCTCACGGCTGAGGGTAAAGTGACGGGCGATCTCCCGTTCGTCGGTTGGAGGATCGTAATGTGAGCCGAGCGCTTCGCGTGTCAGCAACTGCCGTCTTGCCATGCGTCACGACCTTTCCCGCACTGTCCGTCAGACGGTCCTCTGGCGGCCAGCATGAATATGTCCGTCAACTCTGGACCCGCGATGGCGATTCGGACAAGAATGCAAATCGATGGGACAACGGACAGATCGGAACCGACCGTGGCGCTGATCGGCTATGCGCGGGTATCGACCGGCGACCAGAAGCTGGCGCTACAGAACGACGCGCTCAACGCGGCCGGATGCGAGCGCATCTTCGACGACCATGCGTCCGGCGCTAAAACTGATAGGCCGGGGCTTGCCGAGGCCCTGGCCTATCTACGTGGCGGTGACACGCTAGTTGTATGGAAGCTGGACCGCCTCGGTCGCTCAATGAGCCACCTGATCGAAAAGGTCGGCGAACTGGCCGCGCGTGGCGTTGGTTTCCGATCGCTCACCGAGCAGATCGACACCACCACGTCGGGCGGGATGCTCGTGTTCAACATCTTCGGCTCGCTCGCCCAGTTCGAGCGCGACCTGATCCGCGAGCGCACCAACGCCGGCTTGAAGGCTGCGCGGGAACGGGGGAGCCTTGGCGGTCGGCGTCCGGTCATCACGCCTGACAAATTGCGCAAGGCGCGCGATCATATCGCGGCAGGCCTGACGGTCCGGGAGGCGGCCACGCGGCTCAAAGTCGGTAAAACAGCGCTCTACAAGGCGCTCGAAGGCGCCGCTGCCAAACCGTAGCAAAGCATGAGGAAAGAGTGATGCACGAACGCGACCCCAACATCGTCACTTCGAGCCTATCCGGCGTCGTTACAGAGCAGGGCATCACCGTGAGTGTAAATATCATAAGGCTCGAGAATGAGCCGGGTTGGTCGCTCGAAGTGGAAAATGAGAATGGAACGTCCACGGTGTGGGATGACCTCTTCGCGACCGACGATGCGGCTCATGCCGCCTTCCGCCAGACCGTTAAAGAAGAAGGCATGCGCGTCTTCCTCGATCAGGCTGTCGTCATTCCCTTCAGACGTTAGGACCGTCCGCGTTCGCCGTTCGTTCGATCCTAGCGTACGTAAACTTCACTTTCGTGCAGTGACCCC